>CBDFKU010000001.1:0-10311 GCA_965248975.1 Dehalococcoidia bacterium
GCTGTCCCACCACAGGCGCCGCAAACCGGGGTCCGCCGTCGTAGCCCGTGATGCTGAACTGATTCCCAGTGTAGGGGACGTTTCCCATTTCCGGGTGGTCCAGGGATCGGAAGGCGCCCCGATGCTCCAGCTGCGGGTCCCGGAGCAGATCGCTGCTTCGCTGGACCACGCCCGCCGGAACGCCCTCCGATTGCAGGTGCCGCATCACCTCCTGGGGCGACCTCTCAGAGGCCCATGCTTCCAGGTGCCGGTCTATCTCGTCGTGGTGATGCAGGCGGCCCTGGGCCGTGTCGAATCGGGGGTCTTGGGCCCAACCCGGATCTCCCAAAGCCCGACGCAGCGCTCTCCACTGCTCGTCGGTGTCTATCGCGATGGCGCACCACTGATCGTCGCCGGCACAGCGGTAGGCCCCCTGGGGCGCCGCCGTGTCCGAGCGGTTGCCGTTCCGGGACACCACGCGGCCGCTGACGTTGTAGTCGATGATCTGGGGCGCCAGGAACTGGAGGGACATCTCCAGCTGTGATGCGTCGATGTGCTGCCCCTGGCCCGTCCTGCGGCGATGGTCCAGGGCGGCCATGATGGTTGCCGCCAGGAAGCGGGGGGCCACGGCGTCGGTGTAGGCGATCCACGGGCCGTCGGGGGGAAGGTCGGGCCAACCGGTCACCTCGTAGAAGCCGGCGATCGCCCCGGCGTGGAAGCCGTAACCGGCGAAAGGGGCGGCCGGCCCGGTCTGGCCCATGAGGCAGGTGCTGGCCATGATTATCGAAGGGTTTAGCCCACGGGCCGTTTCATAGCCGATGCCCAGGTCGTCTACCGTGCCAGGGGTGAAGCTCTCGATGCACACGTCCGCCCAGGCCAGCAGGCGGCAGGCGATGGCCACACCCTCGGGGTTCTTCAGGTCCAGGGACAGGCCGTACTTGGAGGTGTTGAAGTCGCCAAAGGCGTGGGACCGGTCCGGCCCCGGGACGTTGTCCTTGAAGGGGCCCAGGGAACGCACGCGATCGGGCGGGTCGATGCCCTCTACGCGGACAACGGTGGCGCCGTGATCTGCCAGGTATCTGCCGGTGGTGGGGCCGACCCAGATCCACGAGAAATCGGCGACCTTGATGCCCTCGAAGGGCAGCCGATCCGGCATGGAATTCTCCTTAATCCCCGACTCCCGCTTGGGGAGAGGGAATACGTTGACCTAAGTTTGCAAGACGCCGCACGCGGCGGCGATTTCGTCGGCGGACAGGCCCAGTTTCTCTTCCAGGACCTCTTCGGTGTGCTGGCCCAGCCTGGGCGCCCAGCGGCGAACCGTCATCGGAGTCTCGGTCAGCCTGGCGGAGACGCCGGGAGCAGGGACCTCTCGACCGTCCGGCAGCGGCGCCATGAGCCAGTATCCCCGCTCCTCCAGGTGCCGAAAGCGGGCCACGTCGGCCATGGTGCTCACCGGCGCGACGGTGACCCCTTCCCGGAGGCCGCGCTCCAGCAGCTCGGCTTTGCTGCGGCCCCGTGCGTACCGCCGTGTCGCGTCCAGGACATCTTCCACGCTGTAGTTTACGGGGCGGCCCTGCAAGAACCGTATGTCGTAGCTAGCCCAATCCTCGCCATCGATCCACTCCTCGGGGACCACGCCGTCCTCGACCCACCAGTGCACCATCTTGCTGACGGTAGCGCCGGTGGGGATCAGCACGACGTAGCCATCGGCGCACTGGTAGACCAGAGGTATGGTGTAGGTGACGACCTGTAGTATAGAACTCTGTCGGTTGAAATCGGCGCCCTGGATGGCGTGGGCCACCCTGGCATGGAGCATGGTCCACACCATGGCCGCCTGGGCCGAGACGTCGACGAACTGGGGTTCTCCGGTCTGGAGCATCCGGGCGTGGGCCACCAAGCATGCCACGGAGGCTTCGGAAGAGGCGTGGAGCCAGGCCTGGGGCACCGACAGACGCACGGGAGCCCGGCCCGGGTCGCCCTGGAGGCTCATGGGTCCTCCCAGGGCCGCCAGGGTCAGGTCGCTGGCCGCCAGGCCGGCGTAGGGGCCGTCCTGGCCGAAGGGGGTGATCGCAGCATAGACCAGCCGGGGGTTCACGAGGCTCAGGTCGTCGAAGCCCAGCCCGATACGGGACATCTCTCCGGGGGCCGCGGACTCGATCAGAAAGTCGGCCTTCTCAACCAGACGCTTGAAGGCGCTGCGACCGGCTTCGGTGGTCAGGTCCAGGGTGATTCCCCGCTTGTTGCGGTTGAAGGCGAAGAACTGGAGGCTGTGCTCCGACTCGGGAGCGCCGTCCAGGAAGGGCTCCATTCGCCGGCTGGATGAACCCTGGGGAGGTTCCACCTTTATTACGTCTGCCCCCAGGTCCCCCAGCACCATGCCCGCCAGCTCGCCGCGATGATCGGTCAGGTCCAGTACAGTGTAGGGGCTGAGCATAGGGCCTCCGGCTCAGTCAGGATGATGGCAAATCTTGGCGCCGGCTTGGAAGTGTCGGTTGGGTCAGTCCTTGAACTCGGGCAGGATTTCCCTGCCGAAGGTCTCGATCTGCCATTGGGCCTCGTCCCAGGTGAGGAATCCCTGGGGGAAGTTCCAGCAGAGCCACTCCAGCTCCCCATCGGCGTGGCAGCGGGAGACGGACTCCATCTTCCGCTTGATGTCGTCCACGGTGCCGCAGAGGGCGTAGTCGTGGTCCACCATGCGCTGGTACACCGCCTCGGGGCTGGGCAGCTTGAGGGGCGAGGGGGCCTCCTCCCCGGGGTTCCGGAAAGCCTCCAGGAAGCCGAATCCCGAGAAGTAAGCGTGGAAACCCAGCCCGGTGGTCCTGGCGCCCAGGGCAAAGGCTTCTTCATAGGTCTTGCCGATGGAGATGGACCTGGCGGCCCCCACGCTCTGTCCTAGCTTTAGCTCCCGCCCCACCGTTGCGGCCTCTTCCTGGTAGACCCCGCACGCGGCCGTGAACCTCTCAGGGTAGGAGACCAGTATCCAGGGAAGGATGTCCTCCCTGGCGCACCAGCGAATTGTGGACTCGCTCACCGAGAAGGGCTGCCAGAGGGGGGGATGGGGCTGCTGGTAGGGCTTGGGGATCACGCTGATACGCCTGATGACCCCCTCGTCGTCCACCTCTCCCGGTGCCCCGTACTGTCGGGTCCATGCGGCGGCGGGCCAGCGCCGGATGCCCTCTTTGTAGGGCTGGGGTATCGAGTAGAAGTCGCTGTTGTACTCGATGGTCTCCTGGGTCCAGGCCATCTTGATGATCTTGAAGACCTCCTCGAAGACCGTCCGGTTGTGGTTGTCCAACTCCGAACCGTCCATGGGCGCGCCGGTAACGTGGTAGTGCTGTCCAAGGATGTTGGTCCAGCGGTCCTGGTAGCCTCGGGCGAACCCGACTATGAGGCGGCCCTTGGTCAGGTGGTCCAACACTGCCAGCTCCTCGGCGCAGCGGATGGGGTCCCAGGAAGGCAGAACCAGGCCCAGGGGAGCGAACTTTATGCGCTTGGTCCTGGCTGCCAGGTCAGCGAAGAGGAGCAGCGGCGCTACCGACGCCTCGAAGCCCTCGGAGTGGAAGTGGTGCTCTGTGGTGGATAGGGCGTCGATCCCGATTTCGTCGGCCAGGATGGCGATCTTCCGCAGCTCGTCCAGCATCTGTTGATAGCGTTCGTTGTTGCGGCCGATGGGACGCAGGGCTTCCCGGTCCTTCAGGGTCCCCGGTATCGAGGGCAGGGGGAAGATGTCAAACTTCACCGCGTCGGTCCTCCTTCACCGCTGTTATTCGAGTCTGACCGGATAGACGCCAGGTGCCTTTGCACGTAATCTGTAGTCTAGGAATCGGCTGATCTTTGGCTACTCAACTGATTGATGATGTTAAATTCTACCTTTCGCGTACCGATCTCTATCGATTTAACAGCTAGGGCTACTCGATTATTAGCGTTCAGTAGATCCCAATATCTATTGGCGATTTCATTTATGCTATTGTCTAATTTCACGAGGTAAGGATCCGCCTCAAAACCAGGCAGTGGGTCGCCATCACCATTGTAAGTGTGAATACAGATCCCGAAGCCCCCTGCTAGGCTAGGGAAAACAAAACAATCCGTAAGAAGATTTGTTGGCATCGAATTCGGTTCTCTTAATTCTGCCTAGCGTAAGGGAGGGAGGACCACTGAGGTCAAGAATCCCAGATATTCTCTGAGTGAGATGGGGATCATCTTGCTCATGACCCCTGGTTAACAATGCAGATTCAAAACTACCCCCAGTGGAAATATGGTCGAGTATGGTACTAGTACTCAGTCAACCTGTGATTTGAAGGATATAGCCGATGGAGTTTCGCCCTAGCATCTTGGGTGTTGAAGCGCCAATGGATAGAGGCTCGGGCGGCGTTTCGCTCCCCCTCCAGGGCCTGAATTTCTCGGCGGAGGGCAGCCTCATCGGGGACACGCCTCCTCAGGCAAGATCGGGCCAGGACGCTGAACTCGATCTCCGCCATGTTGAGCCAACTGCCGTGTTTGGGGGTGTGGTGGAACTCCAGCCGCTTTACGATACGCCGGGCCTCAGGGGCAGGAAAGGCCTCGTACAGGGAAGCCGGGCGATGAGTGTTCAGGTTATCCAGAACAACTCGCACCACCGGGGCCTCCGGGTAGGCCTCATCCACCAACCAACGCATCTGACGGGCGAAGTCCTGCTGGGTCCGCCGCTGGGTGATGGCCACGTGTCTCCAGCCCTGCAGCGGCTCGCAGGTCAGGAACAGGTTCCGGGTGCCCTCCCTTCGGTACAAAGTAGTCCTGTCGCCGCGGCTGTCCCGGCTTCGCTGGGAGGGGCGGCCGTGGCTCGCTCAACAGCTGAGTCGAGGTCTCGTCAAAGCAGACCACCGGCCGCCGGGGGTCATAGGGCTCGGCATACAGGTCCAGCACATCCTCCATGGCTGCCACAAAGTCGGCGCTCACCTTAGGAATACACCATTCCTTCTTCTGCCACGGCTTAAGAACGTTTTTTTGAGCCGCTTGCGGATGCCTTCATGGGACATGGAGGGCACCAACCCTAGCTCTACCACTTTCCCGGCCAACAGCCGCAGGGTCCAGTGGTCGTGGCCCTCCGGCGCGGCGCTGCAGGCCAGGGCGATGAGGTGGGCCTCTCCCTTGTCGTCCAGCTTCCTCCGTGGCCTGGGCCTGGGCCTTTCCAGCAAAGCCCCCTTCATGCCCTCTTCAGCGAAACGCCGCTTGATGCGGAACACTGTGCCTACGGAGACGTCCAAGGCCTCAGACACCTTGGGAGCCTTCCAACCCTCATCGCTCTTTAGTAGAATCCTCGCCCGGGTCATCACACGAGCCCGGCTCTTCCCACTTCGAATCAATTGCTGGAGTTGTTCCCGGTCTTCCTGGTCCAAGCGCACCCTATACTTTTCCCGTCGTCCCATCACTGCCACCCCTTGGGTAGATTCTGTCTTCCCAAAGGGTAGCAACTTTGAGTGATTTCTTAAATAATTACCAACACCGAGTTGACTGAGTACTAGTGTGATCTCCATTCGATACAACGTGATAGTTTCCCCACGAGGTCATCGCAGTATAGATCGTATACTTATCGCCCGAGGACTTATTGAGATCATAAGGAACAGTATTGACCGTATCGTTGTCCAATATTAGAATCCTGTTCCTTGAATTCTCGCTTCTCCCAATAACCCAATAAAGCTGTATGTACTTGGTTCCCGTTTCATTTAGTCCAACCACGAGCCCCCGTCCAGGATATGGGTTATGGAATATCCTGTTCCGCATATTTTGCGTGGCGACTAGTGAACTATCCACAGGTTACTTCCTAGAATACCGCCAGCGGGTTCACCGGTGAGCCG
Source organism: Dehalococcoidia bacterium (assembly GCA_965248975.1). Taxonomy (GTDB): domain Bacteria; phylum Chloroflexota; class Dehalococcoidia; order Lucifugimonadales; family JAGWBF01; genus CBDFKU01. Next base: position 5,814 of record CBDFKU010000001.1, read on the forward strand.
GTGCCGTTGTGGATCTTCAGGGGAGCCAGGACCAGCATGAACTCCCATCGATTCAACCGCCTGCATACGCTGGCCAGCTCCTCCAGATCGGCGGCGTCAACGTCGTACATCCCCATGGCGACGGTCCCCACGCAGGGCAGGAAGTACTCCATCTTCTGAGAGTACCCGCTGGGCTCCACGTTGAGGTTGGTGTCGGAGATAATCAACCCCACGTCTCGCTGGCGCAGCCAGGGGTATGCCGAGCCGTGGATGCCGGGGAAGCAGGGAGGCGCCACCGGCCCGACCTGTTCCCGCCGCTTGGGCCAGCCCATGCGGATCATCAGGGCGTCGCCTTCGCCCACCCGGACCCACTGGGCTGCTTCAGCCTCCTCCAGTTCCTCGGGGAAGATCGCCTCTCCCTCGTCCAGCCACTCCTTTCCCCTCAGGTGGGGGATGTCGAGCAGCACGCCCCGGGTTATCACGCCGTTCTGGATGTTCTGAACGCCGCCCACTGAAGCCTTCTCTACGGACGTTACCAGTGAAGCCGGCTTCCCGTTATACATCTTGCCATCCCAAAAGGTGTGGCAGGGGCAATCTATGTGCGTAATAGTATGGCCGTGTATGGCCATGCCGATGTACTCCCCCGATGAGCCGATGCCGGTGCTGGGGGCGGCTTCGCCGGTGGTAATCATGAAGTGCTGAAACTGGGTGGGCACGTCGGGGGCGTTCTCGGGGAGGATCAGCCTGGAGCAGCTGACACTGATCCCCTCCGTGACCAGCCGGGTGGCCTGGGCGGTTTTCTCCGGGGTGATCAGATTGAGGGTCCCCAGGTCGTCGTCTGGGCCCCACCGTCCCCAGTTACTGAGGGCGGTCATGTAGCCGTCTATTTCTTCTTCGGGCGGGATCCGCCTGGTTGCCATAGCCACCTCCTTGAACGTTAATTACCGGAACGTTAATTACCGGTGACAGCGACCATCCCGGCGACGGCCCAGTCGATGGCATCTGGGTGAGGGGTATTAGAGGTTTCTTGGACTGGACCGCCGGCTCTGAATCGGTACCGCCAACAAGTTGGGCACCGGGGCGACTATGTCACCCGGTGCCCAACTTGGATAGCCTGTTTTATGCCGTTCCTAGGCGTACTGGTAGTCTCGCAAGGAGACGATAAGCTGGAACATCTCAAGGACGCGACCCGTGGCGGTTGCGCCGTCCCCTTCGGGACCCCAGCTAAGTGGCCCGCCTGTGTTGGCGTGATCCACCAGCTCTGACTTGGTGTCCGGTCCGATCTCCAGAGGGCCCATGAGGTCGAGGCAGGAGTCCACGAACCCCTCGGGGGACTGGTTTCCCTTGGAGCGCAGGGTGGCGATCAGCGACTGGACGCCCGGCCGGCTGGTGTCGGAGATCAGGTCGGCGGTGAAGTTGACCCGCCTCATCAGGGAACCACTGTTTATCCACTCGGCCCCGGTGTGCCAGCCCTCCACGCTGGGGGGATTCATCAGGTCCTGTCCCATGTAGCCCGTCTGCTTGGCCAGCTCGCCGAAGCCGGGCGCGGGGAACTCGAAGCCTCCCACCAGCCTGACGGTACCGATCACCACCTCGATGGGGCTCTTTATCTTGGAGAACCTGGCGTCCTTGAAGAAGTCGGAGTTGAACAGTACCCGCATCACCGATCGGATGTCGTAGTCGGAATCGGTGAATGTCTTGGCCAGAGTGTCGATGGCCTGGGGGTCTCTTGGTGGGGTCACCTGCCAGGCCGGGACCTGGGCCTCGTCGGCCACGAAGAAGTTGTACACATGGCGGGAGATGAACCTGGCCGTGGCCGGCTGCTGGCAGACGATGTCGATGATGTCTTCTCCGTTTAACCGCCCCGTGTGGCCCAGGAAGGTCTTCTCGGTGTCGTCGTGGTCCTCCGGCTTGTACTCGAACTGCCAGTCGAACCGGTTCATCGGGAACCGGGGCAGCCTGGGGGTCATGGTCCAGCCGGTAAAGGCGCGAGAGGCCTCCCGTACGTCGGTTTCGGTGTAGTTGCCCACGCCCATGCTGAACAGCTCCAGCAACTCTCGGCCCCAGTTCTCGTTGACCGCGTCGGCGTGGTTTTCGTTGTTGTCCAGCCAGTAGAGCATGGCCGGGTTCTTGGAAAGCTCCATCAGCAGACCGCGGTAATTGCCCATCCCCTGCTCTCGGAACAGGTTGATCATGTCCATGATCTCGTCGTAGCAATCGACCTTGGACACTCCAGTGGCGAAGACGTGGTGCCAGAAGACCACCATCTTCTCCTCCAGAGGCTTCTTGGAATTGATCATATGGAAGAGCCATTGGGCGCTTCCCATCCCCGACACAGTTCCGGATTTCCAGGCCCATGGGTGGTACCGCATCAACTCGAGGGTGTCGGTGGATTCCTGGTCTCCGGGGTTCAGCAGATCCTCCACCGTCGCTTCGTAGCCCCTGGCGACCCGTGTCTCCAGCTCTTCGCGTGTGGCTCCGAAGCCGGCCCGTCGCATGAGGTGCGCCATCAAAGCTATGTCATCGGCGTGTGCCATTTCCATACCCTCCTGGCTATCGTTTTGCCACTATATATTCCCACTTTCTGCCTGCCATTGCAACAAAAGGATCCATATACGCAAGGATTTCCACAAATCCCACCGATGCCCAGGCGGTTGACGGGCGTGGAGACAGCGCCTATTCTTTTCCTTGCCGGAATCCGAATACAGAAGGCCACCGCGCCTGGCGAATGGCAGACGTGGCCAATATTGGGAGGGACGCCATGACTACCGGACCCATAAACATCTACGAGTACGAGGCCCGAGCCAAGGAGATCCTGCCAAAGGAGAACTACGACTCCATCGCCGGTGGCGCCGCCGACGAGCTAACCTTGAGGAGGACCCGCACGGTCTACGATTCGATAATGCTGCGCCCCCGTATGTTGGTTGACATAAGTAACAGGGACCTGTCAACTACCGTGCTGGGACAGCGCATAGAGTTTCCTGTGATGATGGACCCGGCCGGAGGCCACACAACGGCTCATCCCGACGGCGAGGTGGCGACCGTCCGTGCCGCCGGCGCTATGGGGACCGTCATGATCCTCAGCTCGGGTTCCGGCCTCACCCTGGAGGAAGTGGCCGCCGCGGCCAGTGGGCCCATCTGGTTTCAGCTATGGCTGTTCGACGATCGGGAGCTGACCAAGATGATGGCCCAGCGTGCCCAGGAAGCGGGCTACTCGGCCATATGTGTCACGCTGGACAATACTACACGGGGCAAGCGGGAGCGGAATATCCGTAACCGGCTCTCCGGCGGCCCCCCTGTGAACTACGCCGGAGTGGTGTCGGACGGAGAGTCCTGGGAGCATAGCTGGAGTGTCCCCAGCGGGATCAACGCCCGCATAAGTCGCTCGGCCACATGGTCGGAGTTGGACTGGCTGGCGGCCAACACCTCTCTGCCGATACTGGTCAAGGGCATCATGACTGCGGAGGACGGGCGCCTGTGCGCGGAGCATGGAGTGAAGGCGTGTGTGGTGTCCAACCACGGAGCCCGCCAGCTGGATACGACCTTCGCGAGCATAGAGGCGCTGCCGGAGGTCGTGGCCGCCGTCGACGGCAAGCTGGAGGTCTACCTCGACGGCGGCATTCGGCGCGGTACCGACGTGATGAAGGCGCTGGCCCTTGGCGCCCGAGCGGTGCTCATAGGCCGGCCCATGTACTGGGGGCTGGCCGTGAACGGCGAGGCAGGGCTGCGCGACGTGCTTCAGATGCTGCGGGACGAGCTGGACATGGCCATGGGGATGTGCGGCCGCCCCACCATAAAGGACATCGACTCCAGCGTCATAGGCACGGTATCGCCGCTGATGTCGTACGTTGCGGGCACATCTGGTCTGGAATAGAATGAAGTGGAGCGAGCGGAGTGTAGAACGACGCTCAGCGTTTTGTTGCCGGAGTAAATAACATGAAAGTCCGAGTGGTCGTGGAATACGACCCTGAAAGCCGCGATTACGCCGCCTATTGTCCCGAGTTGCCCGGGTGTACTAGTGCCGGTGATAGTGAGGAAGAGGCGCTGGAGGGTATCAAGGAGGCCATAGCCCTGTATCTTGAGCCATCTCCGACGAAAATCAGTCCTGATGGCAAGGTTTTCGAGGTTGAAATTCGCGTCTGATGTCTGGAAGAATTCCTCGGATGAGGGCCTCCGAGGTTGCTAGGGTCCTTCTGCGAAACGGCTTTAGCAAGGTCTCCCAACGCGGCAGTCACCAGAAGTGGCGTAATCCAGACTCTGGTAGGCAAGTGATTGTCCCCTATCACAAAGGCAAGCAACTTCCTCTAGGAACTCTTAGAAACATCATCGAGGGGAGCGGAATTCCGCCGCCAGAATTCCGCAGTAGTTAGCAAACTGGCCATCGCTGCGGGAAGGAGACTCCCGCTCGGGCCAGCAGCTTCTCCCCAATGCCCTGCACCCTCTGGATGAGCTCCCACTCGTCGACGAAGAGGGGCTCACCGCCTTCCACCACGACTCTGCCGTCCACGATGACGGTGTG
>CBDFKU010000002.1:0-27161 GCA_965248975.1 Dehalococcoidia bacterium
TCACCGTGCGAACGAAGGACCTCGTCTCCGCGCTCCGTTCCTCGGCGGCCTCTGCTTTGTCTACGTCTGACTGGGACACATCTGCTCCTTTCTGTGGGTAACTCTACCCTCACTTCAGGAGCTCTCGCCACCCTCCAAACTCTCGGGTTTTCTTACCCTCCGATGTGTCCCATTATCGCTGACGGCCTACAATGTTAGCTATTCCCAAAGAAGAGGGCCTCCAGATCACTCTAGAGGCCCTTAACTAGCTACAAAATATGGCGCGCCCGGCAGGATTCGAACCCGCAACCCCTGGGTCCGAAGCCCAGTGCTCTATCCATTGAGCTACGGGCGCACCGACGTGTTGTGGGGTGAGCGGTGGGATTCGAACCCACGATCTCCTGGGCCACAGCCAGGCGCCTTAGGCCACTTGGCTACGCTCACCACGGACGAATTCCGTACCTAGAAGTCTACGGGAATCCGGCGGCTGAGTCAACCGGCGTCAGCTCTGGGCGAGGTCGGTGGTCAGGTTGATCAAGGTCCTCGTCGGGACCCCCGTTCCTCCCTTGGACAGGTAGCCCTTGTCCTTGTCGCTGAAGTAGGTGCCTGCGATGTCCAGGTGGGCCCATGGGGTGTCCTCGGCGAACTCCGCTAGGAATTTGGCTGCGCTTATGGAGCCGGCCGATCTGCTGCCGGAATTCTTCACGTCCGCCACGCTGCTCTTGATGAGCTCCTTATAGTCAGAGTACATCGGGAGCTGCCAGATCCTCTCGCCGGTGGACTCTCCCGCGTTGATCACCCTGTCGGTCAGGGCCTGGTCGTTGGTCATCACCCCGCTACAGGCGTTTCCCAGGGCCACCACCATCGCTCCCGTCAGCGTGGCGATGTCCACCAGCCTACTGAGGCCGATCTGTCGTGCGTAGCAGAGGGCGTCGGCCAGCACGAGGCGCCCTTCGGCATCGGTGTTGATCACCTCGATGGTCTTGCCGCTCATGCTGCGCACCACGTCGCCTGGCCGCTGGGCCGAGCCGCCGGGCATGTTCTCGGTGGCGGCTATCAGCCCGGTCACGTTGATCTTGGGCCTGATGCGCCCGATGGCCTTCATCGCGCCGATCACCGATGCGCCGCCGGCCATGTCCCCCTTCATGTCCTCCATGCCGCCCGCCGGCTTCAGCGAGATACCGCCGGTGTCGAAGGTGATGCCTTTACCCACGAGGCCCAGGTTGTTGGTAGGGTTGTCGGGGTCGCCGACGTACTTCAGGACGATGAGCTTGGGTGGCTGGTCGCTTCCCCGGGCGACTCCCAGGAAGGCCCCCATACCCATCTCCTCCATGTCCGGCCTGTCCAGCACTTCTATCTGTAGTCCCTCTTCCTCGGCGATCTGGCCGGCGATCTCTGCCATCCGTGTGGGGGTAAGGACGTTGGCCGGCTCGTTCACCATATCCCTGGCAAGGACAGCCGACTCGGCCATAAGGCATCCTCGATCCAGTCCAGCTTCGAGCTCTGCCAGCTTGCCAGAGTCCATCTCCACGATGCGGATGTCGTCGATATCGGAGTTGCTGTCCTCGTCCTGGGTGAGGTAGTTTCTGAAACGGTACAGGCCGAGGATGCATCCTTCGGCGATAGCCTGGCCGGCCGCCCTGGTGTCCAGCCCAGCGATGCCCGCGCCGTGGGCTATGGTTGCGATCTGGCTCATGCCCAGTCTCCTTAGATAGCGACATGAGCTCGCCATTACCTCGCGCACCGTGTCCTGAGTGAAGCTGTCCTGCTTACCCAGGCCGGCCACCACCACTCGGGCAGGCCCGATCTTCCCGAAGGTGTGGATAAGGGTGTTCTCACCCTTCTTACCTTTAATCTCGCCGTCTTCGATGAGCTGGGAGATGGCGCCGTCCAGGGCCGTGTCCACCGCCCCCGTGGCGCCTCCTGGCTTGCGCACCCCTTCGAATAGGTTAATGATGAGGGCGGGCACCTGAATCTGGGTGACATCCCCTTGCTCTGTCCGTATTTTCACGGGTCCTCCTTATGCTGGTAAATGTGCGGATTTGACTTGGAAAACCCGCACATCGGATTGACTACATCGTAGCTGGCTCATTATGACATGTCGACTGGCTTTGTGCCAGCCATTTCGTCCATCCAGAGCCGCACCTCCCGGGCTATCTCGGATACGGCCGAGCCGATGTCCTTAGAAGTGTCCACCACCGAGTGGTCTCGTCTGACGGGCTCCACGGCGGCGCACATCCTGTCGTAGACTTCCCGTCCGGCATCGGACCTGTCTTCCGGGTCCATGCCCCGGGACCGGCGCTGCAGACGTCGGTATATGACCTCCCGGGGCGCGGTAAGGCGCACCAGGATCGGCCTGACCTCCGGCCGGCGCGCGGCCCGGTACAGCCGCTCTCGATGGGCCTCGACCAGATTGGTAGCGTCGATCAATAGGGGGGTTCCATGGGCAAGGAGGTCTTCGATCAGAGCGTGGTAGGCGTCGAACAGCCGGGCGCTCTCCGCATCGGTGTACGACGGGTGGGGAAACAGGGCTTTGCGGAGGTGGTCGCTCTGCAGGACCAAGAGGGGCACCTGCTCCACCAGTCTGCGGCCGAAGTGGGACTTGCCGGACCCCGGAAGGCCGCTGAGGATCACAATGACCGGCCGTGCCGTGGACTCTGGCGTCGGAGAGAGGCTTGCCCGCAACACCTCAACGTCCCGGTCTCGTTGGGCTACTCTGGTGCGTCCCTTGGTCATATGTTGTGGAGAATCCCGGAAGCGCTGCCATGGTGGGATCCCGGATTACCTAGTCGGCAGGAGCTAATCGTCGGTGTAGAAAGCCAGCCCCAGAAGGCCGGGGCCCAGGTGGGCTCCCATCACCGGCGTGAACTCGCTGACGAACAGCTCCCGGCAGTTGAACTCCACGGCCACGCGCTCCCGGAGGTTTTCGGCGTCATCGTCGGCCTGGGCGTGCATGACGTTCATGTGGACGGGACTATCTCCCACCCGGTCCCTGGTGATGCGAAGGAGCCGTTCCGTGGCCTTGGCCCGGGATCGGGGCTTGTCCAGCACACGGGCCTCTCCCATCTTCAGCTCTGTGAGGGGTTTGATGCCCAGAAGTGATCCCGCCCATGCGGCGACCCGGGGCACTCTGCCGCTCCGTCGAAGATAGTAGAGGGTGTCGAGGAAGGCCAGCAGGTTCACCTTGGGCACCAGCTCCTTCACCTTCGAGACCACCTCTGGCAGGTCGCCGCCGTTCCTTGCTTCCCTCGCAGCTTCCAGGGCAATGAGACCTTCTGCGCCTGCGGCGGCCTTGCTGTCGACCACGCTGATACAGCAACCCGGCAGCTCGGTTTCCGCCATGTGTGCGGCCACGGACGCGGACTCGTAGGTTGTACTGAAGTTGGAAGAGAGGGTGATGCACACAATGCTTTCAGCCGCCGCACTGGCTGACCGAAAGGCATCCAGCAGGCTGGCGGGGTTCGGGGATGAGGTGGTGGGGAGTTTTTGGTTGGTCTGCAGTATCCTGTAGAACTCGGCTGGCTCTATGTCCACTCCGTCTTTCAGCGGACGCTCGTCAACTATAAGCTCGTGGGGGACGACGTATATTCCCCACTCCTCCAGAAGCCTGGGGGGCAGACAGCTGCTGCTGTCCACCACGACCGCTACCCGGCGTTTCTGAACCAATGGGTCACGACCTCCCCATCCTCATCCACAAGCTGGCGAGAGCGCTCGCGACGTTCCAGCCTTGACTGAATTACGGCCGGACTCAGGAGGAAGGCCACCGAGGCAAGTATGACGAGGATGCCGGAAAGTAGACCCAGGCCAACAGGCACTGCGACCGCCGTGAACACCACCAGCAGGGCGGTAGAGATGGTGAGCAGGGCGATCTTGTACATCCTATGGCCCAGCTTGAGGAAAACTCCCGTTGTGACGGCCAGCGCCAGGAACACCAGCGCGCGGTCGCTGTCGCTCGCTCGAATCTGGTCGGAGTTGGCTGCCCACGGGCCGCCGGGCCAGCTGGGGAACAGTATCCAGGAGGTGAGGAATGGGAAGGGCAGGGCGGTGAGGGAGGCCAACAGCCAGTCCTGTCGCACCACCTTCAACACCATGTTGCCCATTACCCACAGAGAGAAGGGTACGTAGACCGCGATCAGCAGGTATACGGGGAGGCTGAAGGGCAAAGCCCCCGTGGTCAGGAACATCCAGGTAGCGTACCCCAGGGCCACCAGAGCCATCAACCAGGAAACGGCCGGCGCCATCATGGAGTATCCCAGCCAGGTGTAGGTCCACTTGGGCCTACCCGATCGCCAGGCGAGGAAGGTGACCCCTGTGACGGCCGCCACCAGGCCGGCTATCAGCAGGTAGCGGGTCGAAAGGTGCAGCGCGAAAAGGGATGCCAGGAGAAGGTGAGGCAAGGTGGCCACCGCGATGTCCCGCCACGACCCCTTGCTGTGCACGGAGTACATGCCTTCAGCTATCAGCTCGGGCTGGCCCAGGTCCTGCACGGCCCTTTGGCGGGCCTCTTCGTAAGTGAGGCCATCCTCCTGGAGCTCGACGATCTTCTCCTCCAGGTGACACTGAAGCTCGAAGACGATCTCGCTGTTGGTGCGAGGGTCGAGCTTGAGTTTCCTGGTCAGTGCACTAAGGTATTTTTGAAGCTCTCCGTCCACCCCGGGTCTCCTCGAAGGTCCTAGCTGCCGGCCAGCATGACCGCGTTCACTGCCGTGGAGAATCGCTGCCACTCCCTGAGGCGTTCGTCCAGCATCTTCTGGCCCTTGGTGGTTATGTGATAGTAGCGCCGGGGTATCCCCGACTCCGCTTCGCCCCAGCGTCCTTCCACCAGTTCCGCCGCTTCCAGCCGGTGCAATGCGGGGTAGAGGGTTCCCTCTTTGAACTGGAAATATCCGCTGCTGCGCCGCCCCATCTCCTTCACGATGCGGTAGCCGTACATCGGCTCACCGGCCAGCAAGGAGAGCAGGAGGGTTTCTGTGTTTCCTTTGAGGAGCTCTTTATGATACATCTTCCACCATCGATCTCTGGGCTTACCGGAATTTTATATCCCGGACGGGGACCGGGTCAAGTTTACCCAGGAGGCCTTCACACCACCACGCCCTCTTCCGTTCCTCACCGGAGGGTCAGAAGAAAGGCCACCAGCGCATCCACCTGATCCTCCCTCAGGTTCTCCGTGATGGCTTTGGTCATGAGCCCCGCGGTCGCCCTTTCCACGCCCTCCGGGATGAAGGCCTCGGGGTCTGTTATCGACTCGCGGATGTACTGCTCCGCCGACATGCCCGGCCTTCGGGTGGCCGCCGCCGTCCCGATGTGAGTGTGATCGGGCCCGATAAGTCCGTTCGATACCCCCTCTATAGTGTGGCACTGATAGCACCAGAGGGCCTGTGGCCCCACGTTGGTGGGGACGTTCAGGTAAATCTCCCTTCCCTTCGCCACCAGGTCACCTTCACCCGGCTGAGGCAACGGACTCTCTGTCTTTCCTAGATTGTTCGCCGGTATCACCAGATCAGCAATGGTTACGGCACCATCCAGGTTGTGGTCTCCCCCCAACAGCTTCACGTTCAGGGTTATATCCCCGCCCACGCCAAACTCATCCGCTACGGCCGGGAGGAAGCCCTCTTTTTCGATTCGAAGGGCATAGGTCCCGGACGGCAGCGTTATCATGAAACCGCCATCACTATCGATAATAAGCGGCGTATGACCGGTAAAGGTCACCGTGGCCCCGCTATGACCACTCCTCCCCTCTAGGAGCACGGTGCCTTCTATAACGTGCCCTTGCTGGATTGTTCCCGAGGCTCCTGTGTTGTTCCGGGGGGCGGGGCTGCCGAGGGAGTAGTCGGTCGAGTTGTTCTTGGGCGACGCGGTGCGGACGCGCTTGAGGCTGAGTAGGCCGGCAACCGGCAAAGCCTCAGCGGACTGCCCGAATCCGTTGTTGTCCCCGGTGAAATCCCCATAGGCGACACAGTCGATGGTCTCAAAGCATACTCTCCCACTGGGGGCCATTACATTGCTTGCCATAATGAAATCGGGAGCCACTGTAGAAACTTGCGCGAACTGGGACGTTCCGACCAGGATCGATGAGTTGTTGGCTCCGTTGGACACGATGATCGGGAAGGTGAAGGTTCCAGTCGGCGTGCCTGTGGAGTCGTAGAATTCCACCTTGCGGCCTGCCACGAACCTCTGTCCGGTGGAGTTCATCTTCAGCTCCACGAACTGGACATCGGGGTCACCATGAGCCCCAGCCAACACTTCGTCTATGCGCATCAGGTGAAAGGAGGCCTCAGTTCGGGAGCCATGCACCGCCAGCAATGCAACCGCTATTAAGGCGCCCAGAACCAACAGCAGCCCGGCCGATTTGATCGCCATGATCGCCTCCTTGGATTGTTGCCAATTGATGAAGAATAGGCCTGGTGATGAAGGTCACGAGACGGGTTCCCCGTTGCTACGTGAACCCGGCAATGTTGTCGTCCACAAGCGTGCCGACTAGAGTAGTCGGCACTACCCGGGAATAAGGAGCGATGATCAGACCTATGAGGCCCCTCAGCCACCCCGCTCGATCAGCGTGTCGTCGCGGTTGCCCCATTCGCCCCAGGAGCCGTCGTAGTTGCGCACGTTTTCGTAGCCCAGCAGCTTGAGGACAAAGGTTCCGTTCGCCGAACGGATTCCCGCCTGTCAATGGGGTACTATGCTTTTGTCCAGCGTGATCCCATTGGAAGCGAGGATGCGGCGCATCTCCTGGGCCGGCTTGAAGATGTGGGTCTTCCCGTCCACCATATCCGACCACTCCAGGTTGATGGCGCCGGCGATGTGGCCCGGCCTCTTGTTCCGCCTGGGGTTCTCGCCGGTGTGCTCCGCCCTGGTGCGGACGTCCCATATGACGACGTCGGGCCGGGTACAGGCCTCCTTCAAGTCGTCGGTGGTGATTATCAGCGATTCGTCGGGCCTGGAGGTGAACCGCACCCCTTCCACTGATCTGGCGGGATGGATGCTGATGGGACGTCCCTCGCCGACCCACTTTCTCCAGCCGCCGTTCAGCACCTTCACATCGTGATGACCGTAGTATCTGAGGGCCCACCACAGCCGCCCGGCGTACAGAGACCGGGAGTTGTCGTAGGTTACCACTGTGGTGTCGTCGCCGATGCCCAGGGACTCCATGATCTCGGCGAACTTGTCCGGCGGCAGGATATGGACTCCGTTGGCCGGGTCCTTCTCGTAGTTGTCGGGCACCAGGATCGAGCCGGGAATGTGACCCCTCTGGTAGGCGGCGTCGACGTCGGTGTCCACAATGCGTAGGTCATCGGCGTAGAGGTGCTCCGTGAGCCATTCGGTGTCCGTCAGGAACTCCGGGAAGGCGTACCCCTCTTCCTGGCCTGCCATCTCTTCCCTCCTGGTGCCGGCGCTCCTGCCTGGGGCTCGCCGTCATCGGCCCGGGCGACATCGGCGGTATCAGATTAGTCTTGTCGATCGCCGCCGTCAAGCTGACGACCGTTGTAGTGGTCCCTCGGGATTGACGGGTGTCACCCCCCCTCTATACAATGAAAGCGCGCGACGATTTCCAGATGAAGAGGGCCCCGTGGCTAATCTATTCGATATGCATGTCCACACCACCAAGGGGAGCAGCGACAGCAATCTCTCGCCGGAAGAGATGGTGCTGGAAGCGGAGCGCCTCGGTTTTTTCGGCCTGTGCATCACCGAGCACAGCGGCCCCTGGGACCAGCACGAGTTCCAGGCCTTCGCCTCGAAGCACAGCCTTGTGCTCATTAGGGCCATGGAAGTAGAGACCGACATGGGCCACATTCTCGCCTTTGGCCTCGGCAGCTATCTTCCCGGGATGTTCAGGGCCCGCGAGCTGCGTCGTGCCGTCGATGATGCGGGGGGGTTCATCGTCAGCGCCCACCCCTTCAGGGGCCTCTACGATTCCCGGCCGTCCACCCGGCCCTTGCTCTATAAAGACATGCCCGACGATCTGCCGACCACCGTGGACGAGGCGGCCCACCACGCTGTGTTCGGGCTCGTGGATGCGGTGGAGGTGGCCAACGGCGCCACCTCCGACCGGGAAAACCGGTTCGCGGTGGAAACTGCCCGACACATGGGGCTCAAGGTCACCGGCGGAAGCGACGCCCACTCGCTACATGGCCTGGGCAAATGCATCACCGTGTTCCAGGGAGACATCGCCACGGAAGAGCAGTTTATGAATGCTCTGCGGGTCGGCAGCTTCTATCCGGCTACTCTGACCGCCAACAACCGGACCCCTAACGGGTCTTGGACGCCCGTCCCCGAGCCCTTCATGGCGGATGGGACGACGGGAGGGAACTGACGGGAGAGATGGGGGAGACGGGGATGGGAAGCGGGGGGCCGGTTTACGTAACGCTGGACCTGGAGACCACCGGGCTGGACCCGGACCGCGACACCATTATCGAGATAGGGGCGGTCAAGTTCCAGGGCCACCGCGTCCTAGATAGCTTCCAGACACTGGTGAACCCCTACCGGGAGATCCCTCCGGCAATAGTCAGGCTCACGGGGATTGCGCAGCGCAGCGTCGACAGGGCTCCGCCCTTCGCTGCGGTAGCCGGGGAGCTCTCCGAGTTTCTCGGCGCCCTCCCAGTGGTGGGCCATCACGTATCCTTCGATCTCGGTTTCCTGGCCAAGCAGGGGCTCCGGCTAGAAAACGAGGTCTACGACACCTGGGACCTGGCGGCCGTCGTACTGCCCAGCTCCACCAGCTATTCCCTCTCCGAGCTGGCCTCTGGATTCAAGGCCGAGCACCGCCAGCCCCACAGGGCGTTGTCCGATGCGCAGGCGACCCACGGCGTTTTCGTCGGGCTGCTGGAGCGGGCCGGCGCCCTGGATCCTGCTACCCTGGCTTATATCCAGCACCTAGGCGCCCGGTCCCGCTGGTCCACCGGGCGCCTCTTCGGCACCCTGGGCTCCGTCGATGCCGAGGTCCGCGATTCCCAGCTCGGTATGACCGGCCTGGACACCTCATCGCTGGCCAAGCGCCTGGGCCGTACCGACCGTCCCATGCGACCCGGCAAGGAGCAGCAGAGCCTCGACGAGGGTGAGCTAGCGGCTTACTTGGCCCCGGGGGGACTGTTCTTCCGGGCATTCCCGGGTTTCGAGCCCAGGCCCCAGCAGGTGAAGATGATGGCGGCCGTCACGGCCTCGTTCAACCGGGGCGGCCATCTCATGGTGGAGGCGGGCACCGGTGTGGGAAAGTCCCTGGCCTACCTGCTGCCCGCCCTGCTCCACTCGGTCAGGAACGGCGCCCGCGTGGTGGTGTCCACCAACACCATCAACCTTCAGGAGCAGCTCCTCCTTAAGGACATCCCTGCGTTGACCAGGGTGCTTGAAGAGGAGGGAATCGTACAGGAAGGCCAGGTCAAGGCTGTCCCGCTCAAGGGGCGGACCAACTATATGTGCCTCCGCCGCTGGAGCCATCTTGCCAGGAGCGACGGCCTGTCCGGCGACGATGCCAGGGTGCTCAGCAAGGCCCTGGTGTGGCTCCAGGATACCGCCACCGGGGACAGGGGCGAGATCAACCTTTCCGGGAGAGATCTCCCCGCCTGGAGCCGGATGTCCGCAGGAGAAGTGGGCCAGTGTCCCGGCCTGCGGGGAGAGGGACCCTGCTTCCTTCGGGCTGCCCGAGATAGGGCCGAGAGCGCCCACATCCTGGTGGTCAACCATGCCTTGCTCCTTGCGGACATGGCCATCGGGGGCGGCCTGATCCCCGAGTACCAACACCTGATCGTCGACGAGGCCCATCACCTGGAGGATGCCGCCACCCACCAGCTGGGCTTCCGGGTGTCCCAACGCTCCCTGGACGACGAGATGGACGCCCTGAACCGGCTCCTGGCTAGCGCGCGTGCTCTGGTCAGGGGAACGTCCTCTTCCAGCGTACAGTTTAAGAGGGCCGATGAGATGGTAGCCGGGCTGGAGACCACCTGGGCCGCCCGGGTCCGTAAAGACTGGGACAGGCTGTGGAGCGTGATCGACCACTTCATGGCGGTCCATCAGGACGAGGGGGCCGATCAGTCTCAGCTCTCCATCACCCCCAGCACCCGGGCTCAACCGGGCTGGGCCGAGGTTGAGATGGCCTGGGAGAAGGTCCACGGCAGCCTGGAGGATGGGATAAGGAACCTGGACAGCCTCGACGGCTTCCTGCAAACCCTGCCCGCCGGTGGGCCCCTTGACGTGGAAACCGTCGCGATGGAGATATCCACCTGGCGTGACCGTGTTGAGGAGCTAAGGGCCCACCTGGAAGCCCTGCTGGATGTCCCCGCCGAAGAGCGTCGTGTCGACTGGATGGATCGCACCCGGGAAGCCAGGTCCGAGTCGTCCCACATCGTCCTCCATTCGGCCCCCCTGAACGTGGGGCCCGACCTGGAGTCCGGACTGTTCGCCCAGAAGAGCTCTGTTATCCTCACCAGCGCCACTTTGAGCACCCAGGGCGGCTACGATTACATCCGGGACAGGCTGGGAATGGCCGAGGCGGAGGAGCTGACTCTCGGCTCGCCCTTCGACTACCGCAGGGCGGCCCTGCTGCTGATACCCAACGACATCCCCATGCCCGAGATATGGGGATATCAGGATGCCCTGCAGCATGTCCTGGTGGGGTTGGGGAAAGCCCTCTCGGGCCGGGCCCTGGTGCTGTTCACATCCCACGCCGCTTTGAGGAACGTTGCCAAGGCCGTACGCGCACCCCTTGAGGCCGAGGGTATTAGGGTGCTGGCCCAGGGCGTCGATGGCTCGCCCAGGCAGATCGTGCAGGATTTCGGTCGGGATCCGGCGGCGATGATCCTGGGCACCAGCAGCTTCTGGGAGGGAGTGGACCTTTCCGGAGGCATCCTGAAGGTGTTGGTGCTGGCCCGGCTGCCCTTTCACGTGCCCACCGAGCCGGTTTTCGCCGCCAGGTCAAACCAGGTCGAGAATCCCTTCCAGGACTACGCCCTTCCTAATGCTGTGCTGCGGTTCCGCCAGGGTATCGGCAGGCTGATCCGGAGCAGCCGGGACAGGGGCGCCATTGTGGTGCTGGACAGGCGCATCCTGGCCAGGCAGTACGGGAAGGCATTTCTTGATTCCATACCGCCGTGTACGGTGAAATCGAGTCCTCTGAGCGCGATTCCAGGGCAGGCCGCCGATTGGGTAGGAGAGGGGAGGTAGGCTAATGAATACGCTGGTCCGTGATGATCGCACCGTTCTGATGCCGGTCGGGGAGGTGATAAATGTTGTCGCCAGCCTGGAGAGCGGCCAGGCCCATCGCTGGAGCAAGGGCAGCGGCTCGGAGGAAGATGGGCCGTGGCACTGGGGCGTGGTGGAGGGCAATCTCATAAAGATCAGGCACAACAGCGATCCGTCCCTGGGTCCCTGGGGCGGCTTGGAGTTCCGCTCTTCCCCCGGCGACGATCGCGAAAGTCTCAAGTCCCATTTGTGGAGCTACTTCCGCCTGGAGGACGACGTCGACGGAATCTTCCAGGACATCACAGGCGATCCCCGGGTGGCGGAGATGGTACTGAAGCACCGTGGCCTGAGACTCCTGCGCACCGAGCCCTGGGAATGCCTTATCGCCTTTATCTGCTCGGCCAACTCCAACATCCCCCGGATACACTCCAACATGGAGTCGATGGCCGAAGCCTTCGGACGGCCCCTTACACTGGACGGCCACACCCGTTACAGCTTCCCCACCCCAAAGGCCCTGGCTAGGGCGGGCGAAACCGTCCTCCGGGCCCTTGGGTTGGGCTTCCGGGCTCCCTACGTGGCCCAGGCGGCCACGGCGGTCGCCGAAGGGAGACTGGACCTGGATGCCCTGCGCCACATGTCCTACCAGGAAGCCCAGGCCAGGCTGATGGAGCAGCCAGGCATCGGTCCCAAGATAGCGGACTGTGTCTTGTTGCATTCCCTGGACAAGCTGGAGGCATTCCCTATCGACGTGTGGGTGCGCCGTGCCCTGAGGGAGTGGTACTTCCCCGACCGGAAGCCGCCCACCGACCGGGTGATGAACGAGTGGGCCCAGGGTTACTTCGGCCGGTACGCGGGATACGCCGAGCTCTACCTGTTCCACGGCCGCAGGCTGGGCAAGAAAAGCGCCGAAACCCGGTCAGAATAACCCACCCTCTATGATATAATCGCGCTGACCCCTCTGGATACGTACTAAGCGACACGGGAGACGCGGGCATGGCCAGCAACAGGAAGCCCCTCATCGCTATAACCATGGGCGATCCCTGCGGCATCGGCCCGGAGGTGATCGCCAAGGCCATCGCTTCCGGCGAGGTCCACGCCATCTGCCGGCCGGTGGTCGTTGGCAGCTCCCGGTCCATGGAGCTGGCGGTAGAGCTGATTTCGGCCTCGCTCAAGATCAACGAAGTGGAATCTCCCCTGGAAGGCGACCCGTCTCCCGGGTCCGTGAACGTGGTGGACATACATAACCTCAACCCGGAAGACGTCACGGTAGGGAAGGTTTCCCCGACTTGCGGCAAGGCCGCCATGGAGTGGGTCTCCCGGGCCGCCGAGCTGGCCCTGGACGGGAGCATAGATGCCATCGCTACGGCTCCCGTCAACAAGGAGGCGGCGAGCCTGGCTGGCTATACCTCCATAGGGCACATGGAGCTGCTCCAGGAGATATCAGGCGCCCCTGACGTTGCCACCATGCTCATGTCCGGGCGGCTGCGGGTGGTGCACCTGACCACCCACCGCTCGCTGCGCCGTGCCTGTGACTACGTGACCAAGGACGGGATCCTGGCGAAGCTGCGGCTTACCCACGACAGCTTCAACGTTTGGGGAGTCCCCAACCCCCGCATCGGGGTGGCTGCCCTCAACCCCCACGGCAGCGACGGAGGGCTTCTTGGCGACGAAGAGGGCCTGGAGATCGCCCCCGCAGTGGAGGAGGCTCGTCGAAACGGCATCGACGCGGTGGGTCCCGTCCCTGCCGACATCGTTTTCCACCAGGCGATCCAGGGCGACTATGACGTGACCCTGGCCATGTACCACGATCAGGGCCACATCCCCGTAAAGGTACATGGATTCGATCTCAGTATCACCGCCAACCTGGGGCTGCCCTTCGTACGCACCTCGGTGGACCACGGCACTGCGTTCGACATCGCAGGAAAGGGCGTCGCCCATCACCTCAGTATGTTGGAAGCTATCAAGGCGGCCGTCTCTCTCTCCTTGGGCAAGGGCCTGCCCTGAGGCACTCACTTCCTCGCCAAGGGCATCCGTTCTTTATATAATGAAACCCAATTCTGCGCTTTAGGGTAGATATGAAGCTGGCTTTCATCGGCGGCGGCACCATGGCCGAAGCTATCATCGGGGGGGTCCTATCCAGGGCGATCGCCAGTGGTGGGGACATCGCTGTGGGAGAGGTGGTAGAAGAGCGTCGCCAGGCACTGACCGAGAGCTACGGCGTCGTGGCGACCTCCGACAACATTGACGCGGTGCGGGGAAGCGACCTGGTGGTCGTCTCGGTCAAGCCACAGGACCTCCAGGGGGTGCTGTCCCAGCTCCGGGGCAGCCTGGCCGACGGCCAGACCGTCCTGTCCATCGTGGCTGGTGCCAGGATGGCGGCCATCCGGGACGGGCTGGGCCATCCGGCCGTGATAAGGGTGATGCCCAACACTCCGGCCCAGATTGGGGAAGGAGTGAGCCTGTGGACCTGCTCTCCCCAGGTTGGGGACGAGGCCCGTGAGCTGGCGCGATCGGTGCTGGTGACCATGGGCGAGGAGATTTACGTCGGGGACGAGAAGTACCTGGACATGGCGACCGCGGTTAGCGCCAGCGGCCCGGCCTATGTGTTCCTGTTCATCGAGGCGCTGATTGACGCCGGTGTACACTTGGGCCTGCCCAGGGATATGGCACGAAGGCTGTCCCTGCAGACGGTTCTCGGCAGCGCGAGGCTGGCCAAGGTCACCGGAAGACATCCCGCCGAGTTGAGGAACATGGTTACCTCCCCGGGTGGGACCACGGCCGAGGCGCTGCTGGCTCTGGAAGAGGGCGGTTTCCGGGCCACGGTGCTCAACGCGGTGATAGCGGCGTACCAGAAATCGTTGGAACTCGGTGAAGTCCATTGACGGATGTTATAAAGACGTTCGTGGATATTCTGGTCACGGTGCTGTGGATAGCGATTATAGCGCGAGCGATCATATCCTTCTTCCCTATCGGCGGCACCAATCACCCGCTCGTGGCCGTGGTATACCAGATAACCGAGCCGATCCTAGCACCGCTGCGACGGGTGATACCCCGTGTGGGCGTCTTTGATCTGTCGCCCATGGTGGCCATCATTATCCTGGTGATCATCCAGCGCCTGGTCAAGTCTCTGTAGCGGCCTTCTTACTCCAGGTCCGCCCAGGTGTCCCCCATCTTTATGTCCACCTTCAGCGGGACCGTCAGCTCCAGGGCGTGGGGCATCTCCCGGTACACCAGCTCCTTGAGCGCATCCACCTCCTCCAAGGGCACCTCGAATACCAGTTCGTCGTGGACCTGGAGGAGCATCTTGGCCCTGAGGGCCGCCTCCCGCATACCGTCGTGGACCCGGATCATGGCCACTTTCAGGATGTCGGAGGCCCCGCCCTGGATCGGCATGTTGACCGCCGCGCGCTCGGCGGCCTGCCTGACGTTGTAGTTGCTGGCCCTGACGTCGGGCAGGTAGCGCCTTCGGCCCAGCATGGTCTCTACGTAGCCCGCTTCCTTGGCCTGGTCTTTGGTGGAGTCGATGTAGCGCTTGATGCCGGGGTACCTGGAGAAGTAGGTGGCGATGAACTTCTGGCCCTCATCTGGGCTGAACTCCGTCTGCTGGGAGATGCCGTAGGGCGACAGCCCGTACACCACGCCGAAGTTCAGCACCTTGGCGATCCGCCGCATGTCCGAGGTCACCTGGTCTATTGGCACGTCGTACATCTGCGCCGCGGTGGCCGAGTGGATATCCTCCCCTTTCTGGAAAGCCTCCACCAGGCCGGCGTCGTTGGAGAGGTGGGCCAGCACCCTCAGCTCAATCTGGGAGTAGTCCGCCGAAAGGAGTATCCAGTCGGGGGAGTTTTCCGCCACGAAGGCCCGCCTCACCTGCCTTCCTAGCTCGGTGCGGATGGGGATGTTCTGGAGGTTGGGGTCGCTGCTGGAAACCCTGCCGGTGGCCGAGCCGGTCTGGTTGTAGCTGGTGTGGAGCCTGCCGGTGCGGGGGTTGATGAGCTGAGGCAGGGCGTCCACGTAGGTTGACTTGAGCTTGATCAGCTGGCGGTACTCCTGGATGTTGTCGATCACCGGATGCATTCCCCTGAGGCCTTCCAGGGTGTTGGCGTCGGTGGAATAGGCCCCGGTCTTGGTACGCTTGGTCTTGGGGAGCTGCAGCTCGTTGAAGAAGAGGTCGCTGAGCTGCTGCGGAGAGTTGATGTTGACCACGTGGCCCACCAGGTCGTAGATGGAGGCTTCCAGCCGCTTCAACTGCTGGTCCAGGTCCTGGGACATCTCGTGGAGGGTCCCGGCGTCCATGGCGATGCCGTTGCGCTGCATCTCCACGATGACGTACACCAGGGGCATCTCCACCCGGGACATCACGTCCCAGAAACCGTCCCGGTGAGCCTCGGCTTCCAGCACCTCGCGGAGCCGGCCCGTCATGTCGGCGTCGGCGCAGGCGTAGTCCCTGGCGCTGTCTATGGTGACCTGGGCCATGGTTATCTGCTTGGTCCCGGTGCCGATGAGGTCCTTGAGCTGGGTCATCTCCACGTCCAGGATGTCCAGGGACAAGTTCTTCAACCCCAGGCCCTTCCTGCCAGAGAGCTGGCCGGCGAACATGGTGTCGAAGTTGAAGTTCTTGGGAATAATGCCGTAGTTGGCCATCACGGTCAGGTCGTAGTTGACGTTGTGGGCCACCTTGGCCTTAGAGGGGTCCTCCAGGATGGGTTTCAGCACCGCCAGCGCCTCTTCCATGGGAAGCTGGGTCCCATCCTGATGGCCAAGGGGCACGTACCACGCCCGGCCCGGTGCCGTCGAGAAGCTCAGGCCCACCAGGTCGGCCTGCATCGGATCGGCGGCGGTGGTCTCGGTGTCGAAGGCGAACCCGGCTGCGCCGGAGAGCTCTGCCACCAGATCGTCCAGCTTCTCCATGGTGTCCACCGAGCGGTAGTCCAGGTGTGGAGAGATCTGGGGCTCCGGTTGCGGGGCCTTCGCTTCGGCCTCTTCCTTGGCCTCCAGGGCCGTCTCTGCCTCGGGCACCCTGGGCACGATGCTGGAGAACTCCAGCTCTCTTAGCAGCTCCACCACGTCTTTTCGCCGGTAGTTCCAGAAGCGGCATCCCTCTAGGTCCAGCTCCACCGGGACGTCCCGTACGATGGTAGCCAGCTCCCTCCCCTGGAAGGCCCGTTCCTTGTTGGAGGCCAGCGAGTCCTTCAGCTTCGGCGGCGTCACCTGGTCAATGGATCCGTAAACGTGCTCCAAGTCGCCGTACTCCGTTATCAGCTTGATGGCGGTCTTGTCCCCGACTCCGGGGACGCCCGGTATGTTGTCCGAGGTATCGCCCTTGAGGGCCTTAAGGTCCGGCTGCTGGGCCGGGCCCAGGCCTCCGTAGCGGGTTTTGATCTCCGTTTCGTCGTAAACCTTCCGGTCCTGGATGTTGTGGTGTAAGGCGACCCGCACCCATGGGGAGACAAGCTGGAAGGTGTCGGTGTCCCCGGTAAGGATCACCGTCTCGATCTGCTGCTCCTCGGCCTGGCGGCACAGGGTACCGATTACGTCGTCGGCCTCGTAGCCCTCTCTCTCGAAGATGGGCACGTTGAAGGCAGTCATGAGCTGCTTTACCCGGTCGAACTGGTGCCGCAGCTCGGGGGGAGACGCGGGCCTCTGGGCTTTGTAATCCTTGTACAGCTCGTGCCGGAAGGTTGGCGTGGGAAGGTCGAAGGCGATGGCGCAATGGGTGGGGGTCCATTCCTGGAGAGCCTTCAAGAAGGTGTTGGTGAAGCCGAAGACACCGGTGGTGTCCTCGCCGGTCTTGCCCACCGAGAGATGCTGCCGTTGGCTGATGGCGCGAAAGGACCGGTGCACCAGGGCGTGGCCGTCGATGATCATCAGCAAGGGCCGCTGGCTGAGGGACAGCATGGGCAGAGTCCCTTCCTTCGCGGCAGGACCACGACTGGTCATCGAAGCACCTCTCACGGGTTAAGTAGGGAGCAGCCGTGGCCGCTCCCTAATATCCTAACCTCCAGATGCCGTTTACGCCAGTCGCGGGGTCGTTGGGGAATCGCCCCAGATATGGAGTGGGGGCAGGTTTCCGCAAAAACCTGCCCCCACTCGCTACAGGAGGTGCCCACTGGCGGGACTGCCGACTATGCTCCGGAGCTATCGTACTGACGGTGTTCCCGGTGGACCGTGGCTTGATTCGTGATGTAAGTCTGACCGCGAACTAGGGCTGGACTGCTGTCGCGATGAGGCTGTCCAGGCCGTTTCTTACGGTCGTCAGGACGGTGGTCATCTCCCGCTCGAGGTTGCGCAGGGTCTGGACCACGTAGGCGTCGGCCTCGGCCCTGTTGTTGCGAGACTGGACTTCGGCCTGCTCGGTGATCCGGTTGGCCTTCTGCTCTGTTTCCTCGACGAGCTGCTGGGCGCGGCGCTTGGCCGTCACCATCAGTTCGCTTTCCTCCAGCTTGGCCGCGAACTCTTCTTCGGCCTCGGTTCGGATGCGCCGGGCGTCGATGAGAGACTGATTGATGATGGAGTCCTTCTTGTCGATGACCTCTTGGGCCGACTTCATGTCCTGCGGAATGGCGAGGCGCAGCTGCGCCAGCAACTCCATGACCTTCTCGGCGTCCACCAACCTGCTCTTGGTAGCCGGCACCTTTGCGCTGGTGCTCACCAGCGCGTCCAGCTTGTCGATGACGTTGACTATGTCCATAGTTCCCCTTTCCCTGATGTTCTTCTAGTCCCGCAAACTCAGCTTTTGCTTCACGGCCTCCATGACCTGGGGTGGCAGAAGGTCCTCCACGGCGCCGCCCAGGTTGACCACCTCCTTCAGCAGGCTTGAGCTCACATATTGATAGGGCAGACTGGCCATGAGGCAGACCAGCTCGACGTCGGGGGCCAGCTTCTTGTTCATATAGGCCATCTCGAACTCGTACTCGAAGTCCGAGCCGCTACGCAACCCTCGTACGATCGCCTGCGCGCCGAGGCTTCGGGCAGCCTCTACGGTCAGGCCGACATACTCGGTGACCTCGACGTTGGATAGACCCTTCACCGCCCGCCTGAACAGATCAACCCTCTCCTCCGTGCTGAATAAGAGGTTCTTCGAAGGAACGGCGTAGACGGCTACGATTACTCGCTCGAAGATGGCCGACGCTCGCTCTACTATGTCCACGTGTCCCAGAGTGACCGGGTCGAAAGTCCCCGGATACAGCGCTACTGCGATTCCTGGCCTCCTTTCTCGAAAAAGTCCACTGCGCTATCGCCATAGCGGTAGCTTCCCGTCATTATTAGGTCCCGATATGCGTCGTTGAGGGCGGCCCTGCTGGAATGTCCCACAACCACGGTGGCCCCCTCCCCCAGGAGGTCCGATCCGGCCAGGCTGTCCAACACGCCGTCCAGGGATTCCAGCTTGTAGGGCGGGTCCATCAGGACCAGCATGTAGGGACCCTCCAGGGTTGTAAACGCGGCCTCGACCTTCATGCAGTGCACTTGACCGTTGTCCGCGAAACCGATGTTTTTCAGGTTTTCCCTGATGACTGCGCACTGGCGGGGGTGGCGCTCCACGAAGTCGGCCCGGGCAGCCCCCCTGCTCAGCGCCTCTATGCCCAGGGAGCCCGAGCCCGCGTAGAGGTCCAGGACTCTGATCGGAGTGAGGTCTAGAGGGGCCAGGACGTTAAAGATCGCTCCCCGCACCCGCTCCGCGGTGGGACGCACCCCGGAGATTACGGCTCCCTTCATCCTTCTACCCCTGGCAGCACCGCCTACCACACGCATTGTCTGTCTCGGGATTATACATAACCGGGTCAGGTATCGCCAAGAAAAACCGGAGCAGTTCTAGACCAATTTTTAGATTTGTCCGAAATAATCAGCTAAGCCCGCTCGATGGTCACTGCTGCACCCGAGCCGACACCCTTCAGCACCGTGGCGTCGCCAACGACGCTGCCGATCACCGTAACGGCGCTCGCAGGGCGGATCTCGGCGCCTCTGCTGGCCGGCGTGGGCCCGAAGAAAACGCAGAAGGCGCGGCCCGGTGGCCAGTAGGCGATGTCTCCCAGGTCCACGACTTCGCGTCCCTGTTCTAAGTCCTCGGTTACCGGGATCCCGAAGTAAATCTCGTCACCCCAGGTGTTGCAGCTGGCGCTGATGGGCAAGGCATCCCAGACGGCGCGGGCCGTTCCAGTACCGTTGAGACGGGCCTCCAGCTCGACGGGCCCAGCCTTGATTCGAATCCTACCAGGTCCGGTATCCGCCATGACGACTCCCTTCGGCACCTTTCTCCGAGCTAGATAGACATGCCTACGTCCGTTGCGATCCTATATCGGTGGCTTCCTCTCGCGCCACGGTGTGCTCTGCTCGTATGCGTGAGCTACCCTGAGCACCGTCTGCTCGTCGAAGTACCGCCCGCCGATCTGCAGCCCGATGGGCAGCCCTTCGGAGGTGAACCCGCAGCATATGCTGAGGGCCGGCGTGTTGGAGAGGCTGAAGGTTCCTGTGACGATCCACGAGGCGAAGCGATACGGGCCTCTGCTAGCCGTGACACCGGACTCTATCTTGCGGGCGGCCACCCCAGTTGTGGGCATGACTAGCACGTCCACCTTCTCCAGGGCTTCCAGCACCTGTCGGCGCAGCATGATCCTCAGCTTCTGGGCCTTGTCGTAGGCTCGGGCCGGGAGCAGGGCGTTGACCAGGTAGGCCAGCCGGTTCTCAGTTCCGATCTCCCGGAGGTGGTCCCGTAGCAGGTCACGGTACAGCATGGGAGCTTCGATCCGCAGCAGCCCGAGGATGGTCCAGTCGTGGGCCGACAGTGGGATGGAGACCTCCTCCACCGTCGCTCCCAAGCCGCCCAGCACCTCCGTGGCCTGCAGCACTGCACCGCGCACTTCCTCCTCCACGGCCTCCGAGTGAAGGGTCTCCCGGACCACGCCCACCCTTAAGCCTTTGACGTTGCCGTCCAGGGCAGCCCCGTAGTCCGGAACGGGTCGCTCCCAGGTGTAGGGGTCCTTGGGGTCGAGTCCGGCGATGGCGCGCAGGGTCATGGCGCAGTCTTCCACCGTGCGGGATATGGGGCCGATGGTGTCCATGGACCAGACCCCCGGCCGAAGGCCATGGCGGCTGACCCTCCCCCAGGATGGCCGCAATCCTACCAGTCCGCACCAGGACGCCGGGAATCGAACCGATCCACCGGTGTCTTCACCCAGGGAGGTGGCGCAGAGGAAACCGGCGGTGGCGGCGCCCGAGCCGGTGCTGGACCCGCCTGTGTGATGCTCCAGGTTCCAGGGGTTTCGGGCCGTCTTGAAGCATTGATAGGTGCCGGTGGTGCCAAACTCGGTCATATTTAGCTTGCCCAGCAATATTGCCCCGGCGGACTTTAGCCTGGCTACCACGGTGGCGTCCTCTTCGGGGACGTGGTCCCGGAAGAAGGGAGAGCCGAAGGTGGTACGGATCCCCCCGGTGTGGATCTGGTCCTTTACGGCCACCGGAATCCCATGCAAGTCGCCACGGTATTCGCCCCTTGCCAGGGCCCGCTCCGACTCTCGGGCGGCCTCCATAGCCTGGTCACCGCACACCGTGAGGTAGGCGTTGAGCCTGCCGTCCAGCGCCTCGATCCGATCCAGGTAGGCCCGCACTGCATCCACTGGAGATACCTCCCCAGACCTGATGAGGGCGGATAGCTCTGTGGCGGAGAGGTAAGGGATATCCGGCAGGTTCATGATGGTTCCTTTCGGGTCTCGCGTCGATTGTAGGTTGGCGCCGGGATGGGGGTCAAGGCTCCGGTCCGCTCCGGCCCAGGTTGCGGGCCGATGTCCCGGAGAGTAGTATGTGGTGGCCGAGAAACTCCACACCACAGGGAGGACCGAGATGAAGTTCGTCCACAACCACCTGCATCTCAGAAGCGAGAACCCGGATCAAGCGGCCAAGTTCTACTGCGATAACTTCGGCGCATCCATCCAGTCGGAGAGCCCTCTGTCCAGCACCAAGTCGATTCAATTGCAGCTCAACGGCGAGACGCTGATGACCATCTCCGGACGGGCCGAAGGAGAGGATCCGATCCCCGGCTCCACGGAGCCCCGCTACGGCCTGGACCACATGGGGTTTGAGGTGGACGACATGGAGGCAGCGGCGGCCAAGATGAAGGCCAACGGCGTGTTCTTCATCTGCGAGCCCTGGACCATGCCCTCGGGCTCGATGGTGGCCTTTGTGGAAGCCCCTGACCACGTCAGCGTCGAGATCATCAAGCGACCAGGCTAGCCAGTCACCCGGTACCGGCCTTCTCCCTTAAGGTAGTTGGCCGTCCTCAGGGCCAGGGCCTGGATCGTCGACGTTGGGTTCACGGCACCGCCGGTGACGAACACGCTGCCGTCGACGATGAACAGGTTCTTCACCTCGTGGCAGCCGCCCCAGCGGTCCACCACGGAGTTGGCCGGGTCGTCGCCCATGCGGGCCGTGCCCAGCAGGTGCCAGCCGCCGATGATAGTCCCGTCATCCCCATCGATCTTCCGGGCGCCCGCCGCCTCCAGGACCTCGCTGGCCCTGGCAACGCCGTGGGCCAGCATCCTGGCGGTGTTGTCTTCGACGCGGTAGCGGACCTTCGGCGCGGGAATGCCGTTGCCGTCGGCCAGGGATGGGTCCAGGACGACCTCGTTATGCTGCTCGGGGAGGTCCTCGGCCATGACCACGATGCCGATACTGTGAGAATACATCTCCTGGAAGGCCTGGTGGTGTCCCGGTCCCCAGGGGATGCGATGGGGGCCGAAACCGCCTAGGGCCGTCGTTAGGGGCCCCAGGCCGCGGGTCATCTGGAACTGGTAGCCCCGCACGAAGTCCCGCTCGGGATCGGTCTCGTAGAACTGGTGGCTGAGCATGCTGCTGCTGGTGGGTCCGCGGTAATCGTCGCCCCGTTCCTCGAAGACGCCCGTCACGAGGGTCGAGGGATGGTACATCAGGTTCTTCCCCACCAGGCCGCTGCCGTTGGCCAGTCCGTCGGGGAAGTGGTTCGATCGGGAGTTTAGCAGCAGCCTGGGGGTGCCCAGGCCGTTGCAGGCGATGACGACCGCTCTGGCCCTCTGCTCCCGGAGATTGCCCGCGGCGTCGTAGTAGACCGCCCCTTGGGCAAAACCCCGATGGTCCACGGTGATTTCTCGGACTCTGGCGTGGGTCGTCAGCCGGGCTCCGTGTCGGAGGGCTTTGGGCCAGTACGTCAGGTCGACGCTGGACTGCGAACGGAAGCCAGCGCCCAGGTCGGGAGTCCGGCCTTCGTAGGGCTGGGAAATCAGGGCGCTGTCCGCCGACCACCAGTGCCAGCCCAGCCTGTCAAATCCCTTGGCTAGAACCTCTCCCAGGCGCCCGATGTATAGAGGAGGCGTGGGCCTGGGAGGCTTGGGCGGGTAGGCGGGATCACCGGCGAGTCCCGAGACCCCGATCTGGCCGTCGTTCAGGTCAAAGTAGGGCTCCAGCTCCTGATAGGTCAAAGGCCAGTCGTAGGCCACTCCGTCCATACTGCGGACCCGGAAGTCCGGGGGATGGACACGAGGGAAGTGGGAGCCCCAGTGGATGGTGCTGCCGCCGACGCCGTTGTACATCAGCGAGGTGATGGCCGACGCGGCGCCGTTCACCGGATAGTCCTGGGGCTGGCGCCTGATGTTGGGATTGGGGCTGAAGTCCGTCTGCCACCGGATCTCCCAGCCGGGTTCGGTGATGGGCAGAGCATCCGGGGCCAGCCAGCCACCCTGCTCCAGGCACATAACGTCGATTCCTGCAGCGGCGAGACTCCAGCTCAGCGCCGCCCCCGACGCGCCTGCGCCGATGACCAGAACCTCAACCGGTTCTTCCTGACGCGCCATCGTATCTCCTTAAGTGGCGTCCGCAGCCTTCAGGGCGGCCTCCACCCGGCCCCGAAGTCGCCCGATCCAGGCCCTGGTCAGCCGGTCCGAGAGGACGCAGGGAAGGGACAGGGCCATCATACGGTAGACCCATCTCCTGTTGACCTTGGATGGCGCGCCCGGGTCCAGCCAGGCCTGGTTGTCCGCCAGCCGGCCCATGGTGGCCAGCCCGATGAGGATGGGCCACAGCGCGGCCAGCCGCAGGCGCCAGCACCGCCCGGGTATCGCCAGCAGGTACTCTTCCGCGGCACGGTAATGCTCCAGGTCCGTCCGGATCCAGTCCAGCAGCACTGGCCGGGCGATTGCGCCGGCCGAGGGGTCCAGCAGGTCCTCCGGTGCGAGACCCGCCAGGGCGAGCTGGGACCTGGGGAGGTAGCACCGGCCGCTACGGAGGTCACGGGGGACGTCTCGGAGCACGTTGGTCAGCTGGAGCGCCTTGCCAAAGCGCACCCCGGTCTCGGACATACGGGCCTCTTCCCAGTGTCGCAGGGAGGGAGTGTGGGCCATGGCTATGGCCGTCCAGAACTCCCCGACGCATCCAGCCACATAATAAGTGTAGCTGTCCAGGTCGTCGGGGTCCTCCAGCGCTCCGATCCTGCCCGAGTCCTCGACCGGGAAAGTGGTCAGGTCCGATTCCATGCCTCGGGTCAGGGTCACCACCACCGAGCGGACTCGACTGCGGTCGCCATCGGCGGTGTCTTCCAGCATGGCGAACAGCCGGGGCAGCGAGGCCAGCAACCTGCGCTCATCGTCGGATGCGCCGCCTTCCGACACCGTCCTGTCGATGTCCTGCAGCGCCTGCCAGTCTGCCGGCCCTTCGACTTGCTCCCTGAAGGTCAGCAGCGCCTTCAGGCGCTCCTGCGGAGGCAGCAGTCTCGTGTCGGCGATGGTGTCGGCGGCCCTGGCCAGCAGATAGGCCAGCCCCACGGGCTCCCGGAGACCCCCAGGCAGGACCCTCAGGGTCAGGTAAAAGCTGCGGGACACCCCACCTAGGAGGTCGGTCAGGAGGTGGCGTCGGTCATCTTCGCTGTCTGCCGGCGTCGACTTCGCGGCCGTCAAGCCGGAGGAGTTCGGCGGATCCGCCATATCTCGTTCGATCCTTTGGCCAGCCTTTGGCCCTGGGAGCCCCATTATAGCAGTTCCGGCGCTCCCGGCTTCAGAGACCTCTCCATGATCGATTGACCTGGACGCCACCAACCGTTGACTGGCCCGCATAGGTTGATTACAATTATAAGAGTGTACACGGCGTATCGACGCCACCCCTGCGATCCTGCGTTCGGAGGGGGACTGCCGAGGTAGCTCAGGGGTAGAGCAGTGGACTGAAAATCCACGTGTCGTCGGTTCGATTCCGACCCTCGGCACCACGTGCAAAGGTGTCGGGCGAGCGGAAGTGGCTCAGCGGTAGAGCATCTCCTTGCCAAGGAGAGGGTCGCGGGTTCGAATCCCGTCTTCCGCTCCATTTCTTAGATATAAAATGAGGCTCCAGGACCCCCCTGGGGCCTTCTTCTTTGCCAGGTGACAGCAATTCCCCCTCGAAGCCCAGTAGACTCATCGCTAAATGTCACCGTTACCGGTTCCGATCCGAGTCTAGGTGATCCGTGAAGGCGGCAACTCCCGCCGATACTGTGGAGCCAGGGATGCCAGCCCCAAAAAGATAAGGGTCAGGCCGCCTGCTCCGCTGCACCCGATCATTGCGCCATTTCGTCCGAGCTATTCGGCTGCATCCACCTTGATTATAAGTATCTGACCGCCACCGCCGTATACTTCGCCCTGACCTTGAGGCCTGAAGTCCTCTTGCACTTGGGGAGATAAATCTACTCTATAGATTCCGGCGGGGACCTCTGGGAAGGTCGATATTTCCAAGTCGAGCTGAGCTTGACCTGTTTCTGGAAGCACCACCTCGACTGGGTCCGAAACCAGAAAGAACTTGTCCGAAGAGTCAGACCCGTCCAGTAAGGATAAGGTGATCCTGGAAGGGCGAGCGAAAGAGAACAAAGTTGCGGTAGCTGATGCTGATCCGCCTTGGGGAATGCTTACCATCAGAGGATCGACGTTCGCCAGCACCAGATGCTCATTTTGGTCCTGCAGTGAAGCTATGGACTCAAGTGCAACCTTCCATGGCTCTCCCACAAAGAAGGACCACCCCCTGGAAGGGGTGTAGCCCTCTTTAGTAGCTACAATGTTGTCCGGCTCAGGAAAACCTTCAAAGGTAGCCAGACCTTCAGAATCGGTTATGAGAGTGCTAACCATCTCGGCTTCAGCGTTGACGATGGTGACGCGAGCCCCGACGATGGAAGCACTATCTTCATCTAGAACCTGGACCACGATGCCGTCATCTCGTACGATCTCCAGGGCTTCAGCATCGGAGATGAGCCACTCGCCCTCCCTATTCACCAGAATAAATCTTAATTTGGTGTGAGCTTCCACCGGAAAATCCGCGTCGTACTCAGCCAGGACCTGAGCACTGTCGGAGGTCGCAGATTCCACCTCCACCACCAGGTTGGTAATGGTGATCGGGGGCAATGTTGCGTCCGCCAGACCTTCGTTGACCTCAGGGACGAAAAGGGTTGCTAACCGCTCTGAGTTTCCCTCTGAGAGAGCATCGAAGTAGTCCCGCACCGTTCCTTCGGGACTGGATCCTGAGCTTCCTCCACAGCCAACGAGGAGCACCGCCAAAGTCAACAGCGCCGTTGAATAAATCAACAAAGGCCACGGACGTTTTGATACCAAAATACTCATGGGTTATTCTCCTGTCACGATAAATCGCGCAATGTGTCTACCATGCCTTGCGGTTAGGTGGACGCCTATTGTCCCCCCTTCTGAAGGTCCTTATGTTCGCCTCGGTGATTGACGTTACAGGACGGGAACAAACGGGTGCGGGTCTTCGTCTTGAATAGTGTAGCCGGTTAACCAGCACAAATTCAGTCGAGGAGACCCGAGCAATGAAGAAAAGCATGATGCTAATATCCCTGGCGAGCCTGGCGGTAGCGGTTGCCACCACTGCCACAGTCGCGGCCTATACCCTGGCCAGCGATGGCTCCAGTCCCCCTGCGAATGAAACCGTGGGCACTCAGGAGCCGGCGTTCCCGGGTGGCATGCCGTCCACCTTTGACACGGCGCCCGAGACCATCGATGACGGCAAGGGCGGCGTGTCCGTGACCAATCCCGACGCCGAAGGATCGACCGGCATCCCAGATCCCGCAGGCTCGGGCGCCGTGCTAAACGCAGATGACACACCGGTGGGGAAAGTGGTACCCATAGGCAAGTTTGACGGTGACGTGGGACCCACACGTAATCCCAACGACTCTGGCGTACCTGCTCCCTAGCCGGTGGAGGACCTGATTGAAGCCCTCCTGGCTGCCGGCACGGACGTGAAGGTCACAGGTGAGGTGGTCAATCAGCCCTTCCTCTCCGTGGATGGAACAATCATTCTCGTCAACGAGGAGAGGGTGCAAGTGATGGAGTACCGAGACGCCGATGTCCTCGACGCCGATGCAGCTCATATCTCCCCAGACGGAAGCTCCACGGGCACCACCATGGTCCTCTGGGTTGCGCCTCCCCATTTCTTCCGGGCGGACGCCACCATCGTGTTGTACGTGGGTGAGAATCCTACGGTGATAGAGGCCCTGACGTCAGTGGTGGGGCCCCAGTTCGCGGGCCTGTAGCAGGTCGCGCCTGAATAACAGCTGGGCGCCATGTTCTGGTTCACGCCAGAGATGGTGCCCAGCTGTTTCTCGGAGGTCATCGTGTTGGTTGGCTGACCATAGGTCCCGGGCCCGTCCGCCGCCAGTCGCTGGAGGGTGAAAAGAGCATGGCCAGCAGGGAGGTTCCGTCAATAGGTGTGTAAATGAGATCAGGCAGCAACCTCCTCCAGGGCCTTCTCTATAGTGACCCCTTTGTTCCACAACAGCCATGGGGTTGTCTCTTGTGTATCTGGCCCGGCTATAAATTTTGACAGCAACACTGAGAGAGAACAGGGGACGTACTGAGACGTTACAGATATGAGCCTACTCACTGGTGGATAGCTGGATATATAGTGGGACAGCCTATCCCCTCCTTGCCAAGGAGAGGTTCGCGGGTACTGCGGATTTCTGACTCAGGACAACGGAGTCCGGCGGCTCGGAGGAAAGAAAGACGCCCCGGTGTCGTGCC
>CBDFKU010000003.1:0-25382 GCA_965248975.1 Dehalococcoidia bacterium
TAGACGGCGCCCTCCAACCTCCTGTCGAACACGATTGCCGAGTTGCACAGAGGGCAGCATGTCACGACCACGGGCACCCCGCCCACGGTATCGTTGGCGACCTCATGCCTGATGAGGATCTGGAGGGGGTAGGCCCTGGCGTCGCCGTCGATCTCCAGGGCAATAACGGGCTCACGGTCTCCCAGCCACTCACTCGCATCATCGTAGGTAGTGAACTGAGGTTCGTCTATCGCGGGGATCGCAGCGTCGCGCGGGTGGGGGGCTGCCTGTATGATCACGTCGTAAGGAACACTGTGCCTGCTGAAATCGGTCCTCCAGCCCGCAGTGTAGAACCTGACGTGCTCCAGCGCCTCGCGGAAGTCCGGATCGGGCTCTACCATCGATCGGTCGGTAGGACCCTCAGTTGGAACGGGCCTCGGCGTGGCGCTCTGGGTTGCCGTGGGCTCAGGAAGAGGAGGCTCGGTCGGGCGGGGCGCTGCGGTAGGTGCCTCACCTGTGGGGGACGTCGGGCTTCCCCCTTCCGTCCGATCGGAAGCTCCCACCGTGGTCTCGGTCGGGTCGGGTGTCGCGGTCGAGATCTCGCTCTTGGGGGAAGCCGCAGTTGTACCCTCCGTCTGACCAGGTTCCTCTGTCGTGGTCTCGGCGGGTTCGGAAGCGGATGCGGGAGAGGGCGGAGGCATTCCGGTGGGATCCGGGGTCGTGGCCGGCTCGGACTCCCTGGTGGTGACCGCGGGTCCTCCGCCCGAATCGAAGGCTCCCGCCAGGCCCAGGCCTGCCAGTGTTCCAGCGATTGCCACGACGCTCAAGGTGGCCAGAGCGATCAGCAGTACCTTTCTGTTACTCATCCGGAGTCCTCGTTAGCTCACTTCTATTATAAACCCATTCGTATAGTTGGGTCCGAGCCTCCGCAAAGAATGGTCAAGAGGGCGAAATACGGGTAGAATCAAGGGCAAGCCGTTGCGCATCATATACAGGCGTTAGGAAGTGTAGGCTTCACAGGGGCAGGGGTCCCCAGGCCTACGCCTCAGGGGAGGTCGCGGATGAGCAAGCATGGTCTCGACGATCTGTGCGTCAACACCATGCGGTTTCTGGCGGTTGACGCCGTTGAGACGGCCAAGTCGGGCCATCCCGGGACCCCCGTGGGCGCCGATGAGGCCACACGCCTGGCGGGGAGACGGAGCGAATGACGGCGCGGGTCGCGCTGGGCGCCGACCACGCGGGATTCCCCTTGAAAGGGGATCTGCTGCCCTGGCTCAGGGACCTCGGGACAGAAGTGATCGATCTGGGCGCCTTTTCCTACGATCCTGTCGACGACTATCCGGACTTCGCGGCAGCGGTGGCCCGAGCCGTGGCTTCCGGAGAGGCCCGCCGCGGGATCATCGTCTGTGGCAGCGGTGTGGGAGCGTGTGTCGTCGCCAACAAGGTCCCAGGGGTACGGGCTTCGGTGTGCCACGACACCTATTCCGCCCGCCAGGGCGTGGAGCACGACGACATGAACGTCCTTTGTCTTGGTGCGCGTATCGTGGGCGTGGAGCTTGCCCAGGAACTGGTGAGAGTTTTCCTGGACAGCAATTTTACCGGCGAGGAACGACACCAGCGGCGCCTAGATAAGACCCTGGACATCGAGCGGCACGGGCTGAAGGATCTCAGAGGCTAGGGCACGGGAGGACCCCAAGGCATGAGCTTGGGAGCACGCCTATCACAGGTAGAGGCAGCGGCAGCGTACCTGGAGAAGCACGACATCATCGCACGGATATGGCGTGGGGACCACACGGTCTGGAAGCCGGACCCGACCGAGATCAGCAACCGCCTGGGCTGGCTCACCGTGAGCGACATGATGCGCAAGAACGTCCCCGATCTGGAGGAGTTCAGCAGGGAGATAAGGGACGCCGGATTCCAGCACGTGGTGCTCCTGGGCATGGGAGGAAGCAGCCTGGGTCCCGAGGTGCTGCGCCGGGTCATAGGCAGCGCTTCCGGGTATCCGGAGTTCCTGGTGCTGGATTCCACGGTACCGGCCTGGGTCCAACAGGTCACGGACTCGATCGACCCGGCAAAGACTCTATTCCTCGTGTCGTCCAAGTCGGGTGGCACCGTCGAGACCTTGTCCTTCTACAAGCATTTCAGGCGGCTTGTGGATGGGGCCCTGGGCATTGAGCGCTCCGGGGAAAGCTTCGTTGCCATCACCGACGCCGGGACGTCGTTGGAGAGGCTGGCCCATGATCAGCGATTCCGTCGCGTCTTCCCCAACCCATCGGACGTCGGTGGGCGTTACTCCGTCCTGTCCTACTTCGGGCTTGTGCCGGCCGCGCTCATCGGCGTAAGCATCGGAACGCTGCTGGACCGGGCGGACTCCATGCGGAAGGAGTGCGCTTCCTGCACCCCCGTCTCGAGCAACCCGGGAGCATGGCTTGGAGCGGTCATCGGTGCTCTCGGCCGGGTCGGGCGGAACAAGCTCACCCTGGTGACCTCGCCGTCCATAGACGGCTTCGGTCTCTGGGTCGAGCAACTCATAGCCGAGAGCACCGGCAAGGAGGGCGGCGGCATCATACCAGTTGAGGGAGAGCCACTTCTGGCTCCGGGCTCCTACGGTGATGATCGTATGTTCGTGTACATGCGCCTCCAGGGCGACGACGGTTGCTCCACCGATACCGCTATGGACCTCATCGAGTCCTCGGGGCAGCCGGTGGTGCGCCTGGACTTGGTGGACCGCTACGGTCTCGGCGCGGAGTTCTACCGTTGGGAGTTCGCCGCGGCGGTCACCGGGTCGTTGCTGGGAATCCATCCCTTCGACCAACCGGACGTCCAGGGCGCCAAGGACATGACGGAGCGCATGCTAAAAGAGTACCAGTCCTCAGGCCGGCTTCCACCGGTAGGCGCCTCGGGCTCATTGCAGGAGCTGTTCTCTCAGGCGGCGCCGGAGGACTACCTCGCCATCATAGCCTACCTTCGCCAAAGCCCCGAGCTGGATGAAGCGCTGGGGGACCTCCGCCGCAAAGTAGCGGAGCGATATCGTATCGCCACTACCCTCGGCTACGGCCCGCGCTACCTCCATTCCAGCGGACAGCTTCATAAGGGCGGACCCGGGAACGGCCTGTACCTTCAAATCACGGCAGACCGGCAAATTACGACAGATCGGGACCAGGACTTGTCCATACCCGGCGAGTCGTACAGCTTCGGCGTGCTGGCGGACTCGCAGGCGCTGGGCGACCTGGAGGCCCTGGGGTCGTCGGGCCGGCGTGTGGCGAGGCTTCAACTCGAGGGAAGCGTCGTGCCGGAGATCAGGAGACTGGTCGACAAGCTCGACTAACAGGAGGAGACCGATGGAACTTGAGCTCATATACTTCGACGGGTGTCCCTCGTGGCATCAAGCCCTGGATAACCTGAGGCAGGCCCTGAAGCCCCTGGGCTTGACCATGGACCTGTCCCTGGTCCGGGTGTCGAGGGAATCGACCATGCAGTATCCCTCAGATTTCAGGGTTCTCCCTCCATCCGGCTGAACGGAGAGGACCTCCTCCCGGAGACCTCGGCGGAGTACGGCCTTTCCTGTCGCGTATATCACACCAGGGAGGGTCTCAGGGGCTGGCCGACGGTCCCAATGATCCGGCGGCAACTCGACGCTCTTGGAGGGAACCGCTGCACGAAAGAGGCCGCATGAGGCACTTCGATCTGAATCGGGTCGGGCTCCGGTCTAGAGGTCTCGTCCGAGGCCTCTGAGCGGGGCCTCTCGGTGGCGGTAGTAGAGAGCGGGCCTTTCGGCGGTACGTGCCTGAACCGTGGGTGCATCCCCTCCAAGATGCTCATCCACTGCGCCGACGTGGCCGAGACGATACGTCGGGCGGACCTGTTCGGAATCAAGGCCAGGGTTGAGGCGGTGGACTGGGAGTCGATCATGAAGCGAGTCTTCGACGAGATAAATGGCGGTGCCCAGGCGGTGGAGGAAGGCAACCGGCAGGCTCCGAATATTACCGTCTACAAGGGCAGCGGCCGCTTCGTGGGAAAGAAGACCGTGGAGGTTAACGGGCAACAAATCGCCGGGGAGACCATCGTCATCGCAGCAGGTACCCGGCCCTGGACCCCCGAGATACCCGGCCTGAGAGATGTCCCGTACCTCACCTCCGACGACGCTCTGCGGCTCCCGAAGCAGCCAAGACAGCTCACCATCGTGGGAGGTGGCTATATCGCCGCAGAGCCGGCACGCTTCTTCGGGTCCCTGGGAACGGAAGTCACCATCGTCCACCGGGGCGCGCTACTGTTGCGAGGCGAGGATGAGCAGGTCTCTCGGAGATTCACAGAGGTATTCCAGCGCAAATTCAACCTGATCACGGCCGCCCAGGTCTCCCGAGCCTATCGTGGTGGGGACCAGATCTCCCTGGAGATCTCCACGGGGGGACATCCCTTAGCCGTCGACACCGACGCTTTGCTGCTGGCCACGGGCCGGGTCCCCAACGCTGACCTGCTCGAGGTGAAGAACGCTGGCGTAGAGACCGACGAGCGGGGTTTCGTCAAGACGGACGAGTTTCTGGAGACCCACGTCCCCGGCGTCTGGGCGCTGGGCGACATCGTAGGCAAGTACCTGCTCAAACACAGCGCAAACCTCGAAGCGGGCTACGCAGCGCACAACATCTTCAACCCAGAGAAGAAGGTGCAGGTGGACTACCACGCCATGCCCCATGCCATCTTCTCCTCGCCCCAGGTCGCCAGCGTTGGCCTGACGGAGCAAGAGGCAATGCGTATGGACGTTCCCTACGCTGTCGCCAGCTACGACTACGCCAACACCGCGTACGGCTCCTCCATAGAGGACCGGGACGGCTTCGTAAAGGTGCTGGCACATCCAGAGAGCCGCGAGATCTTGGGGTGCCACATCATTGGTACCGACGCATCCATACTCATCCAGGAAGTGTCCAACGCTATGCGGATGGGTCTGCCCACGGACGCTATCACCCAGTCGATCTACGTACACCCGGCGCTGCCGGAGGTAGTCCAGCGGGCATTCGGGTCGCTGGCGGTATGAACACTGCGAGCCGCGAAGTCTCCTTCCCCCTCGACGGGGGAGGGGGGATGGGGGTGAGGGGAATTCCCGTAAGGAGGAACAAGCTATGGAGCTTCGCATGGCCGGGCTGGACCTGCCCCACGTAGCCCAGATCTGGCGACATGGCAGCGTGCTGCGTTCGTGGCTGCTGGACTTGACCGCGGCGGCTGCCGAAGAAGATCGCATCTTCGACGGGCCGGGCTCCTACGTGGACGATTCCGGCGAGGGCCGCTGGATGGTGCAAGAGTCCATGGAACTGAGGATACCCGCGCCCGTCATCGCCCTATCACTTCAGGGACGGTTTCGGTCGCGGCAGGAGCGGCCCTTCGGCGGCCGGCTGCTGGCGGCCCTCCGGAACCAGTTCGGCGGCCGCAGCGTTAGGCTCTCCGGCGATCAGGGGAGGGGGAGTGATGGCTGAGGAGACCACGAGCATCGTGATAATGGGCGCCACCGGGGACCTGACCCGGCGGAAGCTGCTGCCGGCCCTGTTCAACCTGCGCTGCAAGGAGAGGCTCCCGGAGAGTCTGAACATCGTCGGATTCGCTCGGTCACCACACTCGGACGAAGGGTTCCGCGAGCTCATGTGGCAGGGAGCGCGAGAGTTGGGCGAGCTGACGGTGCGCCAGGAGGAGTGGGACTCCTTCGCCCGGAGCATACACTACGTAAGGGGCGACACAAGCTCAGTCGAGGACCTGTCCGCCCTGGCCCATCGGCTGGACGAGCTAGAAAGCCGTTACCGGCTGGGCAATCGCCTTTTCTACCTCTCCATAGCTCCCCAGCTGTACGAGGTCGCCGTCACGAACCTGGGCCACCTGGGCCTGGCGACGGAGACTACAGGTTGGCGCCGTGTCGTGATCGAGAAGCCCTACGGCAGGGACCTACGATCGGCCCAGTCCCTGAACCAGATCGTGCATAACGCGTTCGACGAGCGCCAGGTTTACCGCATCGACCACTACCTCGGTAAAGAGACTGTCCAGAACATCCTCGTTTTCCGTTTCGCCAACGCCATCTTCGAGCCGGTCTGGAACCGTGACTACGTAGACAACGTCCAGATCACCGTTGCGGAGGAGGTCGATGTTGGCGACCGGGCCGGATACTACGACCAGTCCGGCGTGGTGCGGGACATGGTGCAGAATCACCTGCTCCAGCTACTCACGATGGTTGCGATGGAGCCGCCCAACGCCCTGGACGCCGAGTCACTGAGGGATAAGAAAGTCGATGTGCTGAGGTCGATTCGCCCCTGGCCCCCAGACGAGACGTCAAAACAGGCAGTGCGCGGCCAGTATCGAGGTTACCTAGGCGAAAGGGCCGTGCCCGCCGAGTCCACCACCGCAACTTACGTGGCCCTTCGAATGTACGTGGACAATCCACGATGGCAGGGAGTCCCCTTCTATCTGCGCACCGGTAAGTCGCTGTCGGAGAAGGTCTCCGAGATCGCGGTACACTTCAAGCACCCGCCCAACTTGAGGTCCTACCGCGGCCCGTCCGAAGACCCGGCACCCAACTTCTTGAGCATGTGCCTCCAGCCAGATGAAGGGGTACATCTCAACTTCCAGGTCAAGGTCCCCGACCAGGGTATGCTCACACGTTCGGCGGATATGGAGTTCCACTACGGTACGACCTTCGTCGGACAGGCCATCCCAGAGGCCTACGAGCGCCTGCTTCAGGATGCCCTGGAGGGCGATACTCGGCTCTTCATTCGTAGCGACCATATCGAAGAAGCATGGCGTATCGTGGACCCCCTGTTGGAATCGTGGGAAGGCTCTCCGCTGCACATCTACGAGCCGGGCTCGTGGGGGCCGGAGGCTGCCGAGGCTTTGCTGGCCCAGGACAGGCGGGCATGGCTGCGCGGATGTGGCGGACATGGCGAGGAACACTCCCAAGGTGCGGGTACATGACAGCCGGGCTGACGGAGGACGGCTACAAGCCCATCAGCGACTACGGCCTGATCGGCAACTGCCACTCGGCTGCGCTGGTGGGACTGGACGGCTCCATCGACTGGTGCTGCTTGCCTCGCTTCGACAGCGATGCCGTCTTCGCTCGACTGCTCGACTGGCGCAAGGGCGGCTACTTCCGGGTAGCGCCCCGCGGCGTGACGAGGGTGAGCCGGGGACCAGCATGGACTTCGCCACTGCGTCGGTGATGCTTGCCCGGGCTGCGGGGCTGCCGTCCCGGCTGGCGGTAGGGTATCTGCCGGGCGATAGGGACCTGCTATCGGGCGCGTACTCGGTCCGCGACAGCCACGCCCACGCCTGGTCCGAGGTCCTCTTCCGAGAGTACGGCTGGGTCCCTTTCGACGGTACGGATCGGCCCGACCAGTATGTCGCGGGTAGGGCGACCGGAGGGCAGGTGCCCGGGCTGAGACACCCCTTCGAGAGCAGCGTGGGAGACGACCTCCTGCAGGCCGTCGTCGTGGGTCCAGCGAGGCTCGCCTCCGGGCTCACCGGGGCCTTTTAGCAACCCGGTCAGCACCGCGCTGGCATCAATCGCCGTCGGGGCGTTGCTGGTAGCCCTGGCCTGGCTGGGCGCCCGTCTGATGTGGAAGCGTCGCAAGCCTGTGGAGAAACGGTGGTCGTACACCCGACTCCCGGGCGGGGGCCGCGATGAGATGCTGCGCATGCACCGTCGGGTAGAGAAGCTACTGAGGAAGAGCGGCAGCCAGCCTCGGAAGCCCTGGCAGACCGCCGGCGATTACGCGGCCGCGGCGGCCCAGCAGATCGGCGGCGTGGGGGCACACCTGGGCTGGTTTACCGAAGCGGCCTGGTCGGCCGCCTACGACGCCAACGCTTTCCCGGCCCAGAGGCTAGAGGAGGCCAGGCTGCGGCTGTCATCTCTGAAGCTGGCGCTCAGGTCTCAGACTTAGACACGTTACCGACATGCCCGACGGCACTGGACCAGCGAGCCCCTAGCTCACCGGCTCAGGGGATGCCGTGGCCCACCTCAACCCCTTGGGATGGTGGACGAGCTCGATGAGGTTGCCGTCGGGGTCGCGTATGTAGCCGTACTTGGAGCCATCGTGTCCTCGGACCCCTCCCGTGGGCACGGAACCGAGATCGCCCTCGAACGCTATGCCCAGCTCCTTCAGGTTGGCCAGCATCCCCTCCCAGTCTGCGATCTCGACGGCGACGTGGTTTATGGGGCGGTCGGGGTCCGGGTTCTTGTACAGGTGAAACTCGTTCGGGCCGACGTACATCTCGAGCATCTGGTCGGCCATCTCGGGGCCTATATCCTTGCGGTCCAGGTCAAAGACCTTCTCGTACCAGTCCTTGCTCCTCTCGATGTCGGTAATCCCGTAGTTCACGTGGTGTATCATGCTTATTCTGGACATGTGTATTCCCTCCTCGGATTCTGTCGACAACACAGCACGCCCGTAATTCCCAGCTCCTGAATAGCGTCACCAGATAGCCCACAAGACCGGGACGTCGGAACCTGCGTTTCCTAGATGATATATTCGCGCTCTGCGACAGTCAAGCAGGCCGACACCGGTCCTACCCCTTGATCATGCCGACGACGTTGCCCTCGAGGTCCGAGAAGATGGCGAGGGTAACCATATCAGGGATCTCGGTAGGTGGCATGACCGTCTTGCCCCCAAGGCCCTCAGCCTTGTCAAGATACGCCTGAAGGTCGTCCACCTGGACGTAGAAGGTTACCCGGCTGGGTCCTCCGGGTGTGGGCCCGATCCCTCCGTTGATTCCTCCCTCCGCGTGGGTGTCTACCATCCCATAGTTCATCGGGTTGTTGCTATCGACGTGCTAGCCGAAGAGATCGGTGTAAAACTTCTGGACCTTATCGGGGTCCTGACACTGGATCTCCCAGTGTACGACCGGATTCGGCATAGTGTTCCCCCTTCTCAGTTTTGTAGCTGTCGCTCCAAGCGACCTAGCGGCCCCGAATTATAGCACGAGAGCCCATTCAGCAAAGATGCATGACTTGGGAGTGAAGCCATCGACAACATGAGGGATGGCCGTTACGAGCGAGATAGGTATTCTTGAATATCCAGGACTTGGATGGTGTTGGTGGTGCCGGACACCCCGGTTAGGAAGCCGTGGACGATGGTAACCACATCCGTGGGCTGGACCATGCCGGTGTCAAGGGAGGCGCTGATCAGCATGGAGATCAGCCTGGCCACGTCCCGTTCGGGAGGGATCACTCCTACGGGGAACATCCCCCAGCCCAAACACAGCCTCCGCAAGATAGCTTCGTCGTGGGAGAACACGATGATGTTGTTATTGGGCCGGTACCGAGAGACCTCGAAGGCGGCGCGGCCCGTGCTGGTGATCACCAGCGGCTTCGAGTCGAGTGTCCGCACGAGACGGGCCGCCGCCGAAGCTATCGCCTGGGTGCGATCTCGAGCACCCAGGTCTCGGTAGTACGGATAGATCTTCTCGGCCTCGCGAATCGTGGTGTCGGAGACCGTTACCGCCTCGACAGGGTACTCCCCCGCGGCAGTCTCTTCGGAGAGAAGAATGGCGTCGCACCCATCCAGCACGGCGTTGGTGATGTCCGATATTTCCGCGCGGCTGGGCGTCGGAGAGGTCACCATGGAGCGGAGCATCTGGGTGGCTATCACCGACACCTTCGCTTCTTCGTTGGCCCTCCGAACTATCTCCTTCTGGACGATGGGGACCCGTTCCATGGGTATCTCCACCCCAAGGTCGCCCCGGGCCACCATGACACCGTCGACCTCCTCGAGGATGGAGTCGATGTTGTCGATTCCCTCCCCTCGCTCTAGCTTGGCCATTATCAACGCCTGGCTGCCGATGCTCTCCAGGTATGCCCTGGCGTCTCGGACGTCTTCCACCGTCCGAACGAAGGACACGGCCACCCAGTCCACGCCCCGCCCTACACTGAATCGGAGGGCGGCCTTGTCCTCTTCGGTCAGCACCGGTTGGTCGATGACCACGCCCGGCAAGTTGACCCCCTTGAAGGAGGTCAGTATCCCGCCATTCCGCACCCGGGTAGTTATCCAGGCCC
The DNA here is from genome assembly GCA_965248975.1 of Dehalococcoidia bacterium. Lineage (GTDB taxonomy): Bacteria > Chloroflexota > Dehalococcoidia > Lucifugimonadales > JAGWBF01 > CBDFKU01. Next base: position 10,004 of record CBDFKU010000003.1, read on the forward strand.
CCTGGGCATCGGTCACCTCCAGGCAGACCGTACCGTCGGAGATGTAGACCAGGCTGCCTGGCCGCAGGGTCTGAAGCACGGCAGGCTGGGGGAAGGGCAGCACGTGAGACCGGCTGGAGCTCGCCTCGGGGGCCAGTGAAACCACGTCTCCCTGGGTCAGCCGAATGGTTCGATTCATCCGGCCCAGGCGCAGCTTGATGCCGCCCAGGTCCTGAAGGATAGCCAGGGGCCGCCCGCGCTTTTGGGACGCCTGTCGAAGCGCCGTGATCACCTCGCCGTGCTCCTCTAGGGTGCCGTGGGAGAAATTGAGGCGGGCGCAGTCCATCCCCGCGTCCAACAGCCGGTCCAAGGTCTCGGGGTCCCGGGAAGCGGGCCCTATGGTGGCGATGATCTTCGTCTTGCGCATCTCAGCTCGGGTGTCGTAGCCTTCCCAATATGATGTCGGCGCCAGGATGGGAGTGACTCACCCGTCCACTCTCCTGAACTTGCCGAAGCGACTCCCCCACAAGGCGGGAGGAGACACAGGTTGCCCACGCTCTCGCAGCAATGCCGAGCTATGAGCGGCCAAAGCGGTTAACCCTGCTGGGCCTCAACTTCGGCGATGAACTCCAGTACACGACCGATGTACTTCTCCGGCTCCTCGTCGTGGGGCGCCACTTCTGCCCAGCGGCAGTTTGGCACGAGCTGGTGCACCAGAGCCGCCGCATCGCGAGGGTGCACGTCATTGTGGCCGGGCATCACCAGGGTGGGGACCCGAATCTCTTTGAGCATCTCCACCGTCATCCCCAGGGTCGGAAAGGCGTTATCGTACAGGGCGTAGATAGTGTCTCTCATCGCCTGGGAGAACCCCTCAGGTTCCATAGTCTCCAGGGACCTTCTATACTCTGGATCATGCTCCACCTGCGAGGGTACAAAGGGAGCGAAGCGGTCATCCTGGTCGAAGGCGGCCACCACCGCCTTCATACCCTGGTTCATTGCTATGTCGACGCTCTTATATAGCTTGGAAGCCAGGTAGGAGTCGCATATGAGGCCACCCGCCACGTTGGATGGGAAGATTCCCCGCACGCGGTCCGGATATCGGTAGGCGCATCCCAGGGATATGGCCGCGCCGTAGGAGCCACCGCCCAGATAGGCCTCATCTACTCCGAGGGAATCCATCAACCCCATAACGTCCTCGCACATCATGTCGTTGGTCTGTACAAGCAACGGACTCTTTGACTGGCCTCCGAACCGCCTGTCGTAGGCGATGACCCTGTGCTTCTGCGAGAGCCCTCCCATCACGGGTCTGTAGCCTTCCAGAACGCCCTGGAGGCCGCCGGAGGAGAGGATAATGGCGGGCCCGCTGCCGGTTTCTTCGTAATAGATCTCCGCTCCGTTTACCTTCGCATTTGCCATAACCGACTCCTTACCCACCTGCCGAGCAGGTATCGAGATAGGCCGCCTGGAAATCGCCAGGGGGGACCCTACAGCAGGATCCCCCTCCTTGTGACTACTACTTGCGCCTTAGTTCCCATGCGGCCTCCGAGGCCGTCGGTCCGGGTGGCTCAAGGCATCACCTGGACCTGTTAACGCTCCCCACTACGGAGAGGCGCACGCTACCGAGATCATGTCGGCGGCCCCTTCAGGCAGCGGATGCTCCTGCCAGGTAGACCCGCGATCGTGGGTGCCGAACACCTGGCCTTTACGGGTGCAGAAGTACACCTTCTCCGAGTGCTGGGGATCTATCGCCACGCCGAAGCTTGTACTCATCGGATCCACTCCGCGGTCGAACCGCTCCCACGTGTCCCCCACGTCGGTGCTGCGCATGACGCCGCCCTCTTCGCTGCCGAAGTTCATGCCGATGCAGGCGTATACCGTGTTGGGGTCGTCGGGCGCCACCCTCACTCCCCGCGAATAGTAGATGGGGGAGAACTTCTCGACGTGCGTGTTCTCCCAGCTCGCGCCATGGTCCCTGCTGCGCCAGATACCCGTACGGTTGGAGATGAACGCGGCGTCCGACTCTGGGGCGCCCACAGCCACAGCGTGCAAGTCCAAAAGGTCGACATCGCCGGCGAACTTGCTATTGGTGATCTCCCAGGTCTTCCCGGCATCCAGGCTCCGGGCCACTCCGCCCACCTCCATCGCCGCAAAGATGTTGTTGGGGTTTTTCGCCTCTATCGCCATGCCCAGGATCCGGGTGGCGAACTGCATCTGGACGGCATCCGGGTTCTCGATGGTCGACATATAGTTCCAGGTGGGGCCCCCGTCGTCGCTGCGATAGACCTCATTTCCCTGGGTGCCCAGGTACATCACCTTGGGGTCGCCGGGAAGGAAGGCTATGGACCACACGGTCCGTCCCTCTGGCAGCTTGGCCCGCTCCCAGTGGTCGCCACCGTCCTTGCTCAGATAGAGGCCCCGCTGGGTGCCTGTGTATACCAGCTGGGGGTCCTGAGGGCTAACGACGATGGCTCGCGTTTCCGGCAACGGCGGCAGACCATTTTCTGTCAGCGGGTGCCAATGATCCTCGCTGGCTTCCTTGCGATATAGCACGCCTGCTTCACTTCCGGCATAGACAAACGTCTTATCGGCCATGACTCTTCCCTCCCTGATTTAGTGTTCCGAGGCGATCACACGCGCAGACCGGCCCGCTGCCACGCCCCCCCCCCCGACGGTGCCATTGCACCACAAATTCAGCACTGTGTCAACGGCGAGCCCTGGGGTCCTCGAACGTGGCTCTGAGCGGTGGCAAAGGGGCGTGGGGAGGCGACATGCTCTCATTCATAATGATGGGTGACACTTAGAATAGAGTCACGATGAAGATAGTAGGAGCGAGAGGACCGGGTTCCAAAGTCATAGGCAAGGTGCAATGGATCAGCAGGCCAGCCAAGGCGAGATTGAAGTGGATGGACCATTACGCAGCCCACCAGAATGCTGCGCTGACCTGTCGATACTTCGGGATCAGCAGGCAGACGTTTTACCGGTGGAAGCGACGGTACAATTCCAGGGATCTCACCAGCCTGGAAGATAGGTCTCACAGACCGAGGTGCCGGCGTCAGCCCACCTGGTCTCGGGAACTAGCTTTGGCGGTGTTGCATCTGAGAGAGCAGTACCCACGGTGGGGAAAGGACAAGCTGGCAGTGCTCCTGCACCGGGAAGGCTGGGTAGTGTCCACGTCCATGGTGGGCCGTATCCTGACCTACCTGAAGGCCCGTGGGGCCCTCAAGGAGCCGCCCCGCAATGGTGTCTCAACTCGCAAGCGGCTGTGGCGGCGTCCCTACGCCGTACGCAAGCCCAAAGGGTACTCTGTGGTGGAGCCGGGGGACCTGGTGCAGGTGGATACTCTCGACGTCAGACCCCTGCCGGGAGTAATACTGAAGCACTTCACTGCCAGGGACGTGGTGTCCCGCTGGGATGTGGTGGAGGTGCGCACCAGAGCTACCGCCAACACCACCACGGACTTTCTGACTACCCTCCAGGCCAGGATGCCCTTCCCCGTACGAGCTATACAGGTGGACGGAGGCTCTGAGTTCCAGGCTGACTTCGAACAGGCCTGCCGGGAGCAGGGGATCAGGCTCTTCGTCCTTCCCCCTCGTTCTCCCAAGCTCAACGGTGCCGTGGAGCGGGCCCAACGCACCCATACCGAGGAGTTCTATGAAGTCAACGACTTCTCCCTGGAGGTAGCTCCTCTCAACCGGGAGCTGCTGGCCTGGGAGTGTATCTACAATACCGTGCGCCCCCATCAGGCACTGGGCTACCTCACCCCCTGGGCTTTCTGGCAGCGCTGGCTCTTGGACCACCCACCTGACAAAGAAAACGGAACGGCAGGCTTAGCACCTGGCGTCCCGTCTCCCCCTTACAACCATAGTATACCACTCACCCCATCTAAGCCCGAATCCACCGAAGGACGTCCTTGGGGACAGTCCTTGAAGAAGCCAGAGGGTGCTCCTCTGAATCTGGGATAATGGTTTTGGAACAGAAACCCGCCCGGAAACAAGGAGCACCCAATAGATGCTGCCACAGAACAAACCCGACCGTATCCGCATCCTCTTTGACGATCATCGCCTGGTGGCCAATGCCGGCCTGCTCCTGCCGGCCACCCTCGCCCGACACCTGGGCCTGCGGGAACTCGTTGACCATCACCTTGACCTCGGCGGAGCGCCGGGACGGGCGAACACTGGGGACAAGATGCTGACGCTGGTCGCTTCCGCGCTGGCAGGCGGCGACTGCATTGACGACGCCGATGTGTTGCGCACCGGGGGGACGGCCTGCACCCTGGGCGGCACGGTCAAGGCGCCATCCACCCTGGGGACCTTCCTGCGCAGCTTCCGGTGGGGGCATGTCCGTCAACTCGACCGCGTGAGCCGCCAGTTGTTGGCCCGGGCCTGGGCCGCTGGGGCCGGACCCGGCGACTCGCCCCTGACCATCGACCTGGACTCGACCATCTGCGAGACCTATGGACTGGCCAAGGAGGGAGCGCGCCACCACGGCTATACCGGCGCCCGCGGCTATCACCCGCTGCTGGCCATTGCCGCCGGCACCGGCGAGGTGCTGATGTCCCGGCTGCGCGAGGGCCGGGCCAACACCGCCCGTGGCGCCGCCCACTTCCTGCGTGAGACGGTGGGGCGGGTGCGCTACGGCGGGGCCAGGGGACAACTCACGGTGCGGGCCGACAGCGGCTTCTATACCCACGCTCTCGTCGCCGTCTGCCGCGAAATGGGTGTCCGCTTCTCCATCACCATCCGCCAGCACAAAGGCCTGCGGGAGTTGATCGAGGCGATCCCCGAGCAGGACTGGACGCCGATTCCCTACTGGATGGACGGCGCCGCCGATGTGGCCGAGACCACCTATACCCCCTTCCAGAGTGAAGCCGACGCCGCGCCGGTGCGGCTCATCGTCCGGCGGGTGAAGCCGACGCCCGGTTCCCAGCTCGCCCTCTTCGCCACCTACAGCTATCACGGCTTCATCACCGACCGGGATGGGGAGATGCTGGAACTGGAGGCTGATCATCGCCGCCACGCCGAGATCGAGAATGCGATACGCGACCTCAAGTACGGCGTCGGGCTGAACCACATGCCCTCGGGGCGCTTCGCCGCCAACGGCGCCTGGCTGGCTGTACAGGTGATGGCGCACAACCTGGCCCGCTGGACAGCCCGCATCGGCCTGGGTGAACGGATCGCGACCACCAAAACCCTCAGGCGGCGGGTCTTCGCTCTGGTGGGACGGATCACCAGCTCGGCGCGCCGCCTCACTTTGCATCTTCCCCAGCATTGGCCTTGGGAAACCCAGTTCACTCGCGCCATGGCCCGACTGCGAGCCATTCCACTCCCCGCCTGACTGCCAGCCTGCAACTGACCCAACTTCCCCGCAAACTCGTGCCACCCCGGTCCGCGAGAGTTCCCTGCTGCGTATTCTCTCGCCATCCCGCGCATCGCAGCTCCCGCAGAGGGCCATAGGGGCCCTATGCGGCGACTGAAGACCGTCCGCCGACCTCCAATCTACCCCAATGGAGCCCAGCCATCTCCCCTGTAGCTCCCTCACCCACCCTGCCGCTATCCTCACGCCGTCCATCGGTGTCCTTCGGTGTATTCGGGCTAAGGAGCGCAAGTGTCACTGATCTACTGGACGAGTACAGGATATTGACAAAGCTGGGGTTGAATTGTAGTATCGCTATGATTGCCTTTCGGCCCCTATCGATATCTGGACGCCACCCAAGCTGGCTGCCTTTAATCCGGCGCTTCACGAGTGCTTATGACACCGGATAGCATTAGTTCATACTTGAGTGAGGCACGGTGAACCGAGGCCGGCACGGAGGGCCGAGTTACATGATGTATCGGACCAGATGATGTCCAACGTGGAGCGCGGGACCGTGACCGATAATCATCTTGCGAAAGCCCGAGATATCGGCGCCAGGATAATCGCCAACATCGCAACTGTCATCGTGGGCAAGAATGAGGCAGTGCGGCTGGGGACTGCCGCCCTTCTTTCCCGGGGTCACATACTGATCGAGGGTGTCCCGGGGGTGGGCAAAACCATGTACGCGCGCAGCATGGCCAAGTCCATAGGGGTGAGCTTCAAGAGAATCCAATGCACCGCCGACCTTCTGCCCAGCGATATCACCGGGGTATACATCTTCGACCAGCGCGACCGGGAGTTCAGCTTCCGACCGGGGCCGGTTATGGCCCACATCGTGCTGGTGGACGAGATCAACCGCGCCTCCCCCAAGACCCAGTCGGCGCTGCTTGAGTGCATGGAGGAGCGGCAGATCACCATAGAAGGCGTAACCCATCCTATGCCCGAGCCCTTCGTGGTGCTGGCAACACGAAACCCCACGGAGCACGGCGGGACTTTCCCCCTACCTGAAACTGAGCTGGACCGCTTCCTTCTGAGGGTCCAGCTGGACTATCCGACTCCCGACGAGGAGCTGTCCATATTGGAACAGCAGCTCCACGTCCACCCTATAGACAACGTGCAGCAGGTGGCGGACGAGCAGGACGTGCGCTTCGCCCAGGGGGCGGTCAGGGACGTTTATGTGGACCGGCTGGTGAAGCAGTACATAGTGGCGCTAGTGAACGCGACCCGCCAGCATGATTCGGTCTACCTTGGAGCCTCTCCCCGCGCCTCCCTGGGCCTCCTGAGCCTGGCGCAGGCCCGGGCGCTGCTGGAGAACCGAGATTACGTGGTCCCCGACGATGTCAAGGCAGTGGCGCCGGCGGTCGTGGGGCACCGCATGGTCCTGAGCGCCGACGGTCGCATGGGTGCGAACGAGAGCGAGACCATCCACCAGATCCTCGACTCCGTACCAGTGCCCGGAGCCGTCGCGGTGGAGCGCTTCCCCTTTCGCAGAGCACCGCGGCAAGAGGCTTAACCCCGCCGGCAAGGCTCGATGCCTGTCCGCAGGCCAGGGCACAGGGCGCCAACTCCGATCCCCAACCTGCTAGGAGTCGCAATGTACAGGGCTTTGTGGCTGGGCGCAGGCCTACTGGTTGTGTTGGTACTGGCCATGATCACCGGCTTCCAACCGCTGTATTGGCTTCTCTATGCGGTGGGGATCGGCGGGATACTCGCGTACCTGTGGGCCTGGGTCCAGAGCCGCGGCCTTGACACCGACATCCAAGAGCTCTCTCCGCACCCCCACGCCGGAGAGAGTGTCGACATCAGGGTGACGGTGAGCGAGAAGGTGGGCTTGCCCCGCATGGGTCTTCGCGCTCGCCTCGTGGGCGACTTCGTCACCACCGACGAGGAGGACTTCAGTCTGTCCCCTCACGGGACGGCCAACTGGACGGTGTCGGGCCTCTGCCAGCGTCGTGGCCTGAACAACATCGGCTCCCTTGCCATGGTCTCCGGCGACCCAACGGGCTTGTCGCGGCTGGAAGCCCGTGTCGGAGAACCCCAGAGCATCCTGGTATACCCCGCCACCGTTGAGCTTTCCCGAGCCGTGGCCGAGGGGCAATCAGCGGCCGGAGAGATAGGGGAAGCGGGACAGATGGTCGGCCACAGCCCCGCAGCCTCCATGGTCCGACAATATGCCCCGGGAGATAGCCTTACCCACATCCACTGGCCCACCACCGCTCGGCTGGACCATCTCATGACCAAGGAATTCGAAGGGGCAGGGACCAACGAGATACGGCTTTTTTTGGACATGCAGGAAGCCGCCCAGGCGGGTATTGGGGACGATGGCACCGAGGAGTACGGGATCACCGTTGCCGCCTCCCTGACGAAGAGGCTCATCGGGGATGGACATAGCGTTGGCCTGGTGACACAGGGGGATCAGCTCTACAGGTTCGCCCCGCGCAAGGACACCAATCACATGTGGGCGATGCTGAGAGCCCTCGCTCTGGTCAGGGCAACGGGGAAAACAGCGATTACGACCCTGATATCCCAGGAAAGCGGCAACCTCGGCGCCGGGACGGTGGCGATGGTTATAGCACCCTGGCCTGGCCAGAGCCTAGCCAGGGTGTTTCAGTTCCTTACCCGACGGGGCATATTGCCGATTCCCATATACCTGGACGCCGCCAGCTTCGGAAGACCACCCGAACCCCGCTGGACCTCCGATAGGAGGTCGGAGACCCAAGGATGGACCACCATCGTGAAGAGGGGTGACGACCTGTCCACGACCCTGGGTGGCCTCTTAGACCGCCTGGCCAGCTACTGATGCTCAGGAGCAAGAGGATATGAGACCGAGTCGGGGTAAGTTGCCGTCTTTGCGGGAGGCCTTCGCACTCCTCCTTCTGGTGCTACCTCTGCTAGTTACCGTGTCCGTCATCGAAGCCGCAGACTGGGTGAAGGGCCTTCCGTCCCTCAAAGCCATAGTCCTGGTCTCGGTGCCGCTGTGGGGCCTGCTGGCACGGACCTCGGTCCCCTGGTGGGCCAGCCATCCGCTGGCTCTGCTGGCAGGGCTGGCAGTCGCCTTCCTCCTGGGGGCCGTCACCCTTAGCGAATCACGAGGCCTCTCGGACCTGGGAAGTAACCTAAGCTCCTGGTTCGGAGCCATCGGGACCCAGGAGGGCGATCGAGGGGCCTCCATCACCGGCGTAGGGCTCATCGCCGTGGTCCTCTGGTCGGGGTACGTCAGCGTGTGGCTGGCCTATCGCCGCTCCTCAGCGATACTGTCGGCGCTACCCGGCGTCGGGGTGCTATTGGTGGTGCTCACCTTCCTACCTTCTTCCTACTACTGGTACACCTTTATGTACTTGATAGCCGCCGCTCCGGGGATCGCCTATCGTCATCGGGGCCAGTGGACCGCCCCCGGGCGGGCGGTGCCGATGGTCGGAACCCTACTGGCGGCGCTGGTGATAATGGGGGTAACACTGGCAGCCGTCTGGCGCATCCCGGCGCCGGAGGGGGTCGTCATTCCTCTGGCTTCCGCCTTCGAAGGGCCATGGCACGAGTTTCGCGGGGCTTGGTCCGACCTCTTCTACGGCGTGCCCAACCGGAAACAATCGCCCTTCTTCTCTCCTTCTCTAGAGGTGGGTATGCTGGGGCCGTGGCGGCTGCCGAAGAACGAGACGCTGTTCGTAGTCAAATCGCAGGAGCCTCACCGATGGCGGATGCGGGTCTACGAGACGTACACGGGTAGAGGTTGGGTGCAGGCAGGACCCCCCATAGGAACGCCCTCCACCGAGGCACCCCTCGATGAGTACGTCGAAGAGTTGGACAGTCGGAAGGAGGTGAGGATCGCCGTCCGCATGAGGTCGAAGGGACATGCCCTGGTTTCCGTGGGCGAGCCCATGTATACCAGCATCCCTTCCAAAGCGGATCTGTCACCTCCGGCCAAGTTCAGGCTCTATTATGCAGAGGACTCCCAGGTCAGCTACCTACCCGAGTCGGTCAAGGAGTACAGTGATAGAGTCGGCCCCCCGCCGAGTTCAAGCCCCGAAATTGGTGCCCTCCAGCCTAGCTCGGCCGGGTCACGCACCGATCTGACTAATCCACGGCTCCAGGCGAGGTTCGCCGCTGGTTTGAGCGAGATCGGGTTCAAGCGGTCTTACGGAGCCGAGTTCCGGCCCGACTGGTCGGGGAAGCTTCCCCGGCAGTCGGACAATCCCTACATCGTGTTGGAGCGGGTCGATCCAAGCTCCGGGCCCGCCCTGGCGCTGGTGGGGGAACGCGTCCTCGTTCCCCACAAGAGCTACACGACTGCGGGTTCCCTCTCCGATGCCCCCCCCGCCATGCTGCGGCAGGCCGGGGGGGATTACCCCGATTGGGTGACGGACCGCTATCTCCAGCTACCTAACGAGTTTCCCGAGACGGTGAGAAAGCTGGCCCGAGAGCTGACCCGGGACGAGGAGAGCGCGTACGAAATGGTCGCGTCCATACGCCGTTTCCTGGGCACGATGCCTTACACCCTGGATGTCTCGATCCCGCCGCCCGGCCAGGACTGGGTGGAGTTCTTCCTGTTGGTGCAAAAGAGGGGATACTGCCAGAACTACGCCTCGGCCATGATCACCATGTTGAGGTCTCTGGGGATTCCGGCGCGGCTCGTAGTGGGATTCGCGCCGGGCATCTGGGACGAAGATAGAGGCGTGTGGGAGGTGCAGTCCAAGCATTACCACGCCTGGCCCGAGGTATATTTCCCCTCATATGGGTGGGTCGAGTTCGAACCCACACCCGCCGACGTTCAGCCGGCCCTCGAGCCGCTGGGAGTCCCAAACCGGCAGGCGCTGGTGGGGGACTCCGGGGTTTTCGACCCCTGCATCGACGCCTTTCTCCTGGATCTGCCGGGCCTCTGCGAGGAGGAGTTCACACCAAGGGGAGATGACCTCGACCTGCTCGATGCGCCGGCCAACCCGGTAGACGACCCCCTTGCGGCAAGCCCGGGGAGTGGAGGCTCTCCCATCTCATCCCCATGGACCTGGCTCGGGCTCGGCCTCGGCCTGGTACTGGCCCTTGCGGCGCCGGCGGGCACCGTCGCCTACGCCCGCCGTGGGCTGTTCCGGCTGGGATATCCCACCGTTGCCTACGCATTCATGTGCTTCCTGGGCCGCCTAGCGGGGACGGGCCCCAGGCCCCAGGAGACCCCCTGGGAGTACGGCGCCCGGCTGGGCGATGCGTTGCCAGAGCACCGGGAGGCTGTGTCCCGCGTTACACAAGGTTTCGTGGCGGCGAGGTACGATCCATCCAAGCAAGTGGATCATAGAGAGACGGAGGGCGTGCGCGCGGCCTGGCTCAGCCTGCGGGGCCCGCTGCTACGACGTATGCTTCGCCGACTGGTCCCCCGCCGACGCCGTGGTGACGACGTCTCCTGGGTGGATTAGGGTCGCGCTGGGCGTCCGGCCGCTACGGCACCGCGCCTGGAGACCAGTCAGCACAGCAATCTGCGGCGACATTGTTGGTGAGGTTGGTCTGGTTGGAGCCGTCGGCATTCATCACGTATATCTCTTCCTTACCGTCTCTTTCCGCGCGGAAGGCGATCTTACTCCCCTCGGGGGACCAGGCAGGATTTTGATCCGAGGTAGGGGCGCCCAGGCGGGCGGCCTCTGTATGCGCTACTTTGGCGCGACCGTCGGACCGGACGATGGCCCTTCCCGCGGCGGCGTATAGTCCGGCCCACCGGGGCGGATACGCCACGCCTCGGAGATGTGGCGGTAGGGGTCGCCGGAGGCCATGGCCTCCGCCATGTACCGTCGTGCGTGAGCGTAGTCGTCGTAGAAGAGGTATGTGGAGAGGGCCAGCCGCATGCCGTCCGTCCTGTAGTTAAAGTAGCCATACTTGTCCAGGTAGCCTCGTAAAGACGGATAGGCCCGCTCCATGTATTCCTTTATCTGCACTTCCTCCGCATAGTCATCGGCCAGTTGGTCAAAGGGGCCATCGTAGTAAGTATTACGATCGATATATCCTTGCCATACGCCGACCAGGACCTTGCGGTCTCCATGCTCCTTGTCCACCCAAAAGATGAAGGCGCTGTGCTTTCCTGCCACCAGATCGTCCCCGATGGGTTCCAGGACATCGGGGACCCCACCTTCCTCGTTAAGGACCCAGAAGGGATAGTTGCCCTCATCGTTGAATAGCAGAAAGAACTGATAGCCTGACTCGTCAAAGGTGCGCTCTATGAAAGCCTCATTCTCTCCCAAGGAGAACAGCTTGGGTGGCTCCTGAGGAAGCCTGTTGTGATTGAAGGTAACCGTCTTGTCCTTCCTCGTGACCCGGCGGGTGAAGTCGTCGACCTTCAACACCCTTACTCCATCTGCCTGGGTGTAGTACTTGGTGGTGCCGGAAGAGCTCTTGCCACCGGTGGGGAACTCGCTGAACTCGAAATAGTTGAAGTAAATCCCCCCCTGGTCCTGGTCCTGCGCGGGAAGTCTAAAATTGCCGTGAAACCGGCGCCCGGAGATGTGCAGCTGAAAATAGTAGTGTGCTCCGTCGGGTAGACCATCACCTGCTCCGGCAATTTCGAAAAGACCTGCCAGAACACCGAATCTACGTCCCCAAGATCGGGTCCACCCGAAGATATGCCCTCAATCCATCCCTGGTTCAAGAAGAGGTAGCCGCCTTGGCCCAGGTCGGCTGCACCACCGCCCGGTGCGACCCTCAGGACGGTTCTGAAGTCAGCTCCGTCGGTGTCGTCGATGATCGTTACAGGCACAGTTGGTGGCCGGGGAGGGCTTCCCGAGCCGCATGCGGCCAGAATCGCGGAGACCACCAGCACGGCGCAGACGACCAGGGGCCGGGCTGAGAGGAGGAGATAAGGGAAAGGCCCCCGGCGATTCCCCGTCGGGGGCCTTATCGTACTTATTTGCGCACCGAGCAGAACCAGAAATGTCATCTGCGCCACATATTGTTCCTAAGTAGAGGGTCCGCCCTCGTGGCCCGTGGGGCTTTACCCGTCGCCCGAGGGGCCGAAAATGTGGCCCGTGGGGCCATCAATGTGGCCCGTGGGTCCGTCCTCGTGGCCCGTGGGTCCGTATAAGAGCCTGTCCCAAAAGCGATGTTGCGACCAGCTTGGGTCAACGATGCTCACCACACGGGCTAGCCTGTAGGGCAAAAGCAGGTGGTGGGACTGCGACCAGTGGGTGCCCGCTGCTATCGCGACGGTTTAGGAAGCGAAGTGAGGCTTTGGGCCGCGAAGTAGTTCGGCAAAGACGCCGAGGCGCCACACTCGCCAGAGGGTGCTCAGGTTGAAGGCTGTGCCCAACAGAGTCCACTCGGCAGACACGTTCGCGAAGCCGCGCAACAAGAATCTCCGAGCCGCCAGTTGCTCTTTGATGATTCCGAAGACCGGTTCGACCAACGGCTTTCTCCGTTTGTACGCATCTCTAGCTTCGTTGGTAGACATCCAGACACGATGACGGCGCAGCGCAGCGTCGTAAGGCCCTATCGTCACACTACGGCCGAATTCTTTAGACTTCGTACAGACTCCGAAGGCCGGGCACGCCTGACAGATGCCTTCAGAGGCTCGGTACAGACGCCACGGGACTCCATTCAAGCGTTGGATACGAAGAAACTGGAGCCTCTGTCCTTGTGGACACCTGAAGCTGTCGCTGTGCTCGTCATAGGTAAATCGGTCCTTGTGATATGGGTCCCCAAGCAATTGTTGTCGCGTCTCCGGCATCGCAACCGACTGGCCTCTACGAGCGCATCCTTCCAAGCCCTTCCCGGAGTGGTAAGCGGCATCTGCCAACGTCATCTCTGATTTTGTTCCCGTCGTCTCCTCAGCTTGCGCAATCATGGGAACCAATTGAGGGTCGTCACGACCATCGTCTGCCATGTCAACCGCCGTGATAAACATGCCGGTCGCTCCCCCGTCAGGTTCTAAGGGTGAGACCATAGCCTGGGCGTTGTAGCCAAGCAGAACGCTGCCACGCGCCTTCATCAGCCGGGCGTCTCCGTCAGTGAGGTTAATGCGCTTCTGGCGTTCCTTACTCTCAAGGTCGGCCATCGCCTGCCTTACTTGCTCCCTCAGCATCTCCTTGTTGGCCAGCTCCCTGGGCAGATGGGCAGTGACCGTATCTTCTCCCGCTTCGTTCTGAGCTTCAAGGTCACGTATCGCCGCTTCTACACGGCTCAATAACTGGCGCAGTTCCTCAGCGTTGTGGGTCCTGTACACCGATGCGTTGGCGCTCACCTTTGTACAATCCACCGCCTGCACCGCCAGGTCCACCAGTTTCATCGTCACCGCCGTGCGAACCGTCCGCTCAAACAGCTTCCTCATGGCTTGCCTGTGTCCTTTGTAGAATCGCCACAAGGTGTTGTGGTCGGGATGCTGCCACCCGGTCAGCCACAGGTACGGTATCTGGTCCCGGCAGGCCGCCTCCAGCTTCCGGCACGAGCGCACACCGGTCATGAAGCCGTACAGCCACACGCTCAGCAGCGCACGAGGATGGTAGGCCGGCGCTCCCATCGGATCCCCTTCTATCTCCACGCCAAGCTCTGACCAGCCCTCCCTATCCAACGCGTCCACGAACTCAGCCACGAATCGCGCTGGGTGATCCAATGGCACCAGCTCGTCACGGGACGGCGGCAACAGCCACATCTGCTCTCGGTCCATGTCTCGAAGCGGCATCTGATTCACTCCCATCTCATGGTCACCTCAAAGGTACACCAAACACGGTTCTACCTGCCACTTCCCTGACTTCTGAGACAGGCTCATATGTGGCCCGTGGGTCCGTCCTCGTGGCCTGTGGGTCCGTCCATGTGGCCCGTGGGTCAGTACTTGTGGCCCGTGGCTCAGTCCTCGTGGCCCGTGGGTCCGTACTTGTGACCTGTAGGTCCGCCTTCATGGGCCGTCGGTCCACCTTCATGGCCGCCTGGGATCTCATCCCCGGGGCCGATGGCTCCGAATGTCACATCGAATTCTATGCTGCTGAGGAAATCCGTCGATGCATTGACGTCCTGCAGCGAGACCTCCATCATCCACCCCTCGCCGGGTTGGAGAACCGAGGACCCCTGCCACCAGTCGTCGCAGGTCCAGCCCATGTAGGTACCTTCGGCGTCCCACATCTCCGCATGGACCCAGGCGAAGGGTTCGGGACCTTCAAGGGCGCTTACTCCCGCGAGATGGGAGGGCGCCTGCTCACTTCTGGCGCCTGCTCACTTCTAAGGTAAAGATCGCCGCATGGCTCCACGGGGCGCAGGCTCACCGGCTCTTCGGTCAGGTTCCAGATCCACACGGTTGGGTTGGACACTACCTAGAACTGACGGATCGGGTCCTGGGTCTTCCAAATCACGAAGGATATCACGTCTGCCGGAACGTCCCCTGCGGCGTCCGTCGTTATCCCGATTTTGCTAGGGTCAAGGACCATGAATCCCTCTAGCTCTTGGCCGAGGTTGGCGGCCACGATCGCTAGGTCCACAACGTCTACGATACCGTCACCGTTCCAGTCGGCCACGATGTCGCCTTCAGACCCGCCGACGAGCGCTCGGGTTACCAGGATCATGTCGGTAATATCGACTGCGCCATCGAGGTTCGCGTCTCCCCTGGGAATTACCCTGAGGAACGAGGAGACCTGACGGGACACCTGGAAGAACTGGCCGGAGCCATCACCTTGCGAAGGCCCGGTCGCCGGCGCTATGCCAGATGCGCCGTTGGCCGCCGCAGCGTCCGATGGCGGCGCGCTGCCCGCCATGGCGTTCCCAGTCACGACGCCGGCGCCCACGCCGACGGCTATCATGAGGGCACACACAAATAATAGCTGAGTTCGCAAATAGGCCTCCGTGGGCTTTTTCAGACGATAGCCTAGCATAGCTCAACCGAATTTGCAAGCCGCTTTTTCCGAGTTCCCCAAGGCCTGCGGCCACACCCAACCGACCCGTTAGTCGTAGACCATGAACTCCAGTATATTTTGGTCCGGGTCCCGCACATAGACGCTGGTGGCCATAATCTGGCCGTCTCCACGGGCCCCACGGCGAGGGGCAGGGCCGTCGACGATCTCTACTCCCGCCACGTTGATCATCTGGATGGCCT
>CBDFKU010000004.1:0-22201 GCA_965248975.1 Dehalococcoidia bacterium
CACCGCTGAGGCCTATCGCAGCAGTGAGACCGTCCTCGGCAAGGCTATGATGGGACAGCGCCATCGGGTGTTCCTGGCTACAAAGGTCTCCCACGACCACCCAGAGCACATCGACCGCGCTGTGGAGAACAGCCTCCGGGCCCTGGACACCGACTACATCGATCTGTACCAGCTTCACAGGCCCATGCCCCAGTGGCCCATTGAGCAGACTATGGCCCACCTGGTCCGACTGCGGGACGCCGGGAAGATCAGGTACATCGGCATATCCAATTTCTCGGCCGAGGAGACCCGTGAAGCTCTGAGGTATGGCCCCATCCATAGCTCGCAGCCCCGCTACAACATGCTGTTCCGGGAAGCCGAGGAGTCGGAGCTTCCTTGCTGCCTCGAGGAGGGTATCGGGGTGATACCCCACTCCGTCCTGGCCAAGGGCATGCTTTCCCAGCGGTACGCATCGGGGCATCGCTTCGCTTCCGACGACCAGCGTAGCGGATTCGGCGCCTTCAGCGGAGAAACCTTCGACAGGGCGACCCGTATCGCCGGCAAGCTGGGCCGGTGGGCCCGCGACCACGGACGAGACCTGGTCCAGCTGGCCATAACGTGGACCCTGGCCCACCCGGCAGTGACGTCGCCCATCGTCGGCGCCAAGACCCCCGAGCAGATCCGCCACAACGCCATGGCGGCGGACTGGGAGCTGACGCCCGGCGACCTGAAGGAGATCGCCGATATCGTGGGCGACTTCAACCTGACGGACTGGGAGCGCCAATCCTAGATCGGGTACGGGAGGCCTAACATCGGAAGGATAGCTTTGGGTTGCGTCCTAATTGCTTCGGTGTACTTATTGCCTACGGGTATTGCTGTCCTTCGCCGCCGGGAAAAGATTACTGGATTGGCTGTTTACAATATTCTGCTAGGGTTTTCTTTACTGTTTTGGTTTGTGGTTCTCCTTAAGGCATTGTCAAACCCCTACCAGCCTGAGACAAGCGAAGCCGAAGGCTAGACAGGCGATTATTCCCCCTTCGACAGGTCAGGGTGAGCGGCTGGTATCCAGTTCGCAGAATCAGCTTAGTCTCTCCCGCTCGTGGTGAGCCCGTCGAACCACCAAACAGGCGCACTTTCAAGGTCCTAAAACGGCATCCGCACCTCCAATCCGTCCCCAAGCCCCACTTCAGAGACGGTCTGCACGTGAGCAGAAGCCCGATTACGGCCGCCGGTCAGATGCTCGGTCTTGTGCTTCCATCTTCCAGGCATCCTCCCTGACCCTATCCCAGTCTTCGTCGGGGCCGGCGTGCACTTTGACGTGCTCAGCCAGGCTGCCCTTCAGGGACTTCCGACGCTGCGGCGGAAGGAGGTAGATCTCCAGGTGGTCATCGACCAGCCGCTGAAGCGCGATCCAGCCCGGCTCAACCCCCAGCCAGTCCCGGATCTCCTTCTCTATGACGATCTCACCCTTTGGGCCTACTAGGTATGCCACGGAATAACCTCTCTGGAGCGGTACAACACGACTGTAGCAACTCGATTATCCGTTTGCAAGCCAAGGGCATCGGCCATGCCCGGCCGAAGATTTGACATCGCTCTTCTCGAACCGCTAAAGTACCGATGATCGCCAAACAGGGGCCGTAGGAGTGATTCATCGTGGATAGAAAGCCCAAGCTGGAGGGCAAGGTCGCCATCGTCACCGGCGCGGGCGCCGTCCTGCCGGAGCCGCCCGCCGGCACCGGTCAGGCCATCTCCGTCTGCCTGGCCCGCGAGGGCGCCAGGGTGTTGCTGGTGGACCGGGTAGCCCAGCGCGCCGAGCAGACCCTGGCAACCATAAGGGAAGAGGGGGGCGAGGCCTCGGTGTTCGTGGGGGACGTCACCAGCTCCGAGGACTGCCGGGCCATGTCTGAGGCAGCCTTGGAGCGCTATGGTGGCCTGCACGTTCTGGTCAACAACGTGGGCATCCTGGTGGAGCAGTGCTCGGTGATAGACGTCGAGGAGGAAGTCTGGGACAGGGTCCTCAGTGTCAACCTCAAGAGTATGGTGCTGACCAGCAAATACGCCGTCCCCAAGATGATCGAAGGCGGCGGCGGCTCGGTCATCAACATCTCGTCCATAGGCGGGCTTCGGGGCGCCCGATATGTCCAGGTCCACTACAGCACCTCCAAGGCCGGGGTCATCGGGCTGACCACTACCATGGCGGCGCAGCACGGCAGGGAGAACGTGCGGGTGAACTGCATCGCTCCTGGCGACATCTACACCCCCATGGCGGCCGGCAACGCGACGGAGGAAGAGCGACACTTCCGGGCCAAGCGCAACCCCCTCGGCACGGAGGGAACCGCATGGGACATCGGGTGGGCCGCGGTTTTCCTGGCCAGCGACGAGGCTCGCTGGGTCACCGGTATCGTGCTGCCGGTGGACGGCGGGGGCCTGATTACCCTGCCCGGAGAAGTCTCACCCGAAAATTGATTGTCACTGCCGAGGAGGCGACGAAAGATGGAGTTCGAGACCGTACTTCTGGATAAGCATGACCACATCGCCAAGATCACCCTGAACCGCCCGGAGCGGCTGAACGCCCTAAACATGCAGCTTTTCGACGAGTTGAAGCTGGCCCTCGACGACGTCGCCTCGGACTCCGACATCTGGGCCATGGTGCTCACCGGAGCCGGCCGCGCCTTCTGCGCCTCCGCCGACATCAAGGAGGAGCGCCAGGGCGGCAACAAGCTGATGAGCCAGCGCAGCCCCCAGGAGACCTACGACTTCATCAGGACCCGGCCGCAGCAGGTGACTCAACGCCTGGCCTACATGGAGAAGCCCACCATCGCCATGGTCAACGGTCTGGCCATCGGGGACGGCTTCGACTGGGTCCTGGCCTGCGACATCCGCATCGGATGCGAGCATGCCCGCTTCATGAACGCCTTCCTTCAGATGGGCCTGGTATCCAACACGGGCGCTACCTGGCTCTACCCCAGGGCACTGGGCATCAACAAGGCCCTGGAGCTGCTGTATACCGGCGATTGGCTGGAGGCTGAGGAAGCCTATAGGCTCGGTGTGCTCAATCGCCTGGTGCCCTCGGAAAACCTAGAGGAAGAGACCATGGCCCTGGCCACCCGCATCGTTCAGAAGCCCCCCATCCCCAACCGGCTGGTGAAAGGGATGGTCCACAGAGGACTCAGGCAGTCGCTGGACGAGCACCTGGTCGAAGCGGCGGAAGTGGAGATCCTCACCCTCACCTCCCAGGACCACAAGGAAGCGCTGGACGCCTTCCTGAATAAGCGCGCTCCACAGTTCCGGGGTGAGTGAACTCCGCCAGCTCACGAATTGACAAAAATTTAGGCCCCAGCGTAGCATATTGCCAAGGGCCCTGATGGGCCAAGCAGGAGGTTCACCTATGGCTAGCTACAGGATCATCTCTTCCGACGACCACGTATTCGAGCCGCCGGACCTTTGGACCAGCCGCATCGAGTCCCGGTACAAGGACCGGTGTCCCCAGATCGTCAAGGTAGAGGACGGCACCGACTGGTGGTTCTGTGACGGCCGTCAGGGGATGGGGGCCGGGCCGGGAGGCCAGGCGGGAGTGAGGTTCGAGCACCCGGAGAAGCTGAGCATGGCCGACACGCTGGAAAACGTCCGGCCGGGGGGCTACGACCCCGACGAGCACCTCAAGGACATGGACATCGATGGTATCGACGTCAGCCTGATGTATCCCACGGCCGGCCTCAGCCTGTTCCGGGTACCCGACGGCGAGTTGCTTTCGGCCGTGTTCAGGACCTATAACACCTGGTTGGCGGAGTTCTGCAACGCCTACCCCAAGCGCCAGAAGGGCATCGCCATGGTTAACCTGGACGACATCCAGGAGGGCGTGGAGGAGCTGTCGCGCTGTGCTAACATGGGGCTGATCGGCGCCATGATCTCCATCTATCCGCCTCCCGACCGCGGCTACCACCTGCCGGAGTACGAGCCCTTCTGGTCTGCGGCGGAGGACCTGGAGATGCCCCTAAGTCTGCACATCGGCACGAACCGGCCGTCTGACGGCGGGATCAAGCTCATGGGAGACATGCCCGGCCCTGAGCACATCACCCAGTCGGACTACTGGGTGCGCATGTCCCTGTCCCAGATGATCTTCTACGGCGTGTTCGAGCGACACCCCAAGCTGCAGGTAGGCTCCATTGAGCAGGACCTGGCCTGGGCCCCCCACTTCCTGAGCCGCCTCCACTACAACTACACTCAGAGGACGCCTGGCAAGAACTGGTACCGGTACAAGGAAGACATGCTTCCTGGGGACTACTTCCACCGCAACGTATTCCTCAGCTTCCAGGACGACGACTACGGCATCCGGTTCCGCGACATAATCGGGGTCGACGGCCTCCTCTGGGGATCGGACTACCCCCACGCCGAATCCACATTCCCCAGGAGCCAGGAGATCATCGAGGAGACCCTGGAGGGCTGCTCCGGCGAAGAGAAGGCCAAGATAGTCGGCGGCAACGCGGCGCGGATCTACCGCATAGAATAGCCGGACCAGATTACCGACAAGCGAGGATAAAAAAGTGATCAAAGAGGGCGATGAGGCACCTGACTTCACTACCACGGACCACACCGGCAAGGAAGTGAGGCTGTCGGATCTGCGGGGCAAGAAGGTGTGGCTGTGGTTCTACTCCTCACCGGGCGGCAGTAACTGAACCCGCCACAGTCACGGGTACCGTGACAACCACCCCGAGTTTGTAGCCAAGAACATCCAGGTCTTCGGGGTCAACGACCGTACTCCCGAAGACACTGGCTCCTGGCTTGAAAAGGAAGGACTCCCCTTCTCCGTCCTTATGGACCCCGACAGGTCCATCGGCCAAGCCTACGGTATGTCGAAGGCCGGTGATGAGCGTTATCTGGCCAACCCCTCCGAAGGAAGACGCCCGGTGGTCATAATCGACGAAGAAGGGTTCGTCCTGAAGCTCCTGCCTGACCTGGCCTCGGTTGAAGGGCAGCTGGAAGCTCTGGCGAGCCTATCTCCCAGCTAAAGAATCAACCCGCATGCGGGACTGCTACGAATGTCCTAGTTCATCCCGGGTGGTGTCGGCAGACGATGGGGCATAAGACTATCACCCCAGCTCAGTAAGAAGGGGTACGGCGTGGCAGGTTACAGGGTCATATCATCGGACAGCCATGTGGTTGAGCCCCCGGACCTTTGGACCAGCCGCATGGAGCCCAGGTTCAGGGACAAGGCCCCCCGAATCGTCCGCAACGAAAACGGCGGGGATTGGTGGTATTTCGATGGGCAGTTGGGAGCCAGCGCCGAAGCGGGAACCCAAGCAGGAATGAGGTTCGACGCGCCGGAAAAGATGAGCCACGACCAGAAATACGAAGATGTGCCGCCCGGAGGTTACATCCCCGACGAGCACGTGAAGGACATGGACATCGACGGCGTGGACGTGGGCATACTGTACCCCACCGTGGCCCTTCCCTTGTACCGCGCCATCGACAGCGGGTTTCTTACTGCCATGCTGCGCACCTACAACGACTGGCTTGCCGAGTTCTGCCGGGCCTTCCCCAAACGTCTCAAGGGCATAGCGATGCTCAACGTGGACGACGTGCCCGAGGGGGTGCGAGAGCTGGAGCGCTGCGCTGGTATCGGGTTGACGGGAGCGATGATCCCTTTGTCGGTCCCCCCTGGGAAGTGGTACGATTCCCCTGAATACGAGCCCCTCTGGGCCGCGGCCCAGGACCTGACGATGCCTCTAAGCCTCCACACATTTACCAATCGTACGGGCTCCGTCGAGGAGGAACAGTATTTCGGTAAGGTGAGGACGAGCATCACCTTCGCCACCAACAACGACCATTGGCCCCGCACATCGCTGGCCCATATGATCTTGAGCGGGGTGTTCGAGCGCTATCCAAGGTTGCAGGTCGGGTCCATCGAGTTCGAGCTGTCGTGGGGTCCTCATTTCCTGGACCGCCTGGACTACAACTATACTCAGAGAATCCAGACGGACAAACACCGGTTCAGGGAAGACGCTCTCCCCAGCGACAACTTCCATCGCAACGTGTTCATGAGCTTCCAGGAAGACGCCCTGGGCCTCAGGGACCGCCACATCATCGGGGTGGACAATATCCTGTGGGGCTCGGACTACCCCCATGTAGAATCTACCTTCCCCAGGAGCCAAGAGATCCTGGAGGACATCCTGGCCGACTGTACGGACGATGAGAAGGCGAGGATCGTCGGGGGGAACGCCGCGAGGGTCTATCGCCTGGATTAACAGCCACCCGCCATCTGCCTTCGACAAGCTCAGGCTGAGCGTAAATCACGCTCTACTCGCGGATGTCATCTTACGTTCATGGTGAGATGATTGTCGAACCAGGGATCAGCCGGCGCCGTTCTGGAAGGGAACCATCTCCGGCCAGATGACCAGGCTGCGGTCGATCTCATCCGTGGTGCGGACGCCGCACATCGCCATGGCGTGGTCCAGCTCCTTCTGCAGTATCTCGAAGGTGTGGCGCACGCCCTCCTCGCCTGCTACGGCCAGCCCGTAGTAAAGGGGCCGCCCGATGAGCACGGCCTTCGCCCCCAGGGCCAGGACCTTGAGCACATCCATCCCCCGCCGAAGCCCGCTGTCTATCAGCACCTCACATCGCCCATCAACCGCGTCGGCCACCTCGGGCAGGGCCTCGATGGCCGTGATGGTGCCGTCCACGATGTGGGCGGCGTGGTTGGAGACCACCAGGCCGTCGGCGCCAACCTCCACGCACATGCGACCGTCCTCAGGGGTCAGAATACCCTTTACGATGATGGGCAAGGACGTTATGGAGCGAACCCATTCGATGACGTTCCAGGTGGCCGCGGCGTCAAAGGTCCACTCTCTTTGCCGGCGTACCCCATCGGGCCCGGTCTGCATGTAGCTTCCCTGCTCCCTGGGAGGATGGACGTACTTGTTGCGGGTGTCGGGCTCCTTGACCTCCTGCCACAACAGGGGCACGTCCACCGACAGGAGTATGGCGGAGTACCCCGCGTCCTCGGCCCGTTGGATCAGCTCCCTGGTCAGCTCTCTGTCGGTCAGCATGTAGACCTGGAACCAGCGGGGACCACCACTGGCCGCCGCCACCTCTTCCAGGGTGGGCCCTGAGCCGTGGCTGATGGTCAGGACCGTGCCCGCAGCGGCGGCCGCTCGGGCGGTGGCCAGCTCGCCATCGGGATGGGCCCTGCTCTGGACCCCGGGGGAAGCGGGCAGCACCGGCAGGCTGATTTTCTGCCCGAGGACCGTCGTCGACGTGTCCCGATCTCCCACCTTCCGCAGCCGGCGGGGCCGCAGCAACACGGAGTCCAGAACGGCGTTGATGCGCCGGAAGGTTACCTCGTCCCAGGCACCCCCGTCGATCCACTGGAAGAGCCCCCGGGTCATCACCTCTCGGGCCCTATCTTCATAGTCAGCCAGGGTCAGTAGCTCTCTGGGCATGGGTCTCCACCTTCACCTTCACATGATCCATCGGGGCAGCTTCGGGCCGGCTTTACTCGGCTAGGAAGCGCTCCAGGAACTCGGTCAGCCTGTCTTCCACGTCCCTGGCCAGAACTTCCCCCGCCTCCTCGGAGGCCTGGGTTGCGTCTCCCAGGGCGCCGTTAGCAGTGATCTCGTCAAAGTAGCGGGGCTCTACTACGCTGGACGGGCCGGCGGTCATCGCGCTGGTGTAGGAGGAGTCCTTGATCTCCCCGGCGACCAGCGCTCCCACCTTGGCGATATTCGGCGTGAGGTACATCGCCAGCGAGGTCTCGATTTCGCAGGCGTGGCCTACCCGCGGCGACCGCTGGAACTGCTCGATGGCCTGTGGCGACGGCCAGTGGAGGGCGTGGGCGATCTTCACCCCCATCTCGTCTCGGATCTGCCACGTGGCTACCCCCAACGCGGGGATGTTGCCGCCGTGGCCGTTTATGATGAAGAACTTCTCGATGCCATGCTCCTTCAGGCTGCCGACCACGTCCCGCAATACTGCTACGAAGGTCTCTACTCTGACCGTGATCGTGCCGGGAAACCTCATGTGGTGGGAGGAAATGCCGAAGGGGAAGCCCGGCGCGACGATGGCTCTAGGGTGGAGGCGGCCGGCTAACGCCATGGCTCCGGCGCGAGCCCTGGCTATGTCGGCACTCTCGCCGATGTTGGGGCCGTGCTGCTCGGTGGACCCCACCGGGATGATGGCCAGCTTCACCGTCTCCAGGGCCGTCTTCACCTCCGGCCAGGACATTTCTTCCAGTACATAGGCTTCATTGGTAGTCATCGGTTGGACCTCTCATCGCATTAATCTAGGAGCCATGTGAGTTTTATGTCACTTGAAATTGGGCATCACCTTTTCGGCAAGCAGACGCATGGAACTGAGCACGCACTCGTTGGGGATCTGCCCACCGTGGTTCGTCTCCACCACCACGCCCGAGATGCCCAGCCGCTCGCGGAACTCTTGGATCCGCTCGACCACGTACTCAGGTGTGCCGAACACCACCCTGTCCCGCAGGATATCATCGTAGGTGCCGCTGGCCATGGCCTCGCCGGCGCGGTACTCTTCGGCCGAGACTGCGTGCTTAAGCATCAGCTGCGACACTTCCTGCTGACTGTGCAGGGCGCTGTCCATCGGGTCGGCGTGGGCCCGCTCCTTGGTCTCGGCGATATAGGTGGCGAACCGCAGGTAGACATCGACCGGACCTGAATGTCCGGCCTCTTCCCACGCCTTCCGGTACTCCATTATCCGCTCGCCCAGTACATCGATGCCCCGGGCGATGCCGGCAACGAAGATCGGGTACCCCATCCGGCCGAGCATGGAAAACGTGTCCGAGCTGTTGGCGGCGATGCGAGTGGGGGTATACGGCTGCTGATAGGGCTTGGGTACCAGGGTCACGTCCTCGAAGTTCCAATACTTCCCCCGGTGGGAGAAGGTCTCCTGGGTCCAGGCTTTCATGATAACTTCCAGGCCCTCGACGAAACGGTCTCGGGTCTCGGCGTAGTCGATGTTGTATCCCTGGTAGAACTGGGTCAGGCCGCTGCGTCCGATGCCAAAGTCCAGGCGACCCTTGCTGATGTGGTCTATGGTCGCGACGATCTCGGCAATGCGAAGGGGATTGTCCAGTGGGACGACGAACACCGCCCCGCCGATCCTTATCTTTTGGGTTCGGGCGGCGATGGCGCTGGCCACCGCCAGGG
Source organism: Dehalococcoidia bacterium (assembly GCA_965248975.1). Classification (GTDB taxonomy): domain Bacteria; phylum Chloroflexota; class Dehalococcoidia; order Lucifugimonadales; family JAGWBF01; genus CBDFKU01. The sequence continues at coordinate 9,147 of CBDFKU010000004.1, forward strand.
GAGACGCTAGCACCGATCTGTTGGGGCTGAAGTGGTACTCGCCCAGCCAGACGGCGTCCAGGCCCAGCGCCTCCGCCGCGTCCACCTCGGCCAGGTGTTCGTCGAAAGCCTCTTCGTGGGTCCTTCCCTGCCGGACGTGGAAGTCAGTGAATATGCCGAAGTTCACGGCGTCGCTCCCCGCTGGAGTAGCTAGGAGCCCGGAGTCCGACCCGGCTGCAGGGCCGACGGGCCGCCTTGAAGCCAAGTTTAGTGGCGCCTCAAAGGGCTGTCAAGGGCAGAGCCGGCGGCCCCCGGTCTTGGCGCAAAAGGAAAGCCCGGAGCAGTAGGGCTCCGGGCTTTCCAGGTCTGCGAAACTATCGAGGCGCTAACACGCCGGATCGCACCACCAGTTCTCCATCTTCAGGTAGTCGGAGAAGGTACCTATGTTGTGGTGGTTCTGCAGCTGCAGGGAGGAGTAGTGAGGCCGCATCCCGTAGTGGGTGACCATGATGGGAGCGTCCTCCGTCAGGAAGATGTCCGCCGCCTCGCGTATCAAAGCCTTCCGCGTAGCTCGGTCCAACTCCTTCGCCTGTAGCTCAAAAATCTCCTCGATCCTGGGATGGCTCCAGTCCGAGTGCAGGGACGACGCTCCCTTGGTATAGAAGCCGCTCAGGGCGTCGTGGGGGTCGTGGGCCTGGATACCGTATCCCCAGGTGATTAACTTGAACTGGCGCTTAGTCCACGCATCCAGGAAGGTCTGGATCTCCACGCCCCTGACCGACATGTTCCAACCCAGCAAGTTGTTCATTTGGTCCTGGAAGATGGCCTGCATGTCAGGGTGCGAGCCGAAGACCGGGAAGATGAGCTCTATCTCGAAGCCCTCCGATATGCCCGCCTCCGCCAGTATGGACTTGGCCAGGGCTATGTCGTCGGGATGCTTCCCGCCGTCGGGGGTCTCCCGGAAGCCTGGTATGGTCTTCAGCTCGTCTTCGGGTATGCCGTACCAGGCATTGGGGGGCCATGGTCCACCCACCAGGTCCGTGCCCGGGCCGATGAAGTCGACGAACTCCCGGCGGTGCATCGCCAGGTACATGGCGTGGCGCACCCGTGGGTCGTCGAAGGGCGCCGTTTCCGTCTGGAACTCGACCCCGAGGGTGGAAGTGGGGCCCTGGATGACGAACCTGATCTTGTCACTGTGGTTGTCCAACAGCTCATTCATATCCCGGGCGTTTACAAAGCTGTTGGCGTGATTGGTGAACATCACCTGCTGCGTCCGGTAGGCCGTGAACAGCCTGGAAGGGTCGGTGATGACGAACATGGTCACCGCATCCCAGTAGGGCAGTCCTTGCTTGAAGTAGTCTTCGTTCTTCACGTACTCGATCTTGACCGCATCCTCGGCATCCACCACCTTGAAGGGTCCGGAGCCCATGATGTGCTCGAAGGCCTTCATGTCCTGGTCGGGCACCGATTCAACGTGGTCTTTGGACAGGATCTTCATGTATTCACTGGCCAGGAAGGCGAAGAAGGGTGGCGCCGGGAACTTTGTCACCACCTCGACCGTCTTTTCGTCGATTACCCGTGAGCTATCGTAGAAGGGGCCTATGGCGCGGGTCTTGGGATGGGGCAAGTCGGGGTTCACCATCCGGTCCAGGCTGAACACCACGTCCGCCGCCGTCACTGGCTGCCCGTTGTTCCACATGGCGTCGGGATGCAAGCCGAAGGTGTAGGTGACCCCGTCATCCGCCAGCTCCCACTCGGTGCACAGGTCACATCGGATGTCGGTGATGTCGTCGGTATCCGCGTTGTACTCGATCAGCTGGTTGTAGTTGGGGGCCGGATGGGCCAGGCAGGTGTTGTCGAAGGCCGCGCACTCGTGGACTCCCCAGTGGAAGATGTTCGCGACTGTTGCGGCGATCGGGTGTCCGCCCTGCTTACCCGGCCGTACGATGGGAGTCGGCGCGGGAGTAGCTGTAGGGGTAGCAGTAGGTGCGGAGGTAGGTGTCGGCGTAAACGTCGCCGGCGGTGGAGTCTCGCCGGGTGCCGACGTGTTCGTGGGTCGCGGGGTGGCCGTCGGGGGCGCCGGTGTAGAAGTAGGTGGAACCGGTGTCGCCGTCGGCGCGGTCGTGGCTGTAGCAGCGGGCGGCGACGTTGGAGTGGCGTCGTCTCCGCATGCCGCGAGGACCACCCCGAGTATCGCCAGTCCCACTATGAGCACGAGTGGTTTAAACATCTATACCCCCTTACCTGATTATGATCCGGGCAACCCTAGGTTGCATCGACTAGACATTATGAATGGTCGGCATATTTAACAATAATTCTCCCGCCGCTGTCAAGGGTGATTTCGAGCCATGCCCGATCAAACCCCTCACATACGAGGAGCCCGAAGCAGGCCGCTTCGGGCTCCTCGATGATCCGTGTATGTTGTCTATCCTACGCGCACTCCGGATCGCACCAGTAGTGCTCGGACTTGAGGGCGTCGGAGAGGGTGCCCACGCGATGGTGGTTCTGGATCACCAGGTCGGAGTAGTGACCCCTGACGGTGTGGTACACGAAGATGTAGGGGCTGTCCTCCGTCAGGAAGATCTGGGTCGCCTCGTCCACCAGGGCCTTCCGCTTCACCCGGTCCAGCTCCCTCGCCTGTAGAAGAGCTATCTCCTCGATCCGGGGATGGGTCCACTGGGTGTGGTTGTTGGAGCCGTCTTCGGTGTATAAGCCGTCGAAGAAGTCGTGGGGGTCGTGGGCCAGTACGCCGTAGCCCATGCTCGATATGACGAACTGGCCGGCGACCCACTGCTCGATCCACGTCTGGATCTCCAACCCCCTGATGCTCACGTCCCAGCCCAGTGTCTCTTTCACCTCACTCTGCCAGACTGCGGCGATGCCGGGGTGCTCGAAGATGGTGGGATACAGGAACTCAAACTGAGGCGGTGGCTCGCTCATCCCGGCCTCCGCCAACAGGGCCTTGGCCATGGCTATATCGTCAGGGTGCTTCTCCCCATCCGGAGTCTGTCTGAAGCCGGGTATTTTGACCAACTCTTCCTCGGGTATGCCGTACCAGGCGTTGGGGGCGAAGGGGCCTCCCAGAAGGTCCACCCCGCTGCTGAAGGTCTCGACGTAGGTCTGGCGGTGCATCGCCAGGAAGAGGGCGTGCCGCACCCTCGGATCTTTAAGGGGGTCCCTCTTCCAGTTCAGCTCCAGGCCCAGGGGTGCTATGGGCCCCATGAACAAGTACCGGGCCTGACCTTCCAGCTCCTTCGCCAGTACCAGGGCATCCTTGTTACCTATCCCGCTGTTGGAGTGGAGCGTCAGCAGCACCTGGCGCGTCTTGAATGCGCCTCTTAGCCGGTCTTCGTCGGTAATAATGAACAACGTGATGCCGTCCCAGTAGGGAAGCCCTTCTTTGAAGTAGTCCTCGTTCCTGACGTACTCGATCTTGACACCCTTCTCTCCCGAGACAACCTTGTAGGGGCCCGAGCCCATGATGTTCTCGAAGGCCTTCATGTCCTGGTCGGGTACGGATTCCACGTGGTCCTTGGACAGGATCTTCATGTACTCGGCGGCCAGGATTGGGAAGAAGGCCGGCGCCGGGAACTTGGTGCTCACCGCCACGGTGTTGTCGTCGATCACTCGAGAGCTCTCATAGAAGGCGCCGATGGCCCGTGTCTTGAGGTGTTGCTTGTCGGGGTCCACCATGCGGTTCAGGCTGAACACCACGTCTGCGGCGGTTACCGGCTGCCCGTTGTTCCACCTGGCGTTGGGTGGGAGGCGGAAGGTGTAGGTGGTGCCCGCGTCGTCCAGATCCCAGTCGATGCACAGGTCGCACCTTATGTCGGAGATGTCGTCAGTCTCGGGGTTGTACTCTATCAGCCCATTGTAGTTGGGGGCGGGATGGGCCAGGCAGGTGTTGTCGAAGGCATTACATTCGTGGATGCCCCAGTGGAAGATGTCGGCGTTGGTCGAGGCCGGCGGGTGCCCGCCCCGCTTGCCAGGCCTTGGCGGGACCGTCGGTGTGGCCGTGGCAGCGGGAGTGGCCGTCGGGGTGGGCTGGGTGGTGGGTGTGAACGTCGGAGGTGGAGTCTCGCCCGGAGCCGTAGTCGACGTGGGCTGTGGTGTGGCCGTCGGCGGCACCGGTGTAGCGGTCGGTGGCACCGGTGTGGCGGTGGGTTGCGGTGTGGACGTGGCCTGGGGAGCAGGCGAAGTCGGGGTGGCGTCGTCTCCGCAGGCGGCGAGGACGACCCCGAGTATCGCCAATCCTATTACGAGCAGCAAGGGCTTGATCATCAATTCCTCCCTTTATCTTATCACGGTCCGATAGACCTTATCGATTGCGCCACTGTGTCCGGTAGTGTTACGACATTTAACGATACGCCAAACAATTTGTCAATGGACAAGGAAGAGCCCGGCACTTTGTACAGTGCCGGGCTCTTCTAATTCAGCCTCAGTCCTGGTCGCTAGGACGCTACGAGCACTCCGGATCGCACCAGAAGTGCTCGGCCTTGAGGGCGTCGGACAGGGTGCCTACCCTGTGGTGATTCTGGATCACAAGGTCGGAGTAGTGGCCCCGCACGGTGTGGTACAGAATGACGACCGGGGTATCTTCCGTCAGGAATATCTGGGTCGCCTCGTCGATGAGAGCCTTGCGTTTCACCCGGTCCAGTTCCCTCGCCTGTAGCTTGGCGATCTCCTCGATCCGGGGGTGGCTCCAGTTGACGTAGTTGGATGAGCCTTCCGCAGTGTAGAAACCGCTGAAGAAGTCTTGGGGGTCGTGGGCCAGTATTCCATAGCCCCAGTTGCTCAGGACGAACTGCCCGCTGCCTCGCGCCTCCAGATAGGTCTGGATCTCCGCGCCATTGAGGGTCACGTTCCAGCCAAGGAAAGTCTGGAGCTGGTCCTGCGATATCGCAGCTATTTCGGGGTGCTCGAAGATGAAGGGGTAGAGTATCTCCAGCTCGAAACCCTCTTCAACCCCCGCCTCTGCCAGCAGGGACTTGGCCAAAGCTATATCGTCGGGGTGTTTCTTGCCATCCGGGGTCTCCCTGTAGCCGATGATCTGGGACAGCTCGTCCTCGGGTATGCCGTACCAGGCGTTGGGTGGGAAGGGGCCGCCCAGCAGGTCCACGCCGTTGCTGTGGGTCTGTATGTGGGGCTGGCGGTGTACTACGATATTCAGGGCATGCCTGACCCTCGGATCGTTAAAGGGCGCTCGTTGGCTGTTGATGTAGTGCCCCAGGGGCGCGATGGGGCCCACGAAGATGTACCTTGCCTGGCCTTCCAGGTCATCCGCCAGGGCCAAAGCCTCCCTGTTCCCCAGGCCGCTGTTGGGATGGAGGGTCAGCAGCACCTGGCGGGTCTTGAAGGCCCCGGCCAGCCGGTCGGTGTCGGTGATGATGAACAAGGTGATGCCGTCGAAGTAGGGCAGCCCGGGCTTGAAGTAGTCTTCGTTCCTGACGTACTCGATCTTGACGCCGGACTCACCGGATACTACCTTGAAGGGCCCCGAGCCCATGATGTGCTCGAAGGCCTGCATGTTTTCGTCGGGCACGGACTGCACATGGTCTTTGGACAGGATCTTCATGTACTCGCTGGCCAGGATCGGGAAGAAGGCGGGCGCCGGGAACTTGGTCGTCACTTCTACGGTTTTGGCGTCGATCGCCCTGGAACTCTCGTAGAAGGCACCGATGGAGCGGGTCTTTGTGTGGAGCTTGTCCGGGTCAACCATTCGGTCCAGGCTGAAGACCACGTCTGTCGCCGTCACGGGCGTCCCGTTGTTCCACATGGCGTCGGGATGCAGGTTGAAGGTGTAGTTCAGCCCGTCTTCGGACAGCACCCAGTCGGTGCAGAGGTCGCACCGGATGTCGCTGATGTCGTCGGTCTCGGGGTTGTACTCTATCAGGCCGTTGTAGTTGGGCGCCGGGTGGGCCAGACAGGTGTTGTCGAAGGCCACACACTCGTGGATGCCCCAGTGGAAGATGTCCGCGTTGGTGGATGCGGTAGGATGTCCGCCCCGCTTGCCCATGGGCATCATCGCATCCGGTGTCTCGGTCGGCTGCGGCATAGCCGTGGGCGTAGCAGTCGCCGGGACGGGCGTATTCGTTGGGGCAGGTGTTGACGTTGCCGGTACCAGGGTCGAGGTGGGCAGCGGAGTCGGAGTAGCATCGTCTCCGCAGGCTGCCAAAATGACGCCCAGCATCGCCAAGCCTAGCACTAGTACCAGTGGTTTAAGCATCTAGTCCCCCTTGCCTAACTATAAATGTTCGACAGCGCAGGCTGCCGGTGAAGAGTCGTGATATTTAACAATATTTTCTCTGGCCCTGTCAAGGCAGGCTCCGGATGTTACATCGGAAGAAAATGGAGTCGAACGATAGAAGGAGCCCGAGACTGGACCGGCCTCGGGCTCCTTCTATCGTACCTACGTACCTAGGTACCTACATGATCAACGGACCTAACACTCCGGGTCACACCAGAAGTGTTCAGCCTTCAGGGCGTCGGACAGAGTGCCCACCCGATGGTGGTTCTTGATCTGCAAGGCGGAGTAATGGCCCCGCACCGTGTGATAGGCGAAGATGACCGGGCTGTCCTCCTCCATGAAGATCCTGGTGGCCTCGTCGATCAGGGCCTTCCGTTTGGTCCTGTCCAACTCCCTTGCCTGCTTCAGATAGATGTCCTCGATCCTGGGATCGCTCCAGTTCGAGTAGTTGGAGGGACCTTCCTTTATGAACACCCCCCCAATAAGGTCGTGGGGATCGTGGGCCAGGATTCCGTAGCCGAAGTTGATCAACTCGAACTGGAGGGCATCCCGCTGCGCGGCCCAGGTCAGGAGCTCCAAGCCGGATATATTCACGTCCCAGCCCAGGAAGGTGTTTAGCTGGTCCTGGAATATGGCGGCGATGCCCGGGTGCTCGACGAAGATGGGATAAGAGATGCTTGTCTGAAAGCCCTCTTCGATCCCGGCCTCCGCCAGCAGCGCCTTGGCCATGACTATATCGTCGGGGTGCTTCTCGCCGTCGGCCGTCACCCGGAAGCCGGGCATCTGCTCTAGTTCGTCTTCGGGGATGCCGTACCAGGCGTTGGGTGGGAAGGGACCGCCCAGCAGGTCCACGCCGTTGCTGAAGGTCTCTATGAAGGGCGACCGGTGCATGGTCAGCCAGAGAGCATGGCGCACCCTCGGGTCGTCAAATGGCTTCCTGTTCACGTTGGTGAATATACCCAGGGGCGCGATGGGCCCGACGAAGATGAACCTGGCCTGACCCACCATGTCCTTGGCCAACTCCAGCGCCGTCTTGTTGGTCAGGCCGCTGTTGGAGTGGACGGTGAATAGCACCTGCTGGGTCTGGAAGGCCGCGGCCAGGCGATCGAAGTCGGTGATGATGAACAACTCGAACCCGTCCCAATATGGGAGTCCCTCCTTGAAGTAGTCTTGGTTCCTCTGGTACTCGAGCCGTATGCTCCTCTCCGCGCTCACCAGCTTGTAGGGCCCGGAACCCATGATGTTCTCGAAGGGCTTCATGTCCTCGTCGGGAACGGACTGAACGTGGTCTTTGGATAGGATCTTCATGTACTCGCTGGCCAGGAAGGGGAAAAAGGCAGGCGCCGGGAACTGGGTCCTGACCTCCACCGTGTGGGTATCTATCGCCGTCGAGCTGTCGTAGAAGGGGGCGATAGCCCTGGTCTTGATGTGGAGCTTGTCGGGGTCCACCATCCGGTCCAGGCTGAAGACCACATCCTCAGCAGTCACGTCTGTCCCGTTGTTCCACCGTGCATTGGTTGGCAGCCTGAAGGTGTAAACGGTGCCGCTGTCATCCAACTCCCAGTCGACGCACAGGTCGCACCGGATGTCGCTGATGTCGTCGGTCTCGGGGTTGTACTCTATTAGGCCGTTATAGTTGGGCGCGGGATGGGCCAGACAGGTGTTGTCCTGCCCGGTGCACTCGTGGATGCCGAAGTGATTAATGTCCACGTTCGTCGAGCCGGGCGGGAAGCCACCGCGCTTGCCCGGCCTGATGACAACCGGTGCCTGGGTTGGGGCCGCTGTCGCGGTGGGCACCGGCGTCACCGTGGGGACCGGCGTCACCGTGGGCAGTGCAGCCAGTGCGTCGGCTACCACTTTTTTGATATCCTCGACGTTCGGGGCCTCCGGCTGGGACGCCACGGCCTGGGTCACCGCTTCGGTTACCAGGCTCTCGACGTCCTCCCTGGTGGCCGCTCCGGCGCTGGCAGACTCCACGGCGGACGTTACTAGCCTCTCGATCTCCTCTGCGCTGGCTCCTTCAGGGGCTGCGGCTTCCACCGCCGCCTGAACCATTCTCTGGAGGTCTGCCTGGTTGATTGGCTCGGGCCCGGTGGGGATGTCTAATGCACCGACCGCTTCTTGGACTGATTGCCTGATTGACTCCTGCAACGCCGATGTTACTGAACTTAAGTCAATAGTAGGTTGTGGGGTAGCGGTCGGCTGCGGAGTCGGAGTCGCATCGTCGCTTCCACAGGCCGCCAGAACCATGCCTGCTATGGCCAGACCGATCAGGAATACCACCGGTTTCCGCATCCTAGCCCCCTTACGTCGTTAAAGATGGCTCAGTGCCTTGCCCTGCTGGGTTGCAGCGCCGAGCCATTAAACAACACATTGTCCGAGCCTGTCAAGGCGGTGATCCTAATCGTTAAATATTGACTCACTTGGAGACATATTTCGGTTCGAAGCCTGCCCTACTCCGAAGTTCACACAGCCGCAGTCTCTTCAAGTGATGCCTGGTGCCCTACCTAGGCACGGTAGCCGCCGGTGGTTTGACGGCTTACCGGGGAGACCTTATTTTCGCCCATTCGAAGGACGGCCATTCCGGCGCGGCAGAGCTAGCGGACGGCGTTTGCCATGGCCCGCAGATCCTCCAGCATCGACTCTTCTGTCGAGGCGCCGGGGATATGGGGCGAAGGGTATGGACAGAGGAGATCCACTCCTGCCTCAGTCCGCCGGGACACCTGGTCTCCCCACGTCTCCGGATCGCCCACGATGGCTAGGCTCTCCAACATGCGGTCGCTGACCACGGCTGCCCCCCTATCCCGGTTCAGGTCCGGGCCCATGGCGGCGTGCACCCGCTCTACTTCTTCAGCGTATCCGCAGCCGCTGAGCATCTGGCGGTAGAAGGGCAGCCTCAAGAAGCCGGCGACACGCTCCCGGCAGAGCTGCTCTCCCGATGAGCCCAGGCCAAAGTTTACCAGTGACTGGACGTTTACCTCTGACGGGTCGCGTCCGGCCTTGCGCGCGGCATCCCTGAGGCCTGCAATGGACTCCTTTAGATACTCGGGAGGCCCCATGTTGTAGAGCGCCCCGTCGGCGATCTCGCCGGCCAGCGCACCCATCCTGGGACCCAGGACGGCCAGGTAGATCGGCGGGCGCTGCCTTGGCATGGGGTTGATGGGGAATTGTAAATTAGGCACGGTCACCACGCGGCCTTCGTAGGTCAACTGGCCGTTGTTGCGCTGGGTCTCGTTGACGACGTTCACGCAGTCCCGGATCAGGGCGAAGGGACGCTCCAGCGTCACCCCATGGTCCTTGAGGAGGTCCGGTGCATGGCCGGCGCCCAGGCCCAGGATAAACCTGCCCTCCATTATCTGATCCATGCTCAGTACCAGCTGCATCAGCAGGGTGGGGGTGCGGTTGTAGACGGGCAGGATGCCGGTGCCGAACTTCAGCGTGGAGGTCTCGGCGGCCAGGGCGGCGATCAGGGTAGGAGCCTCCGCCCCGATCCCCTCGGTGATCCAGCAGGTTTCGTAGCCTTCGGCCTCCGCCACCTTGACGACGTTCCGCATCATGCTGAGAGGCTGCTGGTTGTTAAGGCCAAAACCGATGCGAGGCATATGAGGCCCCCTTTCACTTTTTTTATTGGGCGGATTCTCAGGGCGTAGGTAAAGAACGGCTAGCTTGCGACAGTTTCCAGGGGGAGGTCGTAGAGTTTGATGACGTTGTCCCGGGTTATCTTGCGAACGGTGTCGGCGGGAAGCCCGGAGAAGTTCCGTTCGACGTACTCCCGGGAGTTGGGCCAGGAGCTCTCGTAGTGGGGATAGTCGCTGGACCAGACGACCCGATCGACGCCCATGCGGTCGACAAGGTGCCCGCCCACTGGGTCGTCGATCAGCGACGCCCAGACGTTCCGCTGGAAGTACTCGCTGGGGCGGAGTTTCGGGACGGGAGTGGCCCTCCCAAGATTTACTTGATCGTCGCAGGAGTACAGGAACTGGGGTATCCAGGCGACGTTGAACTCCGCCATCACTACCCGCATGTCCGGGAACCGGTCGAAAATGCCAGTGAAGATCATGTCGGTGAGGATCCACTTGGCGGGGTAGTCGGCCGCTGTAAACCTCATGTGCTGGTTCTGGGTCGGTGCGGGGAACATACCGGTGAAGTTGTGGATGGCCACCAGCATGTTCATGTCGACGCACGCGGCCCAGAAGGCATCGTACTTTGAGTCGCCGTAGCCCACGTCCTCGCCTGTGTCGTTGCCGATTAGGGCGGCCTTCAGACCCATCTTGGCGCACCGGGTCATCTCCTTGATCCCCTGGTCCACGTCCTTCAGCGAGATGACTCCCACAGCCGCCAGATGCTTTGGGTCATAGGACACGTACTCCGCGATCCAATCGTTGTAGGCCCGGAGGAGAACATACTGCGTTGGTACGTCGGTCACCCGGTACATAAACAAGCCGTAGGTGGGGTAGATTACCTCGGCCTCCAGCCCATCCTGGGCCATGTCCTTGAGCCGGGCCGCCGGGTCCGACGAGCCGGGCAGATTATCGTCCACGATGGCGTTTCCCTTGTACTTGAGATACTCCTCGGTCTGGCCAAACCCGAACACGGCCTGGGGTTTCTGGGCTGCGGGAAAGGTAGGGACCCCCTCGGTGACCCAGAAGTCGCCCTTACGGTCGGGCTCCGGGTCCCTGACCACCCTTGGAGCCTTGTCCAGAAACAGCTTGTCCACCCGGTCCACCCATAGGTTGCGCGGCTCCAGGATATGGGAGTCGGCCGATACGTACAGATACTCAGACCCGGCCATCTAGCACACCTCTTGCGGAGGGTATCGAGAGTAAGGAAATGGTAAGCCACGGCTACAACCGTGTCAAGGCGCCCTTGGGCGCAGGAGTCCGGCCATGCTGTCGGCGCCTGCTCTTACTTCCGAGCGGCCGCCATGCCCCGGAGACCGTCCAGCACCGACTCCCTCGACCCCGGCCCGTGGGGACCGAAGTAGGGGCAGACCAGGTCCACCCCGATCTTGTTCAGCTTTTCCACCTTGTCCCACCACTTTGCCGGATCTCCATTGAGGGTCAGCTCGTCCAGCATCTTGTCGGAGACGGCAGCAGCTGCCTTATCCAGCTTGTCCATCTCGCGGTCTCCCCAGGCGGCCACTATCTTGTCCACATCAGGAGCGAAGCCGGTCCGGCTCAGCAGGCTCTGGTAGAAGGGCAGCCTGAGGTACATGCTCACGTGGTTCCGGGCCCACCGCTCGCCCTGGGGACCGGTGGCCGCCAGCAGCAGGCAGGCCACCTCCACCTCCGAGGGTTGTCGGCCGGCCCCCTGGGCAGCGTTCTTCAACCCGGATATAGCCTCTTCCAGGTATCCGGCGGCCCCCATGTTGAACAGGACGCCGTCGGCGATCTCTCCCGCCAGGGCGCCCATCTTGGGCCCCAACGCCGCCAGGTAGATGGGCGGGCACTTTCCAGGCAACGCCATGTCCAGGGAAAAGTTGGGCACGACCACATCCCGGCCCTCGTATGAGACGTGGCCGTGGACCATACCTTCTCTGATGATGTGCACGTAGTCCCGCAGCCTCTGGAAGGGCCTTTCCAGCTTGATGCCGTGGTCGTCCCACACGTCGGGAGCGTGCCCAGCGCCCAGCCCAAGAATGAAACGTCCGTCGGATATGGCGTCCAGACTCAGAAGCATCTGGATCATCAGGCCCGGAGTGCGGTTGTAGGCGATGAGGATGCCGGTGCCGAAACGTATCCTGGAGGTGCGCTCGGACATGGAGGCTATAATGGAAGGAGCCTCCATCCCCATTCCCTCGGTTATCCAACATACCTCGTACCCACCCTCCTCGGCAGCCTGGACGGCTTCCCGCATCAGGTCCAGGGGTAGCTGGTTGTTCAGGCCCATCCCGACTCTCACCATGTCATCTCCTCTTACCTCGTTTTCAGTCCCTCTCTCCATATGACGGAGGGCCAGGCGTTTTCAGTCCCCCTCCATATGACAGAGGGCAGGAGTTGGAGTTCAGTCCACCATGTCGTAGCTACGAAGGAGCTTCCCGGGCAGTGCGCCGGTACAGTCGTTGCCCTCGAAGGTGACTGTGCCGTTGACTATGGTGTAGCGCAGTCCAGTGGGCTTCTGGACCAGGCGCCGTTCCCCTCCGGGAAAGTCGTAAGCGTAGATAGGACGGTCGTGCTCCATCCCCAGCTCATCCATGTTGTATACGATGACGTCGGCCCACGACCCGACCCGCAGGGTGCCGCGGTCGTTGAAGTTAGCCAGCCACGCCGGGAAGGTGCTGATCTTGTAGTGGGCCTGCTCCAGGCTCATGATCTCCCTGTCCGGATCCAGTAGCCCAGCCAGACCACCGGCCAGTTGCTGGAGGTGAGATACCTGGTGTGGGCACCTCCGTCGGACTGGGAGATGTGGGAGAAGGGGTCCGTCAGGATGCTCTCCCGCGACTTCATGACCTCTTCGGTGTTACGAGGTGGAACGGTGAACTCGGTCTCCAGGTCCTCGTCCAGAGCCAGATCCAGGAAGGCGTCCAGAGGTTCCTTGCCGGTGGCCTCTGCCACCTCCCCGATGGTCATTCCTTCGTACATATAGTTACGTTCGTGAACCACCTGGAGCACCTGCATCCGGTTCCAGTCTATCTTGTTGCTGGATGTGGTACGCTCCACATCACCCTTCATCAGGGGCCTGACCGCCGGGTCCCGCAGCTTGGCGGCCCGCTCCTCGGGAGTGCCCACCAGTGGCTGTATCCAGCTGGGCATATAGTCAAAGAGGTTGTATTCCGCCAGCGTGAACTGGGTCCCTCCAAGGGTGCAGAGCCGCTGCAGCACCAGGGGCA
>CBDFKU010000005.1:0-64541 GCA_965248975.1 Dehalococcoidia bacterium
CCGACAACCTCTTCCCAGAGGCGGAGCCGGACACTCACGAGCCCGAAGTCGCAGAGTTCAGCTAGACGCTCCGCAACGGGAGCGCATGGACAAGGCCGTTCCCCTCCGAAGGGAGCGGCGCTGCATTTCCATTCGAGTGCGGCACTGCCGCACCACTACACACACAAAGGAGAACTGAAATGGCACGCACAATCAACAAGGTAGAGCTACTCGGCAGGGTGGGAACCGACCCTGAGATGAAGTGCACCCAGAGCGGCACCGCCATCACCCAGCTACGGCTGGCCACCGACCGACACCGCCAGAACGGAGAGACGAGCACGGACTGGCACAGTATCACCTGCTGGTCCGGCCTGGCCGAAGCGGTGAACCAGTATGTCGCCAAAGGGGACCGGCTGTACGTCGCAGGCAAGCTGGTCCAGAACTCGTATGAAACCGAGGACGGCCAGCGCAGGCACCGCACCGAGATTCACGCCTCCGAGGTGGTATTCCTCGACTCCCGCAACGGGGGTAGCTCCGAGGAAGAGTCCGCAGTTGCCAGCGCCGAGGAGCCGGTGAAGGCCAAGTCACCCTTCTAGCCCAATCGTCATACGGCCGCCTGCCAGGAGGCGCAGCACGGGGCCGCTCCCATCTTCGGGGCGGCCCCGCTTCTCGTTTCAGACCATCCACATCTAGGGGAGGTTCCTATGACCAATGCACAGCACAACGACACACTGCTAGAGACCCTCCGGCGCAACGTCAGCATCCTGGGAGAGCTGGCCGTGCGCTACGGGGTGGAGACCCATCCACCGCGCCCCGCCGACCCTCCGGCGGTCTATTCGCCCGAGGCGGTGCGGCTGCTGCTAGCCCCGGAGATGGCCCACCTCGCCCAGGAGCAGTTCCGGGTCCTCCTGCTGGACACAAAGACCCGGATCGTGGGCCAGCGGGTGATCTACCAGGGGGACGTGAGCTCCATCACCGTCAGACCGGCAGAGGTGTTCCGGCCCGCTGTCATGGAGGCGGTGCCCAAGATCATCGTGATCCACAACCATCCCTCGAACGACCCCGAACCGAGCCCGGCTGACGTGGCCCTGACCAAGAAGCTGATCGAGGCGGGCAAGCTCCTGGAGATCGCCCTGCTGGACCACGTGGTCATCGGCGGGGACAAGGCGGTCAGCCTCAAGGAGCGCGGCCTCATCACCGACTCCCGACCCTGACTGCTACTACCGGACGCACGGAGGAACCTCCTCTGCCAGACACCCACACCAACCGAAAAGGAGACACCCATGCTTGCAACCGAATACACCCTGGACCCCGAAGACCTGTACACGATCTCGGCGGGAGGGTTCAGTGCCACCGCCGACGCCTTCGCCCGCGACCCCCACTCCAACGGCCTCTGGTTCGTCTCGATGGTGGGCTCCCAGACAGCGCTCAAGGCTATCTGGGCCTCGCTGCTCAAGCAGCCGCCCGACGCCGCCCACCTTATCAAGGGGGCCGATGGGATGGCCCTCTCGGGAGGGTATGAGCGATGCGGTATCCCGTACCAAACAATTGGCACCTGGACGACCAAGATCGCCAAGCTGCCCGTATCAGGGGGCTGGCACGCGTTGGTCTACACCAAGCTCGCCCAGTACGCCTTGGAGAACGACACCTTCCTCCTCCTGGCCCAGACGGAAGACGAGGCCCCCAGGCTCCACTACCGCTTTCTGGACAAGAGGAGCCCGCTGCCGTTGCACCCCTCCTGGGCAGACTGGCTGTGGCGGCGGGGCCTTCAGAAGGAGGAGATCACCCAGCTCCAGTCGTCGGGGCTGGTCGCCTACCGCTGCAACCCCAACCCCGAATCCCTCAAGGAGGACCTCTCGGAGGCGGTGGCTTCTGGGACGCTGACCCTACCGTACGAGAAGGGAGAAACAGATGGATAGCACCCTGACGAGAGCCAAACGCACCAATAAGCACCGGCAGGAGCGGAACTTCAGGGCCTGGGAGCGCTTCTCGCCGGACGGGACGACCTGCCGTTTCTGTAAGCACGATCACACGCAGCACCTGTGCACCTCGGAGCAACCGCATTTCTATCGGCCAGCGACTGAGGCAGAGAGGCGCGACCCCAGGGTGATGCTCTACCGACACACCAGCACAGACAACGGCTCGGTGCTGGTCAGACGAGTGACGGTGGCGAAACACGCCGAGATCGTCACCGCTTTCTGTGTGGCATGCGCCGAGGCCGCTCAGACGGCTCAAGTGCTCTGTTACCAGAGGAGCCGCGCCATCGGAGAGGTGGTCGGCATCAAGTCAGATAACCGGCTCGCTGCCTGAAGGCGGCGGCCAATGAAAGGAGATAAGCCATGACCACGAACCAGACCATCTACTTCACCTGCCCCCACTGCGAGGAGCGGTTCGCCCAGATAGAGGAGCCGGACAGGGATGTCCATACGGGAGAGATCTACCACTGCAACTCCTGCGGCGGCCAGGTGATATTCCAGGCCCTGTCCGCCGAGGACTACGTCCCGCCACCCAGGGCGAGAAGGGACTGCTACTTCTGCAGCCCCGAACCCTGCAAGTTCGGCCCATCAACATCGACCGACCATGAGGAAGGAGAGACATCATGAGACTGGCAGCGCAAAGCAAAGGGGGGTTTTACCCGACGCCGGAGAAGGTGGTGGACTTCATCGCCACGCTGATACGGGCGCCTGCGGGCTACTACTACCGCAACCGGGAGGTGATCCGCATCCTCGACCCCTGCTGCGGAGCGGGGGAGGCGGTGGCCCAGCTAGGAGAGCGGCTGACCCAGGACAACACCATGCCCATAGAGACCTACGGGGTGGAGCTGCATACCGACCGGGCTGAGGAGGCCGCATCCCGGCTGCACCGCACCCTGGCGGCGGACCTGTTCCAGACTTCCATAGGCAACCAGGCGTTCGGCATCTGCCTGCTCAACCCTCCCTATGACCATGACCCGGAAAGCAAGCGGACGGAGCACGCCTTCCTGACCCACTCGACCCGCTACCTGAACGACGGCGGGCTGCTGGTGTTCATCGTGCCCCGCCAGCGTCTCGCGGTCTCGGCCAAGTACCTCGCCTCCTATTACTATAGATTGAGGTGCTGGGCCTTCCCGCACCCCGAAAGAGAAGCCTTCGACCAGGTTGTGGTCATGGGCTACCGGATGGCGGAGCCCCGTCTCGACGAGGAGGCGCAGAGACAGGTGCTGGCCTGGGCCGAGGGAGAGCCGGAGCCTCTGTACTCCCAAGGCTACCCCATCTACACCGCCATCACCTCGGATGCGGGGGACATCCTGTTCGCCACCCGCACCGTCGATCCCGTGGCGGCGGCGCAGGAGGCCCGGCGCTCCGGCCTGTGGGCCAGCGCCGAAGTAACGGACTCCCTCTGGCCCAGCAAGGACCAGAGGACCCGCCCCCTGATGCCGCTCCGACGCGGGCACATGGCCATGCTCATCGCCGCCGGGTTCCTGGACAACCTCCAGCTCGAAGCGGACGGTCGGCGCATTCTGGTCAAGGGGAAGACCACCAAGGAGCTGGTGCTGGTCGAGGAGACCCCGGACAAGGAGACCTATAGGGAGAGGCTCCGCACCACCGTCGTCGCCCTGGACCTCGGGGACGGCGTAATCACCGACATCGCCGCATAGACGACTCTACCCTAGAGCCGCATCACGAGGCCCCGCCGTCCTATTGGGAGTAAGCGGGGCCTCGCCTTTTCCCACGACCCCAGATCACCCAGCACTTACCTCTATAGAAGGAAGGAGAAAACCAATGGGCCTCGCCCAGTTCATCGACAAGTACCGAGATGCAATAGCCCAGAGGGTGGTGGAGTCCTACCCGCCCCTCTACCGGCCCTCCCAGAACGGCCACGGCCTGCCCCAACTGCTCCGCTCCCCTCTGGGAGCCCAGGCAGACGCCATACGGGGCGTCACCCTCTCCCTGAAGGCCCACCAGGGCACCAACGTCGTGGGAGAGATGGGCACCGGCAAGACCTTCATCGGCGCATCCGCAGCCTACGCTGCGGGTTTCCAGCGGGTGCTCGTACTCACACCCCCGCACCTGACCCGGAAGTGGAAGCGTGAGGTGGAGCAGACGGTGCCCAAGGCCCGCGCCGCCATCGTCGCCTCCATCACCGACCTGGAGAAGCTGCGCCTCTCCACCGGCCCAGGCCCCCTCTTCGCCATCATGTCCAGGGAACGGGCGAAGCTCTCCTACCGCTGGCAGGCGGCATACATCGAGCGGTGGGCCACATCCAGGGGCGGGCTCATCCGGGACGAGGAGACTGGGGAGCCCTTCCGGGTCCCCTGCTGCCCCCTCTGCACCGCCCAGATCGTGGACAAGGACGGTGTGCCCCTCACCGCCGAGGAAATGGGGCGCAAGCGCCGTACCTGCGCCGTGTGCGGCTCCGCCCTGTGGCAGGCCGACCCCAAGGGGCCGAAGCGGTATCCGCTTGCCGACTACATCAAGAAGCGGATGAAGGGGTTCTTCGAGCTCCTTATTGGAGATGAGATTCACGAATACAAAGGAAGAGGCTCCGCCCAGGGCATCGCAGCGGGCGTCCTCGCCGACTCCTGCGGCCGCTCCCTCACCCTGACAGGCACCCTAACTGGAGGGTATTCGAGCACTTTGTTCCACCTGCTGTACCGGTTCAGCCCGGCCATCAGGACGGAGTTCGGGCGCTCCGAGGGGGGAAGGTGGATACAACGCTACGGCTTCGAGGAGCACACCATCGGCAAGGACGACGACGAGTCGGTGGAGGATGGACGGTTCAGCCGGCGCAGGCGGTACCGCAAGGTGGTGCGAGAACGGCCGGGGCTCGCCCCAGCCGCGTTGTTCCACCTGATCGGCAACTCGGTGTTCCTCAGACTCTCCGACGTGGCGTCGGGGCTGCCTTCCTACGAGGAGCAGATTCTCCTCTCGTCGATGGACTCCGAGCCCGACAGCAACGGGTACACCCAGAGGGGAGCCTACGGCACGCTGTACGACAAGCTGCGGGCCGCCCTCGCCGATGCGCTGGCCAAGGGGTCACGGAAGCTCCTCTCCACCTACCTTCAATCGCTGCTGGCCTATCCCGACGGCTGTACACGGGGCGAGACCGTCTTCGACCCGGACTCCCAGGACGTGCTGGTGGCGGTGCCGCCGCTCTCCGAGGAGAAGCTGTACCCAAAGGGGGGAGGCGCTCTTAGACCTGGTGGCAGCGGAAAGAATGGAGGGCCGGAGGGTGCTGGTCTACGCCACCCATACCGGAACCAGGGACATTACGGAGCGGATGAGCGACATCCTGACAAGGCACGGATTCCGGGCGGCGGTGATGAAGGCCGACGCCGTGGCCCCGGACCGCAGAGAGGCGTGGGTGGATAACAAGGTCAAGGAGGGCATCGACGTCCTCATCTGCCATCCCCGGTTGGTGCAGACCGGGCTGGACCTGATCGATTTCCCGACCCTGGTCTGGTTCGAGACGGATTACAGCGTCTACACCATGCGGCAGGCATCGCGGCGGTCATGGCGCATCGGACAGACCCGGCCCGTCAAGGTCGTGTTCATGGCCTACCGGGGAACCCTCCAGGCGGATGCCCTGAAGCTGGTGGCCCAAAAGCTCCAAAGCTCCCTGGCGGTGGAGGGTGAGCTGCCCGAGGACGGACTGGCGGCCTACGGCGACGACGGCGACGACATCATGCTGGCGTTGGCGAGTGGGAGCAGGTGGACAACCGGGGAGAATCCGTCCCACCTGGGGTCTACTTGGTGCGTGGTGGATTGAATTTGGGGCCGCCCAACGCGGGGCCGCCTGGCGTGGTTATTACGACGGCCCAGAAGGTGGAAGTGCTCAAGTGAGATACGCCGCTCTTATCGGAGCGCTGGTCATTGGTCTGCTCTTTATAGCCGCCTGCAGAGGCGTGGAATCGACCCCCACCGCTACAACGACTCAGGATTTGCCAGGTCCCGGCGCCCAGGTCCAGCAGGTGCCCCCACCTACGGCCACTCCATCTCCAAAGCTCCCGGGCTCGATCACACCGGCGCCAGCCTCCGAGAGCTTCAGGCTGGACCTGGGCGGTGGCGTAGTGGTGGCCTTCGTGGAGGGATTGTCGCCGAAGTTCTCAGGCAAGGTCGCCTACGTGACCCACGTTCCCACCGGGTCCCAGTTGGTGTTGGACCCCGAGGGGGAAATCATCGACCGACACGATGGAAGAGACGACGGACCCGACCGCCTGGACGCCGTGCTGGCGGATCAGGCCACCGTGGATCGAATCGTGGAGGGTCTCCAGGGCGATGATGACCTGCGGCCCCGCGAGACTGCCGCCGACTGGGTCCACTCTATTCAGTTCGGCGGCATCACCTACCTGGCCAAGGGCGGTTGGTTTGGACCCATGCTAGCCAATGGAGAGCGTGCCCTAACTATTGAAGACCTGGGCTCTGAGATATACCGGGTCGCCTTCAGGATCGAAGGTTACAGCGGCTACTCTCATCAGGACGGCGATGCCACCTACCTGAATCCTGGCACACCAATCTACGCCGTCAAGGGCTACTCGCCGGAGTTCCGACTCGTTGCATTGGAGGACGGCACGCCTAGGTTGTTCGAGGCCGACACAAATCCCGAGGCGGAGAGTGGCGAGGCCTTGCTGGACATTCGAGGCAAGGTCACGTCCATCGACGTCCTCAGCACCAAGAACTCGATTAAGGTGCTCGGCACGAAAGTGGAAAATGGGGAAGATGTGGTCCTCGGCAAGATAGAGGAAGAACGCGCCGTCGAGCGCTTCGTCGAATTAGTGCTTGAGTCGCCGGTGGACCAGGGGCGTCGCGACCATGAGGGGCCGCGCTATTCTCTCTACTTTAGGCTCGCCGACGGCACGTCCGTCGTGCGGGCCTTCTGGCTGGAGTCGGGTGAGATCTCGCGGGGAATCATGACAGACCCTGCCGCGACCCTCTCTGTATGGCGCGCACTGGGCGAGGACAACCGGCCATTAGCGACCAACGGCGGGCCGAGAATCTCCGAACGGTTGGCCGCTCGGTTGGGCTTAGCATACCTGAGCTTCGCCGTCCCCGAACTCAATGTCACTGGCAAACCCCACTCGCCGGTAGTCCGTTTGATGCGCAGAAGCGAGTTCGATGCGATGCGAGGGTCAAGCTCGGCGACAAAGGACCCGGACCGGCTAGTGTGGGTAGTCGAGGCCCAAGGCTCCTGGCGCACCGCCGGCATCGTGCCCGAGGAAAAGCGGCAGGATTTCTCGGTGGGTCTGGTAGCCTTCGATGCCGACACAGGCCGACGATACGGCGGCTCCCACGGGAACACCTCGCTGCTGGGAACGCCCGGTGGCTCTCAACCTTCAACACCACCACCCCCAAAACCTACGCCATCTCCCCCGCCGAACATACCAGAGCCTCGTTCATCCCAGGACACTGTGACCAGCGAAGAGCGGGAGGAGGTCAAAGCACGGCGTGGACCACCACCATGGGGACCGCATACTGCGGGGTCCGTGATCCAAATCGCGGGCCAACATTTGCAGTTGCCGGAAGACGTCTACGTAGAGGCGATAATCTCGGAAGGACTGTGCATTGCAGGTGAACCCTGCCCTGTGGCGCCCTTGTATGTCCTCCGCCGAGGGGATTCTCTCGCGAGCATCGAGAAGCGAACGGGACGATTCGCGCCTGGGACGCCCGTCTCCATTATGGAAACGTTCGACTTCATTGAGAAGGCTTTGCGATGAATCAGACCATGCCATCGTGAGAGGCCCTAGAGTGAGACCACTAGCCGGAAAGTTCGCAATTCAGTACACGTAGGCCCACCAGTTCTCTCCTCCGTTTCGGCCGTCCTCTGATCCACGATACCGGTCGTCCTTGGCCCCGGCCACCTTCTGTGGCGGGCACTGAACGCCCCCAGCTTCAACTCACTTCAGTTTCCCGGAAGTGGCCTTCGCAAGGTCGCGAAAATCCGTCACGATAAGCGTTGCAGTTGATCGGGCGCCGGTGTGATACTTTAGCCAAACACGGAGAGGAGGCGCCGGAGTTCCTTTGAAGGGGTCCGGGTTCCGCCGAAAAGTCGCTTAACGATGACGTTTTTTCTTAAGGGATGGGGTGGGTCGCCGTGAGGACCAGGGTGATCACCATCATCTTCTTGGGGATGACCATAGGCTTCCTGCTCGCTCTCGGGCTGGTCGCGATTCTCAGGGCCATCATCGAGGGCGCGGACACCAACCTGTCCATCGCCTTCACCGTGTTCGTGGTCTTCCTGGCCAGCGTCCTACTGGTGTACGTGCTCAAGGTCACCCGCTGACAAACACCGGCCCATCGGCTACCCGTGGAAGTAGGGCAGCACTTCTTTGCCGAACAGTGCCAGCTGGTCGATGGCCTCTTCTATCGGGCATAGGGGACGCACTACGAACTTCGAGGCTCCAGCCGCCAGATAGAGGCGTATCACCTCCCCCACCTCTTCTGGCGTACCCAGGGCGCTGTACTCCGTGAAATCGGCGTCGGGCCGAATCCTGCCGGCGCTGCCCTCGGCCAGAGAGATAGCCTCCTCTCGGGTTGGAGCGATGCGAAAGTTCACCAACGCACCTACGTGGTCCTCGTCTATCTCCCTGTTATACTCGGCGGCCGAAGCATGGACGACCTCCACTCCTTCCAGCACCTCCCGGGGTGTGGCGAAGGAGACGAGCCACCCATCTCCCACCCTGCCGACCCTCCGTTGGGCCGCCTTGCTGCGCCCGCCCACCCACACCGGCAGGGAAGGCACCTGGACCGGCTTGGGGGTCACGGTCACGTCGTGCAGGGTGTAGAACCGGCCTTCATGGGTAACCTCGTCCTCGTGCCACAGACGGCGCATAACCTCCATGGCTTCCTCGGTGCGCAGGCCCCGATCTTCCTTACTCACTCCACACGCTTCGTACTCCCGGGGGTCCTCCTGCCCCAGGCCTATGGCCGGGAGGAAGCGCCCGTTGGAGAGATAGTCCAGGGTGGCCATCTCCTTGGCTAAGATCACCGGGCTCCTGATGGGGAGCTGCAGGACGCTGGTGCCGAACTTGAGCCGGTCGGAATAGGCCGCCACCATCGACAGCGCGATCATCGGCTCGGGGCCCGAGCGCTCGCCCACCACCCGGTCGGACAGCCAGATCGAGTCATATCCCCACTCATCGCCCACCTCTACCAACCCTTTGAGGTATTTGACGCCCTCTTTGCCCCCGGGAAAGAGTCCGGGCATGTAGCCGATACGAACGCTCATGGGTCCCTCCAGTCGGGTGTGGTGTGCTCATCTACCACTGTAGGCAAATGCCTGGGCATCGCCCGCGCTATTTTAACCTCTGCGGGAGTAGGCAGCAAGGGCGGCGGAAACGGGCTGCGTTCCTGAGACGATTGCGACGAGGAGCGGCTTATGGTATACCATGTCGGGTGAGGCAGCCGGGTCGGGTGAGGCAAGCGGCATAGAGTGAGCACGGCCGAAAGGTAAACGATGGAAGTGACCCCTCCTACCGATTTCCGCAAACTGTTCGCCGATATGGTGGCGCAGGCAGACGAGGACGTCGACCTGCTGAGGGCCGCCCTTTACATCTCTGGGGTAGAGTACCCCGACCTGGACGTCGAGGCCTACTCCCGAGTTGTTGACGACCTGGCCGAAGAAGCCGGCCGACGCATCGACGCCGCCGCGGACCGGAAGGGAACCATTGAGCGCCTAAGCGAGTTCCTCTTCGTGGATCTTGGATTCCAGGGCAACGAGGAGGACTACTACGACCCCAAGAACAGCCTTCTCAACGATGTGTTGGACAGGAGGAAGGGGATCCCGATAACGCTGTCCCTGGTGTATATCGGAGTCGCCGGGAGGCTGGGGATGGTGTTCGAGGGCATCGGTCTGCCTGGCCACTTCGTCATCAGGACCGGCCCTCCCGCAGAAGAGCTCTACGTAGACCCCTTCAACGGGGGCAAGATTATGTCAAGGGCCGACTGCGTCCGCACGGTAAGCGAGATGTTTAACGGGCGGGTCGAGTTCCAGGAGGAGCACCTGCGCGCTTACACCAAGAAGGAGCTGCTGCTCCGCATCCTCACCAACCTGAAGCACAATCACACCAGGCTGGAGGACTACCCTCGTGCCATCTCCAGCGCGGACCTGATCGCAGCGATCGAGCCATCTCTGGGAAGCAACCTGAGGGACCGCGGCGCCCTCCATTACGCGGCCAAACAGTACCGGCTAGCCATAAGGGACCTGGAAGCCTATCTGGAGGCCGACCCCCAAGCCCAAGACGCCGATCAGGTAAGGGAACGCATCCAGGCCATCTGGAAAACCCTCGCGACTCTGAACTAGGCTGTGGTTAGGTAGAGCGGCGCTAAGTACCCGCCCAGCCGGCCTCCGAGATGTCGATGATCACCCCGTCGGGGCCGCCGTACTTCACCTCGACGTTGGCGTGGCGACGACGCTCCAACCCCACTCCCAGGGCCTTGTTGATCCCCTCCCTGGTTTTGTTGCCGTGGGCTTCCAGCTTCGATGCCGTCTCCTCCAGGTCGTCCACTTGGAAGCCGATGTGGTGGAGGCCGCTGTAGCCCATACCGTACTCCGAACCGGCGACATCGTCGTTCTTGAAATTGAGGATAGCCATGTTGATGTTGCCGTCGCTAAGGTAGTACCCAGAGGCGTTGGGGTTGTCCAGCTTGGCGATCTCCTCCAGACCCATCACGTCGATGTAGAAGCGGGCCGTCGCGTCGGCGTCCTGGGTCGCTATAGCGATGTGCTTTATCTTGGCCATCTCATGATCCTCCTGTTAATTAGTTGGTACTCGACCATCGAGCCTTGATTGGGCTTCCCTTTGCGGCGGCGGTCTACCGACTGTTGACTTGGCACCGCCGCGGGCCTAAAGTCTTCATACACTATCCCGCTACCTCACCAGCTCAAGGAGGCCCACCCATGACCTCACCACGGGTTATCAAGCACAGTAGCGTTGTCCAGGACGAGAGTGCGCCCGGCGTCACCTCCGCCAGGATGGTGACGGAAGCGGTCGGGGCCATCCACATCTCCAGCGGCATCACCACCTTCGCTCCGGGCGTCTCCAACGGCACCCACTTCCACAACGCCGAGGAGTCGGTCATCGTCGTGGAGGGGGAGGGAATCCTGGTACTCAACGGGGAGCAGCACCACCTCAAGCCCTACGACGCCGCCTTCGTTACCCCGGGGACCCACCACAGTTTCATCAACACCGGCGACGTCCCCTTCAGGATCTCCTGGGCATACGCCACCGTCAACGTCTCCCGCACCTTCGTCGAAGGCTGAAGAGGCCTCAGGCCTCGTAACGTTTGAACACCAGGCAGGCGTTCTGGCCGCCGAAGCCGAAGGCGTTGGAAAGCACCACCCGGACGTCTGCCTTGCGGGCCTCGTTGGGGACGTAATCCAGGTCGCACTTGGGGTCGGGGAACTCGTAGTTGATGGTGGGATGGATCACGCCGTCGGTGATGGACCTGACGCAGGGAACGGCTTCCAGCGAGCCCGCCGCTCCCAGAGAGTGTCCTACCATCGACTTGGTGGAGCTCACCGGCACCTTGTAGGCGCGCTCTCCGAACAACCCCTTGATGGCCTGGCTCTCGACGGCGTCGTTCAGGGGTGTAGAGGTGCCGTGGGCGTTGATATAGTCGACATCCTCCAGGCCGACGCGGGCGTCCTCCAGCGCGGCCCGCATGGCCACTATGGTGCTCTCCCCCGACTCATCGGGATGGACCTGGTGGTAGGCGTCGCTGGAGCAGCCGAAGCCCGCAACCTCACACAGGATGTCGGCGTCACGCTTGAGGGCGTGGTCCAGGTCCTCCAGCACCAGGATCACCGAGCCCTCGGCCGGAACGAATCCGTCTCGCTGGGCGTCGAAGGGCCTGCTGGCCTTCTCCGGCTCCTCGTTCCTGGTGCTGAGGGCCTTCATCACTGCGAATCCGCCCAGACCCATCTGGCTTATGCCGGCCTCGGCACCGCCGGTGAGCATCACGTCGGCGCTGCCGCGACGAATTACCTCCAAGGCCTCTCCCATGGCCTGGTTGGATGCGGCGCAGGCGGTGGTAACGGTGGAGTTGTATCCCCGGGCCCCGAGGAGGCGGCTGACGTTGGCTGCCGCCATGTTGGGCAGGATCATGGGGAAGAAGAAGGGGGACATTCGCATGCCTCCCTTCTCCACCAACGTGCGGCACCCTTCTTCGATGGTCGGGAAGCCGCCGTTGCCGTTGCCCAGCAGGACGCCCACACGGTTGGCGTCCTGACTTCCCACATCCAGACGGGCGTTTTCGACGGCCATGAGGGCGGCGGCGACGGCTAGCTGGGAGAATCGCGCCATGCGGCGAGCCTCTTTGCCGCTGACGAACTGGGCCGGATCGAAGCCCTTCACTTCGCCTGCGATGCGGCAGGAGAAATCGGTGGGATCGCAGAGGGTCATCGGGCCGGCCCCGGACTTGCCCGCCACCAGGTTCCGCCAGAACTCCGCAGCGTTCAGCCCGAGGGGTGTGACGGCGCCCATACCGGTGATTACCGCTCTTCGTCTACTCATGGATCCTTGTATCCATTCTACCACGCAGTCCGCCGGCCCTTAGCAGGACGACCCGGACGATTGGACCGGTAGCTGGGGGTACAGCTCCGGCTCGATCCCCAGAATGGTCTCCCGGGCCTCTGCTGCCACGAAGAGGGAACCTGTCGCCAGCACCATGTCGCCATCCCCTGCCTCTTCCAGCGCTCGGGCCATCGCCCGGTCTACCCCTTCGACGAGTACGGTCTCCACACCGTGCCCGCGAAAAGCATCGGCCAGAGCTTCTACAGGCGCTGCCCTCGGATGCCTGGACCGGGTGGCGATCACCAGCTGGCCCAGGTCCTTTAGCTCACCAACGATTCCCTGCAGGTTCTTATCCTGGGACACGCCCACTACCAGGATCACGCGACGCCGCCCGAAGTAGGCCGGGACGGAATCCCGCAGCTTCGCCGCCGAGTACGGATTGTGGGCGCCGTCACAGACCACCAGGGGAGACCTGCTGAGTACCTCTAAACGGCAGGGCCAGCGCACCGAGGCCATTCCCTGCTGGATGGCCCCGTCGGATATGGCAAAGCTTTGCCCGATGAGCACCTCCAGCGCCCCGACGGCCACGGCCACGTTCTCCTGCTGCCAGTCTCCCAACAGCGGCGTCCGCAGATCGTAGCTACCCAGCCTGCCACCCACTACCACCTGCTGGCCGTTCAGGTCCTTGGGGCCACCCCGCCACGTCAGGTCCTTTCCGGCAACGATCAACTCGGCGCCCTTATCCCGGGAAACTCCCACCAGAACCTCCATGGCCTCCGGAACCTGAGGAGCGGTTACTACGGGAACGCCGGACTTTATGATCCCGGCCTTCTCGCCGGCGATGCTCTCGATGGTGTCCCCCAGGACGGAGGTGTGGTCCAGGCTGATGGAGGTGATGGCGCAGACCCGAGGGCTCGACAGGTTGGTGGTGTCCAATCGACCGCCGAGGCCTACCTCCAGCACCTGGAAGTCGGCGCGCCGGCGGAAGTGGCAGAAGGCCATGGCGGTGAGGGCCTCAAACATGGTCACCTCGCCGTGGTCGCCGTTAGAGCTGACCCACTGAAGATCGGGCCATATCTCTTCTACTAACTCGGAGAACTCTTCTTCGCTCACAGGATCGCCGTCCAGACTGATCCGCTCGCGGAAAGTGTGCATGTGGGGAGAGGTGAACAGCCCGGTGCGGTAGCCAGCCGCCCTAAGAACGGCGGCGCACATGGCGGCGGTGCTGCCCTTGCCTTTGGTGCCGGCTATATGGACTGTAGGAACGCCCAGATAGGGGTTTCCCAACCTGGCGAGGAGCGTCTCCATCCTGCGAAGGTCGTAGCGGACCCTCTCCCTGGTGGCCGAAACGATCCGCTCATGGTCCACGAGCCCCAACAGCTTCTGAAGTGCGCTCTGGTAGTCCATGGCCTGCCCGCACACCGTCCCCACTCAGTGGTCCCGAATATGCCCGGGCATGGATCCCATGAGTATTCTCAGGCCGTCCAGGAGACCAACTCTCCTGGCGTAGGAGATGTTTCCTCGAAGGGGCTTTGGCGAGAACCCGAAGGTCTCTTCAACGGCGTTGGGCTCGGCGATGTTGTCCAGGTAGATCATACGAAGCTGCTCCGTGGTCGCCGGAGGTCTGGGCAGAAGGACCTCCATGAGCCCCACGATCCTCCGGACCAAAGGCACAGGCAGGTGCAGCTTGAGACGCCTCACACCCAAGGTCTCGGCGACCGTGTCTACCATGTCGTTGTATGACATCTGGTCCGGCCCACCGATCTCCACCACCCTGTTCCCGGGCTCTTTTCCGGCTACAGTTTCCGCCACGCACCGGGCGACATCCTCCACGGCGATGGGCTGCATCACGTTCTTCCCGAAGCCGATCACCGGCGCTATTGGGAAGGCCCTCACAAGCCCCGCCAACGAGTTTATGAACTCGTCGCCTTCCCCGAACAGGATAGATGGCCTCAAGATGGTATAGGGGAGGCCGCTGTCTATGACGGCCTGCTCCCCCAGCCACTTGCTATGAAGGTACGGGTACTTGGGATCGTCCGTGGCCCCGATGGCGCTGACCTGAACGAAGTGACCGGTGCCCGCCGCCTTGGCAGCCACCACCACGTTCCTGGTGCCGTCTACGTTCACCGTCTGGAAGGTAGCTTTGCCCGACTCCCTGATCACCGCCACCAAGTGGACCACCGCGTCCACTCCATAGATTGCCGCCCTGAGGGCCACCGGGTCTTGGACGCTGCCGTAGTGGACGTCCACCCCCGGCTCCAGGAGCCTCTCCTTGCCCGGGCTGCGCACCAGGCATCGTACCTCTACGTCCCGCGAGAGTAGGGTCTTGACCACCTTGCGCCCCACGAAACCGGTGGCGCCGGTAACGAAGACGACCATCGAGCACCGCCAGATTCCCCCGAGCTACGTAGCCGCAGCCTAACAGACGGGTTAGGAGGTGTCAACGACCGGACTTGGCGCGACTTCCTGCTCACGATCAGCCTAGACCAGGTGGTCCACCAAAGCCGCCGCGATGCCCAGGAAGAGCAGGAACCCCACCACGTCGGTGATAGTGGTCACGATCACGGCCGAGCCCAGCGCGGGATCGACCCTGAACAGTCGCAGCAAAAGGGGAGTAGCGGCGCCGGCTAATCCGGCGATCACCATGTTCCCGATCAGAGCGACTCCCAACACCAGGCCCAGGGTCGCGTTTCCCTTCCAGGCGTAGGCCACCAGGCCGATGGTCACGCCCAAAAACAGGCCGTGGATTACCCCCAGGCTAACTTCCCGGGCCAGGAGGGGGAAGGCTCGCCGCTCGGGGACGTCTCGAAGGGCCATCCCCCGGATCACCAAAGTAAGGGTCTGAGTACCACCGATGCCGCCCTGGCCCGCCACGACCGGAAGGAACACGGCCAGTGCCACCACCTTGGCGATGGTCGACTCGAAGAGGCTGATCGTAAACGCCGCCAGGACGGTCGTCCCCAGGTTAAGGAAAAGCCACGGCAGGCGACGCCGCACGGAGCTCTGGAAAGGGCCAAACAGTCTCTCGCCGGTGATGCCCGCCATCCTGTACATGTCCTCGGTAGCTTCTTCCTCCAGCACGTCGACCAGTTCCTCCACCCGGATGATCCCAACCAGCCGGCGTTCTCCATCTACGACTGGGAGGTACTTGAGGTCGTATCTTCCCATGAGCAGGGCACATTCCTCCTGGTCGGTCCCATCCACCACGGATACCACCTCGGGGTTCATGATGTCCCGCACTATGGCCGAAGGCCGGGCCAGGGCCAGACGGACCACGCTCAGCGAGCCCACCAGCTTCCGTTCGGCGTCCACCACCGGAACGGCGCCCATTTCCTCGGACGTGGAGCCCAGGATGCGGACCAGGTCCAGGGCTATAGCGGCCGAGGCGTCGTCCCGCACCGACACATACTCAGGGGTCATGATGCCGCCGGCGCTTTCGTCGGGGTACTCCAGCAGGGACGTTACATCCTGGGCTTCTTCCATCCCCTCCAGCGCTTCCTGGGACAGGTCCTCGGGAAGCTCTTTCAGCAGGTCGGCAACGACGTCGGGTCGGGCTTCATCGAGAATATCGGCCAGGGCCGGGGCCTCCATCTCCCCGAAGACCTCCACCGCCTCCTCCGGCTCCATCTGCTCCAGGATCCTGGCCGAATCTCCGGGGCCGAGAGCCGTCAGGAACCGCTGCTGGTCCTGCTCATCCATCTCCGCCAGCAGCTCCGACTGGTCCGCGGGATGCAGCTCGTTGAACACTGCCAGCGCGGTGGCGAACTCCTGTTGCGCCAGGTGCTCACGCACCTGCCTCATTAGCTCTTGTGCACGCTCAATTGCGTCGGTGGGGCGGTCTTGTGGTTGTATCATCACTCACCAAGCCTGCTTGGGGTTCGTTCGCGGGACTTCCTGCTCGCCGGTGAAGAGGGCTGCCCTCCCTGGAGTGAGGATTCCCGCCCGTCATCAAGTAGGGAGAATTCCCGGGGAGACCTGACCAAACACCGAAGACCTGCGTCGGCATTCGGCTACCAGGACGTGGGCCGGAGAATAGGCCCTGGCAAGAGAAGGCGCCTCAACTAAAGGGGCTACTCCGTGCGGTAGCCCCTTTGCGCTTTAACGAATGGGTTGGGCTAGACGCCTTCCTCTTCACCATACTGGTCCTTCGTGGCTTCCACCACGGCGGGGTCGGCCAGGGTTGTGGTATCGTCTAAAGCTCTGCCTTTGGCGACGTCCCTCAGAAGACGTCTCATGATCTTGCCGCTGCGGGTCTTGGGCAGCTCGCCGGTGAAGAAAATGTCGTCGGGGCGGGCGATGGCGCCGATCTTGGTGGCCACGTGGGCCTTGAGCTCGCTGATCAGGGACTCCGATGGATCGACTTTCTCCTTCAAGGTAACGAAAGCTACCACCGCCTGGCCCATCACTTCGTGGCTCCCGTCACCAGGACGATCATGCTCGCAGGCTAGCAGAAGGTCCCAGGGGTGTCAACGAAGCAATCTGTCCGCGGCCCCAAGCCATCAGCCTTTGGTCAGCCCCTGGCTATCTTGTAGGCCTTCAGGCTTTTCTGATATGAGGACAGCTCCGGCACCTGGTCCAAGGCCTGCACGATCAGGTCTATGGCTGTTGCCTCGCCCTCGGCCTCTATCTCGCCGGCCCGCTTCTGGGCTTCCGCCAGGATGATGGCCCTTTCTTTATCCGCCGCGGCCCTGATCTTAGCCTCCTCCTCAGCTCCCTCGGCACGCGACTGCTGGGAAATGCGTCTACGCTCCGCGCGCATGCGGGAGTAGATGCTTTCCTGGA
Organism: Dehalococcoidia bacterium; assembly: GCA_965248975.1. Lineage (GTDB taxonomy): Bacteria > Chloroflexota > Dehalococcoidia > Lucifugimonadales > JAGWBF01 > CBDFKU01. The sequence goes on from CBDFKU010000005.1 coordinate 17,252, forward strand.
CCGCTTCGGGGAAGCTGACCCGCTTCAACCTCACGTCTACGACCTCAACTCCATAGTTCCCCCCTCCTGGCCCCACCACATCGTTAGCGGCGGCAAGCACCCTATCCAATATCTCCTGGCGGGTGGCGGCGGGGACAACTACCCTCTCGCCCTCCGCCGTTTCCGCTATCCTGGCGCCGATTATCTCCTCCCGTGTCCTTATGGCTACTTCTTCCCTGAGGTTCGAGGCGACTATCCTCCCTATTCTCTCTTCGGCACTCTCCAGTGTTCTGGCCTCTCCAAAGAGTTTCCTCAAGTGCTCTTCGCCCGACACGATCCGATACAGTAAGTAGATATCTAAGACGAGGAACTGCTTGTCTACGTCCGGGAGAACTGCTGGCGGCAGGTCCAGGAGGAGGAGCCTGTCGTCGAGGTCGGCCCCGGAATTGGGGGAGGGGAGCCCGGTTGCCGAGCTAATCTTGGGGAGAACCCTTTCGGCATCGATGTAGAGGGCTGGTGCACCCGAGCTAGTGGTTGCTGAGCCCGACAGCCCACTTGCGACGTAACCCGCATAAGGTAAGCTGGCCTTTGAGCTGGTTGCTCCCTCGCCAGCAGCCCTTATGAACTGACCGACGCCGGGAAGTATTCCCTCCATGGCCTCCAGGTAGAGCCCCCTGAAAGCCACGTCCTCCTCCTGGGCGTACTCGCGGAGGACCGACACGAATCGCTCTGCCTCCCCCTCAGCCTGGACAGCGCGCTCCTGTCTGAAGGCCTCGGCAGCCCGAAGGATCCTTTCTGCCTCACCACGGGTTCTGGGAATGATGTCTCCCTCGTAGGCCTGGGCCTGGTTTATGAGGGTCTCCTTGTCTTGCCTGGCACGGTCCACGTCGTCGTAGGCATCCCTGACCTGCTCCGGAGGCCTCACTTCCTGAAGCAACACTCCCAACACCTGGATGCCGGTACCGTAGCTATCAAGTATCTGCTGGAGCAGCGCATGGGTATCAGCCTGCACCTCCGCTCTTTTGTCAAGCATCACGTGGTCCATGGGCCGCTGGCCAACCACCTGGCTTAGGGCCGCCTGCGCCGAATCCCTCAGCGTAAGTCCATCTGGGCATCCCTCAGGGTCGGCCACGTTGGATACGTAGGCCTCCAGGTCCCTTATGCGGTACTGGACTATGGTTCGGACGTCCACAATGTTCAGGTCTCCAGCTACCAACAGAGACTCCTGAGGCGCGGGTACGGAGCTGGAGCCAGAGGTACGAAAGCCGAGTTCCATGGCGCGGACTCGTGTAGTGAACGCTCCGGCACCCTGGCTGAGGTTGGGGTCACACAAGGGGAATGTCAACGAAGGTACCGTTGTCGCCGTTGGGGCGCCGGGTGCCGTGGAAGTTGGTGACGGCTGTGGCGGGGTCGCCGTAGGTGTCTCTCGCGAGGCGCCGTTGCAGGCCATGGTCATAAACACCAGCGCGGCAAATAATGACACGATGGTGGCTGCGCGGGACCACAGCGCTGATTGGGCCATGCAGGCATCCTGGAGCTTACGCACCCTCCTCCTCACCGTACTGGTCCTTCAAGGCCTCCACCACGGCGGGGTCGGCCAGGGTGGTGGTGTCCCCCAGGGCCCGCCCTTCGGCCACGTCCCGTAGGAGACGCCGCATGATCTTGCCGCTACGGGTCTTGGGCAGCTCCGCTGTGAAGAAGATGTCGTCCGGTCGAGCTATAGCGCCGATCTTGGTGACTACGTGGGACTTGAGCTCACTGATCAGGGACTCCGATGGATCGACTTTCTCCTTCAAGGTAACGAAGGCGACTACGGCCTGGCCTTTGACGTCGTGGGTCTTGCCTATTGAGGCGGCCTCGGCCACCGAGGGGTGGTCAACCAGGGCGCTTTCCACCTCCATAGTGGAGATGCGGTGGGCGGACACGTTGATCACGTCGTCCACCCGGCCCAGCAGCCAGAAGTACCCTTCCTCGTCCCTCTTGGAGCCGTCGGCGGTGAAGTAGATGTCGGGGTACCGGGACCAGTACTGCTGCACGTATCTGTCGGGGTCGCCGTAGATGGTCCGAAGCATGGCAGGCCAGGGCTTTTTCAGCACCAAGTAGCCGCCCTGACCGGCCCCTACCGCGTTGCCGGCCTCGTCCACCACCTCTGCGTCCACGCCGGGGAAGGGTCGGGTGGCGGAGCCCGGCTTGAGGGTGGTGATGCCGGGCAGAGCGGTGATGAGAATCATGCCCGTCTCGGTCTGCCACCAGGTATCCACCACCGGACACCGTCCACCACCCACGTTCTCCCAGTACCACATCCACGCCTCGGGGTTGATGGGCTCCCCCACGCTGCCCAGCAGGCGCAACGAAGACAGGTCGTGCATCTTGGGGTACTGCTCGCCCCATCGCATGCAGCTGCGGATGGCCGTGGGGGCGGTGTACAGTATTGTGGCGCCGTACTTCTCCACTATAGCCCAGAACCGGTCTCGGTCGGGATAGTCGGGAGATCCCTCGTACATGACCGAAGTGGCCCCGTTGGCCAGGGGGCCGTACACGATGTAGCTGTGGCCCGTGACCCACCCTATGTCGGCGGTGCACCAGTAGACGTCGTCCTCCTTGAGGTCGAACACCCACTTGGTGGTTGCATAGGTGCCCAGGAGATAGCCCGCCGTGGTGTGGACGATGCCCTTGGGCTTGCCGGTAGTGCCGCTGGTGTACAGCAGGTACAGGATGTCTTCGCTGTCCATGGGCTCGGCTTCGCATTTGATCGGCTGCCCCTCGGTCACGTCGTGCCACCACACGTCCCGGCCGGCCGCCATCTGGTCGTCGGCGCTGCCGGTACGGCGCACCACCACTACGCTTTCGATCGTTGGGGTGCCTTCGAGGGCCTCGTCGGCATTGCGTTTCAGTGGGACCACGTTGCCGCGACGATATCCGCCGTCGGCGGTGACGAGAACCTTCGCCTCGGAGTCGTTGATGCGGTCCCTCAGGGACTCGGAGCTGAACCCGCCGAACACCACGCTGTGGGGGGCGCCAATCCGAGCACAGGCCAGCATCGTTATAGGAAGCTCGGGGATCATTGGCAGGTAGATGGTGATCCGGTCGCCTTTGCGCACCCCCAGGCTCTTCAGGGCGTTGGCGAAACGGCACACCTCGCGGTGCAGGTCCCAGTAGGTATACACCTTCCAGTCGCCCGGCTCGCCCTCCCAGATCAGGGCGGCCTTGTTGCGGCGCTGGGTGGTGAGATGCCGGTCCAGGCAGTTGTGGGACACGTTGATCTTGCCCCCGACGAACCACTTGGCGAAGGGAGGGTCCCAATCCAGGACCGTGTCCCACTTCTTGAACCAGTCCAGCTCTTCGGCGAACCGGGCCCAGAAGCCCTCGAAGTCCTTCTGGGCCTCCTCGTACACGCCGGGGTCGCGGACGTTGGCCCGCCGCGCGAACTCATCGGGAGGGGGAAACCTGCGGTCCTCCTGCAGAAGGGCCTCGATGTTCCCCGCGCTCTCAGCCATGTGCCTACCTCCGAGACCCATATACCTTGACGATTTTGTATCACAAAGGAGGCTGGCTTGTAAACGTCCAGCCGAGGTTTACCTTCTCAGAGGTATCCATGGCGGAGTCCGACTTCAACGGCTGGTTTCTCAGGCTTAAATCGAGACTCCTGACTACTATCCCTTGTGATATCCCCTGACACCATATACAGTATGGTAGGGTAGGTCTCCGTTCGTTCGAGTCCTGCCTGACAACATCATGAACTCACAAACAACCATCCTTGAAGGACTTAACCCCGCCCAGCGAGAGGCCGTGGAGGCCATCGAAGGCCCCCTGCTGATCGTCGCCGGGCCGGGCAGCGGCAAGACCCGGGTCATCACCCACCGCGTCGCCTACCTGGTGCGAGTCTGCGGCATCTCCCCCTACCGCATTCTTGGAGTGACCTTCACCAACAAAGCGGCCCGGGAGATGCGCGGCCGGCTGGAACGCCTGGTGGGGACCCGGTCGGGCCAGCTCACGGTGGGCACCTTCCACGCCTTCTGCGCCGGGATACTGCGCCGCGAGGGGAAGCACATCGGCCTGGACTCCAGCTTCACCATATACGACGACGAGGACCAGATGAACCTGCTCAAGCAGGCCATGGAGCAAGTGGAGGTGGACCCCAAACGGTTCCCGCCCCGGGCCATCCAGAGCGTCATCTCCAGGTCCAAGTCCATCCTCGTGGATGCCCAGGGCCTGTCCCTCAACCACCAGGGCTACTTCGAGGAGCAGGCGGCCAAGGTCTATCATCGATACGAGGAGTTGCTGACCCGGAACAGCGGCGTGGACTTCGACGACCTGCTGATGAAAACGGTACACCTCTTCCGCAACAACCCTGAGGTGCTCAAGAGGTACCAGCGTCGCTTCCTCCATATCCTCATCGACGAGTTCCAGGACACCAACGTCTCCCAGTACATGCTGGCCAGGCTCCTGGCAGATGAGTACAAGAACATCTGTGTGGTGGGTGACGCCGACCAGTCCATCTACTCCTGGCGCCACGCCGACATACGCAACATCCTCAGCTTCCAGCGGGACTACCCACAGGCCCGGACCATCGCCCTGGAGGAGAACTACCGCTCCACCGGCATAATCCTCCAGGCAGCCAAGCACCTCATCTCCTCCAACCGCATACGCCTGAGCAAGGACCTGTGGACCAGCAACGACAGCGGACAGCCTGTTGTGGTCCACGAGGCCTACAACGAGGGGGAAGAGGCTCAGTTCGTGCTGAAGGAGGTTAGCCGCCTGGGTGCGGACGATGGCTTCAAGGCCGGCGACTGCGCCGTGATGTACAGGGTGAACGCCCAGTCCCGGGCCCTGGAAGAGGCATGCCTGCGCTACGGCATGCAGTACAGGCTGGTAGGCGGCGTCCGGTTCTATCAGCGCCGGGAGGTCAAGGACGTGATGTCCTACCTCCGCCTGATCAACAACCCCAACGACGAGATCAGCCTGGCTCGGGTGGTCAACGTGCCCCTCAGGGGCATCGGTCAGCGCTCTCTGGAGGACCTGACCCGCTGGGCCAGGAGCCAGGAGCTACCCCTGTTCTCCGCCCTGGAGCGGGCGTCCGAGGGCGGAGTGACCGGCATGAGCCCCAGGGTGACCAGGCCGGTGGCCGGCTTCGTCCAGGTTATCAAGGGGTTGATGGAGGACAGCCGGCGCCTCGACGTGGTAGATCTCATCGAAAGCCTGCTGGAGCGCATCCGCTACCAGGAATACCTAAAGGAACGGACCGAGGACCCCGACGAGCGTTGGGAGAACGTGCTGGAGCTGAGAAACACCGCCCAGGAGTTCCGCGCGATGGACCCGCCCGATGGCCTGACGAGCCTGCTGGAACGACTGGCCCTGGTCGCCGACGTGGACGGCTATGATGCGTCGGCCGACGCCCTTACCCTCATCACCCTGCACCAGGCCAAGGGGCTGGAGTTCCCGGTGGTGTTCATGGTGGGCATGGAGGAGGGGCTGCTGCCCCACATCCGCTCCATGGATAGCGCCGAGGAGCTGGAAGAAGAGCGGAGGCTGTGCTACGTGGGCATGACCCGCTCCAAGGAGCGTCTGTACCTGGTCAGGTCCTTCCGCCGCGGGTTCATGGGCGGGAGCGGCGGACCGGCGGCGCCTTCCCGCTTCCTCAACGAGATACCCAGGGACCTGATAACCTCCTCGAGGCGAGAGGTCCCCGCCGGTAGGTCTGCCTGGGGCATTTGGGAGCCGTCCGTCGCCACCGCCGTCGACGGACCGGACCCCGCCCTCCCGACCCTCAAGTCCGGCGACAAGGTGGGCCACTCCACCTTCGGCGAAGGAATGGTCGTGAGTTGCAACCCCTCGGGCCACGACTTCGAGGTCACCGTGGCCTTCGCCGATGGGGCCGGGGTAAAGCGGCTTCTGCTGAGCTTCGCCAACCTGGAGAAGCTCAGCTAGGAATCGCTCACGAAAACATCGGGCCACAAGATGAGCACAGCACGGTCTTTCAATTTTGCTCAGGGCAAGTGTTTTCCGCTCGCCCTGAGCCAGTCGAAGGGCATCCCTGAGGTTCGACCAGCTCACCACGAGCGTTAGACATCTGCCTATTAAAGCCCCTGTGGGGCACAGTTTCCGGCGTTTGACATCGGTGCATCTATGTGCTATTATCACTTATGTGAGCACATCATCGAGCGACGCCAGTACAGGGTCCCGGGGCTCACCTAGAAGCCAGCAGGGTCCTTCGTTACCCGGCGGCCCGCTGCCCAAGGCCATTCTGGAAGCCTGGCTGCTCCTCCTGATCGGGAGCTGGGGCTCTCACGGATACGCCCTGTCCGACGCCCTCAAAAAGCTGGGCTTCGAGGCGCTGGACCACACCAGGGTCTATCGTCTACTCCGCGACCTGGAACGCCGGGGGTTCCTCCTGTCCTCCTGGGATGTCCAGTCCAATGGCCCGGCCAGACGCTCTTACAGGTTGACCGAGTCGGGAGAGGAGTTCCTGGCCGCCTCGGCCCAGGTCATGCAGGGGTACCTGAGAATGATGGGCACCTTCACCGAGATGTACACAGGGGCGCTGGAGTCTATGTTGGGACTGGAGAAGGACGGGCAAGAGCCCGACATCACCGAAAGGAGAGGCTATGACGACTGAGCAGAGTAACCAGGGTAACGCGAAATACGTGGGGGCGTTGGAGGACTATGAAAGGCAGCTGATCGCCTCGACGCGGCAGCTGGCGGGCGCAACAGTCGAGGCCGGAAAGGTCTATCAGGCCGCCGTCGAGGCGTCCATCAAGTTCTCCTTCGATCAGTGGCGGACGCTGGTCACCCAATCCTCCCAGGGCGGTGCCGAGGAGTAGACCCGGCGTCGGCCTGTCAGGTTGACGCCGATCCCAGGCCGGCTTCCGGCTTGGGCCCCAATCGACCGTGAGTGCCCGGGAGGCAAAAAGATGGCTACTTCCCAAGACGCCAACGCGGCGCAGGAGCCGTACCGCCAGGCGGCCCGCCGGATGAACCACCTGCTGGAGCTCGCCCGGGGCGAGTTCCGCAAGGGAGTGGCATCGACTCCCAACGAGGTCGTCTGGTCCAAGCGCAAAGCGCGGCTCTACCACTACTTCCCCCGGTCGGAAGACGTATCGGAGGAGCCGGTCCTGGTTGTGCCGTGGATCGGGATCAGCCGGCCGTACAGCCTGGACCTCTTGCCCGAAATCAGCTTCATCCGGTCCCTGTGCGCCAGCGGATACCACACCTACCTCCTGGACTGGGGAGAGCCCGGTGAAGAGGACGCCGACATCGGCTTCGAGGAAACTTCCCTGGACCTGCTCCCCAGGGCCGTTGCCGCCGCCCTCAGGAACTCGGGTAGCGAGAGACTCAGCATGGTGGGAGTCTGCCTCGGGGTGCCCATGGCCCTCACCTACCTCACCCTCACCCGGAACGCCCCTGTGCGGAACTTCGTCGCCATGGTGGGGCCCATAGATTTCGACCAGGGTGGAATGTTCAAGGCCTGGGTCGGCAACCCCGCCTCCCCTGCGGAAGCGCTGGCCAGGACTTGGGGGGGGCGTACCCACCAGCGCCATGGGGCTTGGATTCAAGCTCCTGAGGCCCATGGGAGACGTATCCGCCTACATGAATCTCATGTGGAACCTGGACAAGCGGGATTGGAGGAGACCCTCAAAACCTTCAACCTGCCGTCGAGAAAACAGGTCTGGGTGTGGCAGAGCAGCTCAAGAGCGTAGAGAGCAGGCTGGACGAGCTGGGAGACCAGTTGGACGAGATTCAGGGAACCCTCGGGAAGGCCACGCCCCCAGCCCGTCCAACCCGCGGTCGCAAGGGTGGCCAGTAACACCACCTGAACCCGAGGCATGGGAGCTATGGAACCGGCGCTCTCCGGGTATAGTCGCCGAACCGGGAGCCGCTATCCTTGACACCCCATGAGGCCGTCTGTAAACTCTTGGCGGTAAAGCTACAGGAGGTCCTGGATGACCACCTTTGTCACCGAGGAGATACGCCAGCAGGCCGTCGGGACCGAAGGCCCCCCGGAAATCGTCGAGGTGGAGAAGGGGGCCATCAGACAGTTCGCCGAAGCGGTGGGGGACGCCAATCCCCTTTGGAACGACGAGGTATCGGCCCGTAAGAGTCGATACGGCGGGATAGTGGCTCCCCCAACGTTCCTGCGTACCGCCAGGGCGGCCGTCCCCGAGCTGCCCTTCAAGAACCCCTTCCAGCGCCTCCTGGACGGTGGTAGCGAGTGGGAGTACTTCGAGCCCGTCAGGCCGGGCGACCGCATCACTGCCATTACCCGAATATCTGACCTTAGCGAGCGGGCTGGGCGGCTGGGCCAGATGATGTTCGTCGTGTTCGAGATCACCTACACCAATCAGTTGGACCAGATGGTGGCGGTGCAGCGCAGCACATTGATCTGGTACTAGCCGGGATCTGGTACTAGCCGGGATCTGTGGACCAAAGGGAGGCCCGAGGATGGCCGATACGGTTTTCTGGGAAGACGTCCAGGAAGGCATGGAGATACCGAGTCTGGTGAAGGAGCCCTCCACGCGCCAGCTCGTGATGTACGCCGGCGCGTCCGGTGACTTCTATGAGATCCACTATGACAAAGACTTCGCCCAGGGCACCGGGCTGGACGGGGTCATCATCCACGGTGCCCTGAAGAATGCCTTCCTGGGCCAGCTGATGACCGACTGGATCGGGGAGCACGGCACTCTGAAGAAGCTGGCCTGTCAGTACAGGGGCATGGACCGTCCCGGCTCCAAAGTTAACTGTAAAGGGACAGTGACCCGAAAGTACGTAGAAGGCAGCGATCATCTGGTGGACTGCGACATCTGGCTGGAAAACGGCGAGGGCGACCGCACCACCCTGGGATCGTCCACCGTGATGCTGCCCACCCGAGGCTGATCCCCACCGCAGCGGTCGGACACCCTCTCACTGGGAGGAAAAGACGAGGAGCGAAGCATGACCGATGTCCTCAAGGACAAAGTAGCGATAGTGACGGGAGCCGGCAGGGGTATCGGCCGAGGGATAGCCCTGCTGATGGCCGCCGAAGGAGCCAGCGTCGTGGTGGTAGACCCGGGCGTCTCGGTTGACGGCTCCGGGGCGGATCGGTCCCCAGCCCAAGAGGTTGTCAAGGAGATCACCGACGCGGGCGGCAGCGCCGTCGCTTCCCACGAGTCCGTCACCACCATGGATGGCGGCGAGAGGATCGTCCAGACCGCGGTGGACAGCTTCGGCAGGCTGGACATCGTGGTCACCTGCGCCGGCATCCTGAGGGACCGGATGGTGTTCAATATGACGGAGCAGGAGTGGGACGACGTGATCGCCGTCCACCTGAAGGGCACATTCACCGTGGTAAAACACGCTTGCATCCGGTTTCGCCAGCAGCGGTCGGGCCGGATAATCACCTTCAGCTCCGAGTCTGGCCTGGTGGGCAACTCGGGCCAGGCGAACTACGGCGCCGCCAAGTCGGGCATAGCGGGATTCACCAAGGTGGTGGCCCGGGACATGGGCAGGTACGGTGTCACCGCCAACTCCATCGCTCCCAGGGCCCAGACCCGCATGATCAGCGGCATTCCCCAGACCGCCAGCGAAGTCAGGGCACAGGCGGGCGTGGCCAGCATCGAGGGGGAGGAGGACCTATCTACCGCCTCTCCCGAAGACATCGCTCCCTTCGTGGTATACCTGGCCAGCGACTACGCGGACAACGTAAATGCCCAGACCTTTCTGGTGTACGATGGAGAGGTGTCCCTGATGTCCCAGCCCAGGCCCGCCAGGTCCATCTACAACGAAGGACAGTGGCCCTTGGACGCCCTGGCCCCCCTGGCGCGTGGGTACCTCACCAAGGGGATTTCCAACCCGGCCCCGGTCCAACCGCCACTGCAGTAGCAAAGGTGTTCATCCGAGCATTGAGAGGCCAAGATGACTGATCTGGTGAAGGACAAGGTAGCGATAGTTACGGGTGCCGGCAGAGGTATCGGCCGTGGTGTGGCCTTGCTGATGGCTTCCGAGGGCGCCAAGGTAGTAGTTGTGGACCCCGGGGTCGCCATGGACGGCAGCGGCTTCGACGCGTCCCTCGCGGAGCAGGTAGTCACAGAGATCACCGACGCCGGAGGCATCGCCATCGCCTGTCATGAGTCTGTGGCCACCATGGAGGGCGGCGAGAGCATCGTCAAGACGGCGGTGGACAGCTTCGGTAAGCTGGACATCGTGGTCACCTGCGCGGGGATCCTGCGGGACCGCATGATATTCAACATGTCCGAGCAGGAGTGGGACGACGTGATCGCTGTCCACCTGAAGGGCACATTCAGCGTGGTCAAAAACGCCTGTATACTGTTTCGTCAGCAGCGATCGGGCCACATCGTCACCTTCAGCTCGACCTCGGGGCTCTACGGAAACCCCGGCCAGGCCAACTATGGCGCCGCCAAGGACGGCATCGCCGGCTTTACCCGCGTGGTAGCCAGGGATATGGGCAGGTACGGCATCACCGCCAACTCCGTGGCGCCCAGCGCCGTCACACGCATGACCGTGGGACTCCCGGACCAGGTAGGTACAGTTGCCGAGCGGGGCATCACAGGGGCGGCCGCGGCCGCTGTGGAGGGAGTGAGAGGCCAGCCCGAGGACGTCGCCCCCTTCGTAGTGTGGCTATCCTCCGACGAGGCGGCCCACGTCAACGGGCACGTATTCCACGTCTCGGGAGGCGTGGTAAGCCTGTTAAACGAGCCGGAGGCCGTAAAGAGCATCCACAAAGAGGGCCGATGGACTGTGGAGGAGCTTATCCGCGTCTTCCCGGCTACCATCGGGATCGACCTGCCCAACCCTACATCACAGCCACCGCCGCAAGCCTAGGACCCGGTTCCGGCCGTCCTCAGGGCCCGACGCTACGGGTGGACTAATCCAGAGAAGCCTGGGCGGGAGCATCCCTCAGCGCAAGCTTCTCGTCACGTATTTCCAGCCAGCGGTCCTTGTTGATCTCCATGAGCATGAAGTCCATGCCGCTTCGCCGGACGTTGTTGGCCGGCGAGAAGCCGCATTTCTGGAAGGCGCGTTGGGCCCGCTTGTTCCAGACCAGGGTGTGCAGATAGAGGCGCTCCATCCTCGTGTTCGAAAACAGGTAGTCCAGCAACGTTACGAAAGCGTCGTAGCCGTAGCCGCGGCCCCAGTATTCCCGGTCTCCGATTACGATCCCCACCTCGGCCTGCTTGTTGACAGTATCCATGTCGTAGTACATGCAGTTTCCCATGTACGTGCCGTCCACGGCGTCGATGGCGAAACGTCCCGATGAGGGCGTTGGATACCGGAGTTGGTCCCTGAACAGACGGAGGAACTCGTCGTAGGACATCCTGAGGGGAGGCGCCGCGTCCAGACGGGCTATCTCCTCATCGGACCGCCAGCGGTAATCCAACTCCGCGTCCTCGAGGCGTTTGCCCCTGAGGATGACCTTTCCTCCTACCAGCCGCACCACGTCAATCTACCGCCGGTTAGCCAAGCGGCAGCACCCTTTCCCTGATCATATCCAGAGCCTTGTCCAGCATGCGGGCCTCGTTGGCGTAGGAAAGGCTCTTCTGTGCTTTTTCTGAAGGGAACCATTCCACGTCATCGAACTCGGGATCGTGCAGGTCTGTTGAGCCGCCCTTATGGGCCATCAGGTAGAAATGGACGGTCTTGTTACAGCGGACCCTGTCATCGGGAGTAACAAACCAGTAGTTGATGCTCCCTATGGGGGCCTCTATGGCCACCTCCAGGCCCGTCTCTTCTCTCACTTCGCGAAGGGCCGTTTCCTCTAGGCTCTCTCCGGTGTCCGGAGTGCCTTTGGGCAGGCTCCACCGAGCGGGCCGTCTCCGACCGCAAAGCACGGCCTCTATCTGGCCGTCGACGATCCTGTATACGATTCCCCCCGCCGATACATGCCTCTCAACCCTTCGTCCGGGTCCTCTTTCGTTCAATTTTCCTCACCACCAAGGGTCCAGGAGTGTAGAAATCACGTCGGTCGGCCGACGGTCGGGCCCCACCCGACCAGTCGTAATCTCGGTCGGCCCTCCGTGGTCAGCCTTATCTGGTGCAATTCTAGTTCGCCCGATTAATCAAGTCAAGGTAAGGACCATGTGTCGCTCAAATGCGATTTGACATCCCGCAAAGGCCCGGGGTACCATTCCATCAGACCCTGAAACCAGACCCTGGAACCTGGGGGTGGGTGGGGGTGGACTATTGAACGTCGCTTTGAGGTCCGTCCGTGATGCCGGTCCTGACCGCATCGGAGATCCAATTAGCCTATGCTTAATGCACCCCGGCGATACGGCCGCTGATACGGTACCCCTCCGCTGGTCGCAAGCATAACCGGCCCTGCAAGCCTTAGCTAGCTCCTCAAAACGGTCTCGCCTGCGTGGTGCCTCTCCCGATCTACCAAGAATACGGGCTTGTCCGCGAGCACAGCGCTAGACTACCCGTTCCTCTCTACAGTCAGCCGTTCCGCATATCTCCACGGTCAAAAATCCGCTGCGAAAGGAATGAAATGAGAAACGTACTGAGATCAAAAATTCACAGGGCATATGTTACAGGCTGCAACCCGGATTATATCGGCAGCATCATTGTCGACCGGGACCCGATGGAAAAGTCGGCCTTTGGGACTACGAGAAGGTACTGATCTGCGACGTCAACAACGGTAACCGCTGGGAAACGTACGTTCTTCCCGGACCGCGTGGGTCGGGTGTGGTATCGGTGCAGGGAGCCGAGGCCCTGCTCTGCGAAGAAGGCCACTGCGTTATTATTTGTCCTTCGAGGTCTCGGACCAGCCCATAGAGCCCCGGTGATCCTGGTCGACGAGCAGAACCGTTTCGTGGAGTACCTGGAAGGAGTCAGGGATGAGCAGCCGGTTTACGGAACAAGACACTGAATCCTTCTACGACGCGGAGGATGCTTTATATCGCTCCTTCTGGGACGAAGAAGGTAGCCTCCACTGGGGCATCTTCGACGAAAGCACCGGGGATGACTTCCTAAGAGCTTGCGCCAACCTCAACCGGATAATGGCCCTGAGGGCCGCACTGGACCCAGACTCCAGGGTCCTCGATCTGGGGTGTGGCAACGGGAACACCGCTACCTGGCTCTGCCGGACCGCCGGTTGCCGGGTTACCGGCGTGGACCTCAGCGGGGTTCGGATAGGCAACGCCAATGCCGACCGGGAGAGGCTAGACGATCCGGTCAAAGCACGCCTCAGCTTCAAAAAGGCATCCGCGACGGCATTGCCTTTTGACGACGGCTCCTTTACCCACGTCTGGAGCCAGGCGGCCATCTATCACATCCACGACAAAGGGTCGGCTCTCAGCGAAGCCCATCGGGTACTGGAGGACGGAGGCATTTTAGTTTTCGACGATCTCATCAAGCCCAGGCCCGATATAAGCACCGCCGCGCAGACTTACGTCTACGACCGCCTCATCTTCGACACGCCCTTCAGCTTCCACTCTTACCAGGAAGCCCTCAAGAATACCGGGTTTCTAGTGCAGTATGCCGAAGATATCTCCCAGCATCTCAGAAAGAGCTATACTCACCTTGGTATAGAGGCTCGCCAAAAGAGCGAGCAAACGGGCGACAAGTTCCACGAGCTGTCCAACGCCTATGACCACATGATACAAGCCGTTTGCGACGGCGAGCTCGGCTGGGGCCTTTACCTGTGCCGCAAGAATGGGGGTCCACCCGCCCGAGCGGTCTCCTAGATGGGGTAAGTTCCTATCTGAAAACGGTCTGAATAGCTCCGAAAATCCCCTCAAAATGGCCGCCCCGCGACCTCAGACGCGATTTGACATCCCCGGAAAATGCGGGTATCATTCCACAAGTTTTTAGACCTTGGTGTGATCTTGAGTTGGGGGAGGTGTGATCTTTGAATCGAAGCCTGAGCTCTGCGGTTCAAGCTAGAATGGGTCACTCCCATAATCGCCCCAGCCCGTACTCGAACCGTTACGGACGTACTTCCGGTAACCCGCGACGTTGCTCCCGCCCGAGATACCACGTCCCCTGCGAGCCTTAGCCGCAACCAAAAAATTCCCACGTATACCGGCCTCTCTCTTATCCACACTCTAAGCCATGGATACGTGGCCAGACCCGAACACGATGCATCGGCCATCCGATCCATCCCCCCACACCACTCAACCAACAATTTTGATCTTGTGAGGCGAAGATGCGAAATTTACTAAGATCCAAGATTCACCGGGCGTATATCACACAGGCGAACCCGGATTACATAGGCAGCATCGTCATCGACACAGACTTGATGGAAAAGGTCGACCTCTGGGAATATGAGAAAGTACTAATCTGCGATATCGACAACGGGGCCCGGTTCGAGACCTACGCGATCCTCGGGGAGCGAGGCTCCGGAACCATCGCGGTGCAGGGCGCCGCGGCGAAGCTTGTTCAGGAGGGCGACTGCATTATCATCATGTCCTTCGACGCCAGCGACCAGCCCGTCGAACCCAAAATGATCCTGGTGAACGAGCGCAACGAATTTGTAGAATACCTGGGGAAAGTCAAAGTATGACCAGCCGGTTCACGGAGCAGGACACTCAGCGCTACTACGATGCTGAGGACGCGATCTACCGGTCCCTCTGGGATTCCGGAGGTAGCGTGCACTGGGGGTTGTTCGACCGTACCACCGGCGATGATTTCCTCAAGGCGTGCTCCAACCTGAACGACGCCATGGCCAGGCGAGCTGAGATAAATGGCAGTTCGAAGGTCCTGGACATCGGCTGCGGTAACGGCAATACCGCGTTCTGGATGTCCGATAGCTTCCGGTGTAACGTAACCGGCATCGATCTGAGCGGTGTTCGTGTAGGCAACGCCGTGAAAGGCCTGGAGAGCCAGCCGGCCGGGATCAGGGAGCTCGTCAGCTTCAAACAGGGGTCGGCCACGGAGCTTCCTTTCGACGACGGCCACTTCACCCATGTTTGGAGCCAGGCCACCTTTTACCACGTTCACGACAAACAGGCGGTCCTGAGGGAAGCATACAGGGTGCTGAGAGCCGGGGGGACCTTGGTGTTCGATGACCTGTTCAAGCCGAAGCGGGAAATCAGCCAGTCCGCTCAGACCTACGTATACGACAGGCTTCTTTTCGATACCGAGTTCAACTTCCGGTCATACCAGGATTCCCTCATGAGCTGCGGTTTCCGGATGCTGGATGCCCAGGACCTGTCGGATCATCTGAAGACGAGCTATGCCTGTCTGGCGAAGATGGCGCGGATCAAGGTCGAGGAAGACATGGAGCACCGGGATAAGCTCCAGGCGCTGGCGACAGCCTACGAAGAGACGGTGCGGGCGGTGGATAACGGCGAGTTGGGCTGGGGCCTTTACGTATGCCAGAAGTGATTCCACTAGGGACTCCGGTCCACGACGGGGAACACGATGCCTGAGGAGAGCAGGGTCCAGTGGGTCTACTCTTCCCAAAACAACCAGGAGCTGGCCGAGCGATACGACGAGTGGGCAAAAGAGTACGACACTGACCTGGCCCGTGACTTTGAGTGGCTATCGCCTCAACGGGCGGCCGAGTCCTGCGCGCAGCACGTTTCCAAGGATGCCCGCATCCTCGATGCCGGCGCCGGAACGGGCCTGGTTGGCGTGCTCCTGGACCGTCTGGGATACAAGCACATGGTCGCCATGGACTTGTCCCAGGGCATGCTGGAAGAGGCCCGCAAGAAGAACGTCTACTCAGAGTTCCACCAGATGGTCCTGGGCCAGGCCCTGGATTTTCCGAGCGATTCCTTCGACGCTGTAATAAGCGTGGGCGTCATGACAGTGGGCCACGCGCCTACCAGCTCTTTCGACGAGCTTGTCCGCATCACCAAGCCTGGCGGCTATATCGTCTTCACGCTGCGCCCCGACGTGTATAGGGGCGACGGGTTCCAGGAGAAGCAGGACTCGCTGGAAACAGCGGGAAGGTGGAAGCTGGCAGAAGTGTCCGAGGAGTTTCAGCCCCTCCCCAAGGGAGAGCCTGAGGTCTTCCACCAAGTCTGGGTTTACAGGGTTTCCTAGTAGTGTCCAGCACATCCTTGGAGCAGGAAGGCCTGTCCCTTTTCGAAGCCGCCAGAGCGGCTTCGGTTCCCTTCAGCAGTGAGGTCAGCCCACAGGACGGGGAGATCGTATCCAACGGCCTCAAGTTCCACTACCTGGACTGGGGGCCCGAGAACCGGCCGACCATCCTCTTCCTCGACGGGGCGCTGCAGCAAGCCCATAGCTGGGACTTCATCGCGCTGGCCCTGAGCCATGAGTACCGTGTGCTGGCCCTGGACGCCCGGGGCCACGGCGACACCCAGTGGGCCAGCGACGGCGACTACTCACTGGATGCCCATCAGAAAGACCTGGACGGCTTCGTGGAGGCGATGGGACTGGACAGGTTCATCCTGGTGGGTCACTCCATGGGAGGGCGCAGCGCCTATGTGTTCGCCTCCCGACACCCGGCGATGCTCCAAGGCCTCGCCATCGTCGACGTGGGGCCCGAGGTGATGTCCCGGGGCCAGAGCCGCATCAGAAGGTTCCGGGAACTGCCCGACGAACTAGATTCCTACCTCGAGTTCGCCGATCGGGTCCAGGAGTATACGGGCCGCCCCAGGCAGCAGGTACTGGGGGCGCTGAAGTACAGCATCAGGCAGCGCTCGGACGGCAAGTGGACCTGGAAATACGACAAGCAACTGAGGTCATCGGACCATCGCCCTCTGACCTGGTCTTCGGAGAAGCTGTGGCGGTGCCTGGCCGACATCGACTGCCCCACCTTGGTGGTAAGAGGCGGAGACAGCGACATCTTCTCCAACGAAGTCCTGGAGAGGATGCTTGAGGTTATCCCCAACAGCACCTCGGCGGTAGTGCCCCGGGCGGGACACCTAGTGCAGGGGGACAACCCTACTGGCTTTCTGGAGGCGCTCCGTACCCTGCTGAACAGAGTTTAGGCGCGCCCTCCTGACAGGGACTTCCTCGGTCGCCCTGCCCTACTGGCGCACCATGACCTTCTGAGCCACTTCCATACCCACTACAACCTCGCCCTGCTCCAGGTCCAGGGTCATGGTCCCCTTGTAGTGGGCCATCTCCCTGACTTTGAGGGCGGCGCCGGGTTTGAGGCCGCTCTTGTCGAAGTATTCCAGCAGGCGGGAGTCTTCCTCGGGCACCCTCTCCACCACCGTGGACTCTCCCTCCTCGGTCTCTGCCAGGGGCTTCAACGGTGGGCGTTTGAGGTCGTCGCCGTAGCCGGGTATGGTCTGTCCGAAGGGGTTGGTCTTGGGATAGCCCAATGCCTTAGCCAATCTGTCCTCGACGTAGGGAGATATGGCGTGCTCCAGGCGGTGGGCTTCGGCGTGGGCCTTATGCCAGTCCACCCCCAGGAGCTCCGTCAGCATCCGCTCGGCCAGACGATGGCGCCTGACTACGGCCTCCCCCAACTCCCGGCCTCGTTCAGTGAAGTCCACCTCTTTGTCTCTGTTGATCTCTATAAGCTCCTGCTTGGACAGACGTTTCAAGGTGCCCACCACGGTGGCCACCGAGACGCTCATCACTTCCGCCAGTCGGGTAGGCATCACCCGCTCGTCCCGTTCTTTGAGCTTATAGATAGCCTGGAGGTAGTTCTCGACTACCACGCTGACTTCCGGTTTCGGTTCACCTAATAGCATATCCACCTCAACTACAACCAGCACGCACTTAGCATATGCTAATCGTTGGCTAATGCCTCCGTTTATCGTCGAACCGCGTCTGAGCAGTCGGGGTCATTATAGCGCGGGGCCCACTTCGTGGCAATGGATTGGCTCCGTCCTTGGCCGAGTCCAGTGTGCCTAAACTGCCGTCTGTAGGCCGTCAGCGATAATGGGACACATCGGAGGGTAAGAAAACCCGAGAGTTTGGAGGGTGGCGAGAGCTCCTGAAGTGAGGGTAGAGTTACCCACAGAAAGGAGCAGATGTGTCCCAGTCAGACGTAGACAAAGCAGAGGCCGCCGAGGAACGGAGCGCGGAGACGAGGTCCTTCGTTCGCACGGTGAAGGCGGCTACCCGACGTAAGTACACCCCCGAAGAGAAGATCCGAATTGTTCTGGAGGGCTTCCGCCGCGAGGTCACAGTCAACGACCTGTGCCGGCGGGAGGGGATCAAGCCCCACTCCTACTACTCGTGGACCAAAGAGTTCATGGAGGCGGGCAAGGAGAGGTTGACCCGCGACACGATGCGGGACGCCACTCAGCATGAGGTAGGGCAGCTCAAGAGAGAGAACGGGGAGCTCAAGGAGCTAGTGGCCGATCTGTCGCTGGAGGCGTACCGTCTCAAAAAAACGGCCATCCCCATGCCCCAGGAAGCTACCGGTACCAGCGGATGAGCGCCGTGGAGAAGGCAGAAGTACTTACCGAAGTAGCCTCGTCTCCCCTCCCTAAACGAAAGGCCCTCAGCGAGTTGGGTATCCCTAAGAGCACCTACTACCGGTGGCTCAGACGCCAGGACCAACAAGGACTTGAGGACCATGCAGGAGGCGGCAAGCCCCCGTGGAACCGTCTCAGCATTCGGGAAGAACGCTCAGTTCTCGCAGCAGCCAGAGAGATGCCGGAGCTGAGCTGCCGTCAGCTGGCCGCGTGGATCACCGACAACCAGGGCTTCAGTGTCTCAGAGTCGAGTGTC
Organism: Dehalococcoidia bacterium; assembly: GCA_965248975.1. Taxonomy (GTDB): domain Bacteria; phylum Chloroflexota; class Dehalococcoidia; order Lucifugimonadales; family JAGWBF01; genus CBDFKU01. Next base: position 35,825 of record CBDFKU010000005.1, read on the forward strand.
TACCGTATCCTGAGCAGGGAGGGTCTGGTGAAGAGGCCTGAGATGAAGCTGGCCGCGGGTAAGGAGTACCACCGCAAGACCACAGGCCCTCACCAGATGTGGGCCACCGACGCCTCCTACTTCAGGGTAGTAGGTTGGGGCTACTACTACCTGGTGACCGTGATGGACGACTACTCCCGCTTCATCCTGGCTCACAGGCTCCAGGAAGACATGACGGCCGACTCCTTCATCGAGGTGGTCCAGGATGCTGTGGACAGGACCGGCATGGATCAAGTTCCAGTCACAGACCGCACTAGGCTGCTGAGTGACAACGGCCCGGGCTATGTCTCGAGGGCATTCAGGGACTACCTGGGTATGGTTGGCATCAAGCACATCCTGGCAACCCCTTTCCACCCTCAGACCAACGGGAAGCTGGAGCGCTACCACCAGAGCATCAAACGGGACGTAAACCAGGTGCCCTATGAGTTGCCCTCTGACCTCGATGCGGCTATCGCGGCGTTCGTCAGCTACTACAACTACCGGCGCTATCACAAGGCCCTGGCCAACGTGACACCATCTGACGTGCTCAAGGGAAGACGGCAAGAGATCCTACAACGCAGAAAGGAGGTGAAGGCCAAAACCATCCAAAACCGCAGACGCTATAACAGGGCCCTCAGAGAGCTCACCAGACCCCCATCCAGCACCTGATCTCTCGGGTCCCAATGTGTCCCACTTTTGCTGGTTGCTAACAACTGCCGTCGTTTATAGGCACCATTAAGTATTAACATATGTAAGATATTAGTATACAATACCGCCCCGCGGTTAGTATGTCATACTTGCCGACAATGGGGAGATTGACTTTGGGAATCGGTGCAGGTTAGGCTAATTAGGGATACGCCTGTACCTAGTACTCAGTCAACTCGGTGTTGGTAATTATTTAAGAAATCACTCAAAGTTGCTACCCTTTGGGAAGACAGAATCTACCCAAGGGGTGGCAGTGATGGGACGACGGGAAAAGTATAGGGTGCGCTTGGACCAGGAAGACTGGGAACAACTCCAGCAATTGATTCGAAGTGGGAAGAGCCGGGCTCGTGTGATGACCCGGGCGAGGATTCTACTAAAGAGCGATGAGGGTTGGAAGGCTCCCAAGGTGTCTGAGGCCTTGGACGTCTCCGTAGGCACAGTGTTCCGCATCAAGCGGCGTTTCGCTGAAGAGGGCATGAAGGGGGCTTTGCTGGAAAGGCCCAGGCCCAGGCCACGGAGGAAGCTGGACGACAAGGGAGAGGCCCACCTCATCGCCCTGGCCTGCAGCGCCGCGCCGGAGGGCCACGACCACTGGACCCTGCGGCTGTTGGCCGGGAAAGTGGTAGAGCTAGGGTTGGTGCCCTCCATGTCCCATGAAGGCATCCGCAAGCGGCTCAAAAAAACGTTCTTAAGCCGTGGCAGAAGAAGGAATGGTGTATTCCTAAGGTGAGCGCCGACTTTGTGGCAGCCATGGAGGATGTGCTGGACCTGTATGCCGAGCCCTATGACCCCCGGCGGCCGGTGGTCTGCTTTGACGAGACCTCGACTCAGCTGTTGAGCGAGCCACGGCCGCCCCTCCCAGCGAAGCCGGGACAGCCGCGGCGACAGGACTACTTTGTACCGAAGGGAGGGCACCCGGAACCTGTTCCTGACCTGCGAGCCGCTGCAGGGCTGGAGACACGTGGCCATCACCCAGCGGCGGACCCAGCAGGACTTCGCCCGTCAGATGCGTTGGTTGGTGGATGAGGCCTACCCGGAGGCCCCGGTGGTGCGAGTTGTTCTGGATAACCTGAACACTCATCGCCCGGCTTCCCTGTACGAGGCCTTTCCTGCCCCTGAGGCCCGGCGTATCGTAAAGCGGCTGGAGTTCCACCACACCCCCAAACACGGCAGTTGGCTCAACATGGCGGAGATCGAGTTCAGCGTCCTGGCCCGATCTTGCCTGAGGAGGCGTGTCCCCGATGAGGCTGCCCTCCGCCGAGAAATTCAGGCCCTGGAGGGGGAGCGAAACGCCGCCCGAGCCTCTATCCATTGGCGCTTCAACACCCAAGATGCTAGGGCGAAACTCCATCGGCTATATCCTTCAAATCACAGGTTGACTGAGTACTAGTAGATAAAATGGCTATGACCGACGACCTCATCATCCAGTGCGAGGACCTGACCAAGTACTTCGGCTCCAGCGCCGCCGTGAATGGAATTAGCCTGGAGCTGAGGTCCGGGGAGATCCTTTCCCTGGTGGGTCCCAGCGGGAGCGGCAAGACCACCGCCCTACGCCTCCTGGCGGGCTTCGAGGTCCCCGACGGGGGAACGATAACCCTGAAAGGACGGCGGGTGGCCGGCCCCCGGACATGGGTTCCTCCGGAAAAACGGCAGCTGGGCCTGGTGTTTCAGGACTACGCCCTGTTCCCTCACATGACGGTAGCCCGGAACGTGGCCTTCGGCCTCAAAGGATGGGACAAGCAGGATCGGGACCGCAGGGTGCGAGAGATGCTGGATATGGTGCACCTATCCCATCTCGCAGAGAGGGAGCCCTACCGGCTTTCCGGAGGTGAGCAGCAGAGGGTGGCCTTGGCGCGCTCCCTGGCGCCCCGTCCGCTGGCGTTACTGCTGGACGAGCCCTTCAGTAATTTGGACCCCCACCTCAGGATCGAGCTCAGAATGGAGCTCCAGGACCTCCTCCACTCCACCAACGTTGCCGCCGTCCACGTTACCCACGACCAGTTCGAGGCGTTCTTCATGGGAGACCGTATCGTCGTGATGAACGCCGGCAAGGTTGAGCAGGTGGGCACTCCGGAGGAGCTTTTCCACCATCCTCAAACACGGTTCGTGGGGCAGTTCCTGGGAATCGCCGATCTCATCCCCGCTAGAGCAACCCAGGAGGGCCTGGTCACCGAGATAGGCGTTCTCCGATCGGAGACGTCTGTTGTGGCCGGCGCGGAGGTCGAAGTGATGCTCCGGGGCGACAGCGTAACCGTACGCGCATCAGAGGCGGGCCAGGGCAAGGTTGTGAACCGGTCTTTTCGTGGAACCGACTACCTGTACGGTGTAGTCCTTCCCTCGGGCCACATCATTTACAGCCTGCAGCACAACACCGTCCGCCTTCAGCCGGGGGACTCGGTGGAGGTATATCTGGAGCCCAATCAGTCCCTGACCTGCTTCACGCAGAACGGCGCCGGCCCGGACAAGAGCGGGCCCTTTACAGCCAAGACCGGCCCCTTAACTTAAATCAAGGTGAAACCCGCAAAGTCGCCACAGGCATCGCAGAACTCGTCATTCCGGCGAAAGCCGGAATCCATGGCCAGGACTAGACACCGGCTTTCGCCGGTGTGACGGGATCCTAATCCAACGCCAAGGTGAATCCTGCAAAGTCGCCAAAGGCATCCATGTAGATTCCACTTTGGCTTTAGTTTAGCTACAGGTAGGCACTAGCGCCCGGGGGCCTCGATTCCGACCAGCTCGTAGATCAGGTCCATGTTCAGGCTGCTTCGCACCAGGTCCGCCAGCTTGTCGTACTCGCCATCGTTGTTCCGGGCCACTTCCGCGAATGAGTAAGCGATCCCCCTTCGCCGGGCGAGCCATCGCAAAACGGACCGACGAAGCCCGTCGTTGTGGAAGAGCCCATGGAGATAAGTGCCCAATACCATCCCATCATGGTTCGTTGCACCGTCGAGGGCGTCCCACGCCCTTCCCGACCTCTCCCGAAGGTGGATCGGCTGAACGAAGGTCCCGCCATCGGGATGCGACCTGCCCATGTGGATCTCGTACCCTTCCACCGGTAGCCCCCGGGCATCCCCTAGAATCCCAGCGGCCCCGTCCACCTCTCCTCTGACCCTGTGGGTCTCCTTCATGCCCTCGAAAACCGTGCTCACGGGCAGCAGCCCCAGGCCTTCCGCCTGCGTCACGGAGGACTCGATGCCCTCGGGGTCACGGATCGTCACGCCCAGCATCTGGTATCCCCCACAGATCCCGATCACCGGGATGCCACGTCTGCTCAGGCCCACGATTTTTTGGTCGAATCCCATTCGCCGCAGCCACTCCAGGTCCGATACGGTGCTCTTCGTACCCGGGAGGATCACCATGTCGGGGTCGCCCAACTCGTCACCGCTCTCCACGTATCTCATCCGTACGCCTTGTTCGCTTGCGAGGGGATCGAAATCGTCGAAGTTGGAGATGTGGGGGAAGCCGATAACCGCGATGTCCAGCAGATAATCTTTCCTGGACTTCAAGTACGTACGGCGCTCAAGGGAAACCCCGTCCTCTTCCGGGATGAAGATGTCGTGGTAGTAAGGGACCACCCCGGCTACCGGCACGCCGGTCCTCTCCTCCAGCCAGGCCAGGCCGGGTGTCAGAAGCGTCATGTCTCCCCGGAACTTGTTGATGATCGTGGCTCCGACGAGGCTCCGCTCTTCGGGTTCCAAAAGCTCCAGGGTGCCTACGATGGAGGCGAACACCCCGCCCCGGTCGATGTCGCCCGTCAGAAGGACCGGCGCGTCACAATACATGGCTACCTTCATGTTTACCAGGTCTTTGTCTCGCAGGTTAATCTCGGCCGGATTGCCCGCCCCCTCGATCACAACGACCTCAAACTCGGCTCTCAGCTTGTCCAGGGACCGGGACACCACAGACCACAGGTACTCTCGCCGCGAGTAGTATTCCTGTGCCGGAAGAGACTCCATGGGCTTCCCCAGGACGACCACCTGGGAGCGGTTGTCGCTCTCCGGCTTCAGCAGGATCGGGTTCATCTCGGCGCTGGGCTCGATGCCGGCGGCCTGCGCCTGCACTGCCTGAGCCCTGCCGATCTCCTTCCCGTCTGGCGTGACGTAGGAGTTGTTGGACATGTTCTGTGCCTTGAAGGGAGCGACCCTCAAGCCGTCCTGGCGGAATATGCGGCACAAAGCCGCCGTGAGAACGCTCTTCCCAACGTGGGAGGAGGTTCCCTGGACCATCAGGACCTTACCAGGCCCTGCGCTCACCATCTCGATCCCGGGCCGTCCGTCGACCAATGGGAGGTATCGTTCAGCAGCTTGAGCACGGCCGTATCGTGGTACACGTCCACCACGGAGAGGCTGGCCGAGTCGAAGTACAGGCGGCGACTGGTGGACAGGGGGAGCTCCAGCAAACATGTCAGAAGTATGGTGAGGCACCCGCCGTGCCCGACGATCAGGACCACCTCGCCATCTCCGTGGGCTCCCTTGACCCTGCCCAAGAACTTGCGCACTCTGTCGGCCAGGTCCAGCACGCTCTCTCCGCCCGGTGGAGCGAAGGTATCACCCCTGATGCGCCAGTCGTCGAACATTACCGGGTCCGTCTCTTTTATCTGGGCGCCGGTCAGACCCTCCCACCGGCCGAAGGCGAACTCTCTGATCTCCGGTGACGGCGAAATGGTCACGTCGCGACCCTGGAGAAGCGTTCGAGCGGTATCCATGGCCCGAACGAGATCACTGGAATAGGCGGCGTGGATGTCCCAGGTGGCCAGCCGGTCCCGCAGCGCCTCGGCCTGCTGCATTCCTCTGGCGGAGAGGCTGACGTCGGTGTGGCCCTGGACCCTACCCTCGGCGTTCCACTGGGTCTCGCCGTGGCGTACGATGAGCCACCTGCTCATCATCGAGACCTCCTGTATGGTTCCGGACTCCTGGCTAATCTTAGCACTTACATTCAGGAGGACACATCCCCATCGTCCCTTACCTCGATGGCACGGCCCACCGGCAAGACCACCGGGGTCTTGTGAACCGGATGCTCGATGATGGCCACCTGCGTCCCGAAGATCTCGGCCACCACCTGGGGCTTCAATACCTCCGAGGGCTCTCCGAAGGCGTGAATCCTGCCCCGATGCAGGGCCGCGATTCGCGTGCAATACTGGGCGGCCAGGGTGAGATCGTGCATGGCGACCAGGACCGTTACCTCTGTCTCCCGGCGGATCCTTTCGATGGTATCGAAAACCACTGTCTGGTAGCTGATATCCAGATGGGCCGTGGGCTCGTCCAGCACCAGCAACGGCGTCTCCTGGGCAAGCGCCCGGGCTATGAACACCCGCTGCAGCTCTCCCCCGGAAAGGGAAGACACCTGGCGATGGGCGAAACCCCAGGTTTCGGTGAGCTCCATCACGCGGCGGCACACCTCCACGTCTTCGGGGCCCTCCCATTGCAGCAGACCCAGGTACGGGTTCCGGCCCATCAGCACGACCTCCAAGGCGGAGAAACCCGGAGGAACGGCGGGGCTCTGGCGAACCATGGCCACCATCCTGGCCCTGTCCCGCGGCCGCAGCGTGGAGACGTCGCGGCCTTGAATCAGCACCTGTCCGGCAGCGGCCGCAAGAGTACCGCCGACGATCCTGAGGAAGGTGGTCTTGCCCGAGCCGTTGGGCCCCACCAGGCCGACAATCTCGCCCAGCCGGACCTCGAGGCTGATCCCGTCTAGCACCAGCCGCTCACCGTAGGAGAAGCCTATCCCAGTGACTTGCAATGGGTCTGGCTGCCTCACAGGACCACCGTCCTGGCCCGTCTCAGCAGGTACAGGAAGAAGGGAGCCCCGCAGAAGGCCGTCACTATGCCCACCGGCAGCTCGCTGGGACTGACCACCGTCCGGGCAGCCAGGTCCGCAACGATGAGGAAACCCGCCCCGGTGATCATGGCCATGGGCAGGAGGAACCGGTGGTCGGTACCCCACACCAGCCGGACCGCGTGGGGTGCGATTATCCCCACGAACCCGATGATCCCGCTGACCGATACAGCGGCGGCGGCCGTCAGGGAGGCCACGATTATGAGCACCACCTTGGTCCTCTCGACGTTGACCCCCAGGTGCTTGGCCTCCTCTTCGTTTAGCTGGAACATGTTCAGCACCCGTGCGTAGGCCATCATGACGACGACCCCCACCGCCAGGTACGGCAGCACCGTGTATACGTCCTTCCACTGCGTGCCTATGAACCCTCCAAGGAGCCATCCTACCAGCGGCCTGATGTCGGAGTCGGCGCTGATCATGAGGTAGCTGGTTATGGCTCCGGCCAACGAGGATACCGCCAGACCGGCGAGTATCAGCGTGAGCAACGGGAGCTCTCCCGACTGTCTGGCTACCATGTAGGCCACGCTGACCGCGGCGACCGCTCCGGCGAAGGCGGCTAGGGGCAGCACGCTGAAGCCGCCGAAATAGAAGGGAACGCTGGTCAGGATGACCACGGTGGCCCCCAGCGCCGCGCCCGCCGCCACTCCTATGAAGTAGGGGTCGGCCAGGGGGTTCCGGAAAAGGCCCTGATAGGTGGCGCCGGAGATGGCCAGCGCCCCGCCCACCAGCGCGGCCAGAACGATGCGGGGAAACCTGATCTGCCAGATGATCACCGTCCAGCTGTCGGGCCAGGTCGCCTGAATGTCCACCAGGGGCAGCTTGTTTACCAGGATCTTGGCGGCGGTCAGCGGAGGTATGTAGACCGAGCCCACCCCCGACGCCACAAGACCGATGACTACCAGGACCAGGACGCCAACGGCCAGCCGCCGCCAGGGGTAGGTGAAATGCAGGGTCCGCGAGCCCAGCAGCTCTCCCCTACGCTGCGCCCTGGCGGTCCCGATGGAGAAGCGTAGACCCATCCTGACCACCTTCTACTGGAATATGTCGGGATGCAACAGGCGGGCCAGCTCTTCTATTGCTTCCACGAACCGTGGGCCCGCGACGCTGACAAGGTCGCCGTCTATGGCGTATACCCGACCATCCTTAACCGCGGAAATGTTCTTGAACGCGGGGTCGTCCAGGAACTCCTGTGGCCTTTCCGGGAAGGTGGTGATGATGACCTGGGGGTCCCTCTCGACGATGGCCTCGGGAGTAAGCTGGCCGAATAGGGACACGTCGTGGGCGATGTTCTCGGCCTTGAGCATGGTGTAGACCTTCCCCAGAAGGGTGTCGGGCCCCCTGGTGAAGAACCCGGAGTCGTCGTGGAATATCCTCGGGCCTGTCTCCAGCGCGGCAAGCCTGTCCCGCAGGGACTCAACCTTCAACTCGAAATCCCGCGCAACCCGCTCGGCGGCTGCCTCGTTCCTGGTTATCCTGCCCCACATGCGAATCTGCCTAGCTATGCCTTCCAGATCGGTGGGCGTCTCCAGGTAGAGCACCTTCACCCCCAGGGCCTCCAGATCAGGAACGGAGCTGCCGTAGAAGGTGTATATCAGGTCCGGTTCCAGCTCGAGGATCTTCTCGGCGTTTATCTGAAACGAGCTGCCTACCCTGGGAACGTCCGTGGCCTCGAGGGGGTAGGACACGAAGTCGTGGGTCCCTACAACTCGGGTGCCCTCTCCCATCTCGAACAGTATCTCCACCAGCGGCGAGTCGTAGGAGATGATCCTCTCCGGAGCTTCCTCGAAGGTCACCTGGTTGCCGTTATCGTCGGTGACCACAACTGGTGGTATCGTTGTAGGTGTCGCGGTGGGCAACGGTGTCGACGTCGGCAGTGGCGTCGGTGTGGCGCTCTCCCCACAGGCGATGCCGAGAGCCGCCGCGCATAGCAGTAGGCCCGCGATCAGCAGGCGGTATGAGACGGCCCCATTTGGACCAAAGCTTAGCTTAGCCATGTACCTTCCCTCTTTCAGACCAGGTTCCAGCCGGGGTTTCGGGACGCCTCTTCCTTGAGACGGTCCACGATCCAGTCCTTAACACCTTCTGATACGTAAAAGGTCGGTCGGACCAGCTCGGCCTCATCAGCGATCTGGCCACCATCCAGCGCAAGCCGGGCTTCAGGGGTCCCCGGCAGCACCCTGACACCCACCCAGAGGTTGGCCAGGGCTGGGCTGCGGGCTTTCAAGAAGTCCAGCTTGGCCTCTACCGTTTCCCGGGTCTCTCCGGGCTCTCCGAAGGTCTGAGACACGATGTAGAGCAACCCCTCGGACTCACAGAGACCGCACAGCTCCGCCAGGGGCTCCAGGCGCGCCCGGACGTCCTGCGTCTGCAAGCCTGGTCCGCCGACGCCCTTCATAAAGACCAGGTTACAGCCTGCTTGCTTCATCAGGCCGACCACCTCTTGGTCCCAGCTACCGGATACCGGCGCCAGATATGTGTTCCAGCCCAGGCACAAGCCGGCATCCATGAGGGACCGACACAGGGACTTTGCGTAGTCCAAAGGGACGTTAAAAGCCGAGTCTATGAAGAAGACCCTCTGCATGCCATAGCGATCGTGCATTCTCGCGGCTTCCCGCACGACCTCATCGACCGGCCGGATCACCCGCCATCCCGCCGCTTCCGGGTCCTTCTCGTCCTCGACGGTGGTGGAGAAGCCTCCGTCCAACTTGGTAACGATGCCGATCCCGAAGCCGGCCCGCTGATACCGTGTCATTTCCAGGCCTTCCAGGCGAGGCTCAACTTGGAGCCGGGAGTGGGCCCGGCCGTTGCAGACGATCACACCGTCGCTTCGACGATAGACCAGCCCGGGGAGGTCATGGTAATCCTCACCAGCCTCCAGGACGTCGGCCAGCCGTGCGAAGGTCTCTCCGCCGTCGCCGGCTATGCCCAGATCCGGCTCCAGGAACCGGAAGCACTCCTCGGGCAGAAGACTAAAGGCAGGCCCTCCGCACGCAATGGTACCGGTGCCAACGTCCCGAAGGCGCTGGATCACTTCCCGACCGAGGGGCAGTGCCCACTGGGGATTCAAGTAGCTGCCGTTGTCCAGGTTACGGATCGAGAGGCCGATGAGATCCGGCCGGAACTCCCTGACGGTTTTCTCGACGTCGGCAAGGTAGTCGGCGGAGAACATCAGGTCCAGCATCCTCAGATCATGGCGGGCTGCGTCCAGGTACCCCGCTATGTAGGCCAGCCCGATAGGCAACGGATGGGCCTCCATCCTGCTCATCAGGCGGTCATGCCGGTTGGTCGCTATTAGCAGCACTCTCAAGGAATATCTCCACGCCGCATCGGCAACGTCGCCCCGCCGAAGCATCGATCTCCGGCCAAATGAAAAACCCCCGGCTCTACTCGCGCCAGGGGTTTGAATCGTACTCTTCGGGTTGCCTTTCTGGAGGTGCCAGACTACCCGGGAGCCATTTCTGTCATGCGCAGAGTGGAGCTCCGCGTCCCGGGCAGGTTTCCTGACTTACGGATCTCAGCTTGCCGACGCCTTCCCGTTTCCTCGAAACAGTGGCGCTATCGCCGGCCAGCTCCCCGTTCACAGTGGCGCTACCGTGGCGGACTCGCACCGCCTTCCCTCTTGAACCCAGTGGGTACCCGGGTCGCTCTATGCGATTGTTAAAACGAACGATGGATCGTGGCGGGATTATAGCTGTCCCTGTTGGAGTTGTCAACGGACAGGTGGGACTACTCCTCTTCTTCCTCCGGAGGGGTCGGCTCTTCGCTGGAACCCATGGGACTCGCAGGCCCGTCGCCATCGGTAAGGCCGCGATCGTCGCCGTATGGTGCAGCCCATCCGCCACCGAACTCCTCGTCTTCACTACCGGCCTCAAGATCGTAGCGAAGGAGGGCGTCCCGCAGGTAACCTTTATACTCATCCTTACTTCTGGTGGGAAAGGAGCAGACGCCATCAAGGGAAGGGTCCCGATGGGCCTCCCAGATGATGATCGATATCTCCTGCCGGTGAACGCTGATGACTGCGGCGTCGTATCTGTTGCCGCCCTTCATCAGGCGAGCGAGCCGCAGGCCCAGCTTGGGCTCTACCTGCCCCAGATACTCGGAAAGGTCATTCAGCGCCATAAGGAGGTGGTCACGGCACTCCAAGTGCACCGAATCCCCGGCCGCCATCTTCGCGAGGACCTGCCGGGGAGCCGGAGTTTCCAGCATGGTTACCCCAGATTTGCCGCTTTCCTCGATAAACAGGTAAGGAGTGATCACCTTCCCTTGCTTCGGGGTTGGTTCCGTCTCCTGCAAGTGGGCGAGTCGCTCGATGTTCTTTTTGGAGATGGTGTTGTAAGGCGCGAGCTTGACCGCGCTTTCGAAGGCGTTCTTCGCCTCCATGTAGCGCCCCAGCTCGAGGAAGGCCTTGCCCAGCCGGTTCAGGGCCTCCACGTCCTCGGGGAAGACCATGAGTATCCGGCGGTTAACCTCCGTGGCCCTTTCCCAGTTTCCCCTAAGAGCCAGAGCGATGGCCTCTTTGCTCTGCTCCTCTCTAAGCTTCGCTATTTCTTCCTGGCTGTTGGGTACCTTCACCCTCTCCACCCCCGGGAGGTAGTCTCTTTAGCGTCAGGCGGCTATCTTTCCTCAGGGTAATACACTTCCCATAAACAAGGCAAGGATGTTCTGGCGTGTCATCCCGTCCTCACTCCAGCCCAACATTGACGGGTCTGGACCGATCCCCTACCTGGCTACTCTCCCTATCCATAATTGGATACACAAAATCTCCGTACAGGTCAAGTACCTTCGACACAGTTTCTGGGACGGATCAGCCGAAATCGAGGAATTCCAGGGAGGCGGCGAGCCTGGTCGGGGATGCGTACCTACCTGCGCCGGTCCTCGTACCTTCTGACCAGAGAGTTCCAGCGTATCTTCAGGATATCCCCGGTCATGGCAATCGAGTCTCTGAAGGGCCTCACCTTGCTCTGCGAGCGGTAGTGCCAGTCGATGGCCACCTCTTTGATTCGCAGCCGTCGCTTGCGGGCAATGAAGAGGATCTCGACGTCGAAGGCGAAGGTGTAGAGCCTCTGGAGGGTGAACAACTCCTGGGCAACCTCGCCGCGGAAGCATTTGAAGCCGCACTGGGTGTCCAGAAGTCCCGGCACCGCCAGCCCGCGGACCAGCAGGTTATACAGCCGGCCCATAGCGTGGCGTCCCGGGGGCTCGCCGATGCGCCTCGCACCGGCCACCTCCCTGGAACCCACGGCGATGTCGAAGTCGGACAGCGCCGGAGGCAGGAACCGGGATAGCTGCTCTATGGGCATAGAGAGGTCAGCGTCACACAGGAACCGGTATTCTCCGGTGGTCGCCAGGACCCCACGGTTCACGGCCCATCCCTTCCCGCCGTGGGGCACCCGTATGAGCCTCAACCCATCCCTCGCTCGGGCGTGCTCCTCGACGATGGCAGCAGTCGCGTCGGTGCTGCCGTCGTCGACGACGGCCACCTCCCAGGCATAGTCCTGAGATCCGAGATAATCGAGGACCTGGGTCAAGGTGAGCCCGATGCGGGCCTCCTCGTTGTAGGCCGGAATTATCAGGGAAAGGAGGGGAGCTGGACTGCTGGTCATCGGAAAGCGATCTTCATCGGCGGGAAGGTTGTGGGGTGATTCCGAGAAAGGGTCGAGGCGTACGTCAGTCCTCTTTCTCAAGCTGGAACGCCCGGTGAAGCGACCTCACGGCATCCATCACTCGATCCTGGGCGACGATACAGGTGATCCGTATCTCGGATGTAGTAATCATATCGATGTTGATCTCGTGGTCGGCCATCGCGCGAAACATGCGCGCAGCGTAGCCCGGTAAGTTCTGCATGCCGGAGCCGACGATGCTCACCTTGCTCAGGGCATCGTCGGTGGTCACGGCCTTGGCGCCGATGACCTCTGCCACCGGCTTCACAACCGCCACGGCCTTCTCAAGGTCCGTGCGGGTCACCGTGAAGCTGAGGTCGGTGAGGTTCTCCACGCTGGTGTTCTGCACGATGGTATCCACGCTGACGCCCATGTCCGCCAAGGGCTCGAAGACGGCTGTGGCGATGCCGGGCCGATCCGGGACGCCCCGCAGGGTTATCTTGGCCACGTTCAAGTCGTGGGCTATGCCGGTAACCTTGACTCTACTCTCCATTGAAGTTTGCGCCCCTTCGTGTATGAGGGTGCCCGGGGAGTCGCTGAAGCTGGAGGCCACGTAGATGGGCACGTTGTAGACCGCCCCCAGCTCTATAGATCGGGGATGCATCTTGGCGCCGTAGCTGGCAAGCTCCAGCATCTCCTCGTACCCGATCTCCTTGAGCTTCCTGGCTTCGGGGACCGCCCGGGGATCGGCGGTGTAGATACCTTCCACATCGGTATAGACTTCACACCGCCCGGCGCCCAGGGCGGCCGCAAGGGCAACGGCGCTGGTATCGGAGCCGCCACGACCCAGGGTCGTAACGTCCATGTCCGAGCTGACCCCCTGAAACCCCGCGACAATTACGATCTTACCCTCGCCCAACTCCTTCATCAGCCGGGCCGTGTCCACCCGGTCTATGCGCGCACCGCCGTAGGTGGTATCGGTCCAGATGCCTGCCTGGGAACCGCTGAGGCTTATGGCCTGGTGTCCTAAGGCCCTCAGGGCCATAGCCAGGAGGGTTGAAGAAACCAGCTCCCCGGTCGACAGCAGCAGGTCCAGCTCCCGGGGATCGGGAGACCCGGAGACGCTGCGGGCCAAGTCCAAGAGATCGTCGGTGGTATCGCCCATGGCGGATACCACGGCTACCACCTCGATCCCGTTATCCTTAGCCCGGCCGACCCTCCGGGCCACACTCTTTATCTTCTCGGCGTCGGCTACCGAGCTTCCACCGTATTTCTGAACCACCAGTGGCATCGGGCTCCTTGGGTGAGCTTTTAGGATGGGAACAGATCGGCCACCGGCAGGGAGAAGCCGGACAGCAGCTCCTCATCCTCCAGAGTGTCGCCTACGTGGTAACGTCGTCCAGAGCCGTCGGGAGAATAGACGATCACCATCCTGCTGGAGGGGTAGACCACCCAGACCCGCTGAGCACCCTTTCCGAGATAATCGTTGACCTTCGCCTCCATCTCGTATGCGGTGTCCGAGGGTGACACGCCCTCTACTGCCAGGTCCGGCGGGCCTTCGACGTAACCCCTGGGCAATCCCCCAGGGAAACTCGCTCGGCCTTGATGAAGGAGACATCGGGCCCCGAACGGTGTCGGGGTCCCGATCAAGGGTATATCCGGTCTCCACCATAACGCGTCCCAGGTTGTTTCGCCGGACAAAATCGTAAAGGGCGGCTCCAATCGCGATTGCAGTCTCTCCGTGTACCCCACCCGGAGACGTCATCTCCACCAGCTCTCCTTTGACCAACTCATACCTGTGGGAGTCTTTGCCGGCATAACGCTCGAAGAACTCCTCGGCGGTTAGCAGCTTTTCTCTCTGCTGAGTCATTCTGCCAGCTCCTCATCTTGGACCTGGTGGGCACCCAGGGCCGTGGGCTTCGTTATCTTGACCTGGCCCACGACCCCTGCCTGGCGGGCTGCCTCGGCCATCTCATAGGCCACGGTCATCTCCCGGCCCCGGGTCAGGGCCAGGATCGTCGAGCCACTGCCCGACAGGAAGACCCCCAGGGCGCCGCCCTTCATGGCGGCCCTGAAGATCACCTTCATCGGGGGGAACAGTCCCTGTCGATAAGGTTGATGCAACCTGTCGCCGGTAGCGACGCCCAGGTCTTCCAGCCTTCCGGTCGCCATGGCGTTCACCAGCAGGGCGGTTCTGCCCATATTATACACTGCGTCCGATGTTCCGACGGTCTCTGGAAGTACAGCCCTGGCGTCCTCGGTCGATATCCTCGCCTCGGGTATGAAGAGGACCGTGTGCAGGCCCGGGGGCAGTGGAACGGGGGCCGATAGCAGATCGTCCTCCTCCTGGACCACCAACCGCAGACCCCCCTGCAGAGCCGGGGTGACATTATCTGGGTGCCCTTCCAGACGGACGGCCGTCTCCAGCAGGGCGTCCTCGGAGAAGGGCTCCGACAGCAAAAGGTTGGCGGCCACCAACCCCCCAACGATGGCGGCCGCACTGCTGCCCAGACCCCGCTTCAGGGGGATCTCGTTGAGGCAGACCAGCCGTAGCGGGGGTATCTCCGTCCCGGCTCTTTCCATGAGGTGCTCCATGGAGCGGTAGACCAGGTTGCCCTTGTCCCCGGGGAGTTCGTCCGATCCCTGCCCTTGGACAGCGACCTCCGTCGGACCTCCGGCTTCGATGCGGACCTCGTTCCAAAGATCCAGGGCCATACCGAGGCAGTCGAAGCCCGGGCCCAGGTTCGCAGTGGTGGCGGGCACTTTGACCCTGATGTTTTTAGATTCCACTGGAGGCCTTGATGTCATGTCAATGACATAGAATCCTACGTGCTGCATGTATCGACGCGCAGTATAGCACTTTGACCCTAAGGCTGTAAGACCGGTGACCTACCGGTGTCCTAAAGGTGGCCGCAGGTCCGTTGGACCGGGAGAAATGCAGCTCGATCGTATAATTCTTATGTTAAACGATCACGATTTCGCCTGCTTTGAGCGGGTCCATATGATAAAATTGAGCATGAGGGGCCTTTGCTCCATCAATGGAAAGAGGACGTTGTGAAAGAATCCGTAGACTCCTTCCTGAACCATCTGGTGGTCGAGAAGGGGTTCTCCCAGAATACTCTGGAGGCCTACAGAAACGACCTCCAGCAGTTCATGAGGTACGCCCAGGGACGCCTTACCGACACCGACGAGGCGACATGGGCGAAGGTGGATCTGGGACTCCTGGTCGACTATGTCTCCAACCTGAGGGGCAAAAACGGCTATCGTGAAACCACTACCGCGAGGAAAGTGGCCGCGCTAAAATCCTTCTTCAACTTCATGGTGCAGGAAGAAGCCATCGACGAGGACCCCACCGAGTTCCTGAGCGCCCCACGAGTCGGACGCAGCTTGCCCAAGTTCCTGTCCGAAGATGAGGTGGAAAGGCTCCTTGATCAGGCAGCCAGAGAAGATTCTCCGGAGGGGAAGCGCGACCGGGCCATCCTGGAGCTGCTTTATGCCACGGGCCTCAGGGTAAGCGAGCTGGTGTCACTCAACATCAGCGACATCAACCTACGAGAAGGTTATGTCCGCTGCCTCGGGAAGGGCTCCAAAGAGCGAATCGCATACATCTACCCCCGGGCCGTGGAGGTGGCGAGGGACTACATCGAGGGCGCCAGGAATCAGATGCTGTCGGCGGGGACCAGGTCTTCCAAAGCCAACGGCAATGGGGCCGGCGCGAGCCGGGACCACGGAGAGGCCAAGGCCGGGGAGAAGGCTCTGTTCGTGAACCAGCGAGGGGAGCGCCTCACGCGGCAGTGGGTCTGGAATGTGCTCAAGGCCTGCGCCAAGAAGGCCTCCCTGGACAAGCCCATCACCCCCCACACACTGCGACACAGCTTTGCCACCCACATGCTTAGAGGCGGCGCGTCCCTGAGGCACGTCCAGGAGCTGCTGGGCCACTCCAGCATCACCACCACCCAGGTCTACACCCATCTCACCTCCGACCACGTACGTCGCGAGTACGATAAGAGCCACCCAAGGTCCTGATCCAGGTCCTGATAAACGTGGAGGGAGTTTCGGAGGGATGAAGATCGCCGTCGGTAGCGACGAGCGTACCCACCTTACCGACTCTGTCGTGGCGGAGCTGGAGGCACGGGGGATGGAGGTGGAGCTGTACGGCGCCCTGAAGTCTGGGGACGATCCCCGATGGCCCGAGGTGGCTCCAAAGGTAGCGGAGGAGGTGGCCGGGGGTCGCTGCCGGCAGGGAGTCCTGTTCTGCTGGACGGGCACCGGCGTCAGCATGGCCGCCAACAAGGTGCCCGGGGTGAGGGCCGCCCTGTGTGCCGATGCAGAGACCGCCAGGGGTGCCCGCCTGTGGAACGACGCCAACGTGCTGTGCATAGGACTGTATCTCACGACACCACAGGTGGCCCGTGAGATAATAGACGCCTGGTCCTGTACCCAGGAAATAGACGAAACCGAGCGGGAGAACATCGATCAGGTCAATCGGATGGACGTGGAGCGGGGATAGGCTGTAGGATAGTATCAGGCATCCCCGAAGTTAATGAGCGAACATAGACCTCATCTGTGCTGGAGGTACGCGGTTAATGCCCCAACGAGGCAAGTCAAGAAAAACGGCGGCCCGCCAGACTCAGCTGGGCCAGCGGAAAAAGAGGCAAGCCAGGGGACCCTCGGGTATCCCCATCACTCCACCGACCACCGAGGCGGTCGAGCCTGGGGACGGCAACTCCGAGGCGGTCGAGGGGCGTCCAGCCCCGACAAGAGCCGCAACAGCGGTGGCGCCGCGTCCCGCAGTCGCCAGGCCGGATCCCAGGCCCAGGGTATACCAATACGTGGGCGCCGAGGTAAAGCGCATTCTTGCCCTTGGGTCGGTGGCCTTAGCGATCCTCATAGTCCTGGCCTTCGTGATCCGGTAAGCCTCCATGGAACGAAAGGACATCGTCCACAGGCTGAGCATCACGCCTGAGAAGCCGGGCGTCTACATGATGAAGGACGCCGCCGACAAGGTGATCTACGTCGGCAAGGCCGGCAGCCTGCGGAACCGGGTCCGCACCTACTTCGGTACCCCCTTCAACCTGAACCCCAAGATACGCAACATGGTCTCCCGGGTGGCCGACTTCGACTACATCGTCACCGACTCGGAGGCCGAGGCTATCATCCTGGAATGCACCCTGATCAAGAAATACCGCCCCACCTACAACGCTCGGCTGAAGGACGACAAGAGCTATCCTTACATAAAGATCGACCTGGCCGAGGACTTCCCTGAGGTGTACGTGACGCGGCGAGTCCGCCAGGACGGCGCCCGCTACTTCGGGCCCTTCGCCACCGCGCGCAGTACTCGCAAGACCCTGGACGTCCTGAAGAAGCTGTTCCCCTATCGGTCCTGCACCAAGACCATCACCGGCAAGGACCCGCGGCCCTGCCTGGAGTATTTCATCAATCGCTGCGTCGGCCCGTGTATCGGCGCGGCATCCAAAGACGAGTACCACAAGGTCATCCAGCAGGTGATCATGTTCATGGAGGGGAAGACCGACCCCGTGCTGGACGACCTGCACCGCAAGATGGATGAAGCCTCGGGGACCCTGGAGTTCGAGAGAGCGGCCGCCCTCAGGGACCAGATCCGAAACATCCAGCAAGTGATCGAGGAGCAGCGGATAAAGGTAGCCTCCAACTCGGGCCAGGACATGGACGCCATCGGCATGGCCCAGGCCCAGGACGAAGCTCGGGTGGAGATCTTCTTCGTGCGCCAGGGCAAGCTGGTGGGACGGGACCACTTCATCATGGAGGGCACCCAGGACGACACCCCGGGGCACATACTGGAAGCGTTCATCAAACAGTTCTACCAGTCGGCCTCCGTTACACCGCGCCGGATCTTGATCCAGCACCCCCTGGAAGACCCGGAGTCCATCGAGGCGTGGCTGAGGGCGAGGCGGGGCGGCGCGGTGACCCTGACCCACCCGGTAAGGGGCGACAACGCCAAGCTGGTCAAGATGGTCGCCGAGAACGCCGCCCAGGGCCTGACCCAGATGCGGGCCAGGTGGCTCTCCAACGCCGACGCTGTCCAGGAGGCCATGACGGAGCTGCAGGAGGAGCTCAACCTGCCCAACCTCCCCGCGCGAATGGAGTGCTACGACATCTCCAACATCCAGGGGACCAACGCCGTCGGTAGCATGGTGACCTTCCAGAACGGTTTCCCCAAGCCAGCCCACTACCGCCGCTTCCGGATCAAGGACGTGGAGGGCATCGACGACTACTCCATGATGCAGGAGATGCTGCGGCGCAGGTTCAAGCGGCTGGCGTCTGAAAAGGGCAAAGGAAAGACCATCGTCGATGGCGTCCAAGGTGGAGAAACCCAGTCCCGAGGACAGGATACCTGGGCCATCGTGCCTGACCTGGTGCTCATAGACGGCGGCAAGGGCCATCTTTCGGCGGCTCTAGAGGTGTTCCTGGAGCTGGGCGTAGACTTCGTTCCCCTGGCGGCCCTCGCCAAGGAGAACGAGTGGCTGTTCGTACCCCACACCCCCGAGCCCATTGCCCTGGCCTCCAACTCGCAGGCCCTCTACCTGGTCCAGCGCATCAGAGACGAGGCCCACCGCTTCGCCGTCACCTACCACCGCAAGCTGCGCAGCAAGGGCAGCGTGGCGTCGGCAGTGGACCTGGTGTCAGGCATCGGCCCCAAGAGGAAGCGGATGCTTCTGCGCCGGTTCGGGTCGGTGAAGGGCATCAAGGAGGCCGCCATCGAGGAGATCGCCTCGGTGCCCGGCGTGACCCGGGCGCTGGCAACCAGGCTCAAGCAGGTCCTATAGCCTTCCTTCACCCCCGGCCCCTCTCCTGAGGGGAGAGACGTGGTCCACAGGCAGCGGCCATCGGTGCCGTACCCGTACACCCACCCCATCTTGAGTCCCGAGGCAAACCACCCGACCCAATATTTGGTTACATTTTTCCTCTTTTGTCCCTTGACTGTTCTCCCAGTTCCTACTATTGTTGAGGGCAACACGAAGAAGGAGCCCATCATGACGCTGAAGGTCTCCGTCAGCCTGGCGGGGGAAACCGTCATTACACTGGAGGCCACCGAGTCCGATGTCTTTCGAGAGGTGGTCGGCCTGGCGCTGAAAGAGCTGCCCATGGACCTAGTCAGGATGCGCATGGACGGCTTTGCGGGCGTGGTTGTGGAGAAGGATAGAAATGTAATCCAGCCCCTCCAAGAACACGCCGAGCCCCTACCGGTCTCGCAGCCGAGGGCGGAACCTGGCGACGGCGCGGAGGCGGACTTCGCCCGGTTCTGCGCCGAGCTATCTCCTATGGGGGATATGCGGCGGCTGGTGGTGGCGGCCGAGGGGGCCAGAAGATTCCTGGGCTTGGACAGGGTCTCAGAGGGAGAGCTGGGAAAACTGTTCGACCTCGCACAGTGGCAGCGTCCGGCCGATTTCGTGCAGACCTTGCACAACGCCGCCCGCAGCAAGTTCCGCTGGCTGGAGCGGGTCCCCGGCACAACCGGCTACTACACAGTTACCCCCAAGGGCCGGGAGCAGGTCGTCCAGCGCGGCGAAGAGTAACCCGGGCCCAGCAGCTCGCTACCGGCCGGAAAGTCCCAGCGGGAGAGCGAACCTGTGTCTGAACTCCTCAGGGGTCGTTCCGGCGGCTTGGGCCAGTTTCCCTCGCATGTACTGGTCCTCGAAGTCTTCGGCCTTAAGCCGGATCATGTACTCCCTGGCGACCTTGTAGTGCTCTGCCTGGGTGTCAACCAGGCGCACCTTGGTCCGCCCCGTCTCGGAGTCCCGCAGCTCCTCGAAGGGTAGCACTCGCAGGCGTCCGCTCTCGAGGCAGACCATGCCGCCAAAGCGCAGCCCTTCCGCGGAAGGGTCTCCCGACTCGGACAGCAGGAACCGGACGGCGTCGTAGCCCAGGGTGCGAGTGTAGTCGATGTCGAAGGGTATAGGCGCGGCGCAACGCAGCCCGTATCCCACCGCCACGTCGACGATGGACACCTTGTCATCCCGCTGGGCGAACCGCCTCTGGACCTCTTTCCTCAGGATCGTAGCCAGGGGAATCTCGCCCAGGCGTATGTGACCGTGCTCGTCGTACTCGACCTCCACACCGGGGACCGACGCAAGCTCTTCTGGGTCCAGCTTTGCGCCGATCCCTTCGGCGATGACCACGAGGCCGTCGCCGCGGCCCATGACCCTGCGCTTCAGGATCGCGCCTTCCAGCACACCGCAGACATCGTCCAGGGTGACGCGGCCCAGGAACTCTTCCGGGATCATGGTCAGCGTGGCGCCGGCGGCCTTACCTATTCCCAGAGCCAGATGCCCGGCGCTCCGGCCCATCACCGACACGAAGAACCAGCGGCCGGTGGTGCGCGAGTCCTCCATCAGGTTGAGCACGACCTGGGTGCCCACATGCCGGGCCGTCTCAAAGCCAAAGGTGGGCATCCCGCCCGGCAGGGGAAGGTCGTTGTCTATTGTCTTGGGGGCATGGGCCACCCGCAGAGTTCCCTTGGCCGCCTTGGCCACTTCGAAGGCCGAGAAGGCGGTGTCGTCTCCGCCAATCGTCACCAGCGAAGTGACTTCCAGCTCCTGGAGAGCGCCAACGGTGCGGGCCAAATCCTCCGCCACACGCGTGGGATTCGCCCGGGAGGTGCGAAGGATGGAGCCGCCTTGGCTGTGGACCCGCGACACGTCGGCGATGGCCAGGATACGTACCGCATCCGTTCGGCCACGCATGAGGTACTCGAAGCCGTCGTAGATACCCACGACCTCCAGACCGGAGTTGTTGGCCTCGATGGTGGCGGCGCCGATCACGCCGTTGATGCCCGGCGCCGGCCCCCCTCCCACAAGGATCCCCAGGCGATTCGGCGATGTGCTCATTCCCTCCACCTGCTCTCCTTTAGATAACCATACCGTCATAGTATATCATCCCTATCTATCTTCTTCGTAACGATGCCAGCGAACCATAGTTTGACTAACCTTTCCACCATCCATAAAATGGCGGAAACGTCTGAAAGCCGTGGCAGGAGGGGTTACAGTGGCATCTTCCGAGACGACTAAAGCAAGCGCAGACTGGACCGGGACCGGCAGGCCGGTGGTCCGGGGCACCCAGGGAATCGTTGCGGCCGGCCACTATCTTACCGCCATGTCGGCGATGAGAATGCTGCTGAGTGGCGGCAACGCTTTCGACGCCGCCGCGGCCGCCGGGTTTGCCGCCGCCGTGGTGGAGCCCACGGCCCATTACAGCCTGGCCACGGAAGGCGTCGTCATGACCTATCACGCCCAGAGCGGACAGGTGCGCGCGCTGAGCGGCCAGGGGGTCGCCCCGGGAAAGGCGACGGCGGACTTTTTCCTCCAGCGGGGCCTGAACGCCGTGCCTACGGGTCCCCAGGGCCCCCTGTCCTTCACCGTGCCGGGAGTGGTGGACGCCTTTATCTTGCTGCTGGAGTCCCACGGCACCAAGACCCTGGGAGAAGCCTTAGCCCCAGCCATCGGATACACCCGCCATGGGTTCCCGATGTACCCATTCATGCGGGAAAAGCTGCAGTTCCCGTCGGTGGTGGAGCAGTTCCGGCGCTTCCCCAGGGGCGGCAAGGAGGTATTCCTCCCGGGAGGCCAACCCCCTGAGGTAGGCGAACTCCTGGTGCAGAAGGAGCTGGCAGCGACTTTGAGCGCCCTGGCCAGAGCAGAGGCAGAGGCCCACGGAGACCGTCAAGCCGGCCTGAAGGCCGCCCACGACGTCTTCTATAGAGGCGAGCTGGCCCGGACCATCGTAGAGTGCTCGGAGAGCGCTGGGGGCCTGCTGAGCTTGGAGGACCTTGCCGGTTACCGAGCGCGGTACGAGGAGCCCATAAGCACTACCTTCATGGGCCGGGAGGTCCACACCCAGTCGGCCTGGACCCAGGGCGCCGTCATGCTGCATGCCCTTAACATGCTGGAGGGCACCGACCTGCGGGCCATGGGCCACAACTCGCCCCGGTACATCCACACACTCACCGAGGCCCTCAAGCTGGCCTTCGCCGACCGAGAGCGTTACTACGGCGACCCAGACTTCGTGAAGGTGCCCATCGACGGCCTGCTGTCCAAGGAGTACGCCGCGTCCCGGGCGCGGCTGATTAGGGACGACGTCGCCTGGCCGGAGATGCCCGAAGCAGGCGACCCTTGGGCTTACATGGACGGGTCGGGGCGGGCCCCGTCGGGTCGAGTCCCGACCGCGGCCACCCCGCCGGCCTCGGTTGGCGCGGGCGAGCCGAAAAAGGAGGGCACCACCCACTTCTCAGTCATCGACCGGGACGGCAACGTAGTCTGCGTTACTCCCAGCGGCGGACGGTTCGACAAGTCGGTGTATTTCAAGGAGCTGGGCTGTACCCTCAGCACCCGCAGCGAGGTCTTCTCGGTGGACGCCCAGCACCCCAACGGGATACAGCCCGGCAAGCGCCCCCGGACCACCCTGGTCAACTACATGGTATGCGAAGGGGGACGTCCGGTGATGACCCTGGGCTGCCCCGGCGGCGACGACCAGGCCCAGGTTGACCTGCAGCTGGCCCTGAACGTGCTGGTCTTCGGGATGGACCCACAGCAGGCGGTGGAGGCGCCCCGCTTCTCCACACAGAGCATGCCCAACTCCTTTTACCCCCACGTCTACAAGCCGGGGGAGCTCAACGTGGAGCCTGGCATACTCGGCGAGGTGCGATCGAGGCTGTCGGAGATGGGCCACAGGATCGTGGAGACCGACGTGTGCGGCTACGGCGCCATAGTGACCCGCCTGGACCCCGAGACCGGAACCATGGCGGCCGGCGCCGACCCCCGCGCCGAGACCTACGCCATCGGCTTGTGACCGATACCAACGGCTTACCGGGTTTATACTCTTGGCGGTCGGTTTTCGAGCTGACGACAAAATCCTATTCGCGCATCGTATACGACGTTAAACCTTGGTGCACGAATCCCAAACTCTGCAATTCTGATACAATTAGGGTGACCACCATAAGCTTCGGATATAGGGGGAAACCTATGCCGGGTGGCAGGCCGAGCAACCCTCTTGATGGCATTTTTGAAAATGTTTTGGAGAACCTGCCTGGCAAACTCCACCTCGTGGGAATTCGGCTGTACCACGCACGACAAAGACACTGACTCCTGTTAAGACGCTCACAGTGAACAGCCTTGCCAGGCTCCTTTATGACTTTTTGCCAGGAGAAGCCCATTCCTATGCTCGCCAAGACGTATCTTTCTCCGGAATAGCGTCATCGTTAGGGTTGCAGAACTTTTGGATCGGCGGCAGTAAACTTCCCGGGGTGGAGCACCTGATAACAAATACTTTACTTCACCAAGAAAAGACATTCTGTCCGCTCATCGTTACGATTGTTCAAAAAGCGCTGGTATATCGCAATACTAAAAAATCACCGGTAACCCGTGAAGAGGTCGAGCAATTAAACCAGTTCGTCTATGACCTGGGATTCAAAATTCCAGAGTTGTGGGATCCGAAGTTTCTAGGGGGCCTCCGGGGCCTCCATAAGACCGACAACCAAAAATCTGAAGCTCAGGCCGCAGGCGCCGCGACAGATTTGAGTGGATTAAAGGAACGCTTATTGAATCTCACCGGGCTTACAGCACAACATCGCGGATTTGAATTCGAGCGATTCCTGAACAAAGTATTTACTTCTTTTCGCCTTGCGCCAAGGAGCCCGTTCAGGATCATAGGGGAACAAATCGACGGGAGTCTCCAATTTCAAGGCGAGACCTACTTGGTCGAAGCCAAATGGCAGAACCTTCCAACCGGAGAAGCCGATTTGTTGACTTTTGCTGGTAAGGTGGCAGGGAAGGCCAAGTGGTCGCGGGGATTGTTTATCAGTTACTCCGGTTTCAGCAAAGATGGATTAGAAGCTTTTGCTAGGGGTAAGCCCACACAGATCATATGCATGGATGGGCTGGATTTCCACTACGTTTTTGAAGGAACTTTAGAAATATTGGAGCGCAAAGCTAGAAGAGCAGTAGAGACAAACGAAGCTTTCGTTTCAGCAAGGGAATTGTTTACTGGTCTTCCCTAAATCCTAGCGTCAGCCAAGCAGGTCCTTAAGTGGAATCGTTCAAGGCCCTATAGGTCTAGGTCATCCCCTCGTCTTCACAAATGCCTCCACGGCCCGGTTCAGGTCGGTGCGGGTGTGGTCGCTGGAGATCTGCACACGGATGCGGGCCGCGCCCTGGGGGACCACCGGATAGCTGAAGCCGATGACGTATATCCCCTCGTCCAGCATCGCCCGGGCCATGTCCTGAGTCTTCTGTGCATCTCCCAGCATCACCGGCACGATGGGATGGACCGACTCCGGGACGGTGAAGACCGCGTCTTGCATCCTGTCCCTGAAGTGGCGGGTGTTGTCCCATAGCCGCGTCCGGAGCTCCGGGTGCCCTTCGATGTAGTCGATGGCGTATCGGGAGGTAGCCGCGACCACCGGGGGCAGCGAGTTGGAGAAGAGGTACGTCCGGGAGCGCTCCCGCAGGATCTCGATGATCTCACGATGCCCGGCCACGAACCCGCCGCTGGCCCCGCCCAGGGCCTTGCCATAGGTGGAGGTGATCACGTCTACCCGGCCCTCGACACCACAGTGCTGGTGCGTCCCCCGCCCGTCTGGCCCCATGAACCCAGTGGCGTGGGAGTCGTCCACCACAACCAGGGCATCGTACCTATCGGCCAGGTCGCAGATATCGGCCAGGGGCGCGATGTCGCCGTCCATGCTGAACACACCGTCGGTGACGATGCAACGCACACGCCGGCCCGCCGTCTCTTTCAGGCCCGCTTCCAGGTCGGCCATATCCATGTGGCGATAGACCCGCAGGCTGGCATTGCACATGCGGACCCCGTCGATGATGCTTGCGTGGTTCAGGGCGTCGGACAGGATGGCGTCCTCATCCGAAAGGAAGCTGGCGAAGAAGCCTATGTTGGCGGACATGCAGGACGAGTAGAGGATGGCGTCATCCATGCCCAGGAAACGGGCGGTGCTCCGCTCCAGCTCCACGTGGACGTCCTGGGTGCCGCAGATGAACCGCACCGACGAGAGCCCGAAGCCGAAGGTTTCCAGGGCATCGCGGGCCGCGGCGACCATGTCGTCGGAGCCCGCCAGGCCCAGGTAGTTGTTGGAGCAGAAGTTCAGCACCTCACGACCCTCGGAGCGGACAAGCCTGCCCTGCCTGGAGGTGATCACCCGCTCGGCCTTGTGCAGGCCCGACCGGTGAATCTCGGCCAGCTCTTCCTGGAGAATGGGCTTGAGGGAAGTGTACATTTTTACCCTTCTGGCCGGTGTAGAGGCGTGAGGAGCCAGGCTCCCTAGGCCTTCGGAGGCACCGGGAGTCCGGGTACGTTGACCTGAATGCGGGCCAGGGTGTCCCGGGTGGTGATGAACAGAGTACGTAGGTCGTCGCCGCCGAAGGCCACGTTGGTCGTCTGGTTAGCCTCCGTAAGGATCGTACCCAGGTGCCTGCCCGAAGGATCGATGACCCACACACCGCCCGAGCCTGTGCAGTAGACGTTGCCCTCCACGTCCACCTTCATACCGTCGGGGACTCCCGGGAGCCCTCTCCTCATGTAGCAGAACACCCGGTCGGTGTGCAGGGCCAGCGTCCCGTTGGGCTGGACATCAAAGGCCCGCGCGTTCCCTTTGTTGGAGTCGTCGACGTACAGCACGCTCTCGTCGGGGGAGAAAGCCAGGCCGTTGGGCGCCCCGAAATCCCGCACCAGCAGGGTCAACGTGCCCAGGTCGGCCGAGACGCGGAACACGCCGGAGAACTCCAGGTCTATCGCTGGATCAGGGGCCCCGGGGTCGGTGAAGTAAATGCTGCCGTCGGACTTCACCACCACGTCGTTGGGGCGGTTCAGCCGGGTCCCACGGTAAGTGCCGGCGACCACGGTGATGCTGCCGTCGGGTTCCTGCCGGGTCACCCGACGCGTGGAGCCTTCGCACGCCAGCAGCCTGCCCTGGAGGTCCCATGTCAGGCCGTTGGCCTCGTTGGTGTTGTCCTGGAACGGGGTAACACCCTCCCCGGGAGCCCACTTCAGCCGCAGGCTCCGGCCGATGTCGCTGAAGAGAAGATACCCTCCTTCTGTGTGCCACAGCGGCCCTTCCGCTGCGCCGTTGGGCGTGGTGTACCCGTTGGCGAGCTCCTCTATCTCCTGGCCCGGCGATATAAGACGGTCCAGGTCCGGTGAGAGCCGTTCGATCGGCATAGCAGCCTCCCTTTCTGGCGACATCCATCGCCCTGGGCATCCATGGGGATTATAGGCACCTCTCCAAGGGCGGTCAATAATGGACCACGACGCTCCGAAAAGGGCGGGGACGGAGGCTTGACCACGTCGCAATTTAATAGTATTTTAGTTAATAGGATGACATTAATATACGGGGAATTGCTCAAGATACGGTTCCAACACGTGTCCACCTCGGAGGTAGCCGAAGTGCTGGGGATAACCGCCCAGGCGGCGTCCCGGCTGGTCCGGCAGGGCAAGCTTCCGGGGGTTAAGATCGGCGGGGTCTATATGGTCCCTCGGGACGCGATGAAGGAGTTCGTCAGAGGCTACGTGCCCCGTCGAGGCAAGCCCAGGAAGAAGCGCAAGTATACTCGGAGGAGTCCCACCGCGAACGAAGGCTAAGCGCCGCCCTGGGCTGCCTACACGTCGGCGGGGATGCGGCCGCAGGCCATCAGCCACATGCGGGCGATCTCCGGGCCCATGAACTTGAAGCTCTTTCGTAGTTCTTTTTGCAGCGGCGCCAACTCGTCGCCCTCCAGCACTTCGTAGAACCAGTTGCAGAAGGAGCCGTGCTCCTTCTGCAAGCCCTTGACGACGCGGGCGTTCGAGATGCACGCCTCGATCTTCTTGCGGTTGCGTATGATGGACGCATCCTGAAGCATCTGATCGACCTGCACCGGTCCCAGGTCCGCCACGTGGTCGATGAGCCACCCGTTGAAGGCCCGTCGAAAGGCGTCACGGCGAAGCAAGACCATGCGCCACGTCAGGCCAGCCTGAAATATCTCCAGGCTCATGACCTCGAACAGGGCATCGTCGTCGGCCGCCCGCTTGCCCCAGATCTCCTTGGCATACCACTCCAAAGCCGGGTCGCCCCGAGCCCACTCCGGGATCTCCTGGTCCTGCTGGTTCTCCGAGACCATAGGGCATCACCTCGGCATACCGATTGGGCTGTGGACAAGGGTAGAGCCGTCCGTCCCATGCGTCAAGGGCCTGGCCTACTAGACACGGAACCATGCCGTCTATACACTCGGGTCCGTTCAGCCTGTGGTCCTGAGGTGAGTCCTATGAGCGCCGGTACGCTGAAGATCGACGGGGCCCGGTTCGTCCTGACCATGGATCCCCAGAGGCGCATCATCCAGGACGGCTCCATCCTGATCGAAGGCCAACGGATAGCCCGGGTGGGAAAGGCCTCGGAGCTCAGCGGAATCGCAGCCGACCGGGTCATCGACGCCGCAGAGATGGTGGTGACGCCCGGGTTCTGCAACGGCCACATCCACCTCAGCTACGCCCACGCCGTCCGAGGAATATTCCCGGACGATCTGCCTCCCGGAGAATATCTGGCCAACGTCTTCAGGCTGCAATCGGAGATGACGGAAGACGAGGAGTACCATACCTCGTTGCTGGCCATCACCGAGCTACTGAAATACGGCACCACCTGCTTCCTGGACCCGGGCAGCACCAAGCACCTGGACTCATGCTTGCAGGCCTACGAGGACTCCGGTTGCCGGATAATCCTGGGCCGACACGTAGCAGATGTCCCCAATCCCCTGGGCATCCCAGTGACCTCGACGGAGGTGGCGGCGTCCGTGATGGAGGAGACGGTCCGCGCCTACGACCACAGACTAGACGGCAGGATCAGCGCCTGGGCCATGCCCTTCTCCGCCGACTACTCCACACCGGAGCTGCTGGTAGCGGCCAAGGGGATCGCCGACAGCCACCACACGGGAATGACTCTGCACCAACCCAACTTCCCAGACTCGGTTAGCCGGCACCTGAGCATGCACGGAAAGCGTCCGATACAGTACCTGGAGGGGAATCGGCGTGCTGGGCCCCAACGTGCTCCTGTCCCACGTCATCGGCCTGGACGAGGCAGAGGTGGACTCCATGGCTCAGACCGGGACGAAGGCGGTAATATGCCCCACCGCCGCCCTCAAGATGGGCTCGGGCAGCATGAGGAGGAGCCTGCTGCCCGAGATGCTGGACAGGGGTGTGTCTGTAGGCCTGGGAACCGACGCCGGCAACAACTCCAACCTCATCGAGACGATGCGCTCGATGTACCTGGCGGCCGTGCTCTATAAGGACGCCCGGGAGAGCACCGCTGCTGTCTCGGCGGAGGCAGCTCTGGAGATGGCCACGATTCAGGGCGCGGCGGCCCTGGGCCTCGACGATGAGATCGGGTCCATCGAGGCGGGCAAGAAGGCGGACCTGGTGTTGTTCGACACGAGACGGCCCGAGTGGCGGGCCCTGCACAACCCGGTGAACAACCTGGTGTACAACGCCGACGGCAGGAGTGTGCACACCGTCATCGTGGACGGCAGAGTCGTGGTGGAAGGCGG
>CBDFKU010000006.1:0-14463 GCA_965248975.1 Dehalococcoidia bacterium
CACTAAAGCGGCGTACGAGGCACGCACCCGGCAACTGCTGGACCCGCTGGTGCACATCTCCTTGTCCGACGGCGGCGCCCACACCAGGTTCGTCACCAATAACATCTGGCCGGTGTACTGGCTTTCCTTCTGGATCCGAGACCGGGAGATCATGAGCCTGGAGCAGGCGGTCTACAAGATGAGCGCGCTTCCAGCCTGGTTCGCCGACTTTCGAGGCCGAGGCACCCTGAGAGTGGGCGATTGGGCCGACATCATCGTCTTCGACCTGGACAAGCTGGGCTATGTACACGAGAAGGCAGTGTTCGCCAACGATTTTCCGGGTGGAGAGCGGCGCCTAATTCAGAAGCCCACAGGCCTGCGGTACACCATAGTGAATGGAACGGTCACCTTCGAGGACAACGATTGCACAGATGCGTTGCCGGGCAAGCTTCTGCGCAGCTACGACATGGTGGGATAACTATTCGCCGGAACGTTCGGTTGGCGACCGCCGTGTCCTGCTCCATACGACCATTCCGGTGACGACTGCCGCAGCGGCAAGAGGTAGGCCTATAGCCAGGGGATAGAGCAGGCTCGAACCCTTGCCACCGTCCGCAAGACCGCCCGAGTCGAGTTCAATCTCGGGCGGGGGAAGCGCTTCCAGAAGCAGACACACGCGATTGGAGTAGTTAGACCGACCGAAGGCGTTGGAAGCGAACACCCGGTAGCAGACCTCGCCGGGGTCGGACCCGACACTGTGGGGGAACCGGTTGGCAGTGGGGTCGTGAATCGACTCCAGGGCCACCCAGTCGTCCCTGGCCTCCGCAGCGCCTGTTGTGGAGAAGCTGGCCTCTACCGTAATGCAGCGGGCGTTGTCGGCGACGTTAGTCCAGAGCAGGACCACGTCCTGTAGCAGATCCCCTTCACCTTTCACTACGTCCCGAAAGGCTATCAGGTCCTCGGGGCGCTCGGGGCCCAGGGGTGGCTCTGCAAAGGAATCGCTGCAGTTCTGGCCCGCCGCCGTCGTGACGTTCCATACCGCAGCTATCAGCCCCACGGCCATGCACAGGCCGAAGAGCGCCCTGCTCTGCATCCTTGCGTCCCCCGAATCTGGCCCACGGCGCCCGGCCTGAGACCGCGTCTCCCGTGAGGGTTGGGTCTTGTCAAATCCATTCTATCAGGCAACCCGCAATTTGAATAACCGCGGTAATTCTGATATTCTGAGTATAGAGTAGGGTGCCCGAACCCCCTGGTAAAGGAAGAATGAAGGAAGTCATACAGGAAACCCTCAGGCTCCTCGCGGACGAGCAACCCTGCGTGCTGGCCACGGTGGTTCGAACCAAGGGCTCCACGCCCCAGAAGCCCGGCGCGAAACTGCTGGTCCGAAAGGATGGCAGCGGCGTGGGGACCCTGGGTGGCGGTTGCGTAGAAGGGGACATCTGGTTCGCCGCCAAGGAAATCCTGAGGCGCGACGGCGGCCCCGAGTACCGTGATTATCTGCTCAACGAAGACATCGCCGCCAGGGACGGACTGGTCTGTGGCGGCACGATGTATTTCTTCATTGAGCCCTTGCGACAACCGCAGCAGTTTCTGCCCTTCGGCCAGGCGATGGCCGAAGCCTACGAGACCGGCGTTCCCGTGGGCGTAGCCACGGTGGTAAAAGCCGACGGTGGCCAGGCCGAGATGGGCGCCCGGATCATGCTTCGAGAGCACGGCTCCACCCACGGCTCTCTGGGAGACCCGGCGCTGGACGCGGTGGCCGTGGAAGCGGCCCGGCGGGTGTCGGACCTGGGCACCAACGAGTACGTTAGGGCCGGCGACGGGGTGGAGCTCTTTGTAGAGGGGTATACTACTCCTCCTACCCTCGTACTGGTGGGAGGCGGACACGTGGCCAAGGCCACCTACGAGCTGGCCCGCTTGTTGGGATATCGCATCTACGTCGTCGACGACCGGCCCCAGTTCGCCAACGAGGAGCGGTTTCCCAAGGCGACGGGGACGATAGTGGTGCCCGACTACACTCAGGGCCTGGACCAGATCCCCATAAACGCCAACACTTTCATCCTGGTGGCGACCCGCGGCCATTGGTTCGACGACCTTGCGCTGGAGGCGGCCGTGCGCACCCCGGCCAGGTACGTCGGCCTGTTGGGCAGCAAGCGCAAGACCATCCTCATATACCAGCGCCTGGCCCAGCTGGGGGTTTCCCCTGAGCGTCTGCAGCAAGTGCACGCTCCCGTCGGCCTCGATATCGGCGCCTTAACCCCGGAAGAGCTTGCCGTAAGCATCCTGTCAGAGATCATCATGTTCCGGCATGGGGGCTCCGGAGGTCCGATGACCATGGACGAGCAGTATTTCGATCGGGCCATCGCCAAAGCCCTCGCCGCCGAGGCCGTATCGGCCTAGGTGTATCGTGCCCACTACGGCTGCCCTTCTGCTGGCTGCCGGTGAGTCCACCCGTATGGGTGAGCTCAAGGCCCTCCTCCCCTGGCACGCTAAGCCTCTCCTGGTCCATCAGGTCGACTCCCTACTGTCCGCCGGCGTGTCCCGGGTCATAGTGGTGCTAGGCCACCAGCCCGAAAAGATGGAACCTCTGATCGCCGACCATCCAGGTGTAGAGAGCGTCCGTAACCCGGATTACCAGCAGGGCAAGACAACGTCCCTAAAGGCCGGGCTCCGCACCCTAGTGAGATGCCGAACAGACGCCGTGGCGCCGCGACTTGAGGATGCCGTCCTGATCCTCAACGTGGACCAGCCCCGCTCGTCGGAGACCGTTCGCTGCGTCCTGAACCACCACCGAGACCTGATCACGGTACCTACCTACCGTGGCAAAGGCGGGCACCCGGTGATAGTGTCCACCTCCTTGATGCCAGAGCTGCTCGAGATATCGGAGCAGGACATGGGCCTCAAGGCGGTGATTCGCAGGCACGAAGGCCGGGTAAGGTGGGTGGAGATAGACTCCGCCGAGATACTACTCGACCTGAACACCCCCGAGGACTACCGGGACGCCCTGGAGACCGTGCTCTCAGGGTAGGGATTCGACACCAATACCCAGACCGAATAAGGAGGCTAGGATGAATGCGTTGGGAGGCCTGCGCGTGCTGGACCTCACCCGAGCCCTCGCCGGTCCGTACTGCACCATGATGCTTGGAGACTACGGGGCCGACGTCATCAAGATCGAGCTGCCCGGCACTGGTGACGACACCCGGGGCTGGGCTCCCCCCTTCATAGGCGACCAGAGCGCCTACTTCCTCACCATCAACCGCAACAAACGGAGCATGACACTAAACCTGAGGCATGAAGAGGGAAAGCGTATCTTCATGCAGATCGCCAAGAATGCAGACGTCGTTGTGGAGAACTTCACGCCCGGAGTGGTGGACAGGTTGGGAATTCCCTACGAGGCGGTAAAACAGGTCAACCCGGGGATCGTCTACTGCTCTGTCTCGGGGTTTGGGCAGACCGGTCCTTACCAGAGGAAGTCCGCTTACGACCAGGTAATGCAGGGCATGGGCGGCATCATGAGCCTCACCGGGGAGCCCGGCGGTTCTCCTACCAAGATGGGTATCGCCCTTACCGACATCGGGGCCGGGATGATGGCGGCCTACGGCATCATGGCAGCCCTTTTGCACCGTGAGAAAAGCCCCTCGAACGAGGGGCAGTATATCGATGTGTCCATGCTTGACCTACAGGTGGCCTGGCTTACCTACATGGGCGGCTACTATTTCGCCACCGGCAACAACCCGAACAAGGTAGGCGCGGCCCACCCGACCCTGGTGCCCTACCAGGCCTTCATGTGCCAGGACGGCAAGTACATCAACATCGCTGTCGGGTCGGAGCGCCTGTGGCAAAGGTTTTGCACGGCCATGGACCGGGAAGACCTTCATCAGCACCCCGACTACGCCCAGAACGGAGACCGCGTGCGCAACCGGGATGTGCTGGTGCCCCTGTTGCAAGAGGCGCTTCTCAAGAAGCCGGTGGCCGCCTGGGTCAAGCAGCTGGAAGGTGGTGGGGTGCCCTGCGGGCCCATCAACGAGCTAAGCGACGTATTCGCCGACCCACAGGTGCTTCACCGCGACATGCTGCAGGAGGTCGAGCATCCCACACTAGGCAAGCTCAAACAGACGGGGATACCCATCAAGTTCTCGGAGACCAAGGGCTCCATCACCCGCCATCCCCCCCTGCTGGGCGAGCACACCGGGGAAATCCTGCTGGAGCTGGGATACACTGCGGGAGACGTAGACCGGCTAAAGACCGACGAGGTAACTTAGCGGGTAGCCGGGTAATTCCCGCCAGGGTACGTTCCTACCGAAGCCGGCCCGATACTTGAGCCCATGACGCTCTTGCCTCGGGAGCCGATGGCATTTATCATGGAACAGGTTCCGGAGACGGCTTCTCCGGACCAAGCAAGGGGGGTTGGGAAATGGACCTGGGTCTCAGAGATCGGGTGGCAATCGTGGGTGGCTCGAGCAAGGGTATGGGCCGGGCAACGGCCCTGGCGCTGGCCCGCGAGGGGGCAATGGTTACCATCTGCGCCCGCGACGAGGCAGACCTTCGCAAGACCGAGATCGACATTGCCCGAGCAAGCTCCCAGCACCACGTTCTGGCCATACCCTCCGACCTTTCCCGCAGTGAGGACATCAAGCGGGTCGTGCGGAGCACCTTTAACCGTTTCGGTAGAATCGACATCTCGATAAACAACATGGGAGGGCCTCCCATAGGCCGCCCTTCCGAGCTTGAGGACGAGAAGTGGGAAGAGGCGCTGGAGCAGAACTTCATGAGTGTGGTGCGGATGAGCCGCGAGGTCATCCCATACATGCAGCAGCAGCAGTGGGGCAGGATAATAAACCGCCTCGCCGTGTCCGTTAAGGAGCCCGTCGACGGGCTGGTGCTCTCGACCTCGAGTCGCCTGGCCGTCGTCGGCTACGCCAAGATGCTGGCGACGGAGTTGGCCACATCGAGCATAACGGTCAACAACGTTCTTCAGGGCTGGATCCAGACAGAACGGCTCGCCAGCTTCTTCGAGATGCAGGGCCAGGAGCGGGGGCGGTCCGCCGACGATGTAAGAAAAGAAACCCTGAAGAGTATCCCGATCGGTAGGTTCGGCAAGCCCGAAGAGGTCGGAGACCTAATAGCCTTCCTTGCGTCGGAGCGGGCAGGATACATCACCGGGGCGAACATTTCCCTCGACGGAGGAGGCTCGCAGGCCACCCTTTAGCCCCTGAAAAGCATGTCCCTTGCCAAAGTCAGAGCAGATGCCCAGGAGTACATGCTCCTCCACCCGGAGCTGGGACTCGGCGGCTGGTTGATCCACGACTACCGGCGTTCCAACCCGGTCTTCTGGCAGGCCATCGGCCAGGAGCTCGGCACGATAACCCGGCCCTGCTACCTGCACATCCCTCCCAAAGGGGAGCCCACCGTCCTCACACATCACGTGGACGCTGGCAAGTTCCAGTCGTCGACCGCAGAGCTCTCCGTCTACCGTGACCGAGCGAGCATGCTGGATGGTCTGGGAGGGTTGGTGAGGCCCGGTTCACGAGTCGCCATGGAGTATTCGCCTTCTGCCCTGCTGCCCAGGGTGTCCAGGGTCGACGCTGGCACCGTAGAGCTTGTGAGGGAATTGGGAGTGGAGGTGGTATCCTCCGCCGACTTGCTCCAGTACGCCACCCAGCGTCTCAGCGAGGCGCAGCGCGCTGCCCACATTAGGGCAGCGGAGGCCCTGGGCCGCATCGTCCTGGATGCTTTCGGCTATATAGGCGAGAACCTCGCGACCGGCGCAACCGAGCGTCAGGTAGCAGAGTTCATTCGCGGTCGTTTCTCCAAGGAGGGCTTGCACTCACCCGACGGGCCCATCGTCGCCACCAATGCCCACGCCAGTGACCCCCATTACGAGCCGCCACCGGAGGGGAGCAGCACGATCAAGGTGGGCGATTGGGTGCTGATCGATTTGTGGGCCAAGGAGGCTGTAGATAACAGTGTCTACGCCGACATCACCTGGGTGGCTTACGTGGGGGAGAAAGTTCCGGAGAAGCACCAGGAGGTGTTCCAGGTCGTCGTGACCGCCCGCGACTCGGCGGTGAAGTACCTGGAAGGCTTGGCGCGCCAGGGAATCAGCCTGCAGGGGAACCAGGTGGACCGGATCGCCAGAGAGTACATCGCCCGGCAGGGCTACGGCGAGTACTTCACCCACCGCCTGGGGCACAGCATCGGCACCGAGGTCCACTCGGACGCCGTGAACTTGGACGGCTTCGAGACCGAGGACACCCGAAGCATCATGCCTGGGCTATGCTTCAGCATCGAGCCCGGAGTGTACCTGCCCGAGTTCGGGGTACGCTCCGAGATCGACGTGCTGATGACCGAAGAGGGGCCTACGGTCACTACACCGGTGCAACGAGACGTGGTGCTGATCCGTCCCTAGAACACCTGCTCCATGTAGCCGCCGATCTCGTCCAGGTGGAAGTCCTCCACCGCCATCTCGGGCGCCCAGGTCACCTGGTCCGAGCCCCAGCGTACCGTGCCGCTTGGCCTGCCGCCGATGCCCAGGACTTTGGCCAGCATGTTGTGGATATTCTCGTTCATGCGTAAGGTGTTGGGCTTGAGGGGCTCCGCGATCCGGCCATCTTTGATGATGTATGAGTCGCCCACAATCGTACCGCTGAAGTCCCCGACACCGATGCCATTGACCGGGTAGGTGTACCAGATGCGGCCTACGTACAGGCCGTCGCCCACGATCCTGAGCAGCTCCTCCTCGGTGTACTTCTCGCTGCCTTCCACGATCAGGTTGGTGGAAGTGGTAGACGGCGGGGCGTCGAAGTTCCTGCCACCGCCCCGGCCGGTGCGGAACCCGTTGCGAGGGGAGATGGCACGGGCCGCCTGAGCCGGATCGACGCCCAGCTTCTCCTTCGCTTGGGGGTCGTTGAGCATACGCTGCTGCTCGTAGTAGTTGGCCAACAGTCCTGCCAGGGCGCCGTCCTTTATCAGGTCGGCTCTCCCCGTTGGTAGCCCTTCGTCCGTGATACCCTTGCTGGCAGCGAGGCCGGGCGCGGCGCCATCGTCGTAAAGGCTAAACTTCTCCGACGCGACCACCTGACCGAACTTGCCGATAAAGGTGGACGCCCCCGCGTAGAACATGTCCAACTGAAGGCTGGGCATGAGCACCCACTCGAGAATTTCCGCCAGGGTCTGGGGCCCCAGGACGACGCGATAGGCCCCACCTGGGACGCGCTTGCCGTCCATAGACCGAATGGCGTTGCGGGCGGCCTCGGCGCCGGACTCGCCGTTTTGCTCGGAAAGGCGGCTTGTCACGGACCACCCAGTGCCCTTGGCGTGCTGCTCCTCTAGCATGGCGGTGGTCAGCGCCATGACCATGGTGGACTCGTCGGACTGGACCTTTGGCATCTGGTACGAGGCGATGGCCATGCGCTCTTGAAGCATGACCACGTCGCCTCCCAGTATGATGCCCAGCTTCTTTACTCCCTGGGGAGAGCCCGCCAGGTTGAGCAGTTCCTCCGAGGTGCTGAAGACTTCCAGCGCCCGCTCCACAGTTTCCCACCCGGCCTGCACCATGCGGTTGTTGCTGACGCGCATGATGGCCGGGTCGTGGTAGCGGGTCAGGGTCGGGCCATCCCCGGTGGGCTTTGGTAGCGAGACGAACTCCGGGTCCGAGACGGCGCCGTGACGGGCCTTTTCCAGGGCCTTCTTCACGCCCTCGATAGACAGGTCGGTGGGCTCACTGCCGAAGCCCGTCTTGAGCCCTTCGGGAGAATTGAAGGCGGCCCTGATGCCCAGGCCGTAGGACTCGAGGGACTTGGGCTCTTCAACGGCGTTGCTGGGTATATGCGAGGTATAGTTGAGCCGCACCGTCAGGTTACCGTTGGCCGAGGCGAAGGCCTCCGCCTCGGCGATGTCCGGCTGGGTCTTCAGATAGGCCAGCGCGTCCTTGACCGCGCGTCTTAACTGGCTAAGCGGCGTTACAGGCATGTCGAGTTCTCCCGATGCTCACTTTCGACCCTGGTCCGACAGTACCGAGATTCTTCTGAACTCGCCTCTGAGCTTGCCGTAGGCCTGGTCTAGTTCCTCTGCTTTATTTCCAGCGTTTCGCAGATGCGTCTCGTAAAGCACCCTCCACGCCCGGTCCACGTTGTCGAACTCCCGAGAAAGCCTGAAGATGTCGTCCCTAACCAGGGCAGCATCCTCAGATAGCTTCATGGCGTGGACCCCAGTCTTTATGAGCTCGATCTTGTGGCACATGGTCAGTGGAGATACTACCTGCACTCCCCTGAGGGTGTATTCACGAAGCATTTGATACGCCTCATTGACCAGAAAATAGTAGACCCCCTCGGACGGTATGTAGGCGAAGGCGAACTCGGCGGTGCCCTGGCCGGGATTCACGTAGTCGCCGGCGATCTTGTCGAGATGCCCCCCCACGTCTCTTATGAATTGCCTCTTGAAGCCGTCCGACTCCTCGGGTTGGTCGGCCTCCACCATCTCTCTGTAATTGTCTAGAGGAAACTTGGAATCTATGCATATCAGTCCCACCGTCGACTTGATCGCTGCGTCCGGGATCTTGCCGTCGAGGACCCTGGACCTGATACTGAACATATCCGGTGGCAACTGGTCCGATAGGATGGTTTCCAGACTGAGCTCTCCGAGGGAGCCCCTCTCCTGCGGTACCCGAAGCATCTGCTCGACGGACCTGTGGGTATCCCGCATGTCCCTGGCGTGGGCGGTCAGCTCTCCTACCTTAGCGTCGAGGCCCGATTCCTTCCACACGCTTATTATCGCCGGCTCGATGTCCTTTGCCTCGATCCGTCCCCGACGATACACCAGGACTATCAGCGCCGCTACAAGGACCAGGACGATGACCAGCAACGCTACTAGCGCGACTTCGATGTCCCCTCCTTGGCAGTGGCCCACACCGGGCGAAGTCCCTGGCCACCGGTGAGGCTACCGTTTTCCGATCAGGCATTCGAACTCGAACCCCGCCAGACCCTCGGGCAGGGGCTCGGCTTCTGGGAAGGATAGGGTTACCATTTTGCCGATTTCCCCATCATCCAACAGTACACTTCGTTCCTTTTGCCAGAAGCCACCGCCCGTCAGCTCCGCGGCCACCACTACCCTTCCCACCGGGCCGCTGTTATCGACGATGCAGTCCACGAAGATCACGTACCCGACGTCGGTGAACTCCCTAATATCCCCACCAGCCACCTTGGGAGAGACGCTGACGGCGCCGCAAGCCAGGCCGGCGACCAACACTCCCAGCATAACGACGAGTGCCGCGACGTAGGGCCGGTAGCATCGCCGGGTCATCCAGGCCCCGTGAGGCGGGCCACGCCTCTCATGGTGGGGCCACCGTTGCTCATGCGCTTGGCCTGCATGGGCTGTCCTTTGCCGCAGTTGGGGATCGGGAACATGCGGAAGTCGCTGCCCACCGCGTCGATGCTCATGAAATAGTCCCGGGAGTCGGAGGTCAGGCCGCCGTCCCGATAAAGCTGGCCAAGCTGGCCGTTCTTGATCTCGTATACCTTCACCGCCGTGATCCGGAAGTTCTCCCTTGATTCCGCCACGGAAGGAACGCGGTGTCCAGAGACGTAGTATCCGTCCTCCACCTCACCGATTATTTCCTGGGGGTCTCGATCTCCCGGCGCGAAGACCGTGTTGGTCATCCTTATCAAGGGTATGAGGCTGGCCTCCGTGGCGCGGAATGAGCCGTTGGGCTCGACGCCCAGGATGGCCGCCGTCTGCCTGTTGTTTAGGAACTCTTCGAAGATACCGGCCCGTATATGATAGGCGCGCCTGGCCGGTGTGCCGTCGTGGTCGTACTTGAAGGAGCCGAATCCCTGCATGGTTGGGTCAGAGTAGGCTGTGACGAGTGGCGACGCGATCTGGCGCCCCCTCTGGTTCTCTTCCATGTTCTTGAAGAACCAGCTCCTGCCGGCGTAGGAGGTCTCGTACTTCAGGGCCCGGTCCAGCTCCGAAGGGTGGCCCACCACCTCGTGCACCAGCAAGGTGTTGAAGTGAGGGTCGGTGACCACCGCCACGTCCTTCTCTGGCGGTCGGAGGGGAGGAGAGTTGGCCACCTCCACCCCATCTGCGGACAGTACCTTGCAAAAGGAGACGAAGTCGGGGAGCACGGTGGAGCCGTCATCGAAGCCCTCGGTCAGCACCTCCCACCCTCGCTGATGTCCGGTGAAGTCATAGATCTCCAGAGTACCATGCTCGCTGTTGCATATGACTATGGCGAAGCCCTCGGTTTGGGCGAAGCCCTGGTCGATGTCAGCGCCATCGGAGCTACAGAACAGCTCCCTCATGAGGAAGGTGCTGGCCGAAGCGGCGGCGTACACCACCTGCCCGCTGTCACCCTGGGCCGCCTTACAGCCGTCCACGGCCATCTTGACCGTATCTGACAGCGGCACGGCCCGGGGGTCGACCCTGTAGGCGGCGGCGACGGTGTCCCGTGTAGCCGCCACTGGAGCCAGCTCGGTGTTCGAAAGGTCTTCCGTCAGCGCGCCGAAGCGCCGTTTTGCCCGGCCCTTCTGTGTGGCGCTGGCCCTGGCGCGCTGGTGGGCCTGCCTGATGCCATCCAGGACTACTTCTTCGACACGGTCGACGTCGGTGGAGCCCAGGATCTTGCCATAGTAACCGGGAGCGGCCGTCCTGCCGCCGGCGATCACTCGCACGCCAAAGTCGAAGGCGTAGTCCTCGGCACTGGCTTTCTCGTTGCCGTTCTCCGCCACCGCCCCCTTCTCTTCCCTGACCTGTATCCGCACGTCGCAGTAGCGGAGCCCGGTAAGCCTCCGGGCGTCCTCGTTGACCAGTGCGTTGATCTTGGGTCGGATCTTGTCAAGCACCTCTATTCCTACGCGGTCGGGCATGTACCCTCCCTCTGACTCCCTCCCTAGGGGAGGGAGGACAGGTTAGCTAGCTACTACGGGCAGGCAGAACAATCTCCCTCCCCTCCTGGAGAGGGTCGGGGTGAGGGGCGGTCTAGCCGGTGGTCACCGCGCCCTGCGACGCCGACGACACCAGCTTGGCATACTTGGCCAGCGCTCCAGTCGTGAAGTTGGGCGGCGGAGGCTGCCAGGCCTGGCGCCGCGAGCCCATCTCCTCATCGGACAGGTCGACGTCCAGCGTGCGTTTCTCGACGTCCAGGGCAATGACGTCGCCGTCCCTGACCAGGGCCAGGGGGCCTCCCACCGCCGCCTCGGGGGCGGCGTGGCCCACCATGAGGCCTCGGGTCGCGCCGGAGAACCGTCCGTCCGTGACCAGGGCCACGTCTTTGCCCAGACCCTGCCCTACGAGCGCCGCCGTCACCGCCAGCATCTCCCTCATGCCCGGGCCGCCCTGGGGCCCTTCGTACCTAATGACCACTACGTCGCCTGCCCTGATGCTCTGGGCCTGGATCGCCTGGAACGCATCCTCCTCGCGGTCGAACACCCTGGCGGGGCCCTGATGTTTTGCCTGCTGGCTGGCCGAGACCTTTACCACCGCCCCGTCGGGCACCAGGTTCCCGTGTAGGATGACCAGACCTCCGCTGGGCGCTAACGGAGAACCGGTGCTCCTTACAACCGTCTGGCCGTTCGCGGTGGGAAGTTGCTCCAAGTTCTCTCTGACGGTCCTGCCCGTTACGGTTACCAAATCTCCGTGCAGGAGCCCGGCATCCAGTAGCTCCTTCATCACCAGCGGCACTCCTCCGACCCGGTCTAGATCGGCCATGACGTACTTGCCGCCAGGCTTCATGTCGGCGATCAGCGGGGTGCGGCTGCTGACCCGGTCGAAGTCCTCCAGCGTGAGGGCGACGCCGGCCTCGTGGGCGATAGCCAGCAGGTGGAGCACGGCGTTGGTCGAGCCACCCATCGCCGCCACCACTGCGATGGCGTTCTCGAAGGCCTCTCGTACTAGGATGTCCCGGGGCCTGATACCCCTCTCCAGGAGCCTCATTACCTGCTCTCCGGCCTGCTGGGAGGTACCGAGCTTCCTGTCGTCCACCGCCGGAATCGAGGCGACGCCGGGCAGGGACATCCCCATGGCCTCGATGGCCGAGGCCATGGTGTTGGCGGTGAACATTCCCGCACAAGAGCCCGCGCCGGGGCAGGCGCATCCCTCCAGCTCTGCCAGGTCCTGGTCCGTGATCGTTCCCTTCGAGTGAGCGCCGACTGCTTCGAACACGTCCTGGATGTTAACGTCCGTCTGTCGGAAGTTCCCGGGCATGATCGTACCTCCGTACACGAAGACGGCGGGGATGTTCAGCCTGGCGATGCCCATCAAGGTCCCCGGCAGATTCTTGTCGCAACCGGCCACGGGCACCAGGCCGTCGAAACGCTGGCCGAAGGCCACGACCTCCACGGAGTCGGCGATGACCTCGCGGCTAATCAACGAAGCCTTCATGCCCTGGGTGCCCATGGTGATTCCGTCGCTTACCGTGATCGTCCCGAACTCGAAGGGGGTGCCCTCGGCGGACTTCACCCCGGCCCTGACTGCTGCTGCCACCTTGGACAGATGGACGTTGCAAGGGGTGATATCGCTGGCCAGGTTGGCGATGCCAATGAAGGGCTTGTTCAGGTCGTCCGGTGTCAGCCCCATCGCTAGCAACATAGACCTCGCCGGAGCGCGGTCGGGTCCGTCGGTAATCTCCCGGCTCTTGTGCTTTAGGCGGCTGACCATAGTGCTCGCCATCGAGGACACCTCCTAATCAACGACAAATAAGGACCATCGTGACGACAGTGGTAGCATCATTATAAGTTGGGCGGCACTGCGGCACAACCGCCGCCTTCTCCCTTCGTGGGAGAGGGCCGGGGTGGGGGAGCTTTCCTCCTCTCCTAGTGGGAGAGGGATGGGGTGAGGGTCAAAACGGCAGCTCTTGCCCCATGCCCCGCTCCCTAGCACGGCGGTAGACGTGCAGGGCCGCGGCCACGTCCTCGATGGCGACACCTTGGGACTCGAACAGGGTTATGGACGCATCGTCAGGGCGGCCCGGTACATCGCCCGTAACCACGTCCTTAAGCTCGTGGGCCAT
The DNA here is from genome assembly GCA_965248975.1 of Dehalococcoidia bacterium. GTDB lineage: Bacteria > Chloroflexota > Dehalococcoidia > Lucifugimonadales > JAGWBF01 > CBDFKU01. The sequence continues at coordinate 12,983 of CBDFKU010000006.1, forward strand.
AGTCCAACGGAAAGCGCCCCGCTCGGCGGGCCAGATCAGGTCCCCGCACTCCAGCTTCGCCTGCTCCAGGTCGTCGACGACGATGACGCTCGACCGCTGGATGGCTGCCTCGTCTAGCTCCCGGCGCATCCAGTTGTTGCCGCCGGCAGCGTTGACGTGAGCGCCTTCGTCCAGCCACTCCCCTTTTAGGACCGGCTCACGAGAAGAGGTTATCGCGACGACGATTTCGGCGCCACGGACGACCTCTTCAACGGTCTCCACAGGGGCCACGTCGATATTGAGGCGCTGCGCCATATCTGCGGCGAAGGCCTCCCGCTTCTCCTGCGTGCGGCTGAAGACCCTTACGTGAGTGACCTCTCGCACGGCGCACACTGCTTCCAGCTGGGTCCGCGCCTGGTACCCCGAGCCGATGATTCCTATCGTGGAGGCGTCGCCACGGGCCATGTACCTGGTGGCCAGGCCAGAAGCAGCCCCGGTACGAATCTGGCCCAGGGTCGAAGCCTCCATCACGGAGAGCAGCTCGCCCGTCTCCCCGTCGTAGAGCATGAACAGGAAGCTGCTTCCCCGGCCTGGGAAGGTGCTGTAGGCCTTGCAGCCGAACCCCGAGAGGTCCGGCCCGATGCAGGCGGCGGACATCAGGTGGAGGAACCCTCCAGGTAACCGGATACGGGAGCGGGGCCGGTTCTCGCCCAGCCCACGGCCGAGGCTCGCGAAGGCGCGGTTCAGCGCATCGATGCACTCGGCTACGGGCAGCAGCTCTTTAACATCCGACTCGGTCAGAAAGAGGGCCATGTACTACTCCTTGGTGAATGTAGGGCCCATACAACTGGGCGACGCTGGCCTCCTCGAACCAGTCCCAGTCCTTAGACCGAGTCGCCGGGGAGGTATGACATCAGAGCCTCCTCGGAGGTGTAGAAGAAGCGGAAGCCCGTATCCTTCTTGAGCTTACCGGTGCTGACGACCACCGGATGGCGGACGAAGTCGAGACCGGCGGCGGGTGCGTCCTTCTGTATGCCCAAGTTCCACGCCATCTGGGTGACAGGGTAGGCCACGGCCGAGGGCATGAATACCAGCGGCCGCCGGTACAGGCGGGCCAACCTGGAGTACCGTATCACGCCCTCCCCCGCCACGTTATACGTGCCAGGGCACGGTTCCCTGATGAGAACATGGAGCAGCTTTGCCAGATCGTCCTCGTGCACGAACTGCAGAGGGGGATCGCACCCCATCACCCCCATGAGTACCGGTTTGAACAGTGCGTTTGTCACGTAGTTATCGGCCCCCGCACCCATGACGACGCAGGAACGCAGCACCGTGACCCCCAGGCCGGGGTTGGCTCTGGCGTACTCCTGGACCACCTCTTCGCACAGGGCCTTGTCGCTGGAGTACTGGAATCCGGAAGAGGGACGGAGAGGAGCCTCTTCCGTGATGGGCAACGGGTTGTCTCGATGGGCGCCGTAAACCGTGTGGGAGCTGAGGTAGAT
>CBDFKU010000007.1:0-24445 GCA_965248975.1 Dehalococcoidia bacterium
AAACGTACACGTCGCCGCCGCTCAGGAAGCCAGCCTCGGGTATTTCGGGCGCGGGACCGGGGGGACTCAGCTTGAACTCGGTTCCGTCGGTCGCGGTGAGGGTGTCGGTCAGCGGGTTGAAGGAGAGGCGGCCACCCAGGGCGTAGGCGATGACGACCTCGGGGCTGGCGATGAACCCCATCGTCTCCGGCCTGCCATCGTTACGCCTGGGAAAGTTGCGGTTATAGGAGGTGATGATGGTGTTGGGCTCCCCCTCGGGCACATCTGTGCGCTTCCACTGGCCGATGCAGGGGCCGCAGGCGTTGGCCATCACAGTGGCTCCGATGGCCTGGAGGGACTCTATCTGCCCGTCCCGCTCTATGGTGGCCCGGATCTGCTCGGAGCCGGGCGTGACCATCAGCGGAATGTTGACCTTGAGCCCCCTGGCCCGCGCCTGCTCGGCCACGTCGGCGGCGCGAGACATGTCCTCGTAGGAGGAGTTGGTGCAGCTCCCGATGAGGGTGTCCGAGATGCGGTCTATGTACCCCTTCTCCTCTACCTGTGCGGCCACCGCGGAGATGGGGCGGGCCAGGTCCGGTGTGTGGGGCCCGACTACCTGGGGCTCCAGCTTCGACAGGTCGACTTCCACGATGCGATGGTAGTATTTCTCAGGGGCGGCCTCAACTCCGTCGTCGGACCGCAAGAGATATGTGTGGCCGTGGGCGAGGTCAGCCAGTGCAGCCCGGCCAGTCGCCCGGAGGTAGCTGTCCATGCGCTGGTCGAAGGGGAACACGGAGCACGTCGCGCCCAGCTCGGCGCCCATGTTGGTGATCGTTGCCTTCCCGGTACAGCTGATGGACCGCGCCCCCGGGCCGAAATACTCGATGATGGCGTTGGTCCCGCCGGAGACCGTGAGGACGCCCGCCAGGTGGAGGATGACGTCTTTGGGAGCCGTCCAGCCCCTCAACTCCCCCGTCAGGTGCACTCCTATACGGACGGGGTACTTGACCTCCCAGGGGAGACCCGCCATCACGTCGGCGGCGTCGGCGCCGCCAACGCCGATGGCTAGCATGCCCAACCCACCCGCGTTGGGGGTATGGGAGTCTGTGCCGATCATGAGGGCGCCTGGGAAGGCGTAGTTCTCCAGGACCACCTGGTGGATGATTCCGGCCCCTGGCTTCCAGAACCCCATGCCGTACTTGCTGGAGGCGGACCGGAGGAAGTCGAACACCTCGCTGTTCTCCTGAAGGGCGTCCGCCATGTCGGATTTCCCCTCCACTCGCGCCTGGATAAGGTGGTCGCAATGGACGGTGGTGGGCACCGCGACACCCTTGCGGCCGGCCTGCATATACTGGAGGATGGCCATCTGGCCCGTCACATCCTGCAGACCCACGCGGTCGGGCCTGAGCATCAGGTAGCTTTCTCCTGGGGCAAGCTCCTGGCCGCCAGGGTCTTCCAGGTGAGCGAGGAGGAGCTTGTCCGCCAGGGTCATGGGGCCGGTGACCCGCCTGCGGACCGCCGCCAATGTCTGCTCCATCCTCTGGTATACGGAGGCGACGAATTCCGGCGTGGAGTCGATGGAGCTCATTGTGGGTACCCTCCATAGTTTGTGGGACGGTTTGTAGTGTCCCGAGTCAGAAATCCACGGTAGAACTGGGGCGCCGTTCGACAAGCTCAGGGTGAGCGGAATAGACCCCCTCATACGGCGGGCCAGGCCTATTGGGATTCGGGTTACTCCCCCCCGCCTCAGCGGGCCGGGACGCCCGACAGGGCCCCGATCACCTGCTCTGTTGTCGTGACTGTTCCGAATCCGTACTTGATGGTCCTGAGGGTTCCTTCGTGCCGTACCGGGTCGATGGCGGCCACGGCGTCGTAGGGAACTACGATACGGTAGTCTCTAAAAAAAGCGTCCCGTATCGTGGACTCGACGCATATCTCCGTGGTGACGCCGCACACGATCACCGTGTTTACCCCGAGTCCCCTCAGGATTACCTCCATGTTGGTGTTGTAGAAGGCGCTGTACCGCGTCTTATCGACGACGAAATCGTCCGGCCGTGGTCCAGCGCATCGATGAGCTCGACGTCGCGGCTCCCTGCTACCAGTGCCCTGGCGCCTCGGGCGGTGTTCTGGTGCTCGGCCATCAGGCCGGCATCCGTGTAGTCGGGCCGGAGAATGTACCTTGTAAAGATAACCGGTACGCTCTCTTCGTGGCACGCCCGAACCAGCTTGCAAACGGGCTCCAAGGTGGGCTTTAGGTGGGTGTTGTCCAGCCCCATCTTGGCCAGGAAGCTATCGTCGTCGACGAAGCCGTTCTGCATATCGACGACGATAAGGGCGGTCTTGCCCCTGTCGAAAACCGGATCGTCGTTGTAGACCACTGAACACCCCCCGGACCCAAAGTAGAGAGGAATCCCCAGTTCGAATCGAAAGGGTGCCTAAAGCACCAGGCCGTAGGTCCGCTTCTTAATGGACAAGTTCACGAAAGTCTCGGTCCGCCGGACGCCCGAGATGGGCCCCACCTTGCTCCTCAGAAAGGCCCCAAGCCTTTCGGGTGACTCGACTCCCACCCAGGCGAATATGTCGTAGGCGCCAGTGCTGATGGAAACGTAATGGGCCTCTTCCAGGGCCGCAATAGCGTCCGCGACCTCGTCTATCTTGCCGGGGTCGGTCTGAATGCCCACAAGGGCGGCCGTCCCATAGCCCATTTTCTCCAGGTTGGGGACCGCTATGACCGATATGACGCCGCTCTGGACCAGCTGGCGAAGCCTTCTCCGAACGGTACCCTCGCTGACCCCCACCTCTCGCGCTATTCGGGCGTTGGAAGCCCTTCCATCCACCTGAAGTAGCTTAATAATCCGCCTATCAAGTTCGTCCATCGTCACCGTCCTCTAAATAAGTTCTAGGATTCCATCTTATGGCACGGTAAGATAGGTGTCAACCGCGATCATTCGTGACCAGAGCCATTATTGTCCTCGCCTCGATGTTTCTGCTATAGTGAAACGGTCGGAGGGATCGCATAGAGGCCTAGTGCGGGCGCCTGCTAAGCGCTTAGCTCGAGAAATCGGGCTCATGGGTTCGAATCCCATTCCCTCCGCCAGTCTAACCCTTCTTCTCAGCTTTGAGACCGCCACTTTTTGTCGATCGCATGCCTAATTCAGCTACATCCAAGATTCTCATAGTGGCTCATAGATTATCTTACCGGCCCACACAATCTCACCTATAATGTGGGGTAAAACGGGGGACAAGATGGCCGAGAACCACAAGGCTCGTCCCTTGACTGCGGCAAGAGTGAGAACCGAGAAGCGGCCTGGCCGGTATCACGACGGCCAGGGGCTTTACCTTCAGGTTGATCCGTCTGGCGCACGCAGGTGGCTTCAGCGTATCGTTGTACGCGGCAAGCGCACCGACCTCGGACTCGGCGGCTGGCCTCTTGTCTCCCTGAACGCGGCGCGTGAGAAGGCGATGGAGAACCGCAGAATCGCGCGTGTGGGCGGGGACCCCCGGACAGAGAAGCGAGACGTACCGACCTTCGCTGAGGCTGCTGCTGAGGTCATCAAGCTCAATCGCCCAACGTAGAAAAATGCAAAGCACTCTGCCCAGTGGGGTTCTACTCTCAAGACCTACGTCTTTCCACACTTTGGGTCCAGATTGGTGACCGAGGTGTCGGGCTCAGATGTCATGAAGGCTCTAACCTTTATATGGACAGCCAAGCCAGAGACAGCGCGGCGCGTGCGCCAGCGCATAGGCGCGGTGATGAAGTGGGCTATAGCCAATAACTACCGGCTGGACAATCCTGCTGGCGACGCCATTGAGGCTGTGCTTCCCAAGACTTCGCGGGCTCAGGCGCACCACAAGGCTCTACACTACACGGCAGTCCCCGCAGCGCTGAGGGCTGTGCGAGCCTCGAAGGTCACAGAATCCTCAAAACTGTGCCTGGAGTTCCAGGTGTTGACGGCAAGTAGACCAGGCGAAGCTCGACAGGCTCAGTGGTCGGAGGTAGATATCAGTGCCGGGACATGGACCATCCCGTCCGAGCGTATGAAGGCCGACCTAGAGCACCGTGTTCCGCTATCCGCGCAGACTATGGAGATACTGAGGCAGGCTGAGGATCTCCAGGACGCTTCAGGTCTCGTTTTCCCGTCGAGGTCGGGGAGGCCGCTGAGTGACATGACCCACCGCAAGCTGCTAATGACGCTGGGGATAGACTGCGTTCCACACGGTTTTCGGTCGAGCTTTAGAGACTGGGCGGCCGAGATGACGGACGCGCCGCACGCAGTTATGGAGGCGGCGCTGGCCCACGTAGTGGGAAACTCTACCGAAGCCGCCTATTTTCGCTCGGACCTGTTCGAGCGACGGCGGACACTCATGGCCCAATGGGCTGAGTATCTGGGGTGAGAGGGCTACACGGGGCGATAGAGGCGTTCCGTGGGTTCACGCCCTTCGGGGGATGAGGGTCGCCCCCTCCTACCCCCACTCTAGCAGGCTGCTGAAAAACCCTCAGGCCAGGTCTGGGCTGTCTTCTGGCCAGCGGAAAGCGTTATTGGCATAATGGTTATGCGCCTTGGCGTGAATCAACAAGCCATACACGTTGGATATCGTCGGGTGTTCACGGCCCGGTCCGGTACGGTCTGTCAGAGACCCCCTTTATCCGCAGCCTGCTAGAGCCTACGGCAACCAGATGAAAGCCGGACCCCAAGCATTGGTGACGACATAGACATCCTCGGGTACGCCCGCATCCGCCTCCCGTAAGGCGCCAGCCCCCCCCGCACCACGACAGATTCTCCACCAGTCTCCGAGGCGATTGTGCTGCGTAAAACGGGACTTTTCCCGTTTTGCGCCACATGAGTTGACATAGGCGGCGCTGCATGCACACTCTGGACTATACCACTTTAAAGGAGTTGGGCATGCAGTTTGATTCACTACACATGGCGGTTACCGTCCCCATCATTGGGGTCGTGGGGTTGATCATATTCTTCTCGATGTTCCCGACGATGATCGGAGGGTTCAACGAGAGCTACCTGCACTCCCAGGCGGCGTGCGTCTACAACTCCGAGCGCTTCGACCGGGTCTCCGCCAGCGCCGACGGCTGGTCCAGCCCGGTAGTGCTCTCCGGCAGCGGCGACAACTGCACGGGCGCGGTCAGCGGCACTCCCACCGAGTTCTACACTCCCCGGGGAACGGCCCTATTGACCAGCGACGCCAACATCGCGGTAGCGGCGACGACGCTCACCATCACTGGGGATGCCACCGACTCTGGGAGGGGCTGGACCTCGGCCACAGACGTCATAGAGCAGCAGGGCGGGCTGAACCGGACGCTCCTGTCCATTCTGGGCCTGGGGCTGCCCGTGGGGTCCATGGCGCTGATCATCGGGTTCGGGGGCTACTTCGCCAGGCGGATAGGCTCCCAGGAGGGCATCGTGGGGATGATCCTGTCCGTGGTGGGATCGGTGATCAGCATCATCCTCCTGGCGACGATGCTGGGGGTGTTCTTGCCCAACCTGGACACCGCGTTCAACGCCCTCGATTCGAGTAGGTACACCATATTCTCCGGAGGGATCGGCAGCATCGCCACCCTGATAGGGAACTTCTGGGCGACGCTTTTGGTGGCAAGCGTAATCGTGATTGGGTTCCAGGTGGTGAGGAACTTCAGCGCGATGAAGGGGGAGTTCGCCTCTTCCTAGCAGGCTGCTGAAAAACCCTCAGGCCAGGTCTGGGCTGTCTTCTGGCCAGCGGAAAGCGTTATTGGCATAATGGTTATGCGCCTTGGCGTGAATCAACAAGCCATACACGTTGGATATCGTCGGGTGTTCACGGCCCGGTCCGGTACGGTCTGTCAGAGACCCCCTTTATCCGCAGCCTGCTAGGGGGCATCCATTGATCAGGGCTTCAACATTGAGCACGGCGGGCATGCTGCTCCTCCTGTCCGCCGTGCTCACACCCACGATCCGCATGTCCCAGAGGATGCTGGACCTGGTGGAGCGGGACCTCGTCGGCATCCTGCCCGGCCTGGACGTGCTCATGGCGACCATGCTCATCGCATGCGTCCTTGTGGCCCTCGTGGCCAGCCTCGTTCCCGGACGGGATTGAACCGCCATACGGATTGACGGCCCTTCAGGGGGAGGAGCGATCTATGAGGTCCCTTCTAGAGCTACCCGGAACCCTGGTGTCCGAGCGCGACATCGGGGAAGCCGCCCAGGACCCCAGGGACTGGTTCAGCCCGGAGCAGCGGCTGTCCATGCACCGCTGGCTGGAGGGGAGGCATGCGAAGTCCTCCGAGAGCAGAAGGCGCCCTCCCTTCCGGTACACCACCATCATGCTGGTGGGGGGCATGGGACGTGGCAAGTCGGTCCTGGCTACCGCCACTCTCCTGCCCCTCTACGCGGGGGGAGTACCGGTCTTCCACAACGGGAGCTGCCTTTTCGGCCGCGCCCTCTCCATCGAGAGCCTGTTCCTTGCCATCGACCAGGTGCCGGTGGGCAGCGCCATCTTCCTCGACGAGATACACACCATCAACACGAGGAACTCAGAGCTTGCCACGGCCCAGATCGTTCAGAACCAGGCCATGGCGGGACTCCGTAAGAAGAACGTCTTGCTGCTCTTGGGCACGGCCAAGCCGTCGATGGTGGGCCATACCATGCTCGACGACGTGGAGCAGCTATGGTTGCCCGAGATGGTGAGGACCGAGGCCCGGTTGACCCCCGGTCCCAGCAGGCTTCCCCCGAGGGACGACGCGGCGAACTTCCGGTACGCCTACAGGGCGGTCAGGGAATACCCCTTCCGGCGCGACGGCATACTGGAGTGGGTCGGACTGGCCGCACCAAACCAGAGGCAACGTGGACGGTGGCAGACACGCCTCATGGACCCTGGGCTGATGCGCATGGCCTTCATGGCCACCGACTCCTTCCGACCTCTCCTCCTGGGGGCCGGCGCCCGGGTGGACAAGCAAGCCATCAGGAGCTATCTGACGGGGAACCCGCTGCCCGCCCAGCCCTCCGGGGCCGCAAGGGACCCCCAGGTGGAGCAGCTGGAGGAGATGTGCGGCGCCTGGTGGGAGGCCTTCGAGAACGGGACCCTGGCCCGGAAGGGCTACGTCAAGGCCGGGGCCCTGGCAAAGCTGGGGGGCCATAGGGTACACCCGGCGCCCCTGGGCGGGGCGATCACCCGGGTCCTGGGGATTGAGCCCCACGGCTACCAGGGGCGCAACGGGTACGACCTTTCAGAGCTCTACGGCTATCTCAAGGGGTGTGTCGATAGACAGGCAGGGGTATAGACGACACAACCACATATCAAAGATACGACCTTTCAGAGGTCTACAGCTATCTCAAAGGGTGTGTCGATAGACAGGCGGGGGTATAGAAAGACACAGACACATATCAAACATACGACCTTTCAGAGCTCTACAGCTATCTCAAAGGGTGCGTCGATAGACAGGCGGGGGTATAGAAAGACATGTCTAAAGATGCAGAGGGTAATACGCGGAGATAGACAGACAGACACATATCAAACATATAGCTATAGATAGGGGATCACCTATGGACAATCATTGCGAGCAGCCGGACTCCGACCTCGATCTGCTGATAAGGCCGCCGCCCGAGGACTTCTCCAACCCGGGGACTCGGGGGGCGGCGGAGACGGCGCCGGCAGGTACGCCTACTCTGGGGCTCGAGCCCCACGGCTACCAGGGGCGCAAGGGGTACGACCTTTCAGAGCTCTACGGCTATCTCGAAGGGTGCGTCGATAGACAGGCGGAGGTATAGAAAGACATGTCTAGAGATGCAGAGGGTAATACGCGGAGATAGACACACACACACATATCAAACATATAGATATATATATATAGGGGATCACCTATGAACAATCATTACGAGCAGCCGGACTCCGACCTCGACCTGCTGATAAGGCCGCCGTCCGAGGACTTCTCCAACCCGGGGGAGGTGATCGACTCGGGGGGCGGCGGAGACGGAGCCGGCAGGTACGCCTACTCCTCACTCATGGCGGCCCTGGTCACCCCGGCGATCCGGTCGCCCCTCTCCTTCATAAGGGTTGCCCACTTCCACGAGGGCCCCCGCACACGGAAGATGCTCGACGGCTTGATCGAGCTCCACCAGCGGGAGTTCGACGCCCCGGTATGCAACCGGCAGGGGATGATGGACATCCTGGAGGGGGAGTGCGGCGAGTTCAAGAAGGTCATGAGCGAGTCGGACCTCGAGGCCGCCGAGGAGCTGGCGATGGAGGAGGCCAACTCCCGGAGCCGCATCGCGCACATCGAGTCCCAGGACCTTTCCCGGCTATCCGAGGGCGAGGTGAAAGACCACATAGCCGAGCGGGACGCTTCCAGAAAGGCCCTGGAGACGTGCCGCCTCAATCAACGTCAGCTTTCCATGTACGCCCGGGCCTACCTGGCCGGCAGGCTTCGGTGGCTGGAGATATACGAGTGGATAGCCGAGGACCGGAGGCGCGGCATCCCCGTCAAGGACTACAAGATCGCCCGGAAGATGATGGCGGACCAGAAGACCACCGGGGCGATGCTCCTGCCCTACATGACCTGGGCCTTCAACAGGCTCTACGCCCTGTCCGAGATATCCATGTCCGACGGCGACGCCTGGCGGCGGTACACGGCCCAGATGATGGCGGGAATGGCCGACGCGGACGGTCGGGCCCCACTCCGTCGCCGCTGGCTCCGAGGCCGCACCCCCAGCCGCGGCGGGTCCGACGACTCCCAGGAGGGCCCAGGCGCCGTATGACCAGGCCCGCAGGACGCCGGCATTGCCATATCGCCATCGCTATAGTGACGGCGCTGGTCATCGTGGCGGCCTCTCTTTCCGCCCTGTTGTCCCCGCGGGAGGCCGCCGCCGCCAGTTGCGATAGAATAGCTGCCACCGTTGCGGTATGCCGCTTCTATCCTAGTAGCTCTCTCCTAGCAGGCTGCGGATAAAGGGGGTCTCTGACAGACCGTACCGGACCGGGCCGTGAACACCCGACGATATCCAACGTGTATGGCTTGTTGATTCACGCCAAGGCGCATAACCATTATGCCAATAACGCTTTCCGCTGGCCAGAAGACAGCCCAGACCTGGCCTGAGGGTTTTTCAGCAGCCTGCTAGTGGATCCCCTTACCTCCATTGCCATTAGGCTGAACGGGTCGGCCCACGAGACGCTCACCTCCGGAGACCACTGGCATCAGGTCGGTCCCGGAGGCGGCGTATTTGCCCTCGTCAAAGGCCTGGATCCCGGCACATCCTACACCGCCGGTGGAACGGCGTATTGGAGCGGCGGCAGCAAGACACTCGCGTCTGAATTCATCTCTAAGCTCCCAACCAGCGTCCCCCCTGCGGTCTTTGGCGTGAGAGTGGACGATGCCGGTACCGGAGACAGGGTGACGTGGGACTCTCCAGCCGGGCTCTACAGCGAGATTGAGATCGAGCGAGAGACCTTGGTGGACCTTCCTTCCGGCGCCAGCTTTTGGTCCAATGGGGTCGTCTTCACCCATACGCCGTCGCTTGCGTACCTGCTTGATGTCGTCCGCACCGGCACTAGTAGTTCCTACACTTATTCTGCTGACTTGTACATAACTGGCTCGACCCGGGTCTATACAGACGCTACGGTCCTCGACTCGGGGATTTACCGCTACCGGGTGCGCGCCGTGGATGGCGATATTGGAGGCCCCTGGTCGTCCTGGAGGGTCCGCATCGGATCGGAGGCCGCTCAGACTGTCTCTCCGGCCCCTCTCAACGTCGAAGTAACCCGGACCGCCGATTGGACAGCGGCCATCCTGACCTGGGACGCAGTGCCCCAGGATGTCACCGAGTACGTCATTCGCCGCCAGAATATGGTGGTTCGCGATGATTTCATATTCGGGGAAGGGACCAGAACCTTCACCGTCGCCGCCAGCACTGGGGATGCCACCGGGGACTATACCGACTCGGGGATCGACGGGGACACGACCTACCAGTACGAGGTCGCCGCCAAAGTCGCCGCGGGTCAGGGTCCCTTCAGCGAACCCGTCCTCACCGCGGGGCGCCAGGACCCCACATCCTCGGTGGACCGCAGCGGTGTGTTCACTTCCCCCAATCTGGAGGGCTTCTCACCGGTCGTCGATGAGGACGCCGCCCCCACGGCCCACGAGATCGCCATAGCCGCCCCATCCTCAGCCTGGCCCATCAGGGTCGAGGCCATGGCGACCGAAGCCATCCTCCTGTCCGGCGACGGTACGGCAACCGGCTGCGCCAACCTGGAGAGCAGCCTGGTGGTCACCCGGGGAGCCCCCACCTTCTGGCTGTACGCATGCGAGGCCGACAAGCTGACCACGATTCAACTGCGGCGTGACGGCGACCGGAGCCTCTTGGCGGAGTACCGCATCCACACCAAGTCGCCCAGGACTCCCCCTCCCATACCCTCCGATCCTGGAGCCATCGGCACGCCTTCAACCGACGATCCCCTGAGCATCGAGCCCATCATCGACGAGGTGATGCGGAACTCGGGCATAGGCTACGACATGGGAGCTCTGAAACATTTCCTGGTGATCGCAGGAGCCGTGGGCATGGCCGCCGTTCCCCTGCTCGCGGGGGGGCGCGGTCCCAGCAACATCGTCATAGCCTTCCTGGTCTTCAACATAGGCCTGTGGCTGGGAGCCCTATGGATGGGCTTCCCCTGGTACTGGGCCCTCATCCCCACGGCCCTTACGGTGGGGCTCGGGATCATGGCCGGGGCCAGGTCGGTGGCCGGAGTAGGGGTAGGACGATGACGCGCCTTGTACTCGTCCTGATCGTCCTCTGCGCTTCCACCGCGGCGGGGACCGTGCAGGCCCAGGAGCAACGGGACGTCGTCATTCAGGTCCGAGTGGGGGCCGATCAGAGCGGCCAGCTGGCTGGGTGGGAGGATGGCCAGTACGGGTCGCTGCTGTCGGGCCGGCTGCCAGGGGCCTTCTTCACCGACGGCCAGGCCCGGGAGCCCAGCCTGGTCCGGCAGTCCCAGGGCGATCCGACGAGCCTGTCCATCGGCTTCGCGGACGGTACGCTCCATTCTACCGGAGACGGCGTCTACGACCACTACACCCTACGGATCAAGGACGCATTCGGCACTGTCCTGTGGCAGGCCACGCTCTCGGACTCCGTCACCACCGTCGCCGCTCGGAACGTGCAGATAGGCGGCCTGAGCGGCGTGGACCTTCTGGAGTACGAGGGGCAGCGCATCATCGTCCATATGGACTATCCCGAGCTGAAGCGGAGTCTCGTCGCCTTTCCCGGCGGGATCATGGGGCTTCAGGCAGGGTTGATCGGGTTCTCCCTGATCACCGGCAGCGTCATGATGCGGGGCCGCTACAGGGGAATCCTCACCGTTGGGGCGGCCGTCGGGGCCGGTATGATCTTCCCCGCAATGGGGATAGGCGGCACCGGAGCCTGGTTCGTCGGCGGCATCACCCTCGTACTCGCCCTGGCCTTCGCCTTCCTTTGGCAGAGGATAAGCCGCTGATGGGCTACCTGCTGGGCGCCTATCTCGCGTTGCACGTCGGCCTCGGCCTCACGGGGATGATGTTCCTCGCCTTCACCACCGGCATCACGGACTACGGGGGCGCCTACGGGTTCCTGCCCTCCGTCGACCTCACGGTGTACGACCTCGGGGACCAGTTCGCCGGCACTGACCCCGGCAGCGGCGCTTCCGACCTGCGGACCACTCAAACACAGGAGCCGACGGGACACGTGGGCCTGTTCAAGCTATTCATCGACACCATGCAGTTCATCGCCCGCCTGCCAGGTATCGTCCTCGGATTGTTCACCTTCAACTACCCCATCCTCCAGGCGGGCGGTGAGGGGTTCTTCCCGTGGTTCGGGATGATGTTCAGGGTCGTGGGGTCCATCGCCTCGGTGGGCTTCACCATCTGGCTCCTCCGGCTCATCATGTCCGCTGGGCTGCTTTCCAATGCCTGGGTATGGGTCATTGCCGGAGTGAGCATCGGGGGCCTTACCATAGCAAATTTCTTTGGCATAGGAGGTTGACACATGCCGCTAAGCCCTAATCCACCGAAGGACGGCGTGTAGGAGGCCTGCTGAAGAAACAAAAGGGTGCGCCTCTGAATCTGGGATAATGGTTTTGAAACAGAAGACCGGTCCCAGAAAAGGAGCACCCGATAGATGCTACCACGTAACCACCCCGACCGCATCCAAATCGCCTTCGACGACCACCGCCTGGTGGCCAATGCCGGGCTGATCCTTCCCGCCACCCTCGCCCTGCGCCTTGGCCTGCCCCAACTCCTCCGGAAGCACCTCGACCTCGGCGGCGCGCCGGGCCGGGCGAACACCGGCGACAAGATGATGACCCTGGTGGCCTCCGCCCTAGCCGGTGGAGATTGCATCGACGACGCCGATGTGCTGCGCGCCGGCGGGACCGCCCGCGTGCTCGGTTTCACGGCTAAGGCTCCCTCCACCCTGGGCACCTTCCTGCGCAGCTTCAGGTGGGGCCACGTCCGTCAACTCGACCGGGTGAGCCGCGAGTTGCTGGCCCGGGCTTGGCAGGCCGGGGCGGGACCCGGCGACGGGCCCCTGACCATTGACCTGGATTCCACCATCTGCGAGACCTACGGACTGGCCAAGGAGGGCGCACGCCACCACGGCTATACCGGCAAGCGGGGCTATCACCCGCTGTTGGCCGTGGCCGCCGGCACCGGCGACGTGCTGATGGCCCGCCTGCGCGAGGGCCGGGCCAACACCGCTCGCGGCGCCGCCCACTTCCTGCTTGAAACGGTGAGCCGGGTTCGCTACGGCGGGGCCAGCGGGCAGCTCACCATGCGTGCCGACAGCGGCTTCTATACCCACGCCGTGGTCGCCGTCTGCCGCCGGATCAATGTCCGCTACTCCATCACCATCCGCCAGCGCGCCCGCCTGCGAAATCTCATCGAGGCGATACCCGAAGATGCCTGGACGCCGATTCCTTACTGGATGGACGGCGCCGCCGATGTGGCCGAGACCACCTACACCCCGTTCCAGGCCGAGGCGGACGCCGCGTCGGTACGGCTCATCGTCCGGCGGGTGAAGCCGGCGCCCGGTTCTCAACTGGCTCTCTTCGCCACCTACAGCTATCACGGCTTCATCACCGACCGGGACGGGGAGACGCTGGAACTGGAGGCCGATCATCGCCGTCACGCCGAGATCGAGAATGCGATACGCGACCTCAAGTACGGCGTCGGGCTGAACCATCTCCCCTCGGGCCGCTTCGCCGCCAACGGCGCCTGGCTGGCGGTACAGGTGATGGCGCACAACCTGGCCCGCTGGACAGCCCGCATCGGCCTGGGTCAGCAGATCGTGACCACCAAGACCCTCAGACGACGGGTCTTTGCCCTGGCCGGACGGATCACCCGCTCGGCACGCCGATTGACCCTGCATCTTCCCCGGCGCTGGCCCTGGGAGGAGCAGTTCAGCCGCGCCCTGGCCCGACTGCGAGCCATTCCACTCCCAGCCTGACGGCGCCCGTCCGCCACTGACCCACCAGCCAACCCAACGTCCCCGCAAACTCGCGCCAGCCCAGTCCGCGAGCGCCTCTTGCCGTGTCCTATCCCGCCATCTCGCTCGCCACAGCCACTGTAGGCCGCCATCGGTGCCCCTAAAAGCGCCTGCAGACCGCCCGCCAACCTCCCGTCTACCCAAATTCGAGCCCGGATCATCGCGCCTGTAACTCCCTCACCCCCTTCCGCTGTCCTCACGCCACCCATCCCTGTCCATCGGTGGATTCGGGCTAAGTAGACGCAACGCAATACGGCTTGGGGCAAGCTTGCAGGGAGGGTCCGCCACCCCTGGCCCTGACGCTGTGGACGCACAACGCAGGCAGGATACCTCTATAAGCCCCGACGCCATAGACGGCGCCGGGACGCGCGACGTCGACCGGAGAGCGGCGAATGGCGGCGTAGACAGGGCAGAAGAAGGTAGGGCAAAACGCACCCCCACTCTGGCCAGTCTACAGGGACCGGGAGCTTCGCAGGACACCTCTCTGGCCCTCAGCCCCGACGCCGAAGATGTTCAACGCAGGCAGGACACCTCTGTGGTCCTTAGCCCCGACGCCGTGGATGCACAACGCAGGCAAGACCCCACCCCCAGTCTGGAGAGCCAACGGGCCACAGGAGCATACCAGGCTGAACGGGACCGCCACCCTGAGCCCATCGAATACTCGGCCTTCAGCTCGGGAGTCTTCAATCCCCGGGGCACGATAGGCGACTTCTCCATGGTATCTCCGGGCGTCTACACCCGTCAGGATCGCTCTGCCACCGCCGTACCCCAGCTTGCCCCCGCGCCGGAGTTCTCCTCGCCCAAGCCACCAGGGGAAAGCACGACTCCTTCTCTGTTCATCCCCGGGACGGCAAATCTCCACGCATTAGACGATCCTGATCTGGGCCCTGCATTCCGCTCCGCCGTGGCCGAATATGGGTGGGATGGCGCGCAGCAATGGCTGCAGAGGCGCTTAACCAGTGACCAGCCATATATCCCAGACCCCCTAACGGGGGAGAGGGTGCCGAACCCCTATCATCCTGTCTGGGCCAACCGCATGGAAATACTGCTGCTGCCTGCAATCCCGGCAGCCCTGGCAGGTGGTGCGGCGCTGGCGGCTGGGCAGGTCACAAGGCAGATGGTGGCCACCGGCGCGAAGACCCAGGCCAAGCACGTGGGCGTCGAGTTTGGCGCGGACGTGGCAGCGCAAAGCGCTCTCGAGACCGTCCGCGGCGGATCCCCGGTCCCGGATATTTCCGACGTCATCCGTAGCGCCAAGACCGCCCCAACCGAAGTGGGCATAGAGCGCTTATTGACGCGCGGCCCATCCCCCACAAGGCGCAACCTGGGGAAAGAGGTCGTGGTCAGCACTGTGTCTGCCGGGGCAGCCGAG
Organism: Dehalococcoidia bacterium; assembly: GCA_965248975.1. Classification (GTDB taxonomy): domain Bacteria; phylum Chloroflexota; class Dehalococcoidia; order Lucifugimonadales; family JAGWBF01; genus CBDFKU01. The sequence goes on from CBDFKU010000007.1 coordinate 14,848, forward strand.
GGCATTCACGGCGGCAACCCCTTGACAGGGGCCGCATCGGGCGCCGGGTCCGGCATCGTCATGTCCGGGTTGCCCTTTGTGGGAGGGGCCCTCCGTGGGGGCCTCCGGGGGGGCTCGCGCGGCGGCCCCTCAAGCGCCGGGACGCCCGACCCTTCGCCGCCCACCACCCCTCCGGGGGATCTAGGCCCCACGCGGCCTCTAGTTGTGTCTCCCAGTTCCTTCGACCCAGGCGGTCGTCTCGTCACACCGAACGATTACGGCAGCGTCAGGTGGGGGCCCACGCCTTCCGGTCTGGTCGCTCCTACCCTGGTGACGCCTACACCCACGGTGACGCCTACGATAACGCGAGATATGCCTGCCGCTAACGTCGCGATCGTCAGACCCACGGGGACGATAACGCGAGACATGCCTGCCGCTAACGTGACCGTCGTCACTCGGCCGGCAAACACCTGGAGCTCGGACCCGACGGCAGACCCAGCAGCCGAGACGGGTCTGGTCGTCAGACCCACGGGTACGCCCACAGAGACACCCACGGGTACGCCTACCCCAACGGTGACGCCTACCCCAACGGTGACGCCTACCCCAACGGTGACGCCTACCCCAACGGTGACGCCGACTCCAACGGTAACGCCTACCCCAACGGGGACGCCTACCCCAACGGGGACGCCTACCCCAACGGGGACGCCTACCCCAACGGGGACGCCTACCCCAACGGTGACGCCGACTCCAACGGTGACGCCTACTCCAATGGTGACGCCGACTCCAACGGTGACGCCCTCGCCAACGGTGACGCCGACTCCAACGGGGACGCCTACCCCAACGGGTACGCCTACCCCAACGGGGACGCCTACCCCAACGGTGACGCCTACCCCAACGGTGACGCCTACTCCAATGGTGACGCCTACTCCAACGGTGACGCCCTCGCCAACACCTACGGAGACACCCACACCAACACCCACGGGGACGCCGACTCCAACGGTGACGCCCTCGCCAACACCTACGGAGACACCCACACCAACACCCACGGGGACGCCGCGCAACAGGATACGTATCCACTTGCCGAGACCCGAGGCGCCCCGAACCTCTGGCACCCATCCCCACGCCGTGGAGTGGATATCCCACAGCCTCAATCGCCTGGACCTGAGAAGCGGAGATCACACCTCGAAGCCGGCCTCAGAGGCCAACCTGGAGACGTTCCGCGTCACGGAACGAGGAGCGCAGTCCACCTCGGGGAGGCAATACCGGGCCGCCAACCTGGAGATAGAGAGCGCCGGAGGCCGCGCCTACGCAGACCCCATCGCCAGGCGCGGGCGCAGGCGGCGGCGAGCACGGCGCCGCGATGACTACGACCAGCCCCAGAAGCCCGGCTCCCTTACCTTCGTTCCCAAGGAGCGCAACAGGAGGAGATAGCATGCCCCAGCAGCAGAACAAGGAGCGCCTTCTCGTCTTTACCGCCGACGGCGATATGCGGTTTGACAGCTCCGCCGTCAAGTTCCACGACAGCATCCTGTCGTACAAGTACGCCTTGGGCTTCCCCGCCCGCTCCCCCACACGGCGCTGGTCTTATCGAGAGGAGGGCCGGCAGCCCGTGTCCGACGGCTCCATGTACGTAGAGACCACCCCTCCCCAGGACCCGGGCATGGACGGCGAGTTCCTACTTAAGACCATCCCCTCGATGTGGACCGCAGCATACATGGGCCAGACACCGCGGCGCTGGCGACTCGCTGCCGTCCCACCCTCCTACATCGCCATGTTTATCACGGGAGCCTTGCTGATCACGGCCATGATCTGGTACATGGCAACCAAGACGGGGGCGGAGGAGGTCTTGCCTCCAGTGCCTACCCCTGCACCGGCGGAGTCCTCCACCGCCCCACTGGGGACTTTCCCAGGGTCTTCTCTCGACACAACGGGCAACGGGAGGCTCGGGGCAGCCCCGAAGAGGATGGTCCCATGGCTGTAGCCGAGACGAAAGCCGAGACCGTCCTCGACCAGGCGTGGATAGACGAGCAGGTCCAAAAAGCGCGCTATGACGTAAAGCCCACCATCGTCCGGTACACCCAGGCCTTCATGAATCCCTACACGCTGTACCGCAGGTGGAAGCTCCTGGGCGACGTCACCAACAGCAAGGTCGATCGCTTCGGGGTCTTCGTCAAGACCTTCGGGCTATACGTCCTCGTGTCGCTGGTAGGATCGCTGGCCTTGATGATCACGGTCAATGCCCCCTGGTGGGCGGCGTTGGCCCTGCCGGTGCTGTTGTCCCCCGCCGCCGCGGTGGGGGCTTTCGTCTTCGTCGTGTTCCGCCAGACCTACATCCAGGCCTTCGCCATGGAGCGGCGCACCATGGGCGACTCCGGCGCCTATACCGACATGACCACCGTTTGGCTGCCCAGGCTGGCTCTCTACCACCACCAGAACTGCATCGGCGGCTCCGACGGCCACACGGGGATCATGGACCCAAAAGCCTACGTGAGGCTACGGGTCTCGCCGGGCGAGACTGCCACCGGCATCCGGTCCTTCGCCCAGTTCTACGAGTACGACATCGACAACGGAGGCATGGGGGAGACAGCCGCAAAGAACCGGTTCAACCACATTCACCTTGCCTTGAGGTCGGGAGAGGAGAACCAGGAGCCCGACAAGGAGGAGGACTTCGCCGCTTCCATATGGCCCTGGGCGATATCGGGGGGAATGCTGGCCGTAGTGGTCCTGATCTTGATCCTGCACGGAGGGTAGGGCAATGCAGTCATGCCTTGGCTGGCTGGCCATATACGCCGTCGGCGCCGCCGCCGGCCGGTTCATTGAGCACGACCACCCCTGGATCATCGCCGTCGTGCTCGTAATAGGCGTGCACGCCCTCTACGGCTACGCGAGCTATGCGGCCCAACCAGAGCACTGGGCCGATAAGGCCCTCACCGCCATCGCCCTGGTGGGGTACATACACTCGATCATCTACAACTGGGACCTGTACAGCCAGATTCTCGCGGCCTCCGACGAGGATATGCAGCTGATCATCGTGCTGGTGCTCGCGGCAACCACCGCCATGGGGATCGCGGGCCCCATACGGTCGGGCCTTAGAACGCTGAGAGGGGGTGCGAGCTGATGACCAGGCCGCAGATCACCGCGGTCCTGCTGCTGGTGATCGCCGGGGCCATCGCGGCTACGGTGTGGCTGGGCGCAGGGATACCCTTCACCGGGCTCACCGATACCCCTGGCGGGTACGCCGGCCACGCCGGCAAGGCCGTCGTGGTCCGGGAGGACGAGGCCGGCCTGGACTTCGCGCCCGTCCCGACTGGGGTTTCACGTCACACGGTCACCGCCGCCGTAGGCTCCCTCAACTCCACCGGCGACGCCATCGCCACCGGCTCTGCGGTCAACGTCCTATCCTCCACGTCGACGGTGTTCTCCATCTCGGTGATCATCCCGGTCCAGACCCTCAACGGCCTAACCACGACCATGCACTCGGCCCACTACACTCTGATGACCCAGGCTTGCCCCTCCGGATGGACCGTCCCTTCCCAGCCCTCCTCCCTCAGTGGGGCCAAGTCGCTCCTCGTCGACGACGCCCAGTACTGTGCCGTGCTCAAGGACTGGGACGCCCTGGGAAGCCACCTGATGGTGAGGATCGGGAGAAGCGGGAACTGGATCACGGTCCTGCCCTATGAAGCGGTGTACAACAGCAACGCCGCCGGACAGCAGGTCACTATGTACGTCGCCATCTGGGAGGATGCGGCCTTCTAGGCCGTTCTCCCATGGCTCTCCAAAACTGTGCTCAGCAAAGACACACGAAGGGCTGGTAGCGCCTAACCCATGGAGCTCAGAGGAATGGTCAAGATAGCGTGGAAGACGATCAAGGGATACGGCCCCTACGCCTATCTGCAACAGTCCGTGAAGCTGAAGGATGGGAAGGTCATCTCCCAGCACCTGGCCTACCTGGGGAAACTGGGATCCAACGGTCTGGTCCCCGGTCACCATTTCTCCGTCCCCCTTGCCAGTAAGGGCTCGAAGACCAAGCGTGTGTTCGTACCCTGGGTGTCCCCGGAGCTGAAGGAAGAGCTAAAGCCGTCGTCCAGCCAGATGGTGAAGAGCGTTGAGGCACAGGTAAAGGCGGGAATTCCGGTCAAGCAAATCAAGGTGGGCAAGGCGGCGTCCCTTATGGCGCCGGGGCCCGCGAAGAAGAAGACCCCAAAGACCGCCTCGGGAGCGGGCAAGAAGACGGGCAGCGCCCCCGGTACGAAGCCGACCGAGTTAGGCGCTACCCAAGCTCCACAACAGTTAGGCGCTACCACTCCCGTTGCGAAGCCGTCCCTGCAGGACGTCCCCAAGGACCCCAAGGACAAGCCCCTCATCACGCTGGCCAACGTGAAGAAGCTGGAGGCAGCGGCCCAGGACGGCCTCCCAGCCTTGGAGAAGCTCGGCCAGGATATGGAAGCCAAGATGCTGGCACAGGCAAAGAAAGCCGCTATCGCCAACGCCGTGGCTGAGCTCAAATCCCAGATGCTCGGCACCCCCATCCAGGAGGGCGAGGGGGAGTCGGAGTTGGCAGCCACCATCGAGGCGGTCAAATCGGGCGATCAGGCCCTTCCCAAGCAATCAGTGCCCACCTCGAAGGTCATCGATGAGCAAGACGACCAGATGGTGCAAGGCTCCAAGAACTGGGACCAGGACCTGATGCAGGTGTCGGGGAAGAAGGGCAGCAACGAGGGTGGGCTGTTCAAGGACAAGAAGCTGCAGAGCTTCCACTACGTGAAGTGGTCGGGTAGCGAGGCCAGGGCAAGGATGGAAGCTCTGGTGGCCCTGCTGTACACCTACGCGGGGGTGCCGGTCCCCATCTCCAGGCCCATCGAGCTCAACGGGCAGACTGCGGTGATGTCCGACTGGCTGGACGAGGCCACGCCTATGACCATCGCCCAGATGAAAGCTCACCCGGACGTGAGGGAGAACTTCGCGGTAGATGCCTGGCTGGCCAACTGGGACGTGATCGGGATGTCCGCTGATAACGTGGTCAAGGCGGAGGGGGGCAAGGCTTATCGCATCGACCTAGGCGGAAGCCTGATCTTCCGGGCCCAAGGAAAGGGGAAACACCTGCCGCCCCACGTGCCGGAGCTGGAGACCATGCTCAACCCGGGCACCAATCCCCAGGCAGCCAAGGTCTTCGCTGGGCTCTCGGCCAAAGAGCTGAAAGCCGGCGCCGACAAGCTCGCCCGGATCAGCGACCATCAGATCGACCAGGCAGTGGACCTGATGAAGATACCGAAGACCTCACCCCAGTACCCGGCCTCGGAGTTTGGGGACGGGGCTAAGGACCTGCCCCAGTTCCTAAAGAGCCGGCTGAAACAGCGAAGGGACTACATCGTGCAGGAGGTGCTCGACAAGGAGGCCAAGAAAGAGGAATCGCTGGCCCAGCTGAAGAAGGCCGTTAACCTGAAACCGGACTCTGTGGAGTCCTTGATGGACCATGCATCGGTGTTCACTCCCCATGGGAGCGCTAGCGCCAAGAAGCAACTGCAGACTGCGGTCATGCAGGCCGAGCTGGGCAAGGCCAAGGGAACCTCAGCCTCCAACGCCGTTGCCAAGGCCTACAAGCAGTGGAAGGGGAGCACCGACACGCCGGGCGGCCGGCTAATACGGTGGGGAGCAGGTGAGCTCGAGGATACGGGGGACCAGGAACTGCGCCGGCTACAGAAGTTCAATACCTTCCTAGCCGAGGAGGGGCGCAAGCCCTCATCCAAGGCCGAAGCCGAAACGGCGGAGCTTCACAAGTCCATCAATAGCAAGGCCGGCCCGTTGCTGGTCCAAGGGCTCAAAGTTACCCGCGAGGCCAACCGGACGGTGCTCCACATGCAGCATCCCGGCCAGAAGGTAGTCACTGTATACCGGACCTGGCCCCCCGACCAGGTCAAGCACCTGAACCTGCACAAAAGCAAGATCGGCGAGGTACTGACGCTGGACGATCCACCGACCTACTCTTGGACCTTTGATCCTGGAGTCTTCTCTAGCGCCGGCCACGGTTCCATCAGAGTGCAGAGCAAGGTGCCAACTGATAAACTAGTATTAACGGACCGTGTCAACAACACCTTCGGGTCCTTCAGCGGTGAGGACGAGGTGGTGTTCAAAGGAGTCAAGAAACACAAAATGGAGGTAATTAAGAAGTAATGCCTATCAAGAAACGGAAGAACCGAAACGGAACTACAACCTGGATTCTTGACCCATACAAAGCGCAGGTGTCTGCTTTGCTGGGGGATGATTTCGACTACTCCACGGTCAGCCCGGAAGGCCTGGCGAAGCTGGAGGAAGAGTTCCGCAAGATCGACGAGGAGGCAGACTCCCCGGCGAGCACTTCCGCTGGCGGCCAGAGCGGTAGCGCCTAACCGCTCCGAAAAGATGCTGAAGATGCATACTGGAGAGATCCGGGAATCCCCCGAACAGGTCTCCCACATCGGTCTATTCCATGAGAAGGCCAACGACGGCCGTCTCATCAAGCCCATGGGGCTTCGTCTGGAGTTCCTGAGCGACGGAGCTGAGGTATCCCTGAGCCGTGAGGACGTGAGGGACGTCCCCGAGCTGGAGGAGAATCTGAGCATAGCCGACCGCATCCAGGGTGCGATTAAGCAGGCTCGCCATAACCCTCTGTTAGTGGAGGAGCTTGCTGAGGACCTCCAAGCCAAGCCCAATACGATAAGGCAAGCCTTGCACCGGGACAGCAGATTTATAAAGCTGCCGGGCAACCGCTGGGGGCTTCAACATACCGGATGGGACCACTGACGGGACGGGACGGGACACCCCCTTAAAAGGGGGGTGTTGTCCCGTCCCGTCCTTGCAGGACAAGTCCCGGGACAGTCCCGTAGGCACAAGGCCGTAGCTAGCGAGCGGCTGCGACGGGACAAGGAACGGGACACCATCCGAGGTTAAATTTCGCAGGACATGTCCCGCGGAGCTAGGGAAACTTTGTCTCCGAAAGGGGTGATCACATGGATAGCGCCCCAACGACCAATTCGAAGGACCAAGGCCGCCTTCCAGAGCCAGCTTACGCCTGCAAGGTCGAGGACTGTTCGAGGGAGCAGACCTACGAAGCGGATGTGACGGGGTGAGCCCGGGGCGCGACAACTGCTATATGTTCCCCGTTTGGCTAGGGTGGTAGCGCCTAACCAAGGCATCGTCTCAACCGAGGGCGAGGTCGTGCTGGAGGCAATCTGACGCCTCAACTGGTCCGACCGGCTAGAGGTTGACTACGTCCGGCTCTCAGAATGGGCGCTAATGGGCTAGGTTTCACAAGACAACCAATGGCATCGGAGAAGCAAAACTGATGTGTGTCACAAACGGTGCGCCGATGACCGTGGCTGCTTTAGTTCTAGCAGGCTGCGGATAAAGGGGGTCTCTGACAGACCGTACCGGACCGGGCCGTGAACACCCGACGATATCCAACGTGTATGGCTTGTTGATTCACGCCAAGGCGCATAACCATTATGCCAATAACGCTTTCCGCTGGCCAGAAGACAGCCCAGACCTGGCCTGAGGGTTTTTCAGCAGCCTGCTAGTCATGTCACTCGCATTCGTCGGCTGCGATTCAGAGGCCCAGCGTATCCGAGATGGCGACTGCATCAATTCCACATTGCCCGAAGGCATCAGTATTGCGACAGTTGTAATAGTGCCCTGTGCCGAAACCTGGCAATACCGGGTGCTCAACTCGTTCGACGTTGCAGACGCCGACCAATACCCTGGAGAGAACTTCTTCCAGCAACGAGCCAACGAAAGCTGCGATCGGCGATATAGCTACTTTCTAACTCCCCCTGCAGAGTCTTGGGGGTTCGGCGATCGAACGGTCAAGTGCCTTCAGGAGCATTAGAAGCCGTGGCGAAACAGGCTGGTGCCGTCTACGGTTCACAAAAACAGCCAGGGTTGGCATGTACCTCTTGGACAAGCGCTGTTCTCCAAGGAATTGATGCGGGTATTCAACAGGTTCGTAAGGACTGTTGTCGTCTGCGCGCGGGATGGCGCGGTGCTACGGCCCTTGGCATAGAGGTGAACAATGACCCTTGATCACATGCGGCTCAGGACCCTAGTCTTGAAACCGGCGATGGCCTGGTCTCTGTTGCTCGTCACGGTCAGTGCGTTGCTTGTCTCGGCGTGCGGATCGACGGACCCGGTGGATACGGACCCCACGGCAGCACCACCACCGACGGAGACGGTGGGCCCGGACCCCACGGCAGCACCACCACCGACGGAGACGGTGGGCCCGGACCCCACGGCAGCACCAACGCCGGCGGACCCGGTGGGCCCGGACCCTACCACAGCACCAACGCCGACGGAGGCAGTAGACCCCATAACGGGACTGCTGGTGCCCACCTCAACCCCTCAAACGAGAGGCCATTCCTGGATTGACCAGGGCACCACTTCGTTGGAGGAGCGTATATTTTACGCAGACGTAATAGCGGTGGTGAAACCCATATCCGTGCTTGGAAAGTGGATGACCATACCCAGCGACGAGGGCGTAGCCCCCACCTATCTGCCCTACGTGGAGATGCGCTTCAAGGCGATCGAGTATCTCAAGGGTGCCGGGGACACTGAGATAATCGTCGAAGACCCTGCTTCACAAACCTTCTTGAGTGAGGAGATAGTCAAACAGGCTGTGGAAAGGTTGCTGGAGCTACAAAACAGAGCGTGGGATGATACTGAGGCGGTGGTCTTCCTGAAGCAGGGATTGGGCGCCTTGGGTCCGTCGGAATCGAGATACCGGTTCACGTTGTCTCACCTGGTTACGGGCACCTATAGGAAGTATTCCGTGGACAGCGACAACAAAGCCTGGTTGCCCAGGGACGATTCCTCACCGGGGAAGCGGGTGTTCCTCACGGACTCAGAGCCGGGAGCGGACGGGAAACTGCCCGTGATCACCCTTGGGGAGCTGCGTGACAGCATAAAGGTCATGGATGTGCTGCTGAGAGATGGAGAGGGTATTGACGGGTACGAGGACTGCCTTGTCCATAAATTCGCATCCCAGAGATACCGTCGAGCACGGGAAGACAAGCACGGGCCATTTACACCTCCTACAACCGACGTACAGATTGCCTCGGGGCTTCCGGCGGGGAGCGAGTTCTATCCCAAGAGTGGGGTGCGTAGCAGAGGTGACAAATACGATAGGCATTGGATAACGGGACTCGACGAAGATCTCTTTCTGGTCGAGATCTCCGACCCCAGCGTTGACGACCTTTCCTATACAACCGCGCGACCCCTGCCCGGCGGCACCTACACGTTCGACAAGTACGAGCAATTGTATGTTGAGATACCGTGTAATTACATATTTGGCCCTAACCCTTGGAGAGTCAGCGTGGAGTCGCCGAGGGGCACGCTCCACGAGGCCTTCTTCGACCCCGTGAAGATGGATGGGGCCATAGGATTCTCCCCGGGCGACGGAGTGATAGAGCCCAGCACGTTCTTGGTGGGGGGCGTGGAGACGACCATAACTAGCCTGAAGTGGGCTCCATCGACATCTGTGACGATGGAGCTGGACCCCCACGTCTCTCTGGAGGATCACGTCATCATCGACTTTATCGCCCTGGACGGCTCGGTGTCCCTGAGTCTGGATTTCGACGAGGCGGTGATGAAC
>CBDFKU010000008.1:0-70749 GCA_965248975.1 Dehalococcoidia bacterium
CGCGTCAAGGCGCCGACGGCAGGGTCAGGCGGAGGTGGTCTGATGATGGTCGGTAGAGTAATCCGCAGTTTCTTCTCTCCCTTGCTCGGCAGCTCACAGACCAAGAAAAAACAGGTTGCCTTTGCCGAGGATTGCGTGGGAAAGGGGATCACTGACTACAAGCAGGTGGCCTGGAAATGGATGGAAGCCCAGGGGAAGGCCCCGCGTGACGTGTTAAAGATCCAAGATACCTTCGGGAGGATACTGGCTCGTAGGAAAGTGGATTAGGAGGGAGGCCCCCGGGGCAAGGGTCGTGCGACTCCCGGTGGTCCGGGCCTGACGACCGCACTATATCTATAAGCAGTCCGACCGATGGGTACTCACACAGGCCGCGGGAAGTGCACCTGGTGCCCTCCTCTATCCCCATGCCCCTACCCTCTGCCGGAGAAAGATACGACTATGGATCCCAAATGGCTCGACTGGGTGATGCGGCTGCAGACGCTTGCTCAAAACGGTCTCGCGTACACTGAAAATCCCTTCGACCAGGAGCGATTCCAGTCCCTTCGCGACATCGCGGCGGAAATCGCCGGAACGTATTCCGATACGGATTTCGAGCACATGAGAGACCTTTTCGCAGCGGAAGTCGGATACGCAACTCCGAAGGTGGCCGTTAGAGGCGCGGTGTTTCGGGACGACTCCCTCCTGTTCGTTAGGGAGCGCCACGACAACCTCTGGGCGATACCGGGAGGATGGGCCGACGCCGACGAGTCGCCCAGCGAGGCGGTTGTCCGGGAGGTATTCGAAGAATCCGGATGCCGCACCCGGGCGGTCAAGCTGCTGATGGTCTTTGACAGAAACAAGCACGGACCCGCCCCCACCCGCCCGTTTCACGTTTACCATTTGTTCTTCAGATGTGAGCTTGAGGAAGTCGGGACTTCGGATGGTAAAGAAACCTACGAGGTCGGATTCTTTCCCCGCAGCGCGATACCCGAGCTGTCCCCGTTCAGGGTGACTCCCGCCCAGATCGACCGCGTGTACGAGCACTATCACCATCCGGAGCTGCCCACCGACTTCGACTGACCAGCGGGTTCCTCTCCAAGCGTGGCACCGGAGCGGGCGTTCTTAGACGAACTCGGTGCGAGCGAAGGACACTTTCCCACTCATAGTGAGCTTGTCGACCACCGGGGACCCCAGTGGAACCGCTGAACCTGGCGGATTCGGCAGAAGGTACTTAATACCTCCAGGGACTTCGCCAGCTTCCCCGCGGCCAGATGGGCTCCCGGATCAGCAGCTTGTAGCCCACCGCGAATATCACGCCCGCCACGAAGCCTCCCACGTGGGCCATGTAAGCCACGCCGGCTCCCGAGGCCGCCGGGCCAATAGAGCCCAGGCCGTTGAATAGCTGGAGCACGAACCAGAACCCCAGCAGCAGCACCGCGGGTACCTGAATGACGGTGAAGAAGTAGAAGATGACCAGGGTGGTGACCCGATTGTAGGGATACAACAGCAGGTAGGCGCCCAAAACTCCGGAAATGGCGCCGCTGGCCCCAACCAGGGGTATCTCCGAATCGGTGTCGGTGGCAACCTGGGCCAGCGTGGCGGCGACCCCGGCCCCCAAGTAGAAGAGAAGGTACTTAACATGGCCCAGCCGGGCCTCGATGTTGTCCCCGAAAACCCACAAAAACATCATGTTGCCGATCAGATGGACGAAGCCGCCATGAACGAACATGGAGGTAAACACGGTCCCCCAGGTGGGTATGGGAGTGGCAACGTCAACCTCTACAATTCGTCCTGCGGCGGTGAGGGCGCGGAGGGTGTCGAACGCCTCCCCGGATGTCAACTCGCGGGCGATCAGGCCGTACTTGTAGAAGAAGATGTCCCGATCCAAGCCCCCCTGGAAGAGCTCGTAGAAGAACACCAGGCAGCTTATCGCGATCAGTGCGATGTTGACATAGGGCCGCCCTATGTGAACGGCGCCCGCATCGGATATGGGGATCAAGGCTTCTCCCCCAGGTGACCCTCGGGGTCGGCCGCTATCATGCTATCCCAACTGTCGCCAAGGAGGCCAGCGCCCACCCGGCAGGATGGGCTCCTTCTTGATGTACTTGAACCCAGCCATGAGCAGGCCGCCCGCTACCAGTCCACCAAGGTGGGCCATGTAGGCTATTCCGGTACCCGAGCCCACGGGGCTGAAGGAGCCGATATCGAGGAGCAGGGGCAGTATGACTAACATGAATAGCAGCGCGAGCGCCGCGGAGTGCCTGTAGGGGAAGGATAGCAGGTATGCCGCCACTACACCCAAAATTGCGCCGCTGGCGCCGACGACGGGAACCTGGGAGTCCAGGTCGGTGGCTACCTGGGTCCAGGCGGCGGCCACACCTACCACCAGGTAGAAGATCAGGTACCTGACGTGGCCCAGCTTGTGCTCTACATACCCGCCAAACCCGAAGAGGAAAAGCATGTTCGCCAGGATGTGAAATACGCCCGTGTGAACGAACATCGAGGTGAACACCGTCCCCCAGGCAGGGATGGGAGAGGTTATGTCAGGGCCGGGCTGCCCGGCCGGCCTTGTCAGCTCGATACCCTTGGACAGCTCCTCCGGGATTAGGCCGTATTTGTAGAAGAAGATGTTCCTGTCCAGGTCGCTCAGGAACAGGAGGTAGATAAAGGCGACGATGTTCAGGGCGATCAGGAGGTAGGTAACGTCCGGCCGAACGCCGGGGGACATGCCGGGCCCCATCATGGCGTGATCCACGCTGGAGGCCGACGAGACGCCGGCATGGTCCTAACGGGCCGGCTCCTCCGCCTCTTCCATGAGACGGGCACGGCGCCGGGCGTACTCGTTGGACAGGAGCCCCATCGCCAGGGAGTCGTACCACTGACCACTTTTGAGGTGGGTACCCCGCAACCGCCCTTCGAGCAGGAACCCGATGCGCTCGCACATGTGGATCGCAGGTAAGTTGTACTCAGGGACGTCCACCCAAGCCCGGTGAAGGCCGCGGTCGTAGAAGGCCATATCCAACAGACGGACCAGGCCGGCGGTGCCATAGCCCCGGTACCACAGGTCCTTGCGTCCGATCAGGATAAACAGCTGGGCTTCCCACAGAGGGGCCTCTATCACCATCTGCCCCTCGCCGATATGCTCTCCGTCGGCGGTAAGCACCGAGAAGATCTTCCGCACCTCGCTGCCGAAGACCTCCTCCCATTCACGATCCGACGCCTCCAGTATCTGTTTCGGAGAGTAGCTGATGTGCAGGGCCTCACCCTCCTCGTTGGCGCCGTACCAGGATGCGCTGACCTCATCGTCCTCCAGCCACTCGGCGATGCGTTTTATGTCGTCCCTGGTGACTTTGACCAGCCTGACCTCTGGCAGCATTTCAGCCCCTCCTAAAAGAGGAGTAAAGGTTTACTAGGGTATCGAGATCGAAAGAAAAGCGAGCGGCAAAGTTACCGCGAAGTAGCTCTAATTATAGCAGCGCACCCTCGAAAACTCAAAGGAACGGTTACGGCAGAGACATGCGCCCTCACAGTGGATGCCTTCCGAGCCAATCCAGCATCATCGCCGCCAGTTCAGGTACCTTGAACTCGGCCGCATTGTCGTCGGACTCCGGCAGCACGGCCGCTTCGGAGTTGGGGATGATCTCCTTCACCATCTCGTTACGGCGGCAGAAGTAGTTCTCATACGGGCTGTCCGGATCTATGAGGAGCGTGGGAGCCTGAATCAGGGGGAGTCGGGACGGGAAATCGTAGTTGAACAGCGCGTCGTAGATCGCCCCCATGTTATTGTCTATCTCCAGGGAGTCGAGGACCCACCGTTGGAGAAACTCGAGGTGATCGGGGGTCATGAACAGGTGGGGTGAACGTATGGGCATCGGGTGAAGCTGCTCCGAAGGTGCATTGGCGGTGTGAAGCCACAGACGGATTATCTCGCTGTAGGACCGCATCCACAACCTGGCCATATGGGAACCGTCGTTGGAGCTGGTATAGGAGGGGAAACTGGAGTAGATATCGCCTCCCTCCCTCGACGCGAAATAGTCCTTCCGCTCGTCCTCGTCCGCAACGTAGGGGAAGCCGAAGACGCACAGGCTCACCAGCCTGTCCGAGGATGCCGCGGCCACCTCCGCCGCTATGCCGGCACCGGTGTGGAGGCCGAACAGGTGGACCCTGTCGAGACCGAAAGCATCCAGGGTATGGACCACGTTCTGGGCTAGAAAGCGTACTCCGTTAGTCGGAAGCTTCTCGGGCAGCCGGTCCGATCGGCCGTACCCCAGCATATCCATGGCAATGACCCGGTACCGCCCCGACAGATGAGGGATCAGCTTGCCGTACATCCGGGAGGACCGCGGACCCTGATGCAGCATCATAAGCGGCTCGCCATCGCCCTCAGTCAGATAGTAAACCTGGCCCTCGGGAGTGTCTATGTATCCACGCTTCATGTTGATACCTCCTGTCGTTCTTTCCTGAAACCTATCGTTCCTGCTTCCAGCCGTCCCAATGTGTCACTTCCTGTGCGGGGCGACGCCTGGCGGGTTTGAAATCGGTGCCGGTATAGTGGGCTACCGGAAGCAGGGCCGTCTGCCTAACGTGATCCGGGATTCCCAGGACGGCGGCGGCCTCCCTCTCATATACCAAATGGACGGTGGTCCAGCAAGATCCCACCCCGCGCGCTCGGAGGGCCAGCATAAGGGACCATGCGGCCGGCAGTATGGATCCGTAGATGGTGGCGTCGTAGAAGGACCTGAACTTATCCGGTGCGTAGAGGTTCGGCACCTCCTCCATCGTACCCTCGACACACGGGATGATATGCACGGGGACTTCATGCAGAATCTCGTGCAGGTAGTCGCTGGCGTCTATCATCCCCTGCCACTGGCTGGCGCGCAGATCGCCTTCACGGAAAGTTGGCGCATGGCCTCCGACAGCCTCTCTAATCGCCTCCCGGCTTCTACGGTAGATGTCGGCCAATGCGGCCCGTTTTTGTGGGTCCGTGACTACCATGAAGTGCCAGCCCTGTAGGTTCGAGCCTGTAGGGGATTGGAGGGCTATCTCTATACATCGCTGAACTATTTCAGGATCGACCGGCCGTGTGAGATCGAGACGTCTCTTCACGGACCGCGTAGTGGTGAGAATGAGGTCTACAGTGGCAATGTCCATAGCTGTGCTCCTTACCTAGGGTATGACCGGGGACGTGACCGGTGTACCTTCGCGATACAGAGTGGAGCGGTCACCTGCATCCTGGGGACTGTCTATTCTAGGAAATCGTGGCCTAAACCACAACCCCAAGCTAGCCAGAGGGTGGGAGAACCGACCGTCGGTATTGCGACGTGGGGTATACTGTCGGCATTGCCGGTCTAAAACTACGGATGGAGGCATATCAGTGGAAACTATTGATGACAGAGCTACGCTGGCTGGCGGGTGTTTCTGGTGCCTGGAGGCCGTTTACGAGCGCCTCCGGGGAGTGATCCAAATTGTTCCAGGCTACACTGGCGGTCATGTCCCCAACCCAACATATCAACAGGTATGTTCAGAAGGGACTGGTCACGCCGAGGCAGTGCAGCTATCCTTCGATCCTACGATTATCTCCTATCGTGATCTGCTGTTGGTATTCTTCACCATCCACGACCCAACCACGATAAACAGACAGGGTGCGGACGTAGGAAGCCGGTACCGTTCCGCCATCTTCTATCACTCAGAAACCCAGAGGCAGGATGCCGTTACACTGATATCCGAGATCGGTACCCAAGGGATTTGGACGAGTCCTATAGTGACCCAGGTTGTACCCTTTGAGGCCTTTTTCGAGGCCGAGGAATACCACAGGGAGTATTACCGCCGTAATTCCCAACTGCCTTACTGTCGTATTGTGATCGAGCCCAAGGTCGCGAAGCTGCGCAAGGAACATATGGCTTTGCTAGAAACCAAACTCAGCTCGGCCCTGGAGGCATAGGGCCTTTTAGCGGAGGACAGATCCGAATACCCCCCCATCGCTTTAGGAGAGATCGGACTGCTTCATCGTGATCCCAGCTTTCAGGCGCACCGGGTGAAAGTGACGTCAGTCCGGTTGCTGTCAAACGGGCTGTCGAGGCCGTAATGTTGCCCGGTGATCCGTAGCTGGTTTATGGCTGGTCGGGGCGGGCAGGTTCGAACTGCCGACCTCCTGGTCCCAAACCAGGCGCGCTACCGCTGCGCCACGCCCCGGGGTTGAAGAATCGTGAAGCCGAGTGGTACCCCCGGGGAGATTCGAACTCCCGCCCCTGGCTTCGGAGGCCAGTGCTCTATCCCCTGAGCTACGGGGGCTTGCAAACCTAGGATAACATGCTGTCACGGGGGCCAACAAGGGCGGTGATCCCCGCTGGCCCGACCCTATTCTTGGGCCTGTGCCGCCGATGGTGACTGGCCCAGTCTCTCGGCACCCCGAGGGTCGGTCCTGGGCAGCAGGAAGCCGGCCACCACCAGGAACCACGCCAGCACCGAGAAGATGATGAAGCCCGGGACGAAGCTGTCCACAGTGTCCTTGAGGGCGCCGACTACCAGGGGCGCCAAGAAACCCCCGGCTCCGGATACCGTGGCGATCCATCCCCAGGCCAGGGCCACCCGGTGGGGAGTCATTCCGGCCAGCTCCATGGGCAGGGTGAGGAGGGTAGGGACGTACAGCCAGGCGCCGAAGCCAAGCAGCATTACCGAGATGTAGGTGACTACGGTGTTGTCGATCAGGAAGGAGCCCAGGGCACCGACCGCGGCCAACACCCCGGGAACGATGAAGAACAGCCTCCTGGGGCTCACGCGCAACGGGAGGAACCCTCCCAGCAGGACCGCGAATATTCCCATGAAGGGCAGCAGGCTCAACAGGAACCCGGCCTCCGTCAGGGACATGCCCCGGGTTTCGTGGTAGTAGGTGGGGAGCCAGCTGCTCAATGCGATGTACATGCTGAAGCAGGAGGCGTCGGCCAGGCCCAACGTCTGGACGGTGCGGTTCCGCAGTACGGCCTTTATGTCCCCCCAGTTCACCGGAGGGATCTCTCTGCCCGCCTCGTCCCGTATTCTGCCCCACACCAGCCATGCGAAGGCTCCCGCCAAACCCACCGCCCCCATGACACTCAGGGCGCCTTCCCACCCCAGAGGGCCGGCCAGGGGCGCCACCGCCGCCGCCGAAACAACCATGCCCACGGTCATGGCCGCTACCACAAGGCTAGTCACCACAGGCAGCTCTCGGGGCCGGAACCAGTTCATGATCAGCGGCCCGGTGGCCGCGGTTATCGCCACCATGCCCAGGCCGTACACGATTCTCATCGCCAGCAGCGCTTCGAACCCGGTGGACAGGGCGGACAGGGCCACCGCTCCCGCCATGAACCATGCCACGGTGAAGCTCCTCCTGATACCCACCCGACCGACGAGGAACCCCCCGGGCATTCCGAAAACTCCGGAGATTATCAGCACCGCTCCAACGAGGAGGCTCGCTGCGGTGTGTCCGATGCCGTAGTCGTCGGTGATCAGGGGCAGAACCGGAGAGACGGCCTGGAAGCTGAGGCCGGCCCCGAAGTGGGCCCACAGGATCAGTCCCCCAATGACAAAACGATATCGCCCATATGTCTTGGTGGCTACCACGGTTTCCACACTCTACGCCACCTTCCGGCGCCCAGGCAAGGTTTCGGTCGCCTCCATGCGACGTTGTTTGAGGCCACCTCGGATGTTACTATCTCTCTACATTCCCGTGATAACTCCAACAGCCCGTGATAACTCCAACAGCCCGTGATAACTCCAACAGCCCGTGACAACTCCAACAGCGGAGACAACTCCAAACAGGCGGCTCCGGCGAAGCCGTATATCGGGCCGGGACGATGGAGGAAGCCTTGATGAAGGTAGGCATTTTTGTGTTTCAAACCGGCGCCGCCGCAGATCCAGCGGTGCTGGCCCGTAGGGCGGAAGAGCTGGGGTTCGACTCCTACTGGGTCCCCGAGCACCCCATAATCCCGGTACACACCACCTCCGCCTTCCCCGGCTCCGGAGACGGCACCATTCCCAGGTACTACAGCCAGGCCCTGGATCCCTTCCTCGCCCTGGCAAGGGCCTCGGCGACCACCAGCACCATCCGGCTGGGCACAGGCGTCTGCCTCGTGCCCGAAAGAAATCCACTCCTCTTGGCCAAGGAGGTCGCCACGCTGGACCAACAGTCCGGCGGCCGGTTCCTCTTCGGAATCGGCGCCGGCTGGCTCAAGGAAGAGACGGAGATCATGGGCGCCGACTACACCCATCGCTGGTCCCAGACCAGGGACGCCGTCCTGGCGATGAAGGAGCTGTGGACCAAAGAGGAGTCCGAGTACCACGGCGAGTACTACGACTTCCCGCCGGTGCGGTCCTTTCCGAAACCCGCCCGGAGTCCTCACCCTCCCATCATCCTCGGCGGGCAGAACAACCCGAGGGTGTTCCGGCGGATCGTACAGTGGGGAGACGGCTGGCTGCCCACTCACACCTCCCCCGAGGAGATACGCCAGGGACGGCAGACCCTGAACGACATGGCCGCGGAGACCGTCCGCGATCCCGAATCCATAGAGATTATAGCCTTCGGTACCCCCGACCAGTTCCGGGATCGGAAGGTGCTCAAGGAGCTGGAGGACGCCGGCGCCGACGGAGCCACTATCTGGCTGCGGCGCCCATGGGGAGACGAGGCCCTGGCGGAGATGGAGGATAACGCCCGGCTGGTCCTGTAATCCGGCGCCAGCTATGTCCCCGAGCGGTTTGTGCCCCCCAACCCCAGCTTGCTATAATAGACTACACGAAGACGTTGGTAGGCTCGTGACGTGCTGGACATAAACCTGCTGCTGCGCAATATCGTCGAGGCCGGAGCATCCGACCTGCATCTGGCCGCGGCAAACCCGCCCGTGGTCAGGGTCAACGGCGCGCTGAAGATGGTGCAGGGGGGAACGGACCTGACCCAACAAGACCTGGAACAGGTCCTCGACGCCGTAGCCCCGGCCCGGAGCGTCGCATCCTTCAAGGAGGACAAGGAGCTTGACGTCTCCTTCGAGCTTCCCGGTGTGGCGCGCTTCCGCGTCAACGCCTGCTACCAGCGAGGCACCATCAGCCTGTCCCTGAGGGTCCTTGCCGCGATAATCCCCACTCCAGAGGAACTGGGCCTTCCCGCCTCCTGCCTCAGGATCGTAGAGCGACACACCGGCCTGGTCCTGGTCACCGGTCCCACCGGCAGCGGGAAGTCCACCACTCTGGCGGCTCTGCTCAACCACATCAACGAGAACATTAGCTGCCGCATCATCACACTGGAAGACCCCATCGAGTTTGTCCACCAAAACAAGAAAAGCATGGTCATTCAACGGGAGCTGGGTGGGGATACCCACTCCTTCAGCGAGTCACTGAAGCGGGCGCTGCGCCAAGACCCCGACGTCATCATGGTTGGGGAGATGAGGGACGCCGACACGGTCTCCCTGGCCCTGGCGGCCGCCGAGACCGGGCACCTGGTGCTGGGAACGCTGCACACCAATGGCGCCCCTGAGAGCATCGACCGCATCGTGGGCATCATGCCTGCAGATCAGCAGGCCCAGGCCCAGTTCCAGCTCAGCATCGGGCTGACGTCGGTCGTCTATCAGTCCCTGGTTCCCAGGGCCTCAGGCAAAGGCCGGGTCGCTGCCTTCGAGATCATGTCCGGGACTTCCGCCATACGAAATCTCATAAGGCAGAACCAGATCAACCAGATCAGGTCGTACATGTTCATGGGGGCGCAGCACGGCATGCAGACCCTTGACCAGGCGCTGGCCGCCCTGGTGAAGGAAGGTCACATCACCCAGGAGGAGGCCTTCGCCAGGACCCCCGATCGCCCTACCCTGGAGAAGCTGATGGAGCTGGATGGCATAGAGCTCCCCACAGAGCTGAGGGGGTCTTTGAGCGCCGCATCCAGATTGAGCGGTGCATCGTGAGCGCGGCGGCTGTCCGTTGGTTTCGGCTGCCTGATCGCGGATATTCTATTCCCATCCGGGCCTTGCGTCGTGTATAATAGACGAAATCCTCGCCCGAAGAAGTACCATAACGTGTACCGGTCTCTGCTTCCGGCCAAGTGAACGGGGTGGCGGGCATCACAGCTAGAATCCCCGACGGCCGGACCCGAGGTACGGATTTCCAGATTGTGGAGTCCTTTAATGTCTAGGACCAAGAAGGTAGTCCTTTTGCAGCCCGAGTCGGTGGGCGGCAACTTCGAGTTCGTTGCCATACCCCGGCAGGGTTTGCTCTTCATGTCCGCTGCCCTCAAGCAATGGAACGGACCCTATCTCTACGACACCGAGCTATGGTTCGAGGACCGCAGCGGTCAGATAGACCCGGACAAAGACCTGGACGACGTGGACATCCTCATGGTGACCGCCCTGATCAACGAGGCCCCCCGGGCCTACGAGATCGGGAGGCTGGCCAAGCAGTACCACCCGGACCTCCTGATGGTGGGTGGCGGCCCTCAGATGAGCCCCCTCGCCGAAGAGGCCATGCGGGTAGGGAAGTTCGACGTCATTGTAAACCGCGAGGGCGAGGACATCATCGGCCAGCTCTCCGACGTACTGCTGAACCATAGAAAGGGCGCTCGTGACAAGGCTCTGCTGATGGTCCCAGGTATCTCCTACATGTCGGAAGGACACCTGGTCCAGACCCCGAGGACAGGGGTGATCGCCCCCGATTTCGTGACACTTCCCGATTTTCGGGCCACGCGCGACCTCACTCCCCTCAACCCCATGGCGGGAGGCGTCCTGGAGACCGTCCGCGGCTGCACCGAAAAGTGCACGTACTGCCAGGTCATCCAGCAGTTCCTGGGGTACCGCCTAGTAAACAGGGAGACCGAGATCAAACGCCTGCGCCAGCTCAGACAGCTGGCCGCCGATGGGCTAATACACACCTCCAGGGACGGCAGGTTCAGCGTGTTCATATCCGACGACCTGCACCCGCCGCCCCTACGGGCCACCAAGTACCGTAACGAGCGGCTAGAGCGGCTCAAGGCCTGGCGCGGTCACACCGACGACATGTATCTGATATGCCAGACCAGGTCGGAGGTCGGGCAGGACCCTGAGTTGGCCCAGGCGATGTACGATGCCGGCATTCGTATGCTCTACGTCGGCGTCGAGTCGGACAACGCCGAGAACCTGAAGGCAGTGAGGAAGCGGCAGGACCCGGGCCAGGTGCACAAGGACGTTGTGCGTCTGAACGACATGGGCTTCACCATAGTTGCCATGACCATCATCGGCCTCCCCTACGACACCGAAGAGGGCATCATGCGTATGGCCGACTGGGCCACCGGGATCAGCAAGTACCAGACTGCTAACCTTCTGACGCCTCTCCCGGCAACCTCCAACTGGACGGACCTGGTGCCCCTGGACGCCGAAGGAAGCCCCCTGCCCACTGACAAAAGAGGCAATGTACCTGCCGAATACGGAATGCGGCCCTATCACCTGTACACCGGACGGCAGTTTGTGCACCAGGACCACCGGTGGAGCATGGAGGAATCCGGACAGCTGTTCGACAGATATCACGCAAAGCTGAATCCCGTGGACAAGCTCTACGAGCGCATATTCCGGATCATCAAATCCCCCAGCTTCAGGCCCACGGCGGCGGAGAAAGTGCCCAGCGGAGCGGTATCGGCTCGGATCAACGAGTTCAGCGAGGTGCTCCGGACGCTGTCCGACTCGTCCAGGGAAATCCCCGAGGCCGTAAGCATCCGAATGAACGAGATCAGCGAGGCTCTGGGCCGGTACCGGGTCCAGCTTTCTACCACGGGCAAGGAGCTCCCAGATGTCATATCGGGCCGCATCAACGAGGCCAGCGAAGCCTTCCAGAAGTACCGGCTCCAGATAGCCAACACCGGCAGAGAGATCAGCGAAGCCGTTTCCGACCGCATCAACGAGGTGCACACCGCCCTCGTCAGCCTATCTGAACTATCCAGGAAACCCGCTTAACCCCTCGATGCGCCGAAGATATCGCCTGACCGACATCTCCCTTTCAGCCAAGGGGCTTCAGAGGTGAGCGGCCGGGTCTTCGTTACCGGCCTCGGTGCTATAAGTCCCCTGGGATTGGATGTCCCTTCCACGTGGAAAGCCCTTGCCAATGGAACTTCCGGGATCGACCACATCACCGCCTTCGACTACGACGGCTTCGAAACCACCTTCGCCGCGGAGGTGAAGGGCTTCGACCCCACTCTCCACATGGAGAAGAAGGAAGCGCGGCGCATGGACCGGTTCGCCCAGTTCGCCACGGTGGCGGCAGCCGAAGCCATGGCCACGGCGGAGCTCAGGCCGGAGTCCGTGGACCCTTTCCGCATGGCGGCCATTGTCGGTAGCGGCATCGGCGGAATCATCACACTCTCCCAGCAGTACGACGTTCTCCGAGAGAAGGGTCCACGCCGTGTGACCCCCTTCCTCATACCCATGATGCTGGGCGACATGGCCTCCGCCCAGGTTTCCATGGTGACCGGCGCCATGGGTCCTAACTTCTGTGCCGTATCCTCCTGCTCCAGCGGCGCCGACGCCATAGGCCAGGCGTGGGAGATGATCCGCCGCGACGAGGCGGACATAGTCCTCGCCGGGGGTGCAGAGGCGCCGATATGCCCCATAGCGGTGTCAGGCTTCAACTCCTTGCGAGCGTTGTCCCGCCACAACGAAGACCCCAAAGGGGCCAGCCGGCCCTTTGACGCCGAAAGAGACGGGTTCGTCATGGGCGAGGGGTCGGCCATCCTGGTGCTGGAGAGCATGGAAAACGCCATGCGGCGAGGGGCCAGGCCGCTGGCCGAGCTTATCGGCTACGCTGCAACCTCCGACGCTCACCACGTAACCGAGCCGTCGCCTGAAGGCTACAGCGCCGCCAAAGCGATGAAGCTGGCCATCGAGAAGGCCGGGTTAACTTCCAAGGACATCGGCTATATCAACGCCCACGGTACCTCCACTCCCCTCAACGACAAGCACGAGACCCAGGCCATCAAGTCGGCGCTGGGGGAGGATGCCTTCCGTGTGCCCATCAGCTCTACCAAGTCCATGACCGGACACCTTCTGGGGGCCGGAGGGGCGCTGGAGGCGGTGGCCTGCATCAAAACGATGGAGCACGGGCTAATACTCCCCACGATCAACCTGGAGCATCCCGACCCCAACTGTGACCTGGACTACACTCCCTGCAAAGCGAGCCCCAGGTCCGTGGAGATCGCGATGAGCAACTCCTTCGGCTTCGGGGGCCACAACTCAGTCCTCATATTCAAGACTGTCGACTCTGTCTAGATGGGGTCCTCAATGCCCAGAGAGATGCCCCCAAAAAGAGCTTGGAGGATTCCTCCGCCGATGCCCACGGCGGACCCGGAGCTGGCGGACTTTCCTCCAGTCATCGCCAGGGTGCTGCGAAACCGTGACCTAACCACAAGACCCGACGTCGACCGGTTTCTGAGCCCCGCCCTTCACGATCCCCAGCTTCTCCCGAACATGGAGCCGGCCTGTGAACGCCTTCGCTCGGCGATCACTGGAGGCGAGGCCATCGGCGTCTTCGGCGACTTCGACGTCGACGGGGTCACTGGCACCGCCGTGATGGCCCAGGGCCTGAAAGACCTGGGAGCCACGGTCGTCCCCTATATCCCGGACCGGGTAACGGAGGGACACGGACTCAACCCGGAATCGGTACAGGTGCTCAGGAGCAGAGGTGTGTCGGTGCTCATCACCGTGGACTGCGGCATCACTTCGGTGAACGAGGTCTCCATGGCCCAGGAGCTTGGCATGGACGTGATCATCACCGACCATCACATACCTCCTGTGATCCAACCTCCGGCCCACTCGATAATATCGGCAAAGCTGGAATCGTCGGGGTACCCGTTCTCGGAGCTTTCGGGCGCAGGGTTGGCCCTCAAGCTGATCCAGGGTCTCTACGACCTCATGGGACGGACCTGGAGCCAAGATCTCCTCGAGTTGGCCGCCCTCAGCACCGTGGCCGACCTTGTGCCACTGCAGGGCGAGAACAGGTTCCTGGTCAGGGAAGGCGTGAAGGAGCTGAGACGCACCCAGAGACCGGGACTCCTGGCCCTCTACCGCCACGCCGGCATCCGGGCGGAATCCATAGACGCCGAGACTATCGCCTTCTCCATAGCGCCTCGCCTCAACGCGGCCGGGAGGCTCGAGCACGCCTCCACCAGCTACGGGCTCCTGATGACGGACTCCCCCGAAACGTCCGAGGAGCTGGCGGCCAAGCTAGAGGGCCTGAATAAGGAACGCCAGCAGCGTACCGAAGAGGCCTGGACCCGGGCCAGAGACGAGGTGATGAGCTGGGGAGGGGTCCCGTCGATAATCCTGGTGACCAACGAAGAGCTTTCTCCTGGCATCGCCGGACTGGTCGCCAGCAGGCTGGTGGACCAGTTCCACAGGCCGGCCGTGGTGATGTCCCGGGTCGACGGAATGCTGATGGCCAGCGCCCGTAGCATGCCCGGGTTCGATCTGATGGGGGATGCCCTCTCCCACTGTCCCGACCTGTTCGAGCGACACGGCGGACATAGCCAGGCGGCGGGGTTCCTGATGCCCTATGCCAACCTGCCCGCTCTCGAAGAGAGACTGGCACCGTTGGCTGAAAAGGTGCTGGAGGGACGGGACCTGGATCCCGTACTTAACATCGATGCGGAGGTAAGCGTGGCCTCCCTCGCCGGCGAGACTTTCCGCTGGCTCAAGAAACTGGAACCCTACGGAGTGAGTAACCGCACTCCGGCGTTCCTGACGCGGAACCTGCGAGTCCTCGAGGCCCGGCCCATGGGAGGTAACAAACAGCACCTTCGGCTGAAGCTGAAAGAGGGCCGCGTGGTCTGGGAGGCCGTAGCCTTTCGCCAAGGGGAGCGATGGGTCCCGGACACGGGTTCCCTGGACGCCGTCTACACGATAGGGGCCGAGCGGCGTGGCGGCGGCGAGGTGCTGGCCCTGAACCTGATGGACTTCCGATCTTCCGTGGGCGTCTAGCCTCCTGAATCGCGAGTTCTTTCAATATTTGACGGTCATTGTCCATTTCCAGGCCGTGGTTCGACGGGCTCACCACGAAGTGTACGCAATTGACCATCATCCCGACTTGCCGGGATGATGGTCTCAATGCTCACTACCCCGTCACGGACTGTAGGCCGTCAGCGATAATGGGACACATCGGAGGGTAAGAAAACCCGAGCGTTTGGAGGGTGGCGAGAGCTCCTGAAGTGAGGGTAGAGTTACCCACAGAAAGGAGCAGATGTGTCCCAGTCAGACGTAGACAAAGCAGAGGCCGCCGAGGAACGGAGCGCGGAGACGAGGTCCTTCGTTCGCACGGTGAAGGCGGCTACCCGACGTAAGTACACCCCCGAAGAGAAGATCCGAATTGTTCTGGAGGGCTTCCGCCGCGAGGTCACAGTCAACGACCTGTGCCGGCGGGAGGGGATCAAGCCCCACTCCTACTACTCGTGGACCAAAGAGTTCATGGAGGCGGGCAAGGAGAGGTTGACCCGCGACACGATGCGGGACGCCACTCAGCATGAGGTAGGGCAGCTCAAGAGAGAGAACGGGGAGCTCAAGGAGCTAGTGGCCGATCTGTCGCTGGAGGCGTACCGTCTCAAAAAAACGGCCATCCCCATGCCCCAGGAAGCTACCGGTACCAGCGGATGAGCGCCGTGGAGAAGGCAGAAGTACTTACCGAAGTAGCCTCGTCTCCCCTCCCTAAACGAAAGGCCCTCAGCGAGTTGGGTATCCCTAAGAGCACCTACTACCGGTGGCTCAGACGCCAGGACCAACAAGGACTTGAGGACCATGCAGGAGGCGGCAAGCCCCCGTGGAACCGTCTCAGCATTCGGGAAGAACGCTCAGTTCTCGCAGCAGCCAGAGAGATGCCGGAGCTGAGCTGCCGTCAGCTGGCCGCGTGGATCACCGACAACCAGGGCTTCAGTGTCTCAGAGTCGAGTGTCTACCGTATCCTGAGCAGGGAGGGTCTGGTGAAGAGGCCTGAGATGAAGCTGGCCGCGGGTAAGGAGTACCACCGCAAGACCACAGGCCCTCACCAGATGTGGGCCACCGACGCCTCCTACTTCAGGGTAGTAGGTTGGGGCTACTACTACCTGGTGACCGTGATGGACGACTACTCCCGCTTCATCCTGGCTCACAGGCTCCAGGAAGACATGACGGCCGACTCCTTCATCGAGGTGGTCCAGGATGCTGTGGACAGGACCGGCATGGATCAAGTTCCAGTCACAGACCGCACTAGGCTGCTGAGTGACAACGGCCCGGGCTATGTCTCGAGGGCATTCAGGGACTACCTGGGTATGGTTGGCATCAAGCACATCCTGGCAACCCCTTTCCACCCTCAGACCAACGGGAAGCTGGAGCGCTACCACCAGAGCATCAAACGGGACGTAAACCAGGTGCCCTATGAGTTGCCCTCTGACCTCGATGCGGCTATCGCGGCGTTCGTCAGCTACTACAACTACCGGCGCTATCACAAGGCCCTGGCCAACGTGACACCATCTGACGTGCTCAAGGGAAGACGGCAAGAGATCCTACAACGCAGAAAGGAGGTGAAGGCCAAAACCATCCAAAACCGCAGACGCTATAACAGGGCCCTCAGAGAGCTCACCAGACCCCCATCCAGCACCTGATCTCTCGGGTCCCAATGTGTCCCCACTTTTGCTGGTTGCTAACACACATACTTAAAGCGGAGATCCGGAAAAGTCGAACTACACCAACCAATCAAGCTGGCAGCGGAAACGGCGATATCTAGTTCTAAGCAAGCGGGCAGCTTGGCCCAATCGGGGGTGGCTAAATACTGGGTCTTGGCCGTTGTCTCCTTGACCACCTTCATGGTGTTCGTCGATGCCACGGTGGTGAACACGGCCCTCCCATCTATTGCCAGAGATTTCGGCACCTCAAACTCGGCATTGCAATGGATTGTCAACAGCTACTCGTTACTGGTCGCCGGCCTGCTGCTTTTGGGCGGCACCGTGGGCGACCGCTTTGGGCGAAAACGGACCATGATTGGCGGCGAGATAATTTTCGGCGTCGCTTCGTTGGGCGCGTCACTTTCGCCTGATGCAGCCTGGTTAATCGTAATGCGGGGCTTCCAGGGCGTGGGTGCAGCATTCATGCTCCCGGCCACCCTGTCCATTATCTCCAATGTATTTGAGCGTCAAGAGCGCGCCCGCGCCATTGCCATCTGGGCTATAGTTGGCGCCGCGGCGGAACCGCACCGGGGCACAGGATTAACTTGCCGTATCAGTGAAGTGGCCATCAGTCATGACCAAAAGTGCGGTCAGCGCGGTCGGCGATCCGGGGGTCATGGGTCACAATGACGACGGCGGTGTTGAGGTCACGTTGGGCCTTGAACAGGGTGTCCATGACCAAATCCCCGTTCTCAGTATCGAGGGACCCGGAGAGCTCGTCGCAGAGGAGCAACGGCGGATCGTTCGCCAGGGCCCGCGCGATGGCCACTCGCTGCTGCTAACCTCCGGAGAGCTGGCCTGGTCGGTTCCGCATGCGATTCGCCGAGCCGAAGCTCGTAAGGAGCTCCATGCCCCGCTGGCGGGGGTTGAATTTGTGTTTGGCAGAGAATTGGACTGGCAAGGCCACGTTTTCTAGGGCAGTCAAAGTGGGCATCAGGTTGAACTGCTGAAAGACAAAGCCGATGGAATCGTTGCGTATCCGAGCCAGAAGACCTTGTCCCCTCTTGGAGAGCTCATTCGGGCGGTAAGCTGTGATTGGAGTATCTAAGGAAGCTGGATGCCTGGAGCCCCGCGGTTTACGCGGCATCATATGGGAATCAATGTTATTGATGCTCGGTGTCTATCTTGCCAGCCCTCGACGAAGCAGCCTCTCGATTCTCCTCACTCTGACGCACGATCCTGGCATCGTACTAATGGGTGGGGCACAATCGGTGGTCTTGTCGATGACTGACGGCCCCAGGGGGAGTAACGTGGACGGCAGCATGCGTGCTGAAGGCCGGTCGTATCTTGACGGAGGCCGGGAACAATTTGCCCTCCGGCCGTCTATCATTATGAACGGCTGAGAACCAACCATTATCGAAGGGATCCCATCACATGGGGGACAATATGAGGCAACTTCCCTGGATCGGGGTCTTGGTCATGGTATCGCTGCTGGGGGTCCTGGCCGCCTGCGGCGGGTCGGCAACTTCAGAAGCGACCCAGACAGGCCCAGGATCCACCGCGGCGCCGACCCAAAGATCAACCCGGAGCCCTACACGAACCCCAATATCTATGCCGACTGCAACGGCCACAATGGATCTCGAAGGTGAGGTCCAGGACATTACCTTCAACGAGTTCTTCTCCAACCCGGACCAATACAATGGCAGAGACATTGTATTGACCGGGTTTTACTTTCACGGCGGGGAAAACAATCTCTTGAGCGAGAGGATGGAAGGTCAAGTGGACCCCATCATCAGGACAGCGGTGAGGCTAAAATAAGAGAGTCTACCGCTGGGGTGTCTCGTAAACCTTCATCCGATGGTAAGGCTCGTGGAAGTTCCAGTAAACACCTTTGTGGGCTCACTGCTTGGAATACCTGACCCGGTGACCGATAGCCCAGGGCTTGATGGGGCCGCTCTTGGTTGTAGAAGGCCAGATAAGCCCCAATCCCCTTTCTGGCCTCAGTCCCATTTTGGTATGCCTTCAGGTACACCTCCTCGTACTTGATGCTGCGCCACAGCCGTTCCACGAAGACGTTGTCCATGCACCGGCCCCTGCCGTCCATGCTCACTTGAACGCCTTGCGCCAGCAGCATGCTGGTGAAGGCCTCGCTGGTGAACTGGCTGCCCTGGTCGGTGTTGAAGATCTGTGGCCGACCCTTGCTCAAGGCCTCTTCCAGAGCCGCAACACAGAAGTCTACCTCCAGGGTGTTGGACAGCCGCCAGGCCAGCACGTAGCGGCTGTGCCAGTCCATGATGGCCACCAAGTAGAGGAAACCCCGAGCCATGGGTATGTAGGTGATGTCGGTGGCCCACACCTGGTTGACCCGGTTGATCTCCAGCCCCCTGAGCAAGTACGGATAGACCTTATGCCCTGGGTTTGGCTTGCTGGTGTTGGGACGCCGGTAGATGGCCTCCAGGCCTATCAGCTGCATCAGCCGGCGGACCCGCTTGCGGTTGACCTGGTGTCCGTGATTTCTGAGCCAGGCAGTCATCCTTCTGGATCCGTAGAAAGGTGTCTTCAGGTACTGTTGGTCTATGAGGGCCATCAACTCCAAGTCCTCGGCGCCGGCCTCGGTTGGCAGGTAGTACAACGAGGAGCGGCTGATACCCAGCAAGGCGCACTGGCGCACCAGAGACAGCTTCGGTTCTTCTCGGTCAATCATGGCCCGGCGTTGGGACCGGCTCACAACCCGAAGCTCCGTGACAAAAAATCCCGTTCCACCTTGAGCTGCCCAATCTGTTGGTAGAGCTGGGCAGTGAGGACCTCTTGGTCCTTCTCCTGGCGTCCAGCACCATTTTCAAAGAGGTGCGGCGCCCCCTGAGTCAAGGCCTTCTTCCAGGCATGGATCTGGCTCGGGTGGACTTCAAACCGGCTGGCCAGCTCTGCAATGGTGTGCTCCCCCTGGAGCGCGGCCAAAGCCACTTTGGCCTTGAAGACTGGGCTGTGCTTCTTACGTGTTTGCTTCATGTCCTGCTCCTTGTTTCCGTCCTATTTTAGGAGCGGGACTCTCTCTTAGCCACCTGTCCGAATTTTGGGGTCCACCTCAAGGTTCAGGATTCGCTGAAGGTCATCTCTGGCCTCAAGGCCAAAAGGTTTGGGTGGAAGATTCGATACCAAGAGAGGTGTACGACCAGCTTTACCAACAAGAGATGATCGGGCCCATCGAACGTTATGGCAAACTCCGCATCAATGGAAGATTTGAGTATGGCGCAAGATACGGACACGTAGGAGGTTTCAGTGCTCAGATCGTTCCCTCAGAGGTAGAGCTTCTGCCGTGGTCTCCAGCGCCGCAGCAACAAACGCCCACCTCTACTCAGGGCCAAACCTCCATGTCGGTTGCAATGGCAGGACCAGCCAACTTGCGGATGTCGGGGCTCTGCCGGACGAGCTTGACTTTTAGTTGGAACAGGTAATCCGTCCAATCGCTTCCTATAGGAAGGTTGGCCCAGGAATGCCCCTGTCCCTTGAGCACATGGTTAGAGTCCTCAGCCTCGATGGCCCAGCGAGGCGCCAAGTCCCAGGCGACCGCGCCAGCCTCGAAATCGTCCCAAAAAAATAACACCTCCCAGGCGTCCTGGGACAGAGTTGGCCCAGCGCTAAGGGACGCAGGCGAGGCGACGATCAGCGCCAGCGGCATGGTCAGAACATGACGAAGCGCCATGACCCCATGGCCTCCCTCCCCGCCGGAGAACCCTGCGTGCTCACCGTGGCAACCGTGGCTCTCGACCTGGGGGCTTTGCGAAATTATCGTGATGCTTTCTGTATCGCAGCCCCTTAGCTACGGGTAACCGGTATGCGCGTCGGGCTCCTTCCTGCCATAAGCAATTGGGGGGATCCCCTCAGGCCGACGTGACGCTCTGTTAAGCCACTTTGCTTCGATCTGAGCATGCTCCGCCAGTCCGACTTATTTAGTATTTTCGCAACCGCATGTGTTAAAGATATGAAATACGGCGGTCCACGGGTGACGATCCCGTGAAGAAACCGCAAAGAGGCCGTTCCCTGCATGTGTGGAAAGGAAGAGACAACCGGCGGATTCTATTAGGCATACACCTGGAGAAGCCGACGAACGAAGCAGAGGGGTTCGGAAACCAAGTTATTTGATCATGTTCGTGCGCCATTCAGTTAAAAGGACTGCAAGGCGTGCACCGTTTCGGAGCCCCTTCTGACGCTGGACGAAAGCCGACAATGACGTTGCGGAAGCGAGCCCTTGTCGGCGGACAATTCTGCTGCCATTTCCTTAAGACGGCTCTTCGAGCCGCGCAGATTCATTGGTTCAAATCCTCCAGAACCGGTTCCTTCACTTGCCGCCGCCACCGTCCTCGACGAACAGGCCGCCTGTGCGCCTGATTTGACTTGCGGTGACATATACCAGATTGTCCGTCAGCATACCGACGACGTTCTGGAAGGACTTGCCGTTCCACAGGCTCCAAGTGCTCCAGAACTTCATTGATGTCGACATCGTACCGGCCATCGAGTTCTTCTTCACAGATGCGCCGGAGTTCAGAAACCGCCTGCTCCAAGCGGTCGGTAAGACCCGTGACACATAGGTTTAACAGATCTTCATTCATAACACGACCTCAGAAGTACGTTCGTCCCTCGGTTTTACTACCTTCATCTTCAGCGCCTTACGAGATTCCGCCCATCCCCCCCTCGATACGGCACAGAATCCACAGAGAGTTGGATTTACTCGGAGGGAAGCTAATCCTAGTCATTTTGTTCATGAATTCTCATTTCCTACGTCCGGAACCTAACTCGATGTACTTATTCTGGCCTTCGGAGGTTAACCGTATTACACAAAAATTGTTAGAACTGTACAAGATTCCAGGGACGGGGGCAATCGATGGCCTTCTCTGCGAGATCTTGGTGAGAGACGATGGGGACATTACCCCTACTACTACTGTGAGCGTACCCGCGCCCACTCCCAGGACCTCCCTGAGGTGCCGGTGACCGGGGAAACTGCTGATCGACATGCTGGAACGGATCAACAGACTTCACAAGGCTCTGGAGTAATCCGGTACGGGAAGGCGAACATTGATCACAGCAATTGGGTCGTGGCAAGGCAAACAGGCTGGCCGGTGGGAGAGACTTGGGCGGAGGCAGGCGATTCCGCGCTTACGCTTGCCAGGGAGGAGATTGTACTTTGAGAGTGGGGCGACTGGGTGAATTGGAGGCTGTTTGACCGGCTCAGGATGCATCGTTATGATTTAGGCTATGCCAGTGGACCACACGTTCGGGATAGCACCGGGGGTTCGCTGCTGGTACGCTTAGCGTAGTTGGTATCGGAATATTCGGAGACCTGAACAACGATCGCAAGGTGGACGTCCTCGACGTGGTCATCGGTCCTCTCCTCGATGGGGCGCGCCCGTGGTGATTCCCGCCTCCAGGAAGGAAAACCTCCAACGCTCCCGGTCCTGGGACCCGGGAGCCGCACGAACTGACGGCAGCGGGCACCCCACGCCCGCCGAGAATCAGGTGTGCCGGATGCGCCCCGTGAAGGCCACCATGCGCCAGGCCAGGATGATGGGATGAACCACCCCGTCCCGTACACCGGATCTCCAGTCGTCGTCATCGGCAACGGCCCAGTGGGTGAAACCGCCTCACTCCTATTGGCTCGCTGGGGCATTCCTGTCATCGTCCTCGATCGCCGACCCCAACGAGGCCTGACCGGCTCGAAGGCCATCTGTCAGCATCGGGAAGTCCTGGACGTCTGGGAGGCGGTGGGGGCCGGCCGTCAGTTGGCCGACGAAGGAGTGACTTGGTCAACTGCTCGGACCTACTACAGGGATCGTGAGCTGTTCAGTGTCACCCTCGCCGATGTCGGGCACTCGGTGTTCCCGCCCTTCGTAAACATCTCCCAGTCCCGCACCGAAGAGGTGCTCGCCGAAAAGATAGCGGTAAACCCCTCCATCGAGCAGCGGTGGGGGCATGAGGTCATCGCCATCAGCCAGGACGAGTCGGGCGTGCGCCTCGCCTGCAGCACCGTCAACGGCCCGGTGGAGGTAGAAGCTCCTTACGCCATCATGGCTGCCGGGCCCCACGCCGGTAACCTGCGTCGACAGCTCGGCATTGGGTTCCCCGGCCACAGCTATAGCGACCGGTTCATCATCTGCGACATACGGGCCCATCTCCCGGGCTGGCAGACCGAGCGCCGCTTTTACTTCGACCCGTCTTGGAACCTCGGGCGACAGGTGCTGATCCACCCCACTCCGGGCTCGGTGTTTCGCATCGACTGGCAGGTGCCTGAGGACGTCGATCTGGACCAAGAGGAGCGCTCCGGGCAGCTTGACCAACGGATCCGAGCCATTATCGGGCCGGATACCAGCTACACCGTCCTCTGGAAGTCAGTTTACACCTTCCACAACCGCCTGGCCGAGCGCATGAAGGCGGGGCGGGTATTGCTGGCCGGCGATTGTGCCCACCTCATGGCGCCCTTCGGTGCCAGAGGCCTGAACTCGGGCGTTCACGACGCTGAGAACGTGGCCTGGAAGCTGGCCTTCATCCTGCGGGGGTGGGCTCCCGAGGAACTGCTCCAAACCTACGACACCGAGCGCCTGGCCGCGGCCAGCGAGAACCTTCGGGTCAGCGAGAACACCATGCGCTTTCTCGTCCCCCAGACCGAGGCGGAACTGGCCCGTCGCCTGGCGGTGCTGGAGCGGGCCTTCAGCGATCCCGAGGCCCGGAACCAAGTCGACTCGGGGCGAATGTACGAACCCTTCTGGTACGTCGATTCCCCGCTAACCACCCCCAGCTCGGACCGTCCGTTCCCCGGTCCACCGGCTCTGGGACAGGTTCCCCCACCGGTGCCCGGTGTAATCGTGCCGGACACACCGATCGCTGACCCAGAGGGCCCAGCGGCCTATCGCCTGCGCGACATCGCTCGTGACGGCGTGCTGGTGCTGCTGTCCGACGACGTAGACCAGGGAGACATCCAGGCGTTCGTAGCCGGGCTAACCCCGGCGCCGGTACGGGCCGTCCCAGTGGGAACCCTGACACCCAGTGGCAGCCTGGCCAGCCTCCTTAACACCAGGCCAGGTGAGGCATGGGTGGTCCGCCCCGACTGCCACATCGCCGCCGTCGTCCCGGCCACCGATCGAGCCACCTTGGCTGGTGCCCTCCGACGGGCTCTGGCCTGGCCCCATCGACCAGCACACTCTGAGTGTTAGGAACCAGCACAAATAGGACACGGTGGAGGCCGAGAGATCAGGTACTAGTTGGAGATCCGGTGAGGTTCCTGAGGGACCTGTTACAGCGTTTTCGCCGTTCGACCGTTTGAGCCCGCACCTCCTTCCTGCGTTATAGGGTCTCTTGTCGCCTTCCCTTGAGCACATCTGACGGTGTGACGTTGCCCAGGCCCTTTGATAGCGACAAAACGGGCCAAAAGGTATCCCGGGGAGCCATGGGAACGAGGTTCTAGCTAGGAAAGGGCCCAGCGGGATGGGCCTTAAAAGGGAGGGAAGGAAACATTTTCCCGGAACGAAAAGTCACCCAAGGGGTCTCTGACGCGTAACGAGGCCATCTTTTACGAGGCGATGAAGCCGGGGATGTCATGGGAGTGGGTCACATTACCCGACTTCATGAACGGACGCAGAGCAGGGGTTAGACCTTTCTCAGAACTGGGAGGAGGCATACAGGAGCTAATCTGCACCGAGGTCAAGGCTCATGTGTTGACGGACGAGAATCGCAAGGAGCTTATGAGTGTGGTCAACGAGGAGGTGGCCGGCGTATCCCTTACCCCAGGCAGAGGTTGACCGGCATCGACAGGCTAGCATTATTGTGCTAGCTTGGTGCGGTGGCAGTGGTTTGTGTCCCTCTCAGGCTCTCTAACAATGTCCTCGACCTCGGTGACCTGACTCCTGCCGACTCTCAAGAAACGAGGTCACCAGATGAGCTACGCGGACAGGACCCTGGCCTGCCAGGAATGTGGGCAATCGTTCACCTTCAGCGCTGACGATCAGGCGTACCATGCCGAAAAGGGCTACACCAACGAGCCCAAGCGCTGCCCCACCTGTCGTCAGGCACGACGCAACGACCGGCCCGATGGCGGTTTTGGCGGCAGCGGGTACGATCGAGGCCCGCGGGAGATGCACCCTGCGGTCTGCGCCGACTGTGGCAAGGACACCACCGTTCCCTTCCAGCCCAGGGGTGACCGTCCGGTCTACTGTAGCGATTGCTACAGTAAGCGAGGCGGTGGTGCGCGCACAAGTCGGTTCTAGGCAATGCTACAAGGGGGGGCAATTACCCCTTGGCGTTTAACGTGAGCTAGCACGCCGGGAAGGGATACGAGCTAAATTCGGCGGCCGCCCGATCCTGCTCACCGTCGCCATAAGGAGGCTATCCCATGCCGCAGAACGAAATAGCCCGCACGGCCCATCTAATGCGCCGCGCGGGTTTTGGCGCTACCCGCGACGAGCTGGAGCAGTACGTTGCCAGGGGCTACCAGGAGACTGTCGAGGATCTGCTGTATCCAGAGAACGCCCCGGCGGGACTAGAGGATGAGGACCTCCTTAGGCGTTACCATGTGGGCTACAATAGCTACCTCCTGGTGTTCAACGGTGCCGGATACTGGATGTACCGCATGATCAACACCGAGCGTCCTCTGGAAGAGAAGATAGCCCTCTTCTGGCACGGCATATTCGCTACCGGGTACACGAAGCTCAATCAGCCCAAGGCTATCGCCAACCAGGTAGACATGTTTCGACGCTATGGACTCGGGGACTTCCGCACCCTGCTAGTGGAGCTTTCCAAGGATCCGGCGATGATATTCTGGCTGGACAACATCGACAACCACAAGGGCGCGGTCAACGAGAACTTCGGCCGGGAGCTGCTGGAGCTGTTCTCCCTGGGAGTTGGAAACTACACTGAGGACGACGTTAGACAGGCCTCTCGGGCCTTCACCGGCTGGACTATACGCAACGCCCCTTACATGGTCATCCGGGCCGCCGTGTGTTCCACCTACCCCTACGCCCGGCTGGACTGGCAGTTCCAGTACCTGGAGGAGGACCACGACGACGGGGAGAAGACGTTCCTGGGAGAGACGGGGCGACTCAACGGCGAGGACATCATCGACATAATCGTGCGTCAGCCGGCGGCGGCCAGGTTCGTCTGCAGACACCTCTACACCTTCTTCGTGGCCGACGAACCGCAGGTGCCCGCCTGGGAGACGGTGCCTCCCCGGGATCCAAAGGCGATCGATACGCTGATGGAGGCGTTCACCGCATCCGGGTACGACATCCGCTCCGTGCTCCGGGTCCTGTTTAACTCCGACTTCTTCAAGGACGCCACCTTTGCCAAAGTGAAGAGCCCCACCGAGCTGATCATCGGGGCCGCACGTGTCGCCGGAACTCACCGTTCCGCTGCAATGACTCACGATACGCTTTCCGTGACGGGCTTCAACATGGGGCAACAACTCCTGGACCCACCCAGCGTCGAAGGTTGGCATACCGGCAATGAGTGGCTCACCACGGGAAGCCTGGTGGAGCGGGTCAATTTCGCGACCGAGCAGTTTGGCAATACACGGAACCCGGGGGTAGCGGCCATAGTGGACAGGATCATGACCCAGAGGAAGGATCACTCACCGGAAAGCCTAGTGGACGCTTGCCTCGATTTGATGGGCCCCATCAGCGTCTCCGAAGGTACCCGACAGGAGTTGGTAGCGCAGGCTCGGGTGGTTGGAGAGATAAGGTTCCGGACCGAGGAAGAGGTCCTCTCTACAGCCGAGAAAATTAAGGCGATACTACAGCTGATCGTCGCCACGCGGGAGTACCAGCTGGCCTGACGCCGGGCACGTGGTGACCAATGGGCGGGAAATTGCCCTTAGAGCCCCTAACTTAGCCGCGGGATCGCAGAGGGCGCCGAGAAATCGATCTAAAATATTCAAAAGCTCCGCGTTTTTAGCGTGCTTGCGGTGAGTTCTTATAGAAGATCTTAGCCTTTCCGAGGAGAATTTGGCAGTGAGCACCCCCGGTGGAATCCGATACAGCCACACCATTGGCAAGTTCAGTGGCGCTGGCGGGCACGGCTTCAACAATCCCGTGGACGCGGTGCTGGGCGTTAACGAGACCGTTTACGTGGTAAGCCGTGCCTCCGATCTCGAAGAAGGGACCCGCAGGCGAGTAACGATGTGTACCACCGAGGGGGATTATCTGGGCGAATTCAGTGGAGGAGGCTCCGAGGACGGCATGCTGGCCTGGCCTGTCTCCCTCGCCAGTGACCTGTACGGGAACATATACGTGTCGGACGAGGCACTGCATAGAATTTCCATCTTTGACAAAGATGGTCACTACCTCGGCAAATGGGGTGTGCAGGGGGACGGAGAGGGCGAATTTGACCGCCCCGCCGGCATCGCCTTCGATAATGAGGGTAATCTATTGGTTGTGGACAGTGCGAACAACCGTGTCCAGAGATACTCCAGTGATGGGCGGTTCCTGGGCGTATGGGGCAGTGGTGGTATCGGCGACGGTGAGTTCAACCTACCCTGGGGCGTGTCCGTCGACCAGTCAGGGAACGTCTACGTTGCAGACTGGCGGAACGACCGCATCCAGAAGCTGGACGGCGACGGCAGACACCGGGCCACCTGGGGAGCAACCGGGGCTGGCGTCGGGGAATTTCGCAGGCCGGCGGGTGTTGCTGTAGACCGGGAAGGGATCATTTACGTAGCCGATTGGGGAAACGAACGCCTTCAGGTCCTCGATCCAACGGGAGCCTTTATTGCCAAGTTCCGCGGTGAGTCGCGCGTCTCGAACTGGGGCCAGGATTACCTGGACAGCAACCCGGAGGAGCGCAGGGAAAGGGAAAACTCGGACCTGGAGCCTGAGCTAGAGCTTCCCAGGGCAGATTATCTCCGGGAAGAGTCGGCTAGCATCGAGAAGCTGTTCTGGGGCCCCACGTCTGTCAAGGTGGATGACCAGGGGAGAGTCTACGTCGTGGACAGCTGCCGCCACCGCATTCAGGTCTACATTAAGGGTGGGTGAGGCGCGGCAAACTTCAATTTGGAAAAAACGGAAAGTGACTACGCCCCCATATCTCCCGACGGGGTCAGCACCCGCTTCATCAGGGGTCGCATCCTCAGTTCGCCGGAGTTGGCCAGGGACTCGTCCAGCAGGGACATGGCCTTGGCCCGGTCTCCTTCGCCGTCCCGCTCTATACGTGCACACGGACTGGTTATCCTGGCAACTCTGTAATCGACACCCAAACCGGCCTGTTTCCCAATGGATAAGTCTCCAGCGGGGTCAACTCTCCTGAATCCGAGTTGACACTGATCTCGGTATACCACCTTAGCCCTTCTAACAACGCCCGAAATATCCCAGGGTACGACACCGTCGACTTCGTGCACATTATGCACGTGCTTCCCCTGGAGAATATCCGATGGTATTCCAACTCCATGGGCGCAATGGCGGTGACTGTAGACCGTCAGCAATAATGGGACGCATAGGAGGGTAAGAAAACCCGAGAGTTTCGAGGGTGGTGTGAGCTCCAGAAATGAGAGTAAAGTACCTCAGGAAAGGAGCAGATGTGTCTCAGTCAGAAGTAAACAAATCAGAGGCCGCCGAGGAGCGGAGCGGGGTCCTTCGTCGGCACAATGAAGGCGGCTACGCGACGTAAGTACAGCCCCGAAGAGAAGATCCGCATCGCCCAGCTATGACGACAAGGGGCAATAGCAATCTATGGACGATCTGCTGAAAAATCCAAACGTCAGGATGTAGTACCGATTTTGAGGGCCGACGGAGGTTGCGGTTGCAAGGTACCGATACGATCCTCGACAGCGACGAGTTGATTAGCGAATGCCCCGAGGCCCGGCCCAGTTCATCGTTCGGTTGAGGCCACTAAAGTGTATGGAAATTGCCTCTGCAACGTACATAGGTATCAGCTCAGCGAGCGGTTTAAATTCGTCCAGCAGGCCAGCCAGCAGACACCGGAAGGAGTAGCCGGTTGCTTCTAGGAGCGGGACACCCACGGTTACCTCAATCCGAGGGTACATGAGCTGCTAAGAGGCGTTGAGCGCATCCTCCACGCCGGTGATATAGGCGACGCCACTATCATAAATGAACTATCCAGCATCGCTCCTGTTACGGCCGTGCGGGGCAACAATGACCGAACTGGACCTACATCTCTCTATCCCGAAAAGGTAACTCTGGAGCTGGCAGGCCAGGATGATACTGCTTACTCACCAGGTGAAAGTGCCGAAGGCGGTAGACGATCCTAGAATTAAGACCTACCTTGATGCGTCGGTGGATGTAGTGGTCTTCGGCCATAGTCATATCGCTCTTCAGGAAAGTTTGGGCCCCGTCGTATTCTTCAACCCTGGTGCTGCGGGCAAACGCCGGTTCAAGGTAGTTCTTTCGATCGGGACCTTGATCTTAGACGTAGATCGAGTTAAGGGAACAATATTTGAGCTTTATAATTGAATCATGTCGCATGGGCTATTGCCAGGAATGCTTTGATCCTCGCCCTTGGGTTTACCCCTATGTTCTTCTCGCCTTTGGTGCGCGGAGACTTCCTGATCAGCGATCACGTGAGGATGGCTGGATGGTTGGATAGGAATTCAGATAGGTGGCAGGTGACAGCTCTTACCATACGAGGAGGATCCTACCGTTAGACTCTCACAATAAGCAGTGCTGATTCGGGGGCAGGTCAGGTTGGCACAACAAATTGAGCAAGGAGGACAGACCTATGTCCAACGGTTCCACCAAGTTCAACCAGATCGATTTGAGAAGATTGGCTGAGCTTTCGGCGCCGGACCGTGCGTTTCTCAGTCTGTACCTTTCCGGGCCAGCAGGGATGACAGCGCTCGACAAGCGGATCAGAACTGACCGAGCTTTGTTAAAGGACCACCCGGATGAATTGGAGTACTTCGACAGAAACATGAAGACGGTTGAAGACTACTTCAACAGGAGTCCTCACAAGTACGGCAGCCTATGTTTATTCTCCTGTTGGGCACTCGATTTCTTCGAGGTACACACTCTGCCTGTTCCCTTACCGGACCTGCTCTGGGTGGACTCCTCACCCTATATCAGGCCACTGGCCGAACTTCAGGACGAGTATGAGAATTACGCCGTGGTGGTCGCCGACAACAGATCGGCGAAGGTATTCCTGGTAGCCTCTACGGTGGCTGGCCGCGAAGTTCAGATTACTGGCAATGTTAAAAACCATGTCAAGGTCGGCGGTTGGTCGCAGCAGCGATATGAGCGACGCCGCAACAAGCAACTTCAAGACTACGCTAAGGATATCGCTGATGAGCTTATGGAGCTGGACGGAGAGAACGCCTTCAGACGGGTTCTAATGGTGGGCTCCAAGGAAACGTTACGAGCGATCCGAGCGGCCTTGCCAAACCAAATCGCCCGGAAGGCTGTGCAAGATAAGGCCCTGGACTTGGGCAAAGGCGGTGATTGGGTGCAAAAAGAAATCTTCGACCTTTTCGTACAGCAGGAGCGCGCATCCGAGCAAGCCCTTTGGGAAGTGATCAAGAACGAGCAGTTAAGGAGCGGCTTGGCGGCGGTGGGAATTGCGGACGTATTACATGCAGCTAAGGAAGGCAGGGTGGAAAAGGCGGTCGTAACGCGCAACGCGTACTTTGATGGGATCCGCTGCCGCGACTGTGAGCACCTTGAGGCCAGCACCCCAACCGAATGCCCGCAATGTGGATCAACGTCTTTGTTCAAAGTCGGTCTGGTCAACGAGTGTGCTGAGCTGCTTTCCTTAACCAGCGCCGAGATTGATTTCGTTGATCCCATTCCGTCCCTAACAGAGGCGGGAGACATCGGTGCACTGCTGCGCTACTGAAGCCTGAGGGTCCGCCTACACGCAGGCGTTTAGAGTCCATCAGTCCAGTCCTCGCTGGTGCTGTCTCCGGGGGCGCTACAAGGGGGGTCCTACACCGTGTATCCACCACGGGCGTATAATCCGGGTTGTAGGGCGTCAGCGCTTTTGGACACTTTTTGAGGGGTAAAGAACCGAAGAGGCTAGGGGTGGTAGAGGTTCCTTCAGAGGGGTAGATTAGCCCTAACTGAAAGGAGTCATGATGACCCAGGCAGAAGAACAGGCCACCCAGGCCGAACAGCGTACTCAGGTAACGCGGAGCTTCTTGCGCCAGGTCCGTGCAGCGACCCGTCGTAAATACACCCCTGAGGAGAAGATCCGCATCGTCTTGGAGGGGTTCAGGCGAGATACTACCGTCAACGACCTGTGTCGACGGGAAGGTATCAAACCCCACTCCTACTACGCATGGACCAAGGATTTCATGGAGGCTGGGAAGGAGAGGCTGAGCCGGGACAGTGTACGTGACGCCACCCGGCAAGAGATAGAGCAGCTCAAGCGGGAGAACAGTGAACTGAAGGAGTTGGTGGGTAAGTTGTCTCTGGACCTGCACCGCTTCAAAAAAACAGCCTTGCCCCCTCTACACGACAGCGGCACCGGCGCATGAGCGCAGTGGAACAATCGGAAGTCGTGGCTGAAGTTGAGCGACAAGGTAGAGGGAAGAAAAGGCGAATCAGGGAGCTTGGCATTGCCAGGAGCACGTATTATTGGTGGAGGTGGAGGCAACGGCAAGGTAGTCGGGAGGGAAGAGAAGGTACTGAGAGGCCTTGGAATCGCCTCCGGCCAGAAGAGGAGGCAGTAGTGCTGGCGATAGCCCGGGAGATGCCGACCTGGCGGAGTCGACAGTTGGCAGCCTGGCTCACCGACCACCGGGGTCTATCAGTCTCTGCCTCCACGGTCTATCGTATCCTGAGACGGGAGGGTCTGGTGAAACGGGTGGAATACCAATTGGCAGCGGGCAAAGAGTACCAGCACAAGACCACAGGACCCCACCAGCTCTGGGCCACCGATGCCTCCTACTTCCGTGTGGTGGGATGGGGCTACTATTACCTGGTCCGCCTGAGGCGGATGGACGACTACTCCAGGTTCATCCTAACCCACAAGGTGCAACGGGACATGACGGCCAACTCCTTCATCGAGGTGGTGCAGGATGCAGTGGACACCACGGGCATGGACACCGTACCAGTACATGATCGGACCAGGCTCCTCTCGGACAATGGGCCGGGGTATGTCTCGCGAGCCTTCAGGGACTACCTTCACCTGGAAGGCATCCGACATATCCTGGCGTCGCCCTTCCATCCTCAGACCAACGGTAAGCTGGAGAGGTATCATCGGACCCTGAAAGACGACGTTAACCAGGTGCCCTACGAGGTGGTGGAGGACCTGGAAGCGGCCATCCGGGGCTTCGTCGAGTTCTACAACTACCGGAGGTATCACAAGGCACTGAAAGACGTGACTCCGTTATGAGGTGCTCCAAGGCCGTCGGGAGGCGATCCTGGCCCAGAGGAAGGAGGTGCAGCGAGAGACTTTTGATCGGCGAAGGCGGTACAATCACGAGGTCAGAGAAACCCTCAAACGAGGAGCTTTCTTCACCCCAATCTCTCGGGATCCATAGTGTCCAATAGGCGCTGAAACCCTACAGTCAATGGATCAGGACTCTATGTTTGC
Organism: Dehalococcoidia bacterium; assembly: GCA_965248975.1. Lineage (GTDB taxonomy): Bacteria > Chloroflexota > Dehalococcoidia > Lucifugimonadales > JAGWBF01 > CBDFKU01. Next base: position 32,105 of record CBDFKU010000008.1, read on the forward strand.
CTCGGGCTCATGTCAACTCCCGGTTGGGTGGGTAGCCCTGAGGGATCGCTCCCCCAGGGCCCCCTGCAGATCCGGACGTGCAGATTTCCCGCATCCGGCTCCTCAGGTCACGGGCTTCGCTAAGGGGCGGTAGACGCTGTGTACGACCCGGGGTGGTGGTAGCGGGTACCGAGCAAGTAACCTATGGTAATCCTCCCACGACATCCATCCCCGCTGGGAGCGGCGTCCTAGCACTTGTACCATGTCCGCCGCACCTCCCACCAGAAACGCGCCAGCGCCTCGTAGTTCCCTGTTATGCCGTAGTAGTTGAAGTGGCCACGTAGCTTCTGACACAAGGCGATGTGCTGCAGGGCGAGCGGCAGATGCCGGTGGTTCCGACTGTTAGCAACCAGCAAAAGTGGGACTGCGATAATCTTTACCGGGCCTCCTTAGCTCGGGTCTGACCCGAAGTGGGACCGGCGCAGTGCCTTGAATGTGATCTGTCGACCTCGTTCTCAAGGTGGCCCAACCCCCACCGACCAGGTGAGCAGTGACCTTATAGGAGCCTGGCCATAGGTCCCGTCGCAGTCCTGTCCTCTCTCCTGGCCGTTCGTAGCCATCTCACTCAAGAACAGGAGGAAGCGGTGACGACTAGTGGTAACTTAGATGGTGTTGCCAGGGTGATCGTTGGAGTGGACACACATCTGGACGAACACGTGGCTGTAGCAATCGACCACCATGGCGCACGGCTGGGTGAATACCGGCTGGCGACCACAGCCAAGGGTTACAAAGGCCTGGAGAGCTGGGCTATCGGCCTGGGCGGGGTCGCTACCTTTGGCATCGAAGGTACGGGCTCATATGGAGTGGGGTTGGCTCGACACCTTGCTCGGTGTGGCCACAAAGTTATCGAGGTCAACCGACCAGACAGGTCCACACGCCGTAGACTGGGCAAAAGCGACCCTCTCGATGCTGAAATGGCTGCACGATCCGTTCTCGCTGGGGTGGCCCGGGAGTCTCCCAAATCAGGTGTGGACAAGGTAGAGATGATCCGGGTTCTCAAGATCACCAAGGACTCTGGGATGAAGGCCCGCACCCAGGCCATGAACCAGATGAAAGCCCTTGTGGTCACCGCACCTGTTGAATTGCGGGAGGATTTGGACGGACTGAATGCACGGAGGCTTGTGGACCGCTGCCGTAGCTTCCGCCCGGGTCGATTGGCGACGCCGACAGCTGCGGCCAAGCATGCACTTCGGTTACTTGCCCGTCGTCACAGCCATCTCACCTACGAGATCGAAGGTATCGACAAGGAGCTGGTCCGGCTCACCGCGGAGACTGCGCCGGCATTGGTCCACACCTTCGGAGTCGGAGCAGACACCGCAGCCACGCTTCTCGTTACTGCCGGCAGCAATCCCGAGCGACTGAGGTCGGAGTCCGCCTTCGCCGCCCTGTGCGGAGTAAACCCCATCCTTGCCTCTTCAGGCAAGACCAACCGCCATCGATTGAATCGCGGAGGCGATCGACACGCCAATGCCGCACTCTATCGCGTTGTCCTTGTGCGACTCCGCCACGACGAGCGGACGAGGGAATATATGCAGCGTCGTACGAGAGAGGGGATGACAAAGCCTGAGATCATCCGCTGTCTCAAACGCTACGTTGCTCGTCAGGTCTTTGCCATCTTGAGTGAGTTGGGACGTAAGAACCTGGCCTTACCAGCAGCTGCTTGACATCTATAGGAGCATCACATTGGGACCCGAGAGATCAGGTGCTGGATGGGGGTCTGGTGAGCTCTCTGAGGGCCCTGTTATAGCGTCTGCGGTTTTGGATGGTTTTGGCCTTCACCTCCTTGTATCTTGGTTTGGGTGTGTAACAATCACTTCACTTAGGTGGATCGGGGTGCGGCAGACCGGTTTCTCCTTGGTTATGGAAGACCGCCAGAAAGCGAGGGTCGCCGCACCCCTTCCGAATAGAGCCCGAACAGTTGCCTGGGCCAACCAAGCCCGCATCTTGCAAGGACGGGCCAATAATTCGCAGGAGGTGCTCGTGGAGCAAGAATCGATCTACGTAGGCATTGATGTAGCCAAGGCCCAGGTGGACGTCGCAGTCCGTCCTACGGACGACAGATGGGAGGTTTCCCATGACGAGACAGGAGTCCGGCAGCTGGTCTCCCAGCTGAAGGCCCTTGAACCGGTCATGGTGTTGCTGGAGGCTTCGGGCGGCTTGGAAGTGCCGCTGGTGGCTGCCTTGGCAGCCGACGCGGTGCCTGTGGTCGTCGTCAACCCCCGCCAGGTGCGGGACTTCGCCAGGGCCACCGGGAAGCTGGCCAAGACCGACGCTCTGGACGCGGCGGTTCTGGCTCACTTCGCCGAAGCGGTTCGTCCACCCGTGCGCCCTCTGCGAGACGCCGAGACCCAGGCCCTTAACTCCCTGGCTGCCCGCAGGCACCAGGTGATGACCATGCTGGTCTCGGAGAAGAACCGCTTGAGCGCCGCCGCCATCGCCGTCCGTCCCCGCATCGAGGCCCACATTGCATGGCTGGAGCGAGAGCTGGACGACCTGGATGAGGGACTGCGGCAGACTCTCCGCCAGAGTCCCGTATGGCGAGAGAAGGATGACCTCCTGCGCACCGTTCCCGGCGTGGGAGAACAAGTCTCCATCTCTCTCCTGGCCTATCTGCCGGAGCTGGGCACGCTGGACCGCCGGCAGATCGCCGCCCTGGTAGGGGTGGCTCCCTTCAACCGGGACAGCGGCACCCTGCGGGGCAAACGCACCGTCTGGGGTGGACGCGCCCGCATCCGCGCCGCCCTGTACATGGGAGCGCTGGTTGCCAGTCGCTTCAACCCTGTTATCAGGGACTTCTACCAGCGGCTGCTGGCCGCTGGTAAGCCCAAGAAGCTGGCCCTCACAGCCTGCATGCGCAAGCTGCTCGTTATCCTCAACTCCATGCTCAAGCATCGCTCACCCTGGCGCGACCTGACTCCGGCAGTCGCCGGTCATTCCTCTTGACTTTCAAGACAGTTGCTTTCTGTGGGTAACTCTACCCTCACTTCAGGAGCTCTCGCCACCCTCCAAACTCTCGGGTTTTCTTACCCTCCGATGTGTCCCATTATCGCTGACGGCCTACAATCGTGGCCGCGGTACCCGTTATTCTCATCGCCGTCTTTTCGTTCCATGCTGGCAGCCAAGGAATTCAGCGCCACACCAAATCTCACCTGACCTCAGTGGTCACCGTCAAGTCCCAGGAGGTCGAGCGATGGTTACGACCTCTGGAGGCGGCCTCCAGCCTTCTGGCCGGCAGCGCTACGATAACGAAGGACACTAAACTGCTTCTAAGAGCCGAACCCTTTCCTGAGGCCGTCGCGGCTGGCGCCGACTTGGAACGGCATTTCAAAAACACGATCCAGAGGAACGCCGGCCTGCGGCGGATCAGCCTCGTTTCCCCGAGTGGGACCCTGTTGCTTGGGTCCACCGACGGTAGCCAGATACACGAACTGACCCTACCGCCACCAGTAGGCCTGGGGAGCCCCGGGGCCAGCGTCCTTCTTCCCGCGTATCTACCCGGGGACAAAGAACAGCCGGCCATAGTTACGGCCCCGGTGAAGGATGGAAAAAGAACGGTGGCCTATGCAGTCATCGAAGCCCACACGATTCCTCTATTCGAAACCCTGTCGCCCGATGCCGGTCTCGGCCGTAACGGCAAAATCTATCTGGTCAACGACAGCGGGGAGCTGCTGACACCGTTCCCGACATACCCCGATCAGTCGACGGTCATGAATCTCGAAGGCGCTATCCCCGAGAGTCCCGAAAGGTCCGGGGGCGGCCTCATCTACACCGACGTGACCGGTGAGGAAGTAGTGGGAGCCTACACGACCATAGAACCCATGGGATGGAGGGTCGTCGCCGAGGTGCCGGTTTCCGAGGCGTACGGCGACATACGTCAGATGAGATGGGCCATAGTTGGGGCATCTGGTGCATTCCTTGTGCTGGCGTTGGTAGTGGCATATCTGCTGACCCGCAAAGTAACGCGACCACTGAGGACTCTGATGGAGGGGGCTGAAATCATCGGCCGCGGCCGTCTGGACCATCGGATCCGGGTCAACAGCAAAGACGAAATCGGAATGTTGGCCCAATCCTTCAATACCATGGCCAAGGACCTCAAAGCGAACATCGACGGCAGATTGGAGGAGCGCCGGAAAGCGGAAGCCGAGCTGGAAAAGCAGAACCGGGAGCTGGAGAAAGCGTCCCAGGCCAAGTCCCAGGTATTGGCGACGGTATCCCACGAGCTGAAGACGCCTCTGACCGGAATAATAGGTTACGTCCACGTGATGCTGGGAAAGCAGGACATGGTAGGCCATCTCAACGAAACTCAGGAGAGGTATCTGGACATAGTCCGCCAGTGCTCCAACCGGCTGAACGATCTTATCGCCGACCTCTTGGACGTATCCAGTATCGAGTCCGATGGCCTTGTGCTGGCGCTGACGGACCTGGATATCGAACGCGAGGTCAGGGACGCTGTCGTGTCGGTGCAGGAGCAGTTCCACGAGAAGAACTTGCAAGTCGTGCTGGATTTATCTCCCGAGCTACCCGTGGTCAGTGGGGACAGACTCCGGGTTTCGCAAATCCTTGGCAATCTGGTCAGCAACGCTTACAAGTATTCCCCCGAGGGAACATCGGTCACGGTGCGCGTGGTCGAAGAAGGGGAGTACGTCCACATCGACGTGGCGGACCAGGGGATGGGCATTCCCCAGGAAGAGCAGGCCCAGCTCTTCGAGAAGTTCTTCCGTTCCAAAGAGGTTATCAACAGAGGTATAAACGGCACCGGCCTCGGGCTGTTCGTGGTCAAACACTTGGTCACCGCTCACGGCGGTAGGATCTGGCTGACGAGCGAAGTTGGTAAAGGAACTACCGTTAGCTTCACGCTACCGAAAGCGGTGGAAACAGCGACCAACCGGGAGGGGTTATTGGTACGGCGCAACGTCGATCGGTAGCCAGTAGGGAAAGGGGGGAAGGGAAACGCGACCCGGATCGTTCATCAGCTTGAAGCGGCGATCCGGGGGACCTCGACCTTACACACTCAAAGAAGGGGGAAGATCATGGCAAAGATCCTTGTGGTAGATGACGAGGTGGTAGTCCGAGACCTGCTTGCCGACATCGTGAAGTACGCTGGCCACGAAGCCATCAAAACCGACAACGGAGCGGACGCCTACGAGGCAGCCTGCAACGAGCATCCCGAAGTCATCCTTCTGGATGTGATGATGCCGGGCATGAGCGGTATCGAGGTGCTACAGCACCTGAAGGGGAACCCCGAGACCCGGTCCATTCCAGTCATCATGGTGACGGCCAAGTCCCAGGAACGGGACGAGATGGACGCGATAAGAAGAGGGGCCTGGGACTACATCACCAAACCCCTGGTACCGAATGAGATCGAGGACCGTATACAGATGGCGCTAACACATCTGAGGGTGGGCTAACCGCTACCCCGAACGCCGCCACCGCGACGACAGCCAGACCACTGTCCGGTTGCTAGCCCCGGTTGGAAGGCGGCCCATCCCAGGGGCCGAAATGTTGGTCCAGCTTGTCGGCAAACTCCTGACGGGTGAAGCTGTACTCCTGCGTACCATACGTCCGGATGACATAGTGAGAGCACAGGGTGCCCATCATGGCGGCGCGCTCGAGCGGGTACCCTTCCACCAGGCCCTTGATCAACCCGCCCCGGAAGGCGTCTCCCGCACCCGTGGGGTCTGTGACGTTTTCCGTCGGTATACTGGGCACCTTGACGACCCCGTCTCGGGAGACGATCTCGCAACCGTGCTCCCCTTTGGTTGTGATTATGGTCTCTACCTCTTCCAAGATCTGGGCCGTCGATAGCCCCGTGCTGTTTTTTATCAGCTCCAGCTCGTAGTCATTGGAGACCAACATCCTGGATTGGCGGATGCATTGGGCCAGGTCCGGGCCGTTCCAGGCAGGCAAGGACTGGCCCGGATCGAAGATGACGAATATCCCGAGCTCCCGGCAGGTGCGGGTGTACTCGGCCATGTCCTGCAGGTTTCCCGGCGCCACTATGGCGATAGTTTTAGCTGGATCGACGGCGCCCAGATCGAAACGTGACGGATGCTTCATAGCCCCGGGGTTGAACCCGGTGATCTGGTTATCGGCCATGTCGGTGGTGATGTAGGCGGAAGCGGTGGCCTCCTCCGGTACCGTGACAATATCTTCTGCGGAAAGGCCGCACTGGTCCAGCCACTCGAAGTACCGGTGGTAGTCTCGCCCGATGGTGGCCAAGATGCGTGGCTGCTCCCCTAGGAGGGACAGGGAATAGGCGATGTTGCCGGCGGTGCCTCCGAAATTCTCTGTCAGCCCATTGACGGTGAAGCTTACGTTGATCATGTGGATTTTGTCGGGCATGATGTGGTCGGAGAAGCGCCCGGGGAAATCCATGATTCTGTCGTAGGCCAGGGACCCGGAAACCAGAATTTCCATCAGCTCGATTCCTCGTTCAGACGTGGGACCATGGGAGTGACGCTCATAACGTACGAGAGCCGCCGTGGGCAAGCCTCGGAGCGAATTCGCCGGCCTTTCCCGAGAGACAGCCCCGGCGTTTAAGTCTCGGCCATCCTCTCCAGGCCGCTCAGGTTGGTTATGGTGATCTTCCGGTGGGAGGTGGTCAACAACCCCATCCTTCGGTAGGTCTGCAGGGCTCGGCTCACCGTCTCCCGGCTGGAACCCACCAGCCGGGATATCTCTTCCTGGCCCATTGGGACCGTCAGCGACTCGGAGGCGCCGCCACTCTCGGGGTAAGTCCGGGCCAGCTCCAGCAGCTTCTTGGCGACCCTTGTCGGCACGTCGAGGAAGACCATGTCGCCTATCAGCTCGTCCATTGCCCTCAGACGCCGTACCATCAGAACGATGATCTGCAGGGCCACCTCGCTGTGCTCCTTGACGAAGGAGAGGAAGTCCTCTCGCGATAGGGTCATGGTCTCGGCGGCTTCGGAGGCTACGGCAGTGGCGGACCTGGGGCCTCCGTCAAGCACCGACATCTCCCCGAAACAATCACCGACGCCAAGGAGGGTGATGTCGTTCTCACGCCCATCAGGTGAGACTATGGATATCTTTATCACGCCGGAAGCAACGAAGTGGAGCCTATCGCCAGGGTCCTCCTGGTGGAAGATCACCTCTCCCCTTTGGTAGCTGCGGTGCCTCAGCTTGGCGGCCAGAGGCTCCAGTTCCGACGGCTCGAAGTGGGAGAAGATGGTAATGCCGCTCAGAAAATTCGAGACCTCCATGTAGAGTCCTCCTCAGCTTCCAACCGCACCATGAGGGGGTATGGACATAGATTATAACACCCCATCGATTTCCTGGAAGGATTAGTCCGAAATATGGACGGCCGCCGAACCTGCTACCTGGAGACCACCATGAGACGGACACCATTCGGGTTTGCCAGGAGATCCGCACCATTCGTATCGGCCACGACTGTCTTGCTGCCATCTTGGGAGAACTCAAAGGACAGCGTTGTGGACCCCGCTTCCGGCACGCGCTTGGCTTTCAAGTTTACCGTGGCGAAGGCAAAGGGCTCATGATCCGCTGAAATGGGGTCTAGGGTGAAGGCGACGAACCGGGCCGTTCCTCTGCCGCCGTCTATTTCGAGAGCATGGTTTCCCAGGATGGTGGCTACGTGGGCCACGCTCACCTCCAGCACCGCTGGATCAAATCGTATGAAGAGCTGGGCGCCGATGATGTCCCCAACGCCGTTAGGGTCCAGCACCACGTCATAGTCGACGGTATCGTCGAGTGCCAGGGCCTTGGAAGGCCCAGGGGCCACGCCCGCCGGCTGCCACTGTATCTGCACGGCTTCCGCGGGCACCCGGGTCGGGGTAGGGTCCGGGTCCCGCGAAGATCCCGGCTGCGGGGTTTCGGTAGGAATCGGCGTGGTGGTCTGGACCGGGCTGGGAGTCGGGCTGGGTGTGGGAGGCGGTGTCGAGTCGGGAGGCGGAGGCGGACCCGGGGTGGCGGTGGGCACGGGAGCTACGCCCGGGACCGGAGTGGGCGTAGAAGTAGGTCTGGGCGTCGACGGCCCGGGAGTCGGGGTAGAGGGCACCTCGCCGGTGGGAACGGTCCCTCGGGTGGGCTCCGGGGTAGGTGCGGTAGCAGTTGGAGCTGGGGTAGGACCGACCGCAGGTGTTGGAGTAGCGGTCGCGCCCACCGCAAAAGTCGGAGTAGGGGTAGGCCGGCGCGTGGCCGTTGGAGGAGGAGGCAGCGTGGCTGTCGCGGTCGGACCGGGAAGGATAGAGGGGGTCGCGGTCGGTAAAGAGGTAGAGGTAGGAGTGACCGTTGGCGTCGTCCCGGTTTCGGGCGTGGATGTCGGCGCCTGTGTCGGTTCCAGGGTGGGCTCCGGCGTCGAGGGTGTCGGGCTGGCGGCCTCCGAGCAATACAGCGAGGCTCCCATCAGGACCAACGAGCCTAGTATCAGCAGGCGGGGACCGAGCTGGGGTAGCCTAGAGAAACGGAATACCATTATCCCGGGTTGTCTCGCCAGACGACCTCGTGGACGCGCTCCTCTTCGGTAAAACCCTTGAGGGGCTTCAATCCGTGGTCAACGAACTGCAGGCCCGACGAGCTCCCCGCCAGCTTGCGGAACAGGTCCGACACCAGTATCTGCTCTCCGGCTGCCTGGTCCATCACCCGAGCTGCCAGGACAACGGCGGTGCCGAAAAAGTCTTCGCCCTCTTTGATGGTCTCGCCGACGTTTATCCCCATCCGGACCTTCAGCTGCCGGTCGGCCTGGCGTTGATTATACTTACTGAGACTCCTCTGTATGTCCATGGCACAGGCGACGGCCTTCCTGGTGCTGGAAAACACGACCATGAACCCATCGCCCATGGCCTTGACCTCGAAGCCGCCGTGGCTGTCCACCTGCTCTCGTATGATGCCGTTGTGGACCATTAGCAGCTCCTGGTTCTCCTCGTCCCCAAGCCGGGTCAGCAGCTCGGTCGAACCCTCCAGGTCGGTAAACAGGATACTGACCGTTCCCTCCATAGACGCCATCTGGTTGGCCCGGTTGCGCTCGGCCTCCGTCACCGTGGACAGCGCCTCCAGCACTCGATCGGCGGCGACGCCTCCGTCCCTTGCACCGGTCTCACCCATCAGCTCCTGGAAGGGTAGCCTGGAGGAGGTAAGCAGCTCCAGGATACGATTCGAGGTGCGTGGATCAGACAGCCATCGGGCAAACAGCTCCCTGTACCGCGTATTGGTCTTGGACAGCCACTGGAGGGCGGGGGCGGCTTCTTTCTGCGGCAGGGATGCGGTGATCATGCTCTCCAGCCGTTGTCGCTCTTCCTGGCTCTCCATGTCCGAGTTCGCGGCGGTAAGCTCACCGGCGATCCAGCGCAGGATGGTGGTGGAGCCCAGGGCATACCCTTCGTCCTGTCTGACCGCCAGCCCCCGGTTGACCAGCTTTCCCAGGCCTACCCCGGCGTGAATGTACCAACCCTCCAGGTCGGCCGGCTGCCAGTATTTCAGCGGTCCTTGGGACTCGTTCTCCAGAATCGCAAGCAGGGCCAGGACGGTCCTCTCGTTTTCCGAGGAGTTCTGCCAGTAGTTCTCCAGGTGAGGGGCGGCAGCCTCCTTTACCCTTTGCTCCACATAGTAGACACGCCGGGACTCGTCCTCCACCTGGTCGTGTGCCTCGAACAGAAAGTGGAGAGCCATCTGCGCGAAGAAGGGCACCCGCCCGGAGAGGGCCAGGAGTTGGTCCATCTCGGGCTCTGGAAAAGAGATGCCCGAGTCCGCCAGGTACGTATCCAGCATCTCTGCGATGTCGTCCCTGGAGAAGGGCTGAAGGTTGATGGTGGCGAAGATATTGAAGAAGGGCGAGCTACGGACCTCTTCAGAGTGGGAGATCTCCACCAGGTCGACCCGGGTGGAGGTTACCAGGGCCAGATCGTGATGAATCGCCAGGGAGCGAAGCCCGTAGTAGAAATCCGGCCCGAAGTTGGCGTTGTTGCCCAGGTTCTCGAACTCGTCGATTAGGAGGACGACGCTCAGGTCACGGTCCTCCATACTGTCCAGGGCCTCTGCAAGGTCGTAGGTGTCGATGGATTCGTACTGGCTGACGTCCCGGATCTCCTTTTTCAGGTCCTCGTTCTCCACCCTGGACGCGATCCGCCTGAGCATGTGCTGGTAGAGGCGGGTGGGGGTGCTGGTGGCGTTGATCATCTCCAGGTCCAAATACACGAAGAGGTATGATTCGGGATCGAGGCCGTAAGCCTGAACGGTATCGGAGTGGGCTATGTAGTTCAGCAGGGAGGTCTTACCAGACCGGCGCTCGCCCACTATGGAGCTGCTTTCGAACTCGGCGTTGCGCAGTCGCATGTAGACCTGCTTGACCTCCCGCCGCCTCCCAACGAAGCGCTTCGAGTCGGATATTGGGTTGCCATAGGTGAAAGGATTGACCGCCGCCACTGTAACCCTCCCACGTCAAACGCTGCCCATTTTGGGCAGCCGGCCACGACACTACCTCCGGACGGATGTCTCTCCGGACGGAAACTGCCAGCCAGGCCGCCCCTGCAGGAGGCCCTTTCCCCAAACTATCCAGACTACATAGCATTCTATCATATATGTCGTAGCCGGCACGCAAGAGCGGAAACCATGTCTTAACGAGTACACAAGATTGTCACTTTCTGGCCACTTTGGTATACTTGACGCGATATTTCGTCGTCATGATGGCGCCGGGGGGAGCTTCGCCGGGCCAATGGTGTCTACTGAGGCTAGGAGACCCGGCCTGGACCTCGACTAGCTACTCAAGCTTTCTTCTCTCGGCGACGCAGACGGGTCATTTCACGGGGTGGGGGTGAGGCGTGCACGTAGGCGTTTGTCGTGCCAGCTTGAGGCTGCCGGGCAACCAGGGCCTGAAGGGGAAACGGCGAATATCGCAATCCATACTCACCAGGGTTCGGGCCAAGTTCAACGTCTCCATCGCCGAGGTAGAGGACAACGACCTCTGGCAGCGTCTGACCCTCGGCATCTCCTGTGTCAGCAACGATAGTCGTCACGCCAACGAGATCCTCTCCAAGGTCCTCCAGTACATCGAGGAGGCGAGGGCCGGAGAGGTAGAGCTTCTGGACTACGAGCTGGAGATGGTCTCCGGCATTTAAGGACTCCCCATGGACGCCACGGCCTTCTTGAACCACCTGAAAAAGTCGCCGACCTACAGGCGGCAGCTGGTCCATGTGGAGCACATACCAGCCCGTGGGGCCTCCAGCGGCGTGCTCGATACCCTGTTACACCCGGATATCCTGCGGTCCCTGCAGGCCAGGGAGCTCTGGCCGCTGTACAGCCATCAGGCCGAAGCGCTGAACAACCTAGGTAGCGGCGACAACGTCATCGTCGCCACTCCCGCCGCCAGCGGCAAGAGTCTGTGCTACCACCTCCCCGTGCTGGACTCCCTACTGGACGACCCCGGCAGCCGGGCGCTGTACATATTCCCCACCAAGGCCCTCGCCCAGGACCAGCTCAGGGCATTGACGGAGCTGGCCGAAGGGCTGCCACTCCAGGCAGCCATATTCGACGGCGACACCCCTCCCGCCGAGCGGCCCGGGATCAAGAAGTCCACCCAGGTTCTTTTGACTAACCCCGACATGCTGCACCTGGGCATACTGCCCAACCACCGGACGTGGCACCGCCTGATCCAGGGGCTCCGATACGTGGTCCTGGACGAGGCCCACGCCTATCGCGGCGTCTTCGGGTCCCACATCTCCAACGTCCTGCGAAGGCTGAGGCGGCTTTGCCGGGCTTACGGCAGTGATCCCCAGTTCATCCTGTGCTCGGCCACCATCGCCAACCCGGGGGAGCTGGCCCACCGGCTCACCGGCCTGTCGTTCAAGGTAATCGACACGGACGGCGCGCCCTTTGGGGGCAAGAAGTTCGCCTTCTGGAACCCACCCATCGTGGACCCGGCCAAGTCGGCGCGGCGCAGCACCAACACCGAGGCGGCCACCCTGTTCTCGCAGCTAGTCGCTCGCGGGATCAGGACTATGGCCTTCGTAAGGACCCGCCGCGTGGCCGAGCTGGTCTACCTGTACGCCCGGGGACAGCTGGAAGAAGAAGGGGCCGGCATGGGCTCGAAGATAAGCCCCTACCGGGCCAGCTACCTCCCCGAGGACCGGCGACGCATCGAGAAGGCCCTGGTCGAGGGGGAGCTGACAGGCGTGGCCACCACCAACGCCCTGGAGTTGGGCATCGACGTGGGCAGCCTGGACGCCACCGTCATAACGGGCTATCCCGGCAGCATAGCCAGCACCTGGCAGCAGGCCGGACGTAGCGGCAGGCGCGGGGAAGAGTCCCTCTCCATCCTGGTGGGCCAGGGCAATCCCCTGGACCAGTACCTCATGGCCCATCCAAAGGCCTTCTTCGGGCGACCGGTGGAGAACGCCCTCATATCCCCGGAGAACCCCCACATCATTCAGCCTCACCTGCTGTGCGCCGCCTACGAATCACCCCTCACCCCGGAAGACGAGGATATATTCGGTCCCGGCATGGCCGGGCACCTGGACAACATGGCCCACTTGGGTCTGCTCAGGCAGGTCAACGACAAGTGGCACATCTCCACCTCGGTTTCCTATCCGGCGGAGGAGGTGAACATCCGCTCCACCTCGCCCCATGGCTACCTAGTAGTGGTCGAGGAGTCGGGGGTCATCCTGGAGACGGTGGAGGAGGCCGCGGCCTTCCACCAGCTACACCCCGGGGCCGTCTACCTCCACCGCGGCGAGCCATACCTGGTGAGCAGGCTGGACCAGGCTTCGCGAACGGCCTACGTCGGCCACAACGACGGCACCTACTACACCCAGACCAAGGACATCACCGACATCAGGATCCGTGGCGTGCGCCGGTCCCGGACCGCCGGTGGAGTGGATGTGTATCTTGGGGACGTGGAAGTGACCAACCACGTGCTGGGTTTCAAGAAGCGGAGGCCCTTTACCGAGGAGGCCTTAGGGGAGGAGCCCCTGGACCTGCCGCCGCGGCGCTTCAACACCGTCGCCCTCTGGTTCGACATCCCTCAGCACGTTCTGGAGCTGGCCACCAGTGCCCGAATGGACCTGGCCGGTGGCCTCCACGCCGCCGAGCACGCCGCCATAGGGGTGCTGCCGCTGTACGCTCTCTGCGACCGCAACGACATCGGGGGCGTTTCCACACCCCTCCACCCCGACACGGGGAAGCCCCAGATCTTCATCTACGACGGGCACCCTGGCGGCATAGGGATCGCGGAGCGTGGGTACGAGATAATCGAGGAGCTGTGGGCCACCACCCTCGAGGCGGTCTCGGAGTGTCAGTGCGCCAGCGGCTGCCCAAGCTGCATCCAGTCGCCCAAGTGCGGCAACAACAACCATCCCCTGGACAAAGGGGTGGCGACCGTTATGTTAAGCGCATTATCTCCCGGACGGGAGTCGGACTCGTTAGAAAAAAGACCCTAGCGCGAGATTTCAACTCTGGTGGCGATGTTGTTCGCCGGGTTGTACGTGGCGGTCACTTCCGACCCGATTCGATCGACGAGATCATCCAACGCCCCATCAGCTTCGTCAACTATGACCGCAGCGGCGGGTGTTACGCTCAGCACAAGCACGGCGCCGAGCGGAGTTGTGACGTTGACGATACGGCGCGGGAGATCAACGAACGTAAGCGTGCCCGAGACCGTAGCCGTGACGGCGGCCTCCGGCGTTGCCGTGACGGGTACGCTGGGCTCTTGCCGGGACTCCGTCACCGCACCTCCTCCGCAGCTCGTGAGAAGTGCCACGACTATTAAAGCTCGCCAAGCTCCGCCTGACAACCGCATCTTCGCCCGGCCCAAAAGCGACTAGTCTCCAGGGGCCGGCGACAGCTCGTAGAGCTGGGTCCTGGCCTTGATCTGCTCGTCCCATCCCCGGGAACGTATGTCGATCATCAGCCCTTCCGGCCCCCTATACTTGCGGTTGGCCTTGCTGCTCCCCGGGCACTCGGTGGACCCGGCCGACTCTATGTCCTTGCACGCCTCTTCCAGGTCGTCGACGTAGAAACCGATGTGGTGCACGCCGGGGACCGTGGTGGCGCCGTCTCCCAGGTCGGGGGCCTCGTCGCTGCCGTGCTTCAGGACTGCGAAGTATATGTACCCATCGGTCAGCCAGATGCCCTCGTCGCCGGTGTCGGCCGGTCTCCGTCGCAGCTCCTCAAGGCCGAAGACCTCCTTGTAGAATTCGGCGGTCTTGGCCGGGTCCGGCGTCGACAGGGCTATGTGCTTGATCCTTGCCATGATTCACTCCTCGACGATGGATTTGACGGCTGGAGCGGCTACAGGGGATGCTTGCCCAGGAAGTCCAGCACCACTTCGGCGAGCGCCGCTGGCACGAAGTCGGGGGCGTTGTCGTCGGCCCCTTTCAGCACGAAGTTCTCGCAGTTGGGCACTAGCTCCGCTACTCTGTTTCCGCGAAGGTTGTAGTACACCTCGTAAGGACTATCGGGCTCGATGTGAAGCGTCGGTGACTGGATCCGAGTTAGCGGCGCCTTCGTGTCCCGTGAGTAGAGGGACAGCATGAGCTGAAGCAGGTGCTCGGAGCTGGCCATGGTGTCCACCACCCACTGATCTAGGAACTTACGCTGCTCAGGGGTGATGAACCGATCGGGGCCTCGGGAAGGTCCGGGGTGGAAGACCGAACTGAACAGCGACTCCGGGTTGCGATGCCAGTCGGGGGAAGGCGGCCTCGCCGTGTGCAGCCAGTTCCTGAACAGGTACCCATAGGCCCGCATCCACAACGAGGTCAGGTGCGAGCCGTCATTGGCCGAGCCCCACCTGGGGACCTCCGTCCTGGTATTCTCCAGCATCCTCTCCCGCTCTTCCTCGGTCTCAATCAGGGGATACTGGATGATCAGGGCGGCCACCCGCTGGGGCCAGGCGGCGGCCGCTTCCACGGCCACGACGGAGCCGGTGTGCCAGCCCAGGACATGAGTCCTCTCGATGTTCAGCGCATCCAGGAAGTGCACCGTGTTTCGCGCCAGGTCCATCATCGCGTCGTCGGTGTCCGTCGGAGGAGGGCTGGAGTTCCCGTACCCTAGCATGTCAATGGCGATAGCCCGGTAGCGGTGGGACAGCAGGGGGATCAGGTTCTTGAACATGTGGAGGGAACGGGGCGTCTGGTGCAGGAGCAGCAGGGGTTCTCCCTGGCCCTCCTCCACGTAGTGGACCTGGCCTTCAAGAGTATCTGCATAGCCCCATTTCATGCTCGTCTCCAGCGAAGGACCGTCGGCGTCAGTGGATCGCACGGCAAGTGCGGCTACGCGGTTCTGGCGCCCAGCCTCTCGTTTATGGCCTTCATCATGTCCTGTAGGTCGGGGAAGATGTGGGCGTCGGCCTCGTGGCGGTGCTCGCCCACCAGCTCGCCGTCGATGCGGATGTCGAACTTGCCGTGGCCTCCGGGTATCAGCTTGAAGGACCCGATGTGGTCACCGGCGCGGTTCAGGGC
Organism: Dehalococcoidia bacterium; assembly: GCA_965248975.1. Taxonomy (GTDB): domain Bacteria; phylum Chloroflexota; class Dehalococcoidia; order Lucifugimonadales; family JAGWBF01; genus CBDFKU01. Next base: position 47,566 of record CBDFKU010000008.1, read on the forward strand.
CTCGCCCGCCATCCAGGCGGCTCTCAGGGCGTGGCCTCAATGGTGGCAGTAGAGGATCTCGATGTCCAGCTTGCCGTCCTGCGCCATGAGGCACCTCCTGTACTCCGGGCGATTGGTAGATGAATCATATTTCAGGGCCGTAAGGGTGTCAATCGCGGTGCCGGTCCAGCGACGCCAGGAACTCGTCCAGAGTATGAAGGTAGGGCTCGCCTCCAGCGATGTAGGTATCGTTGTGGGCGGCCCCTTCGATGACGTAGAACCGCTTCGGCTCGCGGGCGGCCTCGTAGAGCTTCCGCCCCTGGGCCATGGGCACCACCTCGTCCAGGTCTCCATGAAGAATCAGCAGCGGGGATGACACCTGGCCTATCCTGGACAGCGAGTCGTACTTGTTGGGGATCAGCAAATGCACCGGGAGGCGGGGGTAAGCGACCTTCGCCATCTCCCGGACAGAGGCGAAGGGTGACTCCAGAATCAACCCGTAGAGGGTGCTTCTGCAGGCCAACCAGACGGCCACGGCGGCGCCCAGGGATCTGCCGAAGTAGACGATCTTCCCGGGGTCGACATCCTGCCGGGAGACCAGATAGTCCAGCGCGCCCACGGCGTCGCGATACGTCCCCCGCTCCGAGGGCCGGCCGTCACTGAGCCCATAGCCCCGGTAGTCGAACAGGAAGATGTTGACCCCCAGACGGCTGCTGAGGAGGGTCAGATCCTCCAGGCGGTGGCTTACGTTGCCTCCATTGCCGTGGAACCACAGCCAGGTGACATCGCCGGCGCCGGGCACGAACCAGCCGTGCAGGCTCATGCCATCGCTGGCGGGGAAGCGTAGGTCTTCGTATTGAAGGCCCCACTGGGCAGGGGTCTCCGCCACCTCCTTCGTGGGGAAGAAGAGGAACCGGTCTATCAGAGCTCTTTCCTTCGAAACACCGCCCAGGTGCCGACGCCCAGAACGGCGATGCTCGCCCAGGAGATGGCGAAGGATGTCCAATAGCCGCCTTGCTGGACGCCTTCGTCGACATCGGTGATCCCAGCACCCCACTCCGGCGCGTTGATGGGCCAGTACCGTTGGGTATGTGGGATTTCGCTCACGGCTCCCTGGACTATGAACAAAAGGAGGGCAAGGCCTCCAGCCAGGAGCTGCCTCCGGAACATCCCGCTCCAGAAGAAGGTGATGGAGGCGATGAATATCAGATAGACGCCGATGATGGCCATGAAGGCCGCGAACCGTGCCACGCTCCAGTAGTCGAACAGTATGATCGTCAGGACGTACATGACTGCGGAGCCGACTACCAGTGCGGTGAAGATGGAGAGGGCCAGTCCCAGGAACTTGGCTCCCACGAAGGCTGCTCGGGTGACCGGTTTGCTCAATGTCATGGCCGCCGTGCCGCTGGCCCTCTCCACGGACAGCGAGCCCATGGCGACGATGATGGTGACCAGGGTGCCCAAGGTGAATATGGTGATGCCGTATCCCTGGAAAAGCTGGCGGGCCTCCTCGGCTCCCTGGGACTCGCCTTTGACCTCGGTTATGGCGAAGGGGATTATCGCCACCAGAAGGGAGACCGCCGTGAAGATCCCAACCAGCGCCAAGAACTTCCACGTCCGGCGCTGCTCCAGGACCTCCTTCCAGGCCAGTGCCCAGAAGCCGGTCACTGGCCCGGTCCGCCGTTACCCATCAGATCGATAAACACTTCCTCCAGGGTGGCCGAGGCCAGCTCGTACCTGAGCAGCGTCAGGCCGCTCTCGTAGACCAGCCGGGGCAGCTCCCTTTTTGCCGCCGCGACGTCGGTGACGTCCACCCGGAACACCTGCCGCTCTCCCCGCCTATGGCTGTCCATGGACTTGACCCAGGGAGTCCCCGCCAGATGCCTGGCCAAAGGTCCCGGGTCCTCCTCGAACTCGATCTCGAATACCGACTGGCTGCCCCGGGCCCGCAGCTCGTCGATGGACCCGGTGACCACCAGCTTCCCTTTGTTGATGATGGCCACGTGATCGCAAACCCGCTCCACGTCCGCCAGGATATGGGTGGACACGAGAACGGTGGTCTCCCCCTTGAGGGAACCGATGGTCTCCAGCATATCCCGCCGTCCCATGGGGTCCAAGGCCGAGGCAGGCTCGTCAAGGAAGAGGACCCTGGGCCTGTGAATCAACGCCTGGGCCACCCCCAGCCGCTGCTGCATACCTCGGGAGTATCCCTTCACCTTCCGGTCCGCTGCCTCCTCCAGGTTGACCTGGCGCAGAAGCTGGCTGGTACGGGCACCGGACTCGGCGAAGCTCAGTCCATAGAGCTTCCCGGTGAAGCGCAGGAACTCCCTTCCGGTCATCCAGCCGTAGTAGGCGGGGGCCTCAGGCAGGTAGCCCACGTTGGCCCGGAGCCGGAGGGATTTCCCCGCCACCCGCTCTCCGGCTACCCACATGTCCCCGCCCGTGGGGTCCGTCAGTCCGGTCAGCAGCCGGAGGGTGGTCGTCTTGCCGGCGCCGTTGGGCCCGAGGAACCCGTAAACGGTGCCCTCGGTGACCGTAAGGTCCAGGGCGTCGATGGCCGTTACGCTACCGAACCTTTTGGTCAGACCCTCACAACGTATAGCCTCTGAGTCAGCCACGGGTCACCGCCCTTTCCACTGAGGCTCTCTTTTCTCCGCGAAGGCCCTGGGCCCCTCTTTGGCATCTTCGCTGAGAAGAAGCCTGTCGTACATCTGGAAGGTGAGAGCGGAGATGGCCTGGGTGCTCATGTCCAGTCCCCGGTATGCCAGCTCCTTGAAATAGCTGAGGGAAATGGGTGCGTTGGCCGCTATGCGCTCCGCCAGAGCCATGGTCTCCTCCATGAGCCGATCTCCAGGCACCACTCGATTGATGAACCCCATCTCCTGGGCCCTTTGAGCGGTGACCGGCTCGGCAGTCAGCACTAGCTCCATCACCGCGGCCACGGGGATAAGCTGGGTCAGGGTGACGGCGAAGGGCGGGAACAACCCCACGTGGGACTCGGTGATGCCCAGACGGGCCTCTTCGGCCGCGAGCCGCAGGTCGCACATCTGGGCGATGGACCAGCCTCCGGCCAACGCGTAGCCGTTCACGGCTGCGATGAGGGGCTTCCAGGTCTGGCGGGCCCACAGGTACGGTTGGTCCTTGCTCATACTGTCGCCAGCGCTGGCAACGACGCCCGCGGCATTGTCGTCGGCCCGCTCCTTCAGGTCACGTCCGGCGCAGAAGGCACGCCCGGCCCCGGTGATGACCGCCACCCTGGCATCGTCGTCCTCCTCGAACTTCCAGAGAGCGCCCGCGAACTCGCTCTTGAGCTGGCGGTTGATGGCGTTCAGCGCCTCGGGGCGGTTCAGGGTGATCAACACCACCCGGTCTCGTTTTTCATAGAGGACCGCGCCGCCGGGTTCGCTGAACTCTCCAGGTGCCATGGTACTCCTCCAGAAGAATTTTCACGTCGCCCTCACCCCGCAGCCCTCTCCCATCGTGAGAGGGGTGGCCCTGAGCTTTGTCGGAGGGCCGGGGTTAGGGATCGAGTTGGCTTGCCCCGCGCGAGTCTTACGCGTAGGGTCCCAGGTAGGTCCCCCCGATCACGTGGACGTGGCCGTGCTCCTGGCTCTGCATCGCGTCGGCCCCGAAGTTCGACAGCAGGCGGTATCCGCCAGGGCAGAACTGCCGCCCCATGTCTACGGCCGTTCGTCCGATCCGACCCATGATGCCGTCGCTCCACAGCTCCTGCTGGGTCATATGGCTCTTGGGCATGACCAGAAGCATCACCGGAACCCATTCCAGGCGGTTGTCTATTACGACGATCTCGTCGTCCTCGTAGCGGAACTTGGCCGGCGACTTCCGGGCGACAATCTCGCAGAATACGCATCCCGCGTTTTGGTTCACCGCTACGTGATCCTCCGAACTTGCCACGGGCTCACGGCAGACCGCCGGACGGATCTTCCTGGGCGATGACGATCATTGAAGCTGTCCCGCGGTTGACGACCAGCGGGTCCCGGACTACCAACATTCATCGCCTGAGAATATAGAGCAGCCCTGCGCCATTGTCAAATCAAACCGGCGAAGGGTGATCGAGCTGGTCGAAAGCTAATGGCCGCGCTGTCCAGACCGGGAGGCGGTCCTGTTCGGGGGCCGCTGGTCCCGGTAGTCGGGCGCCAGGATGGGCGCCCACTCCACCAGAGCGTCGCTGAGGCGCGACCGGATGCGGGGCTTGGCCTCGTCCAGCTGCTTGAGCGACTCCAGGTTGGTGGTGATCACCGTCGGCAGGCGTGCGTTGTGGCGGTGGACGATGATCTGATACAGCTTTTCCTCGGCCCATGGCGTGCTGTTCTCCGATCCGAGATCGTCCAGGACCAGGAGAGGAGTGTTCTTCACCTGCTCGAAGAGCTCGTCGTACCCGGTGGTGCTGTCCGGTCTGAAGGTCGCCCTGAGATGGTCCAGCAAGGCCGGCACGAAAGCAAAAAAGGCCGCTATTCCCCGTTTGAGGCTTTCGTTGATGATCGCCACGGCCATATGGGTCTTGCCGCAACCCGGCTGGCCCGTGAGCAGGAGCCATCCGTCAGGGGACTGGGCGAAGGCCCGGGCCGTTTCGAAGGCGAACTGGAGGGTGTCGCGCTCTTGCTTGGTGGCCCTGACCTCCTGGCCGAGCTTGAAGTTCTCGAAGGTCATGCGCTCCAGCATGGCCCCCTGCAGACCGCCCACCTCCCTCAGCAGACCGCCGTCCCGCCGGCCCAGGGACCGCACTACAGAGAACTCCGCCACCTCCAGGCGCGCCCTGATACCCTCCTCCAGCGCTTCCACCGGGCCGCGTACGGTAATGACCGTAGGTAGAAGGGCATTGAAGCGATGATTCAGCACCTGAAACAGCTTTTCCCGGGCCCAGGGGGTGCTGCTGTGGGATCCCAGGTCGTCCAACACCAGTACCGGGGCGTCCCGCACCTGCTGGAACAGGTCGTCGTAGGACACCCTGCTCTCCGGCGAGAAGGTCCCCCGCAGGTGGTCCAGCAGGTCGGGGACGAAGACGAAGAAGACGGCCTGCCCCATCTCCATCAGCCGATTAGCGATGGCGGCCGCCAGGTGAGTCTTGCCCGAGCCACTGGGACCGGTGAAGACCAGCCAGCCCCTGGGATCCCTGGTGAAGTCCTCCGCAGCTCGGAAGCCGTTCTTGAACAGGTTCTGGCTCTCGGGATTCTGGAGACGCCCACGGGGATCGGTGCTTTCGAAGCCGATGCGGCTCAGCGGCCCGATGTTGCTGTATTGCTGGAGGCGGGCCAGGCGGCGGTCCTGAGCCTCCTGCTCCTGACAGCTGCACGGGAAGGCCTTCCCGAAGTCGGGGTGGCCCAAAGGCACCCGCCGGCCCACCCAGCCCGCACCCCCGCAGATGGGGCATACCGGCCCGTCATCCTCGGGGGCCGGGAAGCCGTCCCCGTTGCCGGAGATACTCCACGAGCTCCTCCGAGCCGGGAGCCTGCCGAGAATGTCGCCAAGACTCTCCATCGTCTTTACCTTCCGTGGCCCACCGCTTCAATATGGCTTTTATGTAGTCCCATTTCCTTACGTTGCGGCCAACAGCGATCCTGAAAGCCTCCTCGATCCACAGCCAGGGATATGCCCCCTCGGCCTCCACCATCTCTTCGGCCAACAGTGGGGTCAGCAACCCGATGTTGTCCTCGTAGAGACTGAAGATGCTGGCCCGCTCCTGAGGGACCTCTTGTCCCGAACCTTCGGCGACGACAACCCTCTCGCCGGTCCCCTCTCTGGCCACCAACTCGGCCCCCAGCCGTCCGGCTTCGTCGTTGAGGAAGTACATATCTTCCCGTCCGTCCCGGCTATCCAGGGAGACCCGGACCAGAGTTCCCCGCTTCACCGCCAGGCCGATCCCGCGGCGGACGGTCTCCTCCGGATCACCTCCCAAGGCTTTCAGGCCTCGGAGCAACACCCGGTCCGACAGTAGCTCCCGCGCCGACAGAGATCTGGGATGTCCCCTTTTTCGGTGGAGCAACCACATGGCCCTTAGGGTGCACTTGAGCTCCGCGGTGTCGTCGATATCCTGCAGCAGCGGGCCGAAGAAGGAGTCGGGCACCGGGGTATGTCTTGTTCCCCGGGGGAAGCCGGAGAAGTTCACGGCTAGAAGGCCCCTTGCCCGACGGGCAGCGACTCGAACCTGACCAGCTTGTCCCGGAACAGGAGCTCTACCTCGCCGACGGGCCCGTGGCGGTGCTTGGAGACGATCAGGTTGGCCACGTTCTTGGGGTAGGGCCGGTCAGGGAACCGGCCGGCCCACTCATCCTCGGTGTGGTAGACGTCGTCACGGTAGATGAACATCACCACGTCGGCGTCCTGCTCGATGCTGCCGCTCTCCCTGAGATCCGAAAGCTGGGGCCGGTGGGACGTGCGCATCTCCACCGCGCGGCTCAGTTGGGAGACAGCCAGCACGGGCACGTTCAGGTCCCTGGCCTGGCCCTTGATGGACCTGGTAATCTCGCTCAGCTCCTGGACCCTGTTGTCCCCCCGGGCGCTACTCCCCTGGATAAGCTGCATGTAGTCCACTACCAGCAGATCCAGGTGGCGTTCGGTGGCCAGACGGCGGGCTTTACTCCGCATCTCCACGATGCCCTGGAGCGGGGTGTCGTCGATGTAGATTTGTAGCTCGGAGAGGGACCCGATGGAGTCGATGATCCGTCTCTCTTCCGCCTCGGTATACAGTCCCAGGCGGAGCCTCTGGGCGTCCACCCCCGACTCACCTGCTAGCATGCGCAGGGCAAGCTGGTCCCGGCTCATCTCCAGGCTGAAGATCCCTATTACCATCCCACCCTTGGCGGCGTTAACTGATATGTTCAAGGCCAGGGTGCTCTTGCCCAGGCTGGGCCGCGCAGCCAAGACCACCATATCTGAGCGGTGCAGGCCGCCCAGCAGCTCGTCCAGGGCGTCGAAGCCGGTCATCACCGGTCCGCCGGTCCGGCCCAGAGTCTCGGTTATGCCGGCCCTCTCCTCCAGGTACTGGTCCAGGACATCTCGCAGGGGGACGAAGTCTCGAGCCGGCTGCCCGGACCGCACCTGAAACAGGACACCCTCCGCCCTGCTGAGCGAAGCGTCTACGTCGTCGGTGCCGTCGTATCCTATCGACGAGATCTGGGCTGCGGCGTCTATCAGCCGGCGCATGGATGCGGTCCGGCTTACTATGCGTCCGTAGTGCTCGATGTGGACCGGCGTCGGCACCGTGGTCACCAGGTGGCTGAGGTAAGCGGTTCCGCCCACCTGCTCGGTCCGCTCGTCCAGGGTCAGCTGGTGTGCGACGGTCACCTGGTTTATGGCCTCGCTGCGATGGAAGAGTTCGAGGCAGGCCTGGTAGCACAGCCGGTTCTTCTCTCGGTAGAAGTCTCCCGCCTTCAGGAATGGGGCCACCCTCAAGATCGCCTCGCCATCTATCAGCAGGGAGCCGATCACGGACTCCTCCGCCTCGATGTCGTGGGGCAGCAGCTTCTCCGCATACATCGGCCTACTCCTCGGCTTCGGCCGTTACGATGACAGTGGCTTGAATGCCCGGGGCCAGGTGCAGCACTACCTCGTACTCTCCCGGCTCCTTGATGGGCTCGACGGTTTCCACCAGCTTGCGGTCGATCTCCCTTCCGGTGACGGACGCCAACCCCTCGGCTATCTGCGCGGGGTTGATGGTCCCGTAGAACTGGCCGGCAGGGGTCGCCCTCGCCTTGATGTTGATGGCGGTGCCTTCAAGGGACTGTGCCAGCTCGTCCAGCTGCTGGGTCTCCCTGAGCCGTCGCTCGTCGCCGGCTCGCTTTATCCGCTCGATGCGCTTCATGTCCTCGGCGGTGGCCACCGTGGCCAGCTTCTTGGGTAGCAGATAGTTACGGGCGTACCCGTTGGCTACGTTTTTCACATCGCCGGCATGGGCCTGGTTCGGCACATCCTCCAGGAATATAACCCTCATCAGTGCGTCTCCTCGGCAGCCCCACGATTGAAACGGGCCGCCTTCTCGAATCGAAAATACCGCTGGCAAGAATTATAACGGATCGGGACCGTCACCCGGAAGCATCCACTGACGCCGATTACCGGCCGGCTGCCGTCCGGTCGAGGCCGCCCCTCCAGGCGACCTCTAGATCCTCCAGTGGCAGATCCATATGTCCCTCAATGACGAAGCGGTAGTCGGTGGTGGTCTCCCCCACGACGGCGAGGGGTACATCCAACTCAGACGCCAGCTTCGCTAGTCTCCCGAAGCTTTCCTTCCGAAGGCATACTACGATCCTGGACTGGGCTTCGCCGAAGAGCGCCGCGTCCCACCGGCCTTTGACCGCCTCCAGGCCTCGAAAACCCACGCCTCCGGCGATACAGCTCTCGGCCAGGGCGACGGCCAGACCACCGTCGGAGCAGTCGTGGGCCGAGCTTAGGACTCCCTCCACAACGGCGCGGCGGCAAAGCAGCTGCAGCCTCCTCTCCAGATCCAGGTCTATTGCGGGCCTTCCAGCCGTGAGGCCATGGAACCGGTCCAGGTACTCGCTGCCCGCCAGGTCGCCGGCCCGGCCCCTCACCGCGGCGGCCCCCAGCAGGACCACCTGACGGCCGGCCTCGAAGGCAGCCGTCGTGTGAAGCCGGACGTCCTCCAGCAGGCCCAACGCCCCAACCACCGGGGTCGGGAAGATGGCCTGGCCCTGGGTCTCGTTGTACAGGCTGACGTTTCCGCTGACCACCGGCACTCCCAGGACTCGGCACGCACGAGCCATGCCCCTGATGCACCACTCTAGCTGGTAGTAGGTCTCAGGGTTTTCGGGATTACCGAAGTTGAGGCAGTCGGTCAAGGCGATGGGCTCGGCGCCGACGCAGGACAGATTGCGGCACGCTTCGGCCACAGCAATGGCCCCACCCCTGTAGGGGTCCAGGTAGCAGTACCGGCCGTTGCCATCGGTGCAAAGCGCGATTCCTCTGCCGGTGCCCTTGATCCGCAGCACCGCGGCATCGGACCCGGGGGCCACCGAGGTGTTGGTCTGGACCTGATGGTCGTACTGGCGGTACACAGACTCTTTGCTGGCGATGTTGGGCGACCCTAAGAGACCCAGCAGTACATCTCCGGGGCTTTCCGACGGAAGGGGCAGGCTGCCCAGGGGATACCTCTGTCGCTCGACCTGGTCCCGAGACCTGACGCCCTTGAGCCGGTAGCTCGGCGGGTCGGTGAGCACGTTCACCGGAAGCTGGGCAACCGGCTCCGGGCCCTCGAAGACGTTGGCTGCCTCGCTGTCGACGACCCTCCCGATCTCGATGCAGGGGATGTCCCACCTGCGGAAGATGGCCTCCACCGTGGCCTTTCGCTGGGGGGCCACCACCAGGATCATTCGCTCCTGGGACTCGGAGAGCAGCACCTCGTAGGGCCCCAGGCCCGAGTCCCGCCGGTGTACCCTAGATACATCAAGCTCGATACCGGCGCCGCTTTTGGACGCGGCCTCCACCGTGGCCGAGGTCAAGCCCGCGGCGCCCAGGTCCTGCATCCCTTCAAGGCAGCCCGTTGCCGCCGCCTCGAGGCACGCCTCGATGAGCATCTTTTCCAGGAAGGGGTTGCCCACCTGGACCGTCGGTCTCATCTCCCGCTCATCCTCGAAGGTCCTAGAGGCCAGCCCCGAAGCCCCGTGGATGCCGTCGCGGCCGGTCTCGGCCCCCACCAGCAGCAGGAGGTTGCCCTCCTCGCCCACCGAGGACCTCACCATGCGGTCCTTCTCGATCAGGCCCACGCACAGCGCGTTGACCAGTGGATTGCGGGAGTAGCACGGCGAGAAGACCACCTCTCCGCCGACATCGGGCACCCCAATGCAGTTGCCGTACCAGGAAATGCCCTCCACCACGCCGTTGAACAGGTGGCGGTTGTGGGGGTCCTCCAGGGGTCCGAAGCGCAGGGAGTTGAGCAGGGCGATGGGCCTGGCGCCCATGGCCATCACGTCGCGAACTATGCCGCCAACCCCTGTGGCGGCGCCCTGGAAGGGCTCAACGGCCGAGGGGTGGTTGTGGGACTCTATCTTGAACACCACCGCCAGCCCGTCACCGATGTCCACCGCTCCGGCGTTCTCCTGGCCCGGCGGGAACAGGACCCTCGGCCCCCCGGAAGGGAACAAGCGCAGGAGTGGCCTAGAGTGTTTGTAGCCGCAGTGCTCGCTCCACAGGGCCCCGAACATTCCCAGCTCCACGGGATTGGGCTCCCTATCGAGCCTATCGACGATGAGGCCGTACTCGGCTTCGCTGAGGGCGATCTCGTCGAGGATTTCTCTGGTGACGGGCATGCGGCTCGACATCTAAGCTGCGGGTAGGGAACTTAGAACATTACTTAAAGCCCTAAGCCTGTCGGAATCCTTCAAATCCTCTACCAAACGCTCGAACTTTCTTAGATCAGCGTTAATGATTCCGTGTAATTTCAGTGGATCGTCTGGAAGATTAAATCGGCTCACATCTACTCGACCCTCCCGAGCAGCCCTGATTGTCCACTCTCCAAGACGTGGACACATTACGACGATACGGTTGTCGGACTCATCCCCCAATACTTTGAGACCTCTTTCAGGCAGGTCTTGCAGCGTCACCATAGTAGCGAGATACGCCGGTTGGTTTGACGCAGGATCCTCATCGATAACGGCCCCGCAGCTCTTCCGCCGGCTTATCTTTTTCACTACCTCATACTTTCCCTTGATTTCGTGGATGATTTCCCTCTGAGGCATTGTTGTGAGGGCCCGGACGAGAATCCCGTCCGGTTTACACTCAACATAAATCATACCCTTTCGAGATACCTGTCCAGGTTTGAGAAGAGGTCCAGCTCCCCCAGCTCTTCCATATCCTTCTCAGTTAGCTCTTTGGCCTTGGTCTCATAGTCTTCGTAGTGAATAATGTGAATAGAGATTTCATCTTTGGGAGCCTTCTCCAGGATTGGAAGAAGGAAGTAGGGATTGTGAGTGGAGATGAAGTACTGGTTGTCCTGTTGGTCTAAGGCGATGAGCTCTGCCAGATACTTGGTGTGGTAGGGGAAAGCGTGGGCCTCAGGCTCCTCGAAGATAAGGACGGACTCCTTGTTTGATAGAATGGCGGCCAGATAGAAGGTCACGCGCAGTAGTGTTTCCGAGGTTATCGAGAACGGATAAGCGATTAGAACATCACCCAGCTGCTTTACCAACTCCAGCTTGTTTTCTTGCGGCTTAGCTAGCAGGCGAAGCCCCATCGACAGAAACGGTTGGTTCACGATGGAGAGTATTTCCCTATGAGCCAATAGTAGGGACAGAAGGTTTTCACCCGAGGGTGGCATCAAAAAATCGGTTTCCGTGCCGGGGAAGCTTTCTTTTACGCTGAAGCGATAGTTTTTGAAGAAAGCTGCTCCTACAGTGGGTCCACTATGGTTACGTATGTCAACATGATCACCACCGAAGCTGGCTTTTAAGTTTTCGCCTCCCTCACACTTTCCCTCGAACCTACCGTTCTTGAACTCCATCTTTAAAGAAATGGCATCGCACCGGATCGCTAGAGGTCCCTCAAGAATTTCGTCGTAAAATAAATTGCTGGTTCGTTCAAACCTGACAAATTCTCTTGCCTTGTATCCCAAGCGTGAATAATGCAAAAACGAAAACATCCCGAGGGCTTCAAGGATGTTAGACTTCCCAGTTCCCGGCTCTCCCACGAAAATATTGATCTTCTTGCAATTAAGGCCTAGGTCCTTGATGGACTTGAATCTGCTGATCTGGAGAGTACCTATCATGGTCCTGTTCCGGACTTAGCAATCGCCTGCTCAGGGGCGCGGGCTGACGGCATTGAACCTTTTCCGAGACTCGCGATTATGGACTGGAAGACCAACCGGCCGTCGGTGCCTCCCATGATCTCCTCACAGCACCGCTCGGGGTGGGGCATCATGCCCAGGACGTTGCCGCCTTCGTTGACGATGCCTGCGATGTTCCGGGCTGCGCCATTGGGGTTGGCCCCGGAATCCACCACTCCCGCCGACGTTGAGTAGCGAAACACCACCTGCCCTCGCTCCTCCAGACCCAGAAGGGTATCCTGATCGGCAAAGTAGTTACCGTCGCCATGGGATATGGGTATGTGCAGCACCTGGCCCGGCGAGCACATCCCGGTGAAGGGGGTCCGGTGATTTTCCACGCGCAGGTTGGTCCACTGGCAGCGGTACTGGAGGTGGTCGTTGCGCATCAGCGCCCCGGGTAGCAGCCCGGCCTCGCAGAGCACCTGGAAACCGTTGCAGATGCCGATAACCGGGCGGCCCTCGTCTGCGAAGCGCTCCACCGCGGACATGATGGGAGAGAAACTGGCTATGGCCCCAGGCCTCAGGTAGTCACCGTAGGAGAAGCCGCCGGGCAACACTACACAGTCGTAACGTCGAGAGAGGTCGGGTCCGTCCTGGTGCCAGAGGTACTCAGCCTCCTGGCCCAAAACGTCTACAAGGGCGTGGTAACAGTCACGGTCACTCCAGGTGCCCGGAAAGACGACTATTCCGAACCTCATACCCCTCCGCCACGGGCCTCCCCACCCCCGGAATGTTCACGCCCTTGGATATCCCAGGGCCACTTTTCGCCGCCGGTTCTAGCTGTTGCGGCGGCTCTTGCGGCGCTTAGCAGCAGCCTTTTTCTTTCGCCGGATGGTGGGTGATTCGAAGTGCTGCCTTCGCCTGATCTCAGACAAAATGCCGTCCTGCTGGACCCTCTTGTTGAACCGTCTCAGCAGGCTATCGAAGTTCTCACCCTCGGCGAGCCGAACGTCGGCCAATCCGAACCCCTCTCTTCTTGCTCAGTCTATTCGAAGCAAAGATAGCACGGGTATTATAGTTTGGCCCCCGAGAGGTGTCAACCTGGGTGAAAGCCAGCCCGTCTCTCTTTTACCCCACCAAGAACTTCGGCCGATTCGATCCAGCACTCAGGACTGTAGATACCATTTTAAAAGACCCCAGGATCAGAATATTGACAGCGCTTGGGCGGGTCGCTACACTTGGGATCGAATCTCAAAATCTTTAACATTAAGGTCGGCGATAGGGTCGGCAACTCTGTACGTACCCATCCAGTGCCAATATCAAAACCTAGGGGGGAGACGGATGCTATACCACCTGTTCCTGAAGCCAAGGGTGTTTATCCTGATGCCGCTTGTCTTGATACTAGCTGCCGCGGTGGCCTGCGGTGATGATGCGACCCCGACCCCGGCGGCCACGGCCGTGCCACCCACCGCGACGCCTACAGCGGCGCCAACGGCTACGCCAACGCCCGAGGCGATGGTGGCCAGCGGCACGATCAACGTGGGCGTAAAGGAGCTTGGGGTCTTCAGCACCCACCCCAGGCTAACCGGCGGCCCCATCAACCAGCGTTTCGGCTGCTGTCTGACCGAGCAGCTTGTCCACGTCGATGCCACGCGGACCTTCGTGCCCGAGCTGGCCAGGGACTGGAGCCTCGCCCCCGACGGCCTGACCTGGACGTTCAAGCTCCAGGAAGGGGTCCAGTTCCACCAGGGTTACGGCGAGATGACCGTAGACGACCTGATCTGGTCCCTGGAGCAGTATGCCGCGGAGGACTCTGTTAGCGCCTTCGCTCCCAATCTGCGAAGGCTCTTCTTCAACGAAGAGGGCGGCATGACGAGAGTTGACGCTTACACTCTCGAGGTGAACACCGGCACGATCCAGATCGACATGCTCATAAACGCTGCCAGGATTCAGTCCGGAGGCGTGTTCAGCAAGAAACAGGTTGACGACATAGGGGAAGAGGAGGCCAACTTCAAGGGTGCCGCTACCGGCCCCTGGGCGTTCGAGGAGGCCCGCAGCGGAGAGTTCTGGAAGTTCAGTGCGGTGGAGGACCACTGGCGTAAGAGCCCCGAGTTCGCAGAGCTGATCAAGTGGGAGATCCCGGAAGAGTCCACCCGGCTGGCCAACTTCCAGACCGGCGTAATCGACACCATGAGCATCTCCCTTGACTCGCTATCTACCATAGAAAGCGTTCCAGGAGTGAAGTTCATGGAAGTGGTAGGTGGCGCAAACCTGCACCTCAACATATTCGGAAACTGGCACGTGACCGCCGGAACCCCGGACCAGGCACCTGGCTTCGATGCCGATCTGCCGTGGGTATCCAGTAACTCCGACGTGAACTCCCCGGAGTGGGAGAGGGCTCGGAAGGTCCGCGAGGCCCTGGCCTTGGCCATAGACCGCGAGCTCATCGTGGAGACCATCCTGGGAGGCAAGGGCAGGTCCGAAGCCCTGTTTATGTGGGAGACCCAAAGGCACAGGCTGCCCGCCGACCTGCAGCCCGGACGGCCGTTCGACCCAGTCCGAGCCAAACAGCTCCTGGCGGAAGCGGGCTACGAAGACGGCTTTGAGATCACGGTGCTCGCCAGCATCCGTGAGGTACCCGGGGAGGTCGAGACCTGCTCCGCCATCGCCCAGATGTGGCGAGAGATAGGTATCGACGCCAAGGAGCAAAGGATCCCCTGGGGCACCTTCTATCCTACCAACCGGGACCGCATCTATCAGGGGGCAAACTGCCACGGTGGTGGGACTCAGCTTGACCCCGTCCCGTCCATGTCCTTTGGACTGCTGAGCACCGGGGCGATCTTCAACTGGGGCTTCGACCACCCGACTCTTGATGCCCTCCTGACAGAGGCGGGTGGCATAGCAGACGACACGCAACGGTTTGAAGTCGCGGGGCAGGCAGCCCGCTTCGTCTATGAGAACGTGCTGGAAATCGCGCTGTACAGCGTCAACGTAATCTGGCCGTTGAGCAATAAACTGGACCCATGGCTAGAGCACCTGGATTACGTGGACAGCAGGGAGCTTGGCGGCTTCGAGTACGCCAAACACCGTCAGTAGACGCCGATATTGACGGACAGGAGGGTGGGCGCAGCCTGAATATCGGGCAACTGTGCTCACCCTCTTTGGTTTTAGGCGAAATGGCCGGGTTTTGTGCGGAGTGGCAGGTTAGGCGGTAGAGGAGGCATTATGGCGAACACCGACATCGCACTGATGGCCCACCTTCTGCGTCGCGCCGGATTCGGGGCGGCCAGGGACGAGCTGGAGGTCTATGCCGCCAAGGGATACGAGGCTACCGTGGAAGAGTTGCTGCACCCCGAGGGCCAGCCCGACGTGGAGATGGACCTCATGGCGCGGTACATGCCGGAGTACCGGGAGTTGCAGGGCATATACCTGGACCAGCAGGTCTGGGCCTACCGCATGATCAACTCGAAGCGGCAACTCCAGGAGAAGATGACCCTCTTCTGGCACGGCATCTGTCCCACGGGCTTCGCCAAGGTCGAAAACGCCCAGATGCTCACCCTATACCTGAACATGTTCCGCCGCCATGGCATGGGCAACTACCGGGACTTCCTTATGGCGCTGTCCACGAACCCCACGATGATCCAGTACCTGGACAACTGCCACAATCACAAGGATGCGATAAACGAGAATTACGGCAGGGAGCTGCTGGAGCTGTTTTCCCTGGGCGTGGGCATGGACGGCGAGTTCAACTACACCGAGGACGACGTCAAGGCCGCCTCCCGCGCCTTCACCGGATGGAGCAACGAGCCCACCCTGCCGGTCTTTCCCTACGGACGGACCGTATGGCGGTTCCAATACGACCCCACCGACCACGACAACAGCGAGAAGACCTTCCTCGGTCGCACCGGGCGCTTCAACGGCGAGGACATCATAGACATCATCATGGAGCAGCCGGCCACGGCCAGGTTCATCGCCCGCCACCTGTACAACTTCTTTGTTGCCGATGAGCCGCCCGTACCGGCATGGAAGGACACCCCTCCCAGGGACATGGGCGCGATCCAGACCCTGGAGAAGGCCTTCGTGGACAACAACTACGAGATGCGGCCGGTGCTGCGGACCCTGTTCAACTCCGACTTCTTCAAGAACGCCCGCTTCGCCAAGATGCGTAGCCCCGCGGAGCTGGTGGTCGGCACGATGCGCCTGGTCAAAGAGCACCAGGAGCTGAAGCCGGGCCTCTATCCCATCGTGCTGGAGTGCGCCTACATGGGACAGACCCTGCTGAACCCTCCCTCTGTGGAGGGATGGCACACCGGCAGAGAGTGGATCGACAGCGGGACCCTCGTGGAACGGATCAACTTCGTGACCCGCTACGTTGGCAACCCCGACCTTCCCGGAGTCAGGCTCATCGTGGACCGGCTTTCGTCGGACACGACTGTTATGCCTCCCGAAGAGTTCGTGGACGGCTGCCTGGAGCTTATGGGGCCGGTGGAGGTCAACGAGAAGACCCGCGGCTCCCTGATCGAGCATACGGCCCAGGGTGGAGATCTCCGACGGGCCACCGAAGACGACCGCACCGCCTTCGCCGGCCGCGTCGGTGAGATGCTGCAGATGATCGCCGCTACCGGAGAATACCAGTTCGCCTAGCGGAGGGAGGTACATACTTATGGCAGTTAGCGAGAGGGAACGTGTCCTGGTGGTTTTGTCGCTGTCGGGGGGCAACGACGGGCTCAACACCCTGATCCCCTACGCCGACCCCCTCTACCACGACTACAGGTCTACCTTGGGGGTTCCCGATGATCAGGTCCTCCCGCTGAACGACGATGTCGGGTTCCACCCTAGCATGGCCGAGTTGAAGGAGATGTACGACCAGGGGAACGTGGCGGTCATACAGGGTGTGGGCTACCCCCATCCCAACCGCTCCCACTTCCGCTCCATGGACATCTGGCATACCTGCGAGCCTGACAAAATAGCCGACGAAGGTTGGCTGGGGCGCGTCGTACGAGAGGTGGACCCCACCGCCGAGAATGTGCTTACCGGTGTGAACTTCGGCCGCGGCCTCCCCAGAGCTCTAGTGGCCCCGGGAGTCCCGGTGGCCTCGGTAGGCAACCTGGACACCTATGGAGTGCTTACGGAGATATCCGAGGAGGCCCGCCGGGCAGAAGCCCTGGAGCTGTTCTCTCGGATGTACGCTCCTGCGATTGGCAGCGGCCCTGTGATGGACTACGTCTGGGAGACCGGCCGCGCCGTGCTCAAGGGGGCCGACATCCTCAAGGGCGCCGCCGCGGGCTACCAGTCCACGGTCGAGTACGACAACAACGCCATCGCCCAGGGAATGAGGAGCATCGCCCAGGTGCACCTGGCCGACGTTGGCACTCGTGTCCTCTACACCACGTCGCCCTATAACGTCTTCGACACCCATGCCGGCCAGGCAGGCGCCCACGCCCGCCTGTGGAGGGAGGTGTCCCAGGCCGTGGCCGACTTCTACCAGGACTTGAAGGAGCATCACCGGGGTGAGGAGGTGCTACTGTTCATGTTCAGCGAGTTCGGGCGCCGGGCACGGGACAACGGCAGCGGGACCGACCACGGCACCGGCGGAGTCTGCTGGGTAGTGGGGGACGACGTCAAGGGCGGGCTTTACGGAGAATACCCCTCCCTGAAGCAGGAGGATCTGGAGGACGGTGGCGACCTGCTGCACAACGTGGACTTCCGCAATGTATACGCCACCATGCTGGAGAGGTGGCTGGGGCTGGACTCCAAGCCCATCGTGGGCGGCAGCTACGAGCAGTTGGAGTTCCTGCCCTAGATGATGGAGAGTCTGCGCCTAACAGCATTACCACTGAGAAGCCGCTCATGGTTCGACAGGCTCACCAGGAGCGGTCTAAGATGAGCCGTCCCCGCTCATCCTGAGCCTGTCGAAGGATGCCTACCGAAAAAGCAGTCTACCCGGGAAATAGCGAGGTGATCCATGACCAGCCTGTTCTTCGGCATAACCGACCGCGCGTACCACTACGACCGCACCGTTGGCCGGGCGGAGTTCGCTGGCACCGGCTTCAGGCTGCCGATGGACATCGCATTAGGCTCCCAGGGACGTATATACATAGTGAGCAGGGGGTCCGACTTCAGGAGTGAGTCGGTTCGGGTGACCATGCTGAACCTGGACGAAGATTATATAGGAGAGTTCTCCCAGGGAGGAGAGGCAGACGGCGAGTTGATGTGGCCGTCCTCTATCGCCCTGGACAGCGATGAGAACGTCTATGTCTCCGACGACTGGCTCAGCCGGATATCCATATTCGACAGAGACGGTGAGTTCCTTGGCAAGTGGGGAGTGGCGGGCTCCGGGGACGGCCAGATATACAAACCGTCGGGGCTCAGGTTCGACAAAGAGGACAACCTCTACGTCGTCGACGGGGGCAACAACCGGGTTCAGGTGTTCACCAAGGATGGGAAGCTCCTGTCCAAGTGGGGTGAGGCCGGCAGCGGCGAGGGCCAGTTCAACCTTCCCTGGGGCCTGGCCATCGACGACCGCGGGGACGTCTATGTGGCCGACTGGCGCAACGACCGCATCCAGAAGTTCACCGCCGACGGCCGGTTCCTGGCCGAGTTTGGCGGCTCGGGCGGCGATATCGGGCGCGACCCCCTGGTCGGTACTGGCTACCGGGTGCCCATCGATCCGGTCCTGGCTCCCGGCGGCGGGTTCAACCGGCCCACGGGCATCGCCGTCGACAAATACGGCGACATATACGTGGCTGACTGGGGCAACGATCGGGTCCAGGCCCTTACCCCCGAAGGCAGGCACATCACCACCTTCACCGGGAACGCCGACCTCTCCAAGTGGGGCAAGGACAAGCTCTACTCCAACCCGGACATGGTGAAGCAGATGGAGTTGTGCCTGGACGAGGAGCCCTGGAGGCGCCTTTGGGCCCCCATTGCCATCGCCATCGACCCCGAGGGCAGGATTATCATCGTGGATAGCTATCGCAACCGCCTTCAGGTGTACCAGAAGGACAAATACTAAGCTATTACAGCGTCATTGTTGCGAAAATACCTTCATCCCCGGCCCCTCTCCCTAAGGGAGAGGAGTGGCTATAAGGCCAGGGTGAGGGCCCGAGGTTCGTTTTCAATCCTTGGTGGTGCTGGTGGCAACCGGCATGGTAGATTCTGAGGAGCACTTCGACAATTGCTCAGCATAACCTACGCAACGAATCACACATCGCACCCAGACCTCCCATCCGCCCGCGGCGTACTCAGAGTGCTACGTACAACCTGCGCCCGTGGTCGCTAGCCGGTAACGGTCCGGTCTTATGCAGAGATTCCTGGTACGCCGTTTCATCATAACCTTAGTCACCCTGCTGGCCGTCTCCATAATCATTTTCATCATGGCCCGGATCGGCGGGGACCCCAGGACAACGCTTCTGGCCGAGACGGCGACACAGGAGCAGTGGGACGAGGTGGGGAAGGCGTGGGGGATCGACAAGCCCCAACATGAGCAGTACCTCATATTCATGGGGGACGTGTTCAAGGGCGACTTCGGCCAGTCGATCAAAGAGCACCGGCCCGTCATCGATTCCATAGGTGAGCGCCTGTGGCCGACCTTGCAACTGGGGCTGGCCGCCTTCATCTTCTCCCTGGTGATCGGAATTCCCCTGGGGGTCCTCTCGGCCGTCAAGCGTGGCAGCGTTCTGGACCAGGTCAGCAAGGTGGTAGCCCTCATAGGGCAGTCGGCCCCCTCCTTCTGGCTAGGCATCATGCTGATTTTCCTGGTCGCGGTAAAGTTGGGATGGGTCCCCCCCTCCGGCCGCCAGGAGTGGAACAGCATCGCGCTCCCAATGATCACCCTGGGCTGGCTCTTCATCGCCTCCAACATGCGGATCATGCGCTCTGCCATGCTGGACGTGCTGGACTCGGAGTACGTCAAGCTGGCGCGGGCCAAGGGCGTCTCCGAGCGGGTCATCATATGGAAGCACGCCTTCCGCAACGCCCTGATCCCCCCGCTGACCTTCGCAGGGGTGAACCTGGGCAGCCTGGTGACCGGCTCCTTGGTCATCGAGACGGTCTTCGCCTGGCCCGGTCTGGGCAAGCTAGCGGTGGACGCGGTAAACGCCTCGGACTATCCCCTGCTCCAGGGTATCGTCATCGTTTTCACACTGATGTATGTCGGCGCGGCGTTTCTGGTGGACGTGCTTTACGCCTACATCGATCCCAGGATCCGCTTCGCCTAGCTAAAGAGGAGGGCAGTGGCAGACTCAGCCGAAGTCTTCTTACCCCGGGAGGGAGTAGGCCTTAGAGCCCGAAGGACCATCCGGTTCGTCAGGCGTCTGCCGTTAATACCCGTCGTGCTGCTGCTGATCGTGATGGTTGCCGGGATCACGGCGCCGTGGATATCACCCCATGACCCCAACAGCGGTAATCTGAGAAACAGGAACCTGCCGCCGGCATGGATGGAGGATGGCAGCACAGAGAACCTGCTGGGCACCGATCAGCTCGGCCGCGATCTCCTGTCTCGGACCATCCACGGCGCCCGTATATCCCTGATAATGGCGGCGGTGACCCTGGGCATCGGGGGAACATTAGGAATCCTGCTGGGCCTGCTGGCCGGATGGTACGGGCGCCTGGTAGACGAGATCATCATGCGCCTGGTGGACATCGAGCTGGCCATACCCCTCATACTGGTGGCCCTGGTCCTGGTGACCTCCCTGGGCCAGTCCCTGAACCTCATGGTGGCGATACTTGCGATATGGATATGGCCCCGCTTCGCCCGGATGGTGCGGGGTGAAGTGCTGCGGTTGAAAACCATGGATTATGTCGCCCTGGCCAGGGTAAGCGGTGCTTCCACACCGCGTATAATGATAAGGCACCTCCTTCCAGGCACCATCAATACGGTGATAATCGTGGCCACCCTGCAGGTCGGCATCGTCATCCTTGTGGAGGCCTCGCTGAGCTTCCTGGGCGCCGGGGTACCTCCCCCCACGCCGGCCTGGGGCTCGATGGTGGCCGACGGCAGAGACCGGCTGTTGGTGGGCGCCTGGTGGATCGCCACGGTGCCCGGCATAGCCATAGTGCTAACGGTCATGGCCCTGAACATCTTCGGCGACTGGCTCAGGGATACCCTGGACCCGAGGTTGAGGCAGCTAGAGTAGATGGAGAGTTCCCCGGTGAAAAACGACATCGTCCTCGAAGTCGAGGACCTCCGCACCTATTTCCAGACCCGCTGGGGGACAGTGAAGGCGGTGGACGGGGTCAGCTTCGACCTGCGGCGGGGCGAAACCCTGGGCATCGTCGGCGAGTCGGGATGCGGCAAGTCGGTGACCGCCCTCTCCCTGATGCGCCTGGTGCCGTCTCCCCCGGGACGGATAGTAGGCGGGAAGGTGGTCCTGGACGGCGAGGACCTCCTCCAGCTCAAAGAAGGGGAGATGGGGCGGGTGCGGGGCAGCAAGATAGGCATCATACTCCAGGATCCAATGAGCTCCCTGAACCCTGTGTTCTCCATAGGCGAACAGGTAAAGGAGGCCATCAGGATACACCAGGACGTCAGGGGACCCAGGGTGCTTGAGAGGGCCTTGGACGTGCTGAGGAAGGTGAACATACCAGCCGCCGAGGTCCGGGCCAAAGACTACCCGCACCAGATGAGCGGCGGTATGCGCCAGAGGGTGGTGGGGGCCATAGGGATATCATGCCAGCCCCTGGTGCTCATCGCCGACGAGCCGACCACCTCCCTGGACGTGACGATTCAGGCCCAGTACCTCAAGCTGCTGGGCGAGCTGCAGCGGGAGTTAGACATGGCCCTCATCTTTATCACCCACGATTTCGGCATCGTCGCCAAGCTATGCGACCGGGTGGCCGTCATGTATGCCGGAAGGATCGTGGAGATGGGAGACGTCCGGAGCATCTTCAACAGCCCTTCTCATCCATATACCCAGGCTCTGCTGAACTCGGTCCCCAAGATGGAGGAGGACGTGGACCGGTTGGAGTCCATCGAAGGCCAACCGCCTTCCCTACAAGACCTGCCTCCCGGCTGTCCCTTTGCGCCCAGGTGCCCCCAGGTAATGGATCGCTGCCGGGAGGAATACCCTCCCCTAACGACGGTAAGCGATGGCCACTCCGCCAGCTGTTGGGTCCTGGCGTGAGTACACAACCGCCAATGCAGAACGGTGTGCAGGACTGTCACGAGGTGCTCCTGGAGGCCCGGGGCCTCAAAAAACACTTTCCGGTGAGTAAGGGCCTGCTGCTCTCCAAGGTGACAGGTTGGATCAAGGCGGTGGACGGCGTATCCTTCGAGGTCCGTAAAGGGGAGACCCTCGGGGTCGTGGGTGAGTCCGGGTGCGGCAAAAGCACCACCGCCAAGATGGTCCTCATGCTGGAGCAGCCCACCGAGGGAAGCATTCTGTTTCAGGGACGGGATATTTCCAAAATCGACTCCGGCCAACGGAAAGAATACCGTAGCTCTGTCCAGGCAGTGTTCCAGGACCCATGGAGCTCCCTCAACCCCAGGATGCGTGTACGGGACATCATTGCCGAGCCCATGGTGATCAACTGGAGCCTTTCCCGCCGGGCGCTACGGGACAGGGTGGATAAGCTGCTGGGGGACGTAGGCCTGAGCACCCATCAGGCCAACCTGTATCCCCATGAGTTCAGCGGGGGACAAAGGCAGCGGCTGGCCATCGCCAGGGCACTGTCCCTGAACCCCAAGGTAATCGTCCTGGACGAGCCTGTGTCCGCCCTGGACGTGTCCATACGAGCGCAGATCATGAACCTGCTCAAGGACCTCCAGACAGAATACCAGGTGAGCTATCTGCTGATCGCCCACAACCTGGCGACGGTGAGATATATGTGCCATCAGGTGGCGGTGATGTACCTGGGACGGATCGTAGAACTGGCGGAAGTGCAAGACCTGTTCAGCTCTCCGCTTCATCCTTACACTAAGGCGCTGATGTCCGCCGCGCTGCCTTCCCACCCTGACATCCAGCGAGAGGAGATAGATCTGCCGGGAGAGGTCCCCTCTCCCTTGAACCCGCCCTCGGGATGCCACTTCCACCCCCGCTGCCAGTGGGCCATGGACCGCTGCTCCATCGAAGACCCCCAGATGAAAGAGGTGGTGCCCAACCACCTGGCTTCATGCCACCTGTACTAACAGTCGTCCGTAAGGTCAGTGGTGATACACCTATCGTTAGGTTGATCTGCACATAATGCCCTTACCTCTTTGACTACGAGCTCTGGAGGTTTCCGAGCAGCACTATCGCTCCTGGCGTCGGCTTCCCAGTAAGACTACCCCCTAGCTGTTCGATGCTGACGCCCACGGTCTCTGCTCCCGAGAAGTCGTGGGCAAAAGTCACCGAACTCTCTCCGGCAGCCCGCGCTGCGAAGGTTCCCACGCTGACCGGATCACCGTCTTCTATGTGCCATACTTCATACTCCCTGTCGGAGGGCAGGGACGGTAGATATCGAATAACCAGGAACCCAACGGAACCGTCAGT
>CBDFKU010000009.1:0-45429 GCA_965248975.1 Dehalococcoidia bacterium
CCAGTCTTGCACGATAGCGGGGGCGGTCCGCTAGAGTTGTTTCCTGGGTACGGCTGGTACGCGGACTATATGCGTGATACCAGCGCCCTTTCGCCCGGAGGGGCCTTTGAGACCCCCAGGGAAGAGAAGGATAATACCCTGATCGAGGCAATGACTCTCGCGCAGTCCTTGGCACTGCCCGTCAGCGGGTTAGCTGCACGTCAAGTGGGGCGGATGTTCGGTAAAGCGGTGAGTCGACTGCGTCGACCTCCAGGGGCTTCCACCACCAAGCATGAGGAATTGACGCTGAAGGTGATGGAGCAAATGAGCCCCGATGAGCTGCGGGGGGTGATCAAGACTCCGGGCGTCGATCCAAAGATGGCGGCAAGTGCACAGCGGCTTCTGCAGGGGCAGCAGCGATTGCACACTTTGGCGGCGCTGCAGCGGATCGAGGACCGCCATGCGCTCATTACCCGGACGGACCTGGGCCGCGGCTTGCCCCCACCACCCGCTGGAGGGAATGTTGCGACGCTCACCAGGGCTGAACCAATATCGCGGGTTGACCGGTATAGCCAGGTCTCCCAGATGAACAACGCCCAAATACAGCAATTGGTACGCTCCGGAGTCTCACTCGAAGAGGTCGCTATAGCGCAGCGCGTTCTCAGTGATCGCGCCCAGCTTGCCGCATCTGAGCGGGGCCTCATCATCCTGCAGCAGGCTTTCCCCGCCCCATCAAAGGCCACCACGTCCAGCCGGTCCCTCTGGCCTCCTGCGGGAGGCCTCTGGACCCCCACACCGGAGGGGGCTACTCTCATTGACCCTCGGACTCTGACCACGCCCACGGGGACGCTCGCACCCACGACCACGCCCACGGGGACGCTCGCACCCACGACCACGCCCGAGGTCGTACCTGGGTCGAAGCCCCAGGAGGTCGTTGTCTTCCCCCAGAGCGAGCCGATAGAGTGGGGCAAGACCATTCCCACGACCACGCCAGTTCCCACGACTACGCCAGTTCCCACAACCACGCTCGCGCCCACGACTACGCCCGAGGTCGTACCTGGGTCGAAGCCCCAGGAGGTCGTTGTCTTCCCCCAGAGCGAGCCGATAGAGTGGGGCAAGACCATTCCCACGACCACGCCAGTTCCCACGACCACGCCAGTTCCCACGACCACGCCAGTTCCCACGACCACGCCAGTTCCCACGACCACGCCAGTTCCCACGACCACGCCAGTTCCCACGACTACGCCAGTTCCCACAACCACGCTCGCGCCCACGACTACGCCCGAGGTCGTACCTGGGTCGAAGCCCCAGGAGGTCGTTGTCTTCCCCCAGAGCGAGCCGATAGAGTGGGGCAAGACCATTCCCACGACCACGCCAGTTCCCACGACCACGCCAGTTCCCACGACCACGCCAGTTCCCACGACCACGCCAGTTCCCACGACTACGCCAGTTCCCACAACCACGCTCGCGCCCACGACTACGCCCGAGGTCGTACCTGGGTCGAAGCCCCAGGAGGTCGTTGTCTTCCCCCAGAGCGAGCCGATAGAGTGGGGCAAGACCATTCCCACGACCACGCCAGTTCCCACGACCACGCCAGTTCCCACGACCACGCCAGTTCCCACGACCACGCCAGTTCCCACGACCACGCCAGTCCCCACGACCACGCCCGCCCCCACGACCACACCAGTCCCCACGACCACGCCCGCCCCCACGACCACGCCAGTCCCCACGACCACGCCCGCCCCCACGACCACGCCAGTCCCCACGACCACGCCCGTCCCCACGACCACGCCCGTCCCCACGACCACGCCCGTCCCCACGACCACGCCCGTCCCCACGACCACGCCCGTCCCCACGACCACGCCAGTTCCCACGACCACGCCAGTTCCCACGCCCACGCCAGTTCCCACGACCACGCCTACTCCCGTCGTCACAACCACAACCGCCCCCGTCGTCACAACCACAACCGGGACCAAGGCCGCCACCGAACGCAAGAGAAAGAGAAGGCGTATTCCTCCTGTGCCGCTGCCTTCTCTTGACACGACACAAAAGACCGCCCCACCGGGCCAGTACCCCGCCAAGGTACAGTGGGTGGGCAGGACCCTCTACACGCTGGATACCTCTGGGGCCACTGCGGGCGACCTGGAGAGCGTGCCGCTAACCGACGAGCACACCAGGACATTCCGCGTAGTCGAATACACCGGCGCAGTCGCCCCGGAAGGACGGCACACAGCCGCCAATCTGGAGGTGGACGTGCAGGGAAAGCGGGTGACCGCGAAGGCGGTGTCGCACCGCCGCCGCAGGGCCAGTCAATCACGCCGGGTCGCTCCGCCCAAGGTGACCTACAAAAAGGGAGGCCGATAACTGATGCCCGATGCCACAACAGGAGGAGTTGCGGTGCCCACGACGACATCGGCGGGAGCTGTACCGGTAATCGTCACTGTGAAGCCGGACCGGGTAGTGACTCGCCCCGACCTGTTTCAGCCGCGTGATGTTCCTGGGGGGCTCGACCACGACCCTGCGAAGGTGCGCCAGCTGGTGCAGCACTGGAATCCCGACGAATACGACCCCATCGCGGTAGCCCGGGACCCGGAGGACCCGGGCAGGTATGTTGTGATCGCGGGGCACCACCGCCTGGAGGCCCTGAAACAGTTGGAGGTCCCGGAGTTCGCGGTCAAGGTGCTGGAAGGCGGCGTAAACGATCCCGAAGAGCGGGAGCGGCTGAGGACCCAGGCAGACCTGAGCAACTACGCCATCTCCGCCCCGGGCCTGGTGGAACAGGTCAACACCGTTCGTCGGTTGCGGCGCCTGGGCTGGGACGATGGGCGGATCACAGACCGGATGCGTCTCACCCGTCGCAGCCAGCTGGACGACCTGGGGTATCTGACTCATGTGTCGCCGGACGTGCTCTACTCCATCGCCCAGCACAGGCAAATGGCCCCTATCGCCGCTGAGATAGGGCGGGCCGTGGAGAAGTACGACATGGGCGACGAAACCGCCAGCCAGCTTTACAAACAGATGCTAGCCCACTTCGAGACGACGGGAAAGGTCCCGAACCGCTATGCCGTCAGGGAGAAGCTGGTCGCGGCCCGCGAACGCGCACAGACCCGCGCGGCCCAACCGGAACGCCTGGAGGGATTTGGAGAGGACCTTGTTACGGCCCAGTTCGCGGACGATGTAAGGGCCGAGCACGCACGCCGGAAAGCCTACTCGGAGACCAGGCGGAATCTCACAAGCTGTCAAGTGCTGGCCGACGAGCTCGGTGTTGATATAGCCGAGGTCCAGGCCGCAGCCAATACGCGCCTGGAGACGCTGACCCCCTCCGAAGAGCAGCGAGCCAGGGAAATAATCACGGCCCCGGCTCCCACGCCAGCGCCGACCCCGCCCGCACAGCCCGGCGATGACAGCCTGCTCCTGCCCTTTGGGACCCCGCAGCTTGTGGACCAGCCGGAGCCGATCGATGCTGACCCGGTTCCCGCTCCCATGCCGACATCTGGCGAGCCACAGCTGGTGGCCATGCCCACGCCGGTCAAACCCGTCTGCCCGCCCGCACAGGCCACGATGGGGGCGGAGTTCCACACCGATAGGATGATGGCCATGCCGATGGCCGCGGAGATGCCGTCCGTCCGCACGCCCATAACCGCCCCGCCGCCCCGCCCGGACCCTCGACAGGCAAGCTTTTTCGACAAGCCCAAGTATGAGCAGAACGAAAGGACCGGGCGATTCCAGCGGGTAAAGTACACCGGCCGGACCCCCGAGACGAAGCCGGCCCCTCAACCGCCCACCATTGCGGACTCACCGTCTAGCAGTCGGCGCCAGAGCACGTCCCGGCGCAAGCGCAAACGCGCCACGACGATCACGGTGGACGCCGCGCAGATCACCTATTGGAAACCAAGAAGGAGGTAGCAGAGATGCCCGGTCACAAGACCCTGATCGCATTTCCGGCGGACGGCTCGATAGTCAGGGACACCAAGGCGTACGTGAAGAACGACTTCCTGGTGTCGGACAACCAGGGGTGGCTGGCGCCGCCCCTCCGGCCCACCCGGGCATACGGGTGGACCAAGGAAGGATCGCCTCCCAGGCTTCTGGGCAACGAGTACATCCTGACCACTGCCCCCTCCAGCCCGGAGCACAACGCCCCGCTGATACAGGAGCTTGCCAAGGTGTGGGAAGAGGCGTCGGCTGGGAAACGCATGAAGCCGGGCAAGATCAGCGACACGGTGAAGCTGCAACTGACCGTGGCCGTCCTGGGGATCGCCGCCTTTCTGCTGGTCATCACCGTGTGGCTCGTCCTGTCCCAGACCTACGACATCCCGCCGACCCCGGCCACCAACACCATTCAGGAGACGGAAGTTGAGCCAGTCACACCCTAAAGAGCCCGAGCCGGTCAAGAGCCAGGAGGAGCTGATAGCCGAGGCCAGGGACGACGCCAGCCCGACGCTGAACAGCCCGGAGGGTGCGGCCTTCAGGCCCCCGGTGATCTGGCGGCGTTACCGCCGGCACCGGAGGGCCAATGGGGACACCATATCCCTGTGGGTCCACCTGCCCCTGACCTTCTGGCCGGCGGCGGCCTGCGGGCTGCTGACCGCGGGCTTCCTGGGGGCCTCCTTTCTCTTCGTGGGATCCCCCATCGTGTCGTCGGTGCCGTCATCTCTGATGATCGGCGGCATCGTCACCTGGTACGTGGCCGCCCGCAAGATGTGGCAGCGGGTATACGGAGTGTTGTACATCAGCCAGAACCCGGACCCGCTGCGGCCGTGGCAGTCGGCCCAATTCATGCGGATGCACCTGCCCCGGCTGATCTTCAAAGGGCGTCAGAACGAGGTGTTCTACGGGAGCTACGAGAGTGGGTACATGCGGGTGGAGACCTCCGAGGTGGACCTGACCCAGGTGACCCACCAGTCTGCCTTCTACGACATGTCGCCGGGAATCCGCCAA
The DNA here is from genome assembly GCA_965248975.1 of Dehalococcoidia bacterium. Lineage (GTDB taxonomy): Bacteria > Chloroflexota > Dehalococcoidia > Lucifugimonadales > JAGWBF01 > CBDFKU01. The sequence continues at coordinate 4,918 of CBDFKU010000009.1, forward strand.
ATGGCGGAGGGGCCCCTGGTGGATGGCCACTCCAGGATGCGGAGTATCGAGGGCAACGGGCTGGCGATCCACAAAGCCCGATCCAAATCCATCACAGAGAAACTGGCGGCCAACTGGGGCTTCATCGTCGGGGTGATCTTCATTTGCATCGCCGCCTATTGCCTGCTGCAGATGCAGGATGGTGAGCTCCTGGGGAGGCCCGACGTGGCCGAGCACAGAGAACAGGTGGAGCTGGAGCGGCAACGGGAGGGCGCCCTATTCCAGGAACAGCTGCGGCGTGAGAGGGTCCTGTCAGAAGAGGCTGAAGAGACGGACGAAGGGGAGCAACGATAGGATGATCGTACTCCTGGGTGTCCTTGCCCACACGGGACTGTGGCAACTGGTGGACTCATCCTCAGGGGCGGCGATGGCATTCACCCTGGCCCTGTCCAGTGTGGCCGTCGGCACCCTGGCGAGCCAGTCGGTCTATACCACCTGGTACCAGAAGAGCCTATGGCTCCTGGCGTTCCTGATGGTGTTCATGGCAATGCCGGACCACCTGGAGATCAGCAGGACCTTGCGGTCCGCTCTGCCCGCCCGGCTGTATGACCTGTGGCTGGTCATAGTCATCCTGGCGTTGCCTACAGGGATCCTGGTGGGCATCCTGCGCACGTGGAGGGGGAGATGGAGGAGGGAATAAACCGGGTGAGAGATCCCGTCCAGTGGGTGCTGGCGCAGATGCCTGGGGGCAACGTCGCCATCGTGGTCCTAGTGGTTTGCGCCGTTATCGCCGTGGTCGTGATGACCAGCAAGGGTGCGGCGTGGGCTGGGCCGGCCGCCATCGTGGGGTCCATCGGTGCGGTGGGGCTGCTGAACGCCGTGGGCATAGCGTCGGCTCCTGTCATGGTGGTCATGCTGATCCTGTCGGCTCTGGCCGGCATCGCCATGCTCAGGGTCGCCCGGGTGCGATGAAACCGATGGTCCCGGGCCGGTTGCACCGAAAAGGGCCTGGCCGGCCTCGGAAAGTGGCCCTCTGGAGGGCTCGGATGTACCAGACTATGCCCGAGGGCCTGAAATGGGCTGTGCGGGGATTCTGAGCGTCGTGGAGAGAGCAAACAACAGGGACGGTCATTGTATCCTCGTGACTGGTCGGGTTAGAATCTCCAGGTCCACACGTTAGGTATCCCTGCCTCTGAACACTAGCGGTGATCAATAGAATGCGAGGGGGCCATGAAGAGGCTTAATTGGTACAGAGGTCATCCCCTGACCTGTACTTGTGTGGAGTGTAACGCTGCTCGACTCAATAAATTGCGACGCAAATCCACACCCTTCAGGATAAACCGGTGGGTCCTGGGATTCTTTCTGATGGCTGTCGTGTTTGGTTTGGCTGGCACCGCGACCGGACTTAACGCCTGTACACAAACACCTGCCCCGACACCCATAACGGAGCCCTTCCTAACACCCACGGCGGAAGCGCCCATCCCTACTTCGACACCTACCCCCGTCCCTACGCGAACTCCCACGCCTGTTCACACACCGACGGCGCTCGCTGTGTCCGCGCCCCCGGCGCTACTGGATCCCAGGGACGCGCTCACACTGGCGACGACTGACCGGTGGGTGTATTGGGTAGAAGAAGGGACCAGTCTACAGTGCCTAGTGGACCGTGATACTGGCGAACCTGTCAGCTTGTTCATGTTCCGGTTCGGTCTTCAGCCGGGCGTTGCTCTGGAGAGCGAGCCAGGCTCTCTGCCGCTGTCAATGGTCGATCTCGCGGCGGCTGAAGGGGCAGCCCAGTACCATTTTACCCGGGTGCCGGAGGCTGGCCAGGAGATGACCGACGTGCCGGACAACTATATAGTGCCCACGTCGTTCGAATCGGAAGGAGGAAGGGAGTACACCTTCGTCTTTGCACTCAGGAGGGATCAGAGCAATCCTGATCCCCGTGACAGGGTACTGCTGGTGCACGGGACGGCCCCCGACATCGACGGGCAGGGCTTCGTAGGCTGGAACATGTTCACGGACTGCATATTCCCGACTCTTACCTCTGTCTCTACGCCAACTCCTAGCCCTGTCCCTACGCCGACTCCTACGCCTATTCCCGCCCCGACAGCTACACCATCGCCCACGCCGACCGCTACCCCGACCCCTGTCCCCACGCCGACCCCTACTCCCGTCCCCGCCCCGACAGCTACCCCATCGCCCACGCCTACACTTCCCCCAACTCCCACGGCGACTCCGGCTCCACCTCCTTTCCACGACACGCAAAACGTGAGGTGGCTGGAAAGTACGCACCCAACTCTGTACCGTCAAATTCAGGAGTTGCCGTGGGTCGAAGATGGCCTAGACGATGACGAGCGCGACACCATCAATGAGTTGCTCTACCTGGGCGTTTCCAGCATCGCCAACATGGAAGCGGTCTTGAGCCTGCCTTGGGTGCAAGACGCAATCTCGAAGACGGAACACGATGCCATTGACTGGCTCAGCCCCTTGAACTATGCAGACGAAGAGGTGACCGCCGCGATTATCGTCATGCCGTTTCTTCAGGTCCCGGACACCACCGATGTGCTTGCGATACGAGGGATGCGCAGATTGGTGTACGAAAGTATGCCCTCCGCGCTCATAGACCACCCCACGTTCCAAGATGGAATCACCGAAGATGAGACAGTGCTGGTCGCCGCAGCGGGTACACTTTACCGGAACACCGAAGAGGTCGGCCGGATGCTGACTCCCGGCTACGCCTCCATCGAAACCACGTCCAGCACAACGGAACTGACACCCAATCTGAAAGTCAGCATCATTCGCACCGGGAGCCAGCCCCAACCCTGGACTGCCGACGCGACGGCCGGTGCAGTGGGCTTTGCCGAGCGGGTAATGCGGCTACCTCTACCTACCGACCATGTGATAGTCGTGCTGAACGACGAAGCAGTAACCAGCAACTTCGCTGGCACCAATTATGGCTTTGCCATCGGTTATCTGCCCGAGTACGAGCAGACGCAGGGCATCGAGTCAGGGCTTGTCCACGAGGTCGCCCACTACTACTGGGGCGGGAACGAAGACTGGATCGATGAAGGTGTGGCCAATACGTTCGAATATATGCACGGCATAGAAAAGGGATTGAGCCCTGGGCAGCTGCGGACCCCAAGAGGGGGTTGTGAAGCCCACGACCTGGAGATGTTGTCCGGGTGGGCCACTTCCAGAGGCGACCCGCAGTTCCTTTGCAACTACTATCTGGGAGAACTTCTGTTTAGGGAACTGCGTGAAAGCCTGGGCGACGAGGAGTTCAACGAGAAGCTCCGCGAGAAGCTCCGCGAGTTGTACCACCTGTCTCTCACAGAACAAGAGGCACGCAGGACTCCCGGCGTCGACATAGTGCGGCAGGTGTTCAGCGGTCAAACCGACATCGTCGACAAGCACTGGGCGGGCGGTCTGAACGCGCCGGATAACCGGCCGTTTGACGAAGGCGCAGACAGGGAAAATCACGACCTGATCCAATGGGAGCGGTATCCAACCTACGATGGCCGCTCGGTCAGCTTCAGGGGTACGCTGCTACAGGATGCGGTACTGACGGACTCAACCCTCAAACAGGCAAGAAGGGGAGGATACCCTAACTTTTCATTGAGTCCCGCTGACGGGTACGACTTCTCAGGCTATATATTGCCCCCACTCGAGGGCGGCGCAAGATGGAGACTGGGTCCAGGGGACTCCGTCGCCACCGTCTACCAGCTGGCCAAAAGGGAGTTCGCTGTTACGTTCCGTTTTCCGCAGGCGCTGGGTAGCCCGTCGGACTACGTCATCATTGTCTGGGGCTTCACAAATGCACGCCGGACCCCGAGCATTGGCGAAAAGATAGACATTCTCGGGTACGCCCGCATCCGAGAACCGTAAGAGAGCTTCGATTCCTTGTGAATTGAGCGCTCCGGCTCCTCCCTCAGAATCTCCGGCGAGCACCCCGACCCGCGCCCCCTCTCTAATGCCCTGACGCTTGTTTGCGCTCCCCCACTTGCAATCATGGAGTCCGAGGTATAGCATCTGGACCCATCTCGGAACTGCAAGGAGGGACTATGGGCGGAATGAGCATGAACTCGGGTATAGGGATGGCGGTGGTCGGGGCCATCGTGTTGATCGTCCTGGCCACGATACTGCCAACCATCTTCGGAGCGTTCGGCCAGACGCACCTGTTGACCCAGGCGGCCTGCGAGTACAACGGGGAACGGTTCGCCTACGTCAACAGCGCCAAGGATTGGAGCGGGACGGACACGGCCGCCGAACAGACCAGCGGGGCCACCACATGTACCGCCGGAACTGGGGATGCGGTTGTCTATTTGCCCAGCGGAGCCTCGATTACTCCGGCCACTGGTGTAATCGCCAACAGCACGTGGATGGAGCCTCTGAGCATCGTCGAGGAGAACTCCGGCATCAACAAGCTGATCATCACGGCGCTCCCCGTGCTGGCCATAATCGGCGTTTTCGGCCTGCTTCTGACCTGGTACCGCGGTGGCTCGCGCCACATGGCATAGGGAGAACGCCCCTGATCCTCGGAGTCTAATTCAATACGGAGGTCCATAGTGAAAAGTCCGATCATGGTGGTCATCGTCACCCTGGTTGTCGGCATCGTTATTCTCCAGCTGGTGCCCGGCATCCTGGGCGACTTCTCGGTGGCCTTTGACTTCTCGGAGGACAGCAACCGCAACCCGATCTTTGGGACCGGCCTGGGCAAGCTCGTGCCCCTGATCCTGGGGTTCGTGCCGGTGATCCTGCTGGTGGGTCTGCTGGCCATCGGATACGTGCGGTGGAAGAACAGCCGCGACGGGATGATGTAACGGTAACCTCCGGTGACCGTCTCATTAGGGGTACAGTACGTGGCGGCCAGGGTCGCGCTGGCGGCCCTGGCCGTGGCGTTCCTCGTCCCCCTGTTTCAAGCCCTGATGGACACGGACGCGCAGCTGCGCCCCGGCTGCGATGTGCCGGGGGTCTCCAGGATAAGTAGGGCCTTCGTGCCAGACACGGAGATGGCGTTGCCCGTGACCTCGACGACCGGCGGTGGGTGCGCCGTCACCGCTTCCGACGGACCACTGGCGATCCATCCGGGCACCAGCGCCGGCGACGCCACTCTAACGGTCAATGGAGGGATCGTCACCGGTGGCACGTGGAGCACGGCGGACGACACCCACCTGCTGGTGGGGTTGGTGGATGCGCCCCTGCTGGTTGGTGCGGTGTTGCTCCTGGTCCTGGTGGGTATCGGGGCAATCATACTGGTATAGGAGGGTATTCCATGCGGACACGGAAGAAGAAGCCCGGGAAGATTAGCCTGAAGAGGGTCGGCTCCTACATGGGCAAGAGCCTCTATCAGCGACTCGGTCGGAAACGTCGCAAGTCTAGCGTCAAAGGACGGAAGCGGGCAGCGAGTTCGTCGTACTGGTAGCCCTCACCTCAGCTCCCAGTGCTGAGGTCCCACGGAAGATGGTTGACCTTGTACGGCGCTCAAATTAGGACACTGCCAGGAGCCCATGCCCTGGGACAAGGTGCCTGTCCCAAGTGTCGCGGCTATGTGGGGCTCGATGAGTCTTATGAACTCCGGTGCTTCAACTGCGGGTGGTGGAGTCCCGTGGAGGCGGCACCTACGGAAGCCAAACCACGCCCCGACGATGCCCTCGACTACGATAACCCCCGGCGGTGTGATGCCTGCGGGGGGTCGCTTCAAGGTCGCGCCAACAACGCGAAGTTTTGTCTGGATTGCTCTATGCAGCGCATACGGCAGCTAACGGTCGTGCGGCGGCAGCGCCAACGGGAAAGCTGCGGGGAGTCGGACGTTGTGCCTGCCCTATTCTGCGCTGGATTCGGAGGGAAGCGATGCTCGGCGATGATATGCTGACGTGGGTGTGCATCGCAGGGGTAGGTTTGATGGCCATGGCTATCGGGCAGCTCCTTATTGCGACAACGCGGCAGCAACGGCAAATCCGGCAGCTGCAAGAAGCCCTAGCCCAATCCCACGTCCCGCAGTGCTCCCGTGGGTATACAGAGCCAGCAACGACCCCGGAATCCCAAAGATAACCGCCAAGGGCAAGCTAAGATGTACCGACGGCAATTTGAACTGACAGGCAGCGGTAGGCTTAGTAGCTCCTCAATGGGGCTCGATTAGACCATCCAACATCTGATCTCTCGCTGCCTTCCTTGGGCGCACATTAAGGGGATGATCAGGTTCTCCGACTGTCAGTACGCAGGGCTCTCATCTGGTCAAGCTCAGTTTCATATTGTTCTAACAACTGGAGACGGTCATTGACAATGTTCACATACCTTAAGAGGTGGAACAACTCCTTCTCAGAAAGCCCCAGGGCACTTATACGAAGGACAACCTCCTCAGGTCTTAAAGCGAAAGTGAATAGATTAACAGGCTGTTCCCAGTGGAGGAGGTCTGTGTCGCATTCAAAGCCAGAAACTACAATGTGACGCGTAAGAGATTGAGGCTGAACGAGCTCAATTTGGTTCATTGAATCTGGTTTGTACTGCTTCAGTAGCCCCAAAGCCTCGGGAGGGATGGGATCAGAAACGTACCCTGGCGGCATCCCAATTTGTCGAGCATTCCCCTGCAATGAACTGAGGCTCACAACTACGTTTGGACTTATCGGATCGGGACTTGCAAACTTCAGATTCACCATGAAAGGTCCACGGGGTGCCACGGCGTGTTCCGTACTGCAAAGCCTGAGCCCAAAAGGGTTTTCGGAAACGCCGTAAACAGGGATCTGTGCATTCTGTATCATCGAAGGTAAGGAGAAAGCTCCATTTGTGTCTCTGTAGCGGTTCATGAAGGCCCCAAAGGATTCCCTGCCCTCGGGCTTGCCCCAGCGGTCAGCTAGGCGGTCCTGATTGAGTGCAGGCCTTATCCCCTCCAGATCATCCAGAAGGTCGAATTGATTGATTTCGACAAACCGGCGAACCTCTTTGGTAGAGGCATTTACGGCTATCCAGTCTGGCAGTCCCTGTGGATATCCTCGCATGAAAGCCACCCAGGAGCCTATTCTACGTCGGAACTTGCAAAGCTTAGGTTGAGGTTCCTCATCCAAGGTGGATGGACGCTCCCGCCAACTGGCCAGTGTATCATGCCATCTTGCGTTCAGGTCTTCGGTGGTCGCGCCATTCAGCTGCCGCTCATCATATGCACGGCGATGAGTATCACAGAAACGGAGTCCTATCTCAGGAATAGTAACCCTACAGATAGCACATCCACGTGGTGGAGGTGGGGGGGGGGGACCCCAAAAGGGGGGTTCTCTCTAAGCATCCGGATCATCCTACAGAGGCTGCGCTATTCAGCCAAGATCATCCATGTCATCGAAGCCAAACGTTGTAAACTCTTCCTCCAACCATGAGATACATTTTGGGATGCATCGCCCATTTCTGACGAGTCCCATCTTATCCTCTATAAACCTTGCCCAAATGGGACTCTTGGCTTGTTCATGGCGTGACCGGTGGAAGGAATCGAATAATGTACCAGGCCATTTTAGCTAAAACTGAAATGGTCCAAGAAGCCGCGCTCCCCCATCGCAGTCCCCTGTGGGACTGCTGCATGCATAGAAAAAGAAGAATATACGCACTAGGGTATCGGGCGCAGCAGGAAATTCATAGAACCCGCTCCTAGGTGAACGAAGATCTTCGCAATCGTTGCACGGATTAGACTCATAGTCAACAGTATCCCAATATCCATCATTTACGTCATATTCCTGAACCAAGAAGGAATGTCTTTGCAGATGCATTACTTCTGAACAAGCAGATTCCGCAAAATACTTTAGGTCATCGGTAAAGTAGTTGGGCACTGCATTAGGAGCTCCGGCGCACACCCATCTTCCTGTAACCTGACTGCGTACTGTTATCTGCTCTCCCTGCGCACCGGCAATAGAGTCGATGACCGACAAGGCCAACCAGCCAACCAACAAGCTAAGAACGATGGCACCAGCGTACACCTTCGGCCGCCTTAACAATATTGCCCACATGCTACGCCTCACTTTGTCCACATGGGTCTAATTCTGAACACTGACTCGCAAGTCTTCGGCGACAGCGATGTCGGTCCTACTCGGCCGCGCACCCGAGAATAACCCGCGCTCGCAGGGCAAGGGCCTGAGACATCTTGGCCCTACGCGTCCAACGCTCCAGTTCGGTTCGCTCCTCATCGGTCAGATGCAGGGGTGGTACAGGTCTCCCTTGCGACATGGCGTCTCCTCCTGCTCGTTTGGCCGAGGATACACCTTCTATTCACGCTTTTGGTAGGCATCTCAGTTAGAGGACAAGAGGATAGCATGTTGAGAAGCTGGTGTCAAAGTGGTCTTGAGCCTGTCAAATGGCCGATTCTCTGGCGCGTAGATATTCAGCTCCCCTTCGACGACAGGTCTATCGTCTCATCCTCATCCACGTTGGTGACGTTCACCGTGACCTCCGCCTCATGTTGTCAATCAGCAAAAGTGGGACAGAATGGGAGCCGAGAGGATTATTGTTAAGAGGAGTGGCGGGCGAGCTCCTTGCGGGTCCTGTTATAGCGTCTTCTCCTAGTAGCGTCTTCTCCGTTGGATCGTCTGGAGCTGCACCTCCTGTCTCCGTCGTAGGATCTGCTCCCTTCTGCCGTTGAGCACGTCAGCAGGCGTGACGTTGCCCAGGGCCATGTGATAGCGCTTGTGGTTGTAGTAGCCCACAAAAGCGGCGATTGCCTCCTCGAGGTCGGACGGAGCCTCGTAGGGGACCTGGTTGACGTTCCCCTTGATGGTCTGGTGATAGCGCTCCAGCTTGCCGTTGGTCTGAGGGAGGAAGGGCGCGGCCAGTATGTGCCTGATGCCCACCAGATGCAGGTAGTCCCTGAAGGCCCTGGAGACATAGCCGGAGCCGTTGTCGCTGAGCAGCCTGGTCCTGCCTGCCACAGGCACCTCGGTCATGCCGGTCCTGTCCACCGCATCCTGGACCACCTCGATGAAGGAGTGGGAGGTCATGTCCCGTTGGAGCTTGTGGGCCAGGATGAAGCGGGAGTAGTCGTCCATCACCGTGACCAGGTAGTGCCCCAGCCGATCACCCTGAAGTAGGAGGCGTCGGTTGCCCACATCTGGTTGGGACCGGTGGTCTTGCGGTGATACTCCTTTCCGGCCTTGAGCTGCATCTCGGGTGACTTGACCAGACCCTCCCTGCGCAGGATGCGGTAGCGTACCGAGCCGCCTCGGCTACCGTATAGGCAGGAAGTACGAGCCGCCTGCGCCATGCTTCTGAGACTTGATTGTCATTAGTAGCCATGCCAGTTCAACCTCATTCTGATAGAATCAAAATGCGGCTACTAGAACCATGAGCCGTGGTGGGCATCTGCCAATGCTCGCTCGCCATGGCATGGAGCCTAGTGACCAAGAAACATCAGGATACTACCATATCTCTCCATCCGTTGTCCTTCGAGGAGGCCATAGAAGCTTCGGAGAATCCTTCTAGGCGTACGGATTCTCCGGCTGAGGAGTTCGACAGTACCAAAGAAGTCTGCCCTGGGTCTGAGACATCAAAGAGGCGAACCTCTCAGCGTCAGAACCCTTCCGGCGATTAAACCGGAAGTCGAACTCACTCAGGTACATTGGCAAGTGCCCCTCGTTAACGTGGTGGAAGACCCCATACCCTGGTGTTCCCATGTTGCTAGGACTTGTCACGTCCTGTTCTCCTCTCTGTCCACCGGTCAAGGAGCGTGGATAAGGATTAACGTCCCGACCCAAAGGGCTTGAACCCTCGGAACGCTTCGATCGCTCCCTCTTCCGTCTCCATCGTCGCTGTGTAGTGGTCCAACAAGGCTGCGTTGACCAACCTGCAATGGCCTGGATGTAGGGCCGGGACGGGGGCGTAGTAAGGGTGCTACAGCTTTCCCCTGGCCTTTCCCTGCGTTCTTTCTCGCTGCTGACTTGCCTGAGCCTGCCCCAGCTTGTCCACCGGAGAGACCATCTGGTGGAAGCGGCGCACATCCTCGTCCCCTAAGGTTCGGAGATAGGTATCGGGAATCTTCCTCCATCCACCAGCCAGCATCAGTACGCGCTCCGGCATCCCGCCACGCAGGGCAGTGACGGCGAACGTATGCCGGAACATGTGAGTGTGAATCTGTGGGATTCCTGCTCTCCGTCCAACTCTCTTGAGCATCAGGTAGAGCCACGTGGGCTTCATTGGATGGCCACTCTCGTCAACCCACAGCGCCTCCTCCGCTTCCAATGCTCGATGGGCTCTAGCCTGAAGATACTCCCAGAGCGCCGCGACAGACTTCTTCCCCAGGGGCATCCACCGTTGCCTGCTTCCCTTGCCCATGACCAGCACCGTTCCGAGGTCCAGATCCAGATGGTCCACAGTGAGCTGGGCGATCTCGTTCCTGCGGCCTGGCGTGTCCAGGAGTAGGCACAAGGCAGCGCTGTTGCGGACGGAGCGGAATCGCTCACCGGAGGTGGTCGCATGTCTGGGATCGGTGATTGTAAAGAGGCCGAGTATCTGCTTCTCGGACAAGGTAGCCACAACGCGCTCTTCCACCTTGGGGTGAGGGATAAGCGCGAGGGGGTTTGACTCAACATGGCCTCGCTCCAGGAGCCAGTTGAAGAACCTCTTGATCCGGCGGTACTGGGTCTCTATATAGGAACGGGAAGGCGGCTGCAGGTCCTTGTCCCGCTCTCCGAACCAGCGGGGCCGGTCCTGGAAGTATGAGAAGTAGGCTTCCATGTGGCCGGTGGTGATTTCTCCAACCCCCGGCCAGCCCTGGGCCTCGGCATACTCAGCCAGGAGGGCGATGGAGTGTTCTAGGGTATGGAGATACCCCTGAGCATACCTGCTCGATGCCCTCAACGAGATAAGAAATCCCTTGGCAGCCTCTCTCAACCCAAGTTGAGAAAGGTAGAGATCAGTAACCTTTTTCTGAGCCACTCTTCTGCGGCGCTGGAGCCTTCAGAGGGCTTATTTGTACCTAAAATGCTTAGTTGGTGCCCCCAAGGGGCTTCGATCCCCTGATCTCCACCTTGAAAGGGTGGCGTCCTTGGCCAGGCTAGACGATGGGGGCACGGCTACCATTATACCCCAGCTAGGGATATACCGCTACCGCCTCCAGCGCCATTGCCTCCGGCAGCCCGAACATCAGGTTCATGTTTTGTATCGCCTGGCCCGCAGCGCCCTTTACCAGGTTGTCCAGACAGCTTACGACGATGAGCCTGCCGGTGCGGACGTCCACTGTGGGATACAGCAGGCACAGGTTGCTTCCCAGGGTCTGCTTGGTCTGGGGCGGGGCCTCGGAGACCTTGACGAAGGGCTCGCCGGCATAGAAGTCGGTATAAATCTCCTGGACCCGGCTCGTGGCCTCCTCTGGCGACGAGAAGACTCCTGGCCTCAGCCGGGCATAGCACGAGCTGAGGATGCCGCGGGTCATCGGTATCAGGTGGGGGAGGAAGGTTAACGACAGTCCATCACCGACTCCCTGTGTGGGGTTGGCCACCCCGGCCTGGTGAGCGTCGGTGGCCGCCAACAGCTTCGCCAGCTCCTGGGTTATCTCCGGCAGGTGGCGATGGCCTTTCAACGAATATGCCATCACGTTCTCGTTTACCTCGGAGAAGTGGGTGGTCAGGCTCAAGCCCCGGCCGGAGCCTGAGACCCCGGACTTGCTGTCCACCACGATGTCCGGTTCGATCAGTCCCAGCTTTACCGCAGGCGCCAGGGCCAGGATAGCGCTGGTCGGATAGCATCCAGGGTTCGCCACTAGCTGGGTCTGGGCCACCTCAGTCCGGCTCAGCTCGGTCAGCCCGTAGACAGCCTCTTCCAGGTACTGTGGGCCAGGGTGAACCACGCCGTACCACTCCTCGTACTCGGAAGCGCTCCTGAGGCGGAAGTCGGCGCTGATGTCCACAACCCTTATGCCATCTTTCAGCATGGGGATGACTGCCTCGGCGCTGGCCTTGTGGGGTAGTGCGGAGAAGACCAAGTCGAAGCTGCCATCCAGCTCCGGCTGGATGACCATGTCCAGGTCCGAAAGGTGGGGGAACACCTCCCCCAGCCTCTGGCCGGCGGCGCTCCTGCCCGTAACCGACGTGATCGTTGCCTCCGGATGGCGATGGAGCAGCCTGGCCAGCTCGGAGCCGGAGTATCCGGTGACATTTATTATTCCTACCTGCAACGGTGGTTCCCGCCTTCCTTGCTGTTTCCGGGGCTGTTTCTTGGGCTATTTCTTGGTGGTTTCCAGCCCTCTTGATGGGCATCCGTAGGCCAGGATGCACCGGTCGCACAGCGGCCTGGGTGCTTTGCACACCTTCCGGCCATGGGTTATCAGGGCCATGTGAAAGGTGAACACCTGGCCCGGCTCCACGGCCCGCTCCAGGATGTCGTGGGACTGCTCATAGCTGGTCTTGGGCCCGATCAGGCCAAGGCGCTTGGAGACCCGGTAGATGTGGGTGTCCACCGCCATGGCCGGCATCCCCAGCGCGAAGCAGAGGATTATGGCGGCCGTCTTGGGGCCGACGCCGGGAAGCTCCCGGAGCCAGGCCTTGGCCTCGTCCAGGGGCAGGTCCTTGAGGAAAGAGAGGTCCAGGGAGCCCCTCTTCTCGATGATCAGGTTGAGGACCTGCTTTATTCTGGGGGCCTTGATCTTAGCCAGCCCGCCTACGCTGATGGATTGGGCTATGAGGTCCAGGTCCCCTTCGGCCACGTTCTCGAAGGAGCCGAAGGTGTCCATGAGCTGGTGAAAGGCCCGTTCCGAGTTCACGTCGGAGGTATGCTGGGAAAGTATTGTGAAGACCACCTCGGATATGGGGTCGTAGCGCGGCTCCTGGGAGAACGGGAAGGGGGAGTACTCCTTCTCCAGGGCCTCCAGGACTTCCGCGGGGGTTAGCCCAACCGGCTTCGAGGTGTTGGGCCGGGCGCCATCATCTGGCGCGGCATCCGCTACGGTTTCCCTTTCGGTGAGCTCCATAATCACCTGATTGTAGCACTTTTGCGCAGCCCCATCCAAGGCCGGCTGAGGCTTGACCCATATGGTATGTTATAGTAGAAAAGGTAGGTAGCCAGATACGGGAGAGGCGGCGTTACCTTGGACGATGGCATCAGGGATAGGATCCAGGAAGCCCTGGCGGGGCAGGATGCCCGGTATATAGAGGTCCGGGTCGAGGAAGTGGCGGGCACCCACATCCGCTATCGGGGCAGGGAGGTCGAGGAGATCGGCCACACCACCGGTGTCGGAGGATGCGTCAGGGCCCTGGCGGGTGGCTGGGGGTTTGCTTCCTTCAACGACCTCGATGGGCTAAAAGACAAGGTGGCAACGGCGATACGCAACGCCAACGTGGTGGGCGACAAGGGGATAGAGCTGGCGCCGGTGGAACCGGTGGTGGATTCGGTACCACCTGTAGTGGGAAAGGACCCACTGGCTGTAAGCCTGCAGGAAAAGAAGTCCCTGCTGGACGAGTACGTGGACATCATCTGGAGAGTCCCCAACGTTACCACCTCCACGGTGGGCTATGGCGACAGCCGCCGGAAGCGCATCATCGCTACGTCGAAGGGCACCTACGTACAACAGGAAAAGATAGATGTGAGCCTTCGCCTGAACGCCATGGCGCGGGACGGCGGCGACGTTCAGCAGTCCGGGCTAAGCCTTGGATCCAACGGCGACTTCTCCTTCGTCGAGCATCTCCACGATGACACAGAGAAGATGGCCCGAAGCGCCGTGGACCTGCTCAACGCGCCCCAGGTCAAGGGTGGCGAGTACACCGTGGTGCTGGACCCGGTGCTGGCCGGGGTGTTCATCCACGAGGCCTTCGGCCACCTGTCCGAAGCCGATCACGTGTACGAGAACCAGCGTTTGAGGGAGATAATGGCCATGGGCCGGCGCTTCGGTGGGTCGCACATCAACGTGGTGGATGGCGCCGCAGTGGCAGGACTTCGGGGCAGCTACAAGTACGATGACGAGGGCGTGCCTGCCACGCAGACCTACCTGCTGGAGGAAGGGGTGCTGGTGGGCCGGCTCCACTCCAGGGAGACTGCCGCCACCATGGGGGAGACCCCCACCGGCAACGCCAGGGCCATCAGCTCCCAATTCCCCCCTATCGTGCGGATGACCAACACCTACATCGAGCCAGGAACCGCCAGCTTCGAGGACATCATCTCGGACATCAAGGACGGTCTCTACGTGCGCAACTGGTACGGCGGTATGACCAGCATGGAGCAGTTCACCTTCTCTGCCGGCGAGTCCTACGCCATCCGCAACGGCAGGGTGGAGGAGCTAATGCGGCCTGTCCTCCTGTCGGGCAACCTGTTCGTCACCCTGGAGAACCTGGATGCCGTTGCCAACGACCTGGATATGAACCAGGGCGGCGGCTGCGGGAAGGGCGGCCAGTCTCCCCTTCCGGTGTCCAACGGCAGTCCCCACATCCGCATCCAGAAGTGTCTCATAGGCGGGGCCTAATCGTGGCATCGGCCCGGAAAGACGACTTCGACCCCGAGGCCCTGCTGGATCGAGCGGGTCGGCTCGCCCAGGAGGCCGAGGTTTTCTACGTGCAGCACAGGGACGAGCCCGTTCAGTTCGAGGCCAACCGCCTCAAGCTGGTGGAGACCAGGGAAAGCTCCGGGGTGGCCCTTAGAATCATCAAGGACGGCAGGATCGGTTTCTCTTCCACCTCCGACCTAGCGGACATAGACGGCCTCCTGCACAACGCCCTGGAGATGGTGGCCTTCGGTCCCGAGGCGAGGCTGGGTTTCCCTTCTTATCGAAGCTTCACGCCCGTCGAAGTGTACGATCCTGAGACCGAGGCGGTCCCACTGGACCGTATGGTCGATCTGGGCCAGGGGGCCATCGACCGCTTAACCGGGCACACCCCTGACCTCCTGTGCGACGTCAGTATCTCCAAGGGAGCTACCACTCTCACGCTGCTCAACTCCAAGGGTGGCTCCGCCAGATACACCAAGAGCGGCTTCTCCGTTTTCCTTCACGGCACCATAGTGAAAGACACCGACATGCTCTTCGTTTGGGACGGCCGAAGCTCCTGCCGCCCTGTCATGGACACCTCCTCCATAGAAAGCACCATGCTGCAGCAGCTGGAGTATTCCAGGAACGTCGTCGCCGCGCCCACGGGTCAGGTTCCGGTCCTGTTTACCCCGAGAGGCGTAGCGGGAGCGCTGCTTTCGCCTCTCATGTCCGGGTTCAGTGGGAAGGCGGTCCTTCAAGGGTCGTCGCCGCTGGTGGGAAAGCAGGGTCAAACCCTTCTGGACGAGAGGCTCAACGTGCGGGACGAGCCGGCCATCCCTTATGCACCCGGCAGCAGGATGTGCGACGACGAGGGCATACCGGCACGAAGGCTATCACTGATCGACCAGGGGTCCATCGGCAGTTTCCTGTACGATCTTCAGACCGCGGCCCAGGCCGGCACCGAAAGCACGGGCAGCGCCCACCGAGGGCTGAACACCCTCCCGTCGCCGGGGACCAGCGTGATCACGGTGGGTGAAGGCGACGTGTCCTACGAAGATATGATGGCCGGTATCGAGGATGGTTTGATCGTCGAGCACTTGCTGGGTGCCGGCCAGAGCAACATTCTGGGGGGAGACTTCAACGCCAACGTGCTCCTGGGTTATCGAGTGCAGGGCGGCAAAGTCACCGGCAGGGTGAAAAATACGGTCATCTCTGGTAATGTATATTCAGTTCTGAAGAAAATAGAAGCCATGGAAAGCGAGAGTCACTGGGTGGGTGGCTCACTGAAGACCCCGGCATTTACGTTACATAACGTTTCAGTGGCGGCAAAAGAGCCGGCCTGACGCTCTGTTTGCCAGTCCCTGTAGCCTTGCCCGAACGGGCTTATCGGATGATCCAGCATTAGGGAGTCGGGCAGTTGTCTCTGGACACGTGTTTGCAGCATCTAGCGGAAGAGGAATCTCCCTTAAGTCACAGCGTGCTGCAAGAGCTCTCGGGCTTGAGCCCAGCGGAATTGGGCAGGTTGGCACGGGTGTGGTACAAGCTGTCTTCTGACCGTCGACAGAAAGTCGTGGCGCAGCTGGCGGAGGTGGCCGAAGAAGATCCCGAGTTGGACTTTAGCCCCATTTTCAAGTTATGCCTGAAGGACTCCCATGAGGAGGTCAGGCAGGCCGCGATTGCGGGCCTCTGGGAGTTTGAGGACCGCTCTCTGATTCCCGGCCTGGTTCGGATGTTGAGAGAAGATGAGTCGGGAGAGGTCCGGGCAGCGGCGGCCATGGGTCTGGGCAAGTTCGCCTCCCTTGCGCAGGACGGGAAAATTCTTCCTCGCGACGGCGACATCGTAAGGGGCAGTCTCATGGAAGCCCTGGGCGACGAAAAGGAATGGCTAGAGGTGAGGAGGCGGGCCCTTGAAGCGGTGGCTCCCTTTAGCACTGGTGACATAAATAAATACGTGCGCTGGGCCTACGACAGCGAAGACATTAAGCTGAAGTGCAGCTCCATTTACGCCATGGGCAGGACCGGAGAGCCCCAGTGGATGCCGGTGGTGGTCAGGGAGCTGCAGAATCCCAACACACCGATCCGCTATGAAGCTGCCAACGCCTGCGGAGTGATGGATGAGGAGGAAATGGCGCCCCACCTGATCCCCCTCCTCCACGACGACGACCTCCAGGTACAGCTGGCGGCCATCGCCGCCCTGGGAGAGATCGGCGGTCAGCTGGCCAAAAAGGCCCTCAGGCGATGCTTGAGCCAGGGAGACCCGGCCCTGGAAGAGGCAGTGACGGACGCCTTGGAGAACATCCAGGTCGTCGAGGACCCCCTGGGCTTCAGCTATGAGCCCTAGCTAGCCGGGTTCTTTGCGTCCGCGTTTACAGGCTCCGGGCCAATGATCATACTACCTGCTGGTTGAGGGAAGAACGCTGGCTCAGCCGACGTCTCAGGAATCTTCGTTAATCACCGCAGCACACGTTGCTCACCTGGCCACCGCCGATGCGCGAGGCGTGCCCCACGCCATACCGATATGCTTTGCCTTCGATGGACGCTGCTTCTACTCGGTCCTGGACCGCAAGCCGAAGCGGGCGCCCTTGTCCCGGCTGAAGCGGGTCCGCAATATCCTCTCTAATCCCAGCGTCGCGCTGGTTCTGGACCACTACGAAGAGGACTGGGGGCGGCTCTGGTACGTGCTGGTGACCGGTACGGCGGAGATCGTCCGGGAAGGTGAGGAACACGCGCGCTCGATAGCCCTGCTGAAGGAAAAGTACCTCCAATACCGGAACATGGGAATCGAGGGGAACCCGGTTATAAAGATCACCCCGTCGAGGATCACCTCCTGGGGCGACCTTCCGGGCTAAGGACTTAACTGGCGATAGTAGCCCTTCCTGCCATGGCAGCGTTGTTGAGGCGATCGTGTGCGGCAGTCCACATGCTGATATAATCCACGGGGGAATCCAGGATTCGGGTCCGGGGGAGCCATGCAAGCGAGAGAGCCGAGGCTGAAGGGGAAAGTAGCCATAGTGACGGGCGGTGGGGCGGTGCAACCTGGTCCGCTCACCGGCACCGGCAAAGCCATGTCCGTCCTCTTTGCCAGGGAGGGCGCCAGGGTCCTGGTGGCCGACCTTGCGAAGGAAAAGGCCATGGACACTGTCGCCGCTATTCAGGCCGAGGGCGGCGATGCCTCGGGATTCGAAGGCGACGTCTCCAGGATCGACGACTGTCGACGCATGGTGGAAGCCGCCCGGGAGCGGTACGGAGGTCTGGACGTCCTGGTCAATAACGTAGGCATAATCGGGGCCGTGGGGAGTGCCCCGGAGTTGGACGAGGACGCCTGGGACCGCACCATGGACGTCAACCTGAAGGGTATGGTGCTTACCAGCAAGTTCGCCATTCCCAGGATGATCGAGGGCCGGGGAGGCTCGATCATCAACATTGCCTCGGTGGGAGGCCTGCGCAGCAGCCCCACTTGGGGCGGCATAGCCTACGGGGTCTCCAAGGCGGGGGTCATCGGCTTGACGACACAGCTGGCTATGCAGCACGGGGCCGACAACATCCGGGTGAACTGCATCGTACCGGGCAACATATACACGCCTATGGTGGCCGGCAACCTGGATGAGGAGGCCCGGGACCGGGAGAGGCGGCGCATACCACTGGGGCGGGAGGGAACCGCCTGGAACATTGCCTGGGCCGCGGTTTACCTGGCCAGCGACGAATCGTCCTGGGTGACGGGAATCACGCTGCCGGTTGACGGCGGATTCCTGGCGACGGCCCCAGGGGAGCTGCTGCCCGGATAGGGTGCGCCCGGCGGTTCAGCCCATACTAGTCCGGCTTGGGGTCGCGAACCTCCACCCCAGAGGCCTCTTCCTGCATCCGGAAGTAGATATTGTAGTCCTTTTCCGCCCAACCCCGGTTCATGGACTGCATCAACAGGACCTCGGCAACGTCAGCTACGGGTGTAGGTACGTTGTTCTCCCTGGCCAGCTGCGTCATCAGGCCGACGTCCTTCCGGGCCAGGGCCAGGGTGAAGGTGGGCGGGTCGAACTTGCCTTTGAACACCGTCTCAGCCAGCACCGGGACTCGACGGCCCAGAGTGGCCTGGCCAGCCTCCAGAAGGACCGATAGCTCTACCCCGGCCTTCAGTCCCAGAGTCAGGCCTTCGGCAATGGCCTGACCCACCCCGAACCCCACCGTGTTGTTGATCAGCTTGCACACCTGGGCGGTGCCGATGGGTCCGCAGTACATCACGGTGTTGGCGAAGGAGTCCAGCATCGGTTTAACTCTGTCGTAGATCTCCCGCTCGCCGCCCACCATGACCATCACTTCCTTGCTGAGGACCATCGTTGGGCTACTCATCACCGGAGCGTCCAGCAGGTGGGCCCCCTTCTGGCGGAACATTGGCTCCAGCCGCCTGACGAGGTTGGGCCCGCAGGTTGACAGGTCCAGGAGGATGCTGCCCTCCTTCATGCCCTCCAGTATCCCCTCTGGCGCGGTGAGCACTTGTTCCACGTCCCCCGGCATCGGCAATGATGTAAAGGAGACGTCGCTCAGGCTGGACACCTCCGCCGGAGAGCTGGCAAGCCTGGCGCCTCCCTCGAGGAGCGGCTTGGTGGCCGCCTCACGGACGTCGTAGACCACCATGGGATATCCGGCCTTCTGTATGTTCCCAGCCATCCCTACACCCATCTTACCCAGCCCAACGAACCCTACGGTTTCCATCATGGTCCTCCTTTAGTCGACCTTGAGCACCAGCTTGCCGAAGGAATCCCGATCCTCCATCGCCTGGTGGGCTTTCGCCGCCTGCTCCAGGGGGAACACCCGGTGGATTGTGGGCGTGATTTTGCCCCGATTCAGCATCTCTACGATCTGCCGCATGTCTTCCTTGGAGCCCATGAACACCCCGAACACGGTCAGGTGGCGGGTGAACATCAGGCCCATCTGGAGCTCGGCCCGGTACCCGGTGGTGACGCCGCAGATGCCGTACCGTCCGCCCGACCCCATGGAGTTGTAGGCCGCCTGGAAGAAATCGGCACCCACGTGGTCCACCACTACGTCCACACCGGCACCACCGGTCAGCTCCCGGGCCCGCTCCGTGACGTCCTCGTCGGTGTAGTTGATCACCTCGTCTGCGCCGGTCTCCCTCGCCCTGGCCGCCTTCTCGGGCGTGCTCGTCGTGGCGATGACCTTGGCGCCGACCACGTCCTTGGCCACTTTTATAGCAGCGGTCCCGACGCCGGCCGACGCCGATAGTACCAGGACCGTCTCCCAGGGCTTCAGCCTGGCCCGGCGCACCAGCATGTTCCACATGGGGAGAAAGGTAGTGGGGACGGCTGCCGCCTCTTCATAGGTCACCCGTTCCGCGATGGTGTGAACGTTGGCCACCGGCACCGTGACGTACTCGGCATAGCTGCCGTCCAGGGCGGAACCCAGCATCCTCGATCGGGTACAGAGGTCATCCTCGCCAGCGAGACAGTGGTGGCACTGGCCGCAGGTGATCTTGGGGTTGATTACAACCCGGTCGCCCACCAGGACAGTTCTCACACCGCTACCGACCTCTGCCACATCTCCGGCCGAGTCGCCCCCGAGGATCAGCGGTGGCGGGAACTCGCGACGCATCCCTCGGCCCCCTGTCCGGGTAAAGAGATCCAGCCGGTTGAGGGCGGTGGCGCGAACCCGCACCTTCACTCCGTAGGCGTCAATGGTCGGCTCGGGGCGCTCTCCATAGGTCAGGACCTCCGTGCCGCCGTGGCTTTCTATATACACAGCCTTCATCGGTATCTCCTAGCGATGAATACGATGGCGGGCTCACCGCACAGACTGGGGTTTACGGACCGGGTGTGACCGTTACCGGGCTCTCTTGTGACCTGTCATGCTACCCGCTCTCTTGAATAGCCTCGTAGCAGTTGGAGCACAGGAACACCAGGGCCAAGGCCTCCTCGTGGCTGGCGATTCGGCCGCACTGGGGGACCTTCGCGTCCACGCTCCAGGGCTGATGAAACTTCCTACCGCACATCTGGCAGGAAGCCTGGTGATACCCGTCGAGGGCCCCATCGCATACGACGCATAGTTCCTCGGCCTCGATACTCATCAGCCTCCTTTCGCCGCCGTGGCGAGTTCCTTAGCTAGCTCGATCTCATCCTCACGGGTAGTGACCCTCCCGTTGATCACGGCGTCCCTCAGCTCCCTGAGCACTTCGCCGACGCAAGGACCCTCGGCGATCCCCAGGCCGATGAGGTCTTTGCCGTCAAGACGTGGCTTCATGTGGCGGAGCTTCGTCAGGTACAGCTCCAACGCCGCCCTGGCTTCCACCGACGGAGACAGGAGGGCGTTGACCTGCACGGCCACGGGAGAGAATCCGTCCAGCATGTCCCGCAGACGGCTGGGCGCAAGACCGGACTGGCCCACGTTGGCAGTAGTCCCGGAGTCGTAAAGGTGTCGGACTGCCACCGTATCGCGTACCACCGCGGACCAGCGGCCGGGCATGCGGAGCCGGCCTATAAAGGCCTCCGCCTCTGGCGGCGTGAGAGGGAAGGAGAGGGCGGCCAGGTATGCCAGAGTTGAACTCGGGTGATGGCCGGCCAGTGCCCGAACGCTGCCACCGTCGTTCAACGGCGGATTAACGGCCCTCAGGATTCCCAGGTCTCCGCATCGCGACAGGGGCAGCCTTGGGTCTTCCTCGTGGAACATGAGCTCCAGCTCCCGCCTTATTCGGTCCCGGCTAACAGTGTCCAGGGCGCCGCCCGCGACCGCCTCCACCAGCAGCTCAAGGGTCCGCTCCTCCAGCTGGAACCCCAGCCTCTGCTCGTAGCGTACCCCTCGGAGGATTCGGGTGGGGTCATCCAGGAAGCTCACAGGGTGAAGGACCCGGATCAGACTCCGTTTCAGGTCCTCTTCACCGCCGTGGGAGTCCAGTAGCCGCCCCCGGCGGCATCCCGAGAGAGCGATGGCCATGGCGTTGACGGAGAAGTCCCGTCGGCCCAGATCCTCACCGATGGTACTGGGGCTGACGTTGGGCAGGGCACCTGGCAGCAGGTAGGATTCTCTCCTGGCGGTAGCCAGGTCCAGACGTTGGCCGTTTGGCTTTATGGTTGCCGTGCCGAATCGATGAGTGATGGGAGCGTCTTCTCCCAGGTCCCTGGACACCTCGACGGCTAGGGCTGTCGCATCTCCCTCGACTACAAGGTCCAGGTCTTTCACCGGCACGCCGAGGAGCAGGTCCCGCACCGACCCTCCCACAAGGTACAGCGGCATGGACATACGCGAGGCCCGGCCAGCGACGGCTTCCAGCATCGAGAAAGTATCGGGAGGTAGGGCTCCTTCCAAGGTGGCGAGAAGGCCGCCGATGCTTTGAGGAACACGTGGCTGGGCCATGGAGGACGCCATTATAGCACACCCAGGCACCGAGTAAGCCAGGACCGTGATCCCGAACACCAATTTAGCTTTCTATGGCGTGCTAAATTTTTCACAAAATTCTTGACTTATGCCGGGTATCGTACTAGAATGAACGCCGTTACTACATTCCTTGCAATTTTCTGCAGGGGAAGTTGTTATACAGTATACATGGCGGGCCGATCCCGTTAAACCCGCTGGGTCCGGGCAGGTCTGCCTAGCCGAGGATAGGGAGGCCGATGGCCCCGAGGTCAGTACCCCAGCACGGCGGCCACGCGGATGTGCCCGAAGTCGTAGTGATGCGGCTGCCTCAGTACATCCGAATACTTGCCGGATTGCTGCATGGTGGTACGGAGATCGTGAGCTCCCAGCAGCTGGGGGAGATGCTGCAGGTGACCCCCGCCCAGATACGCAAGGACCTCAGCTACTTCGGCCGGTTCGGCAAACAGGGTCGGGGATACAGTGTGAGACATCTCTTGGCCGGCCTGAAAGAGGTCATGGGTCTCGACCGGCACTGGAACGTGGCTCTGGTGGGAGTCGGCCGGCTAGGGCGGGCGATTTTAAGCTATCCAGGCTTCGCGCCTGAGGGGTTCCAGATCGTGGCCGCCTTTGACTCCAACCGCAGGATCGTTGGCCGGAAAGTGGGCCAACTGAAGGTGCAGTCCATCGATGAGCTGGATGGGACGGTTGAGGAGCAGGACATAACCATCGGCATCGTCGCGGTGCCCAGCAGGTACGCCCAGGACGTGATAGACCGGCTGGTGCAGTGCGGTGTGAAGGCCATCCTCAACTATGCGCCGACTCCGACCCAGGCTCAAGACAACATCAAGATCAGGAACATCGATCCTGTGTTGTCCCTCCAGACAATGACCTTCTTCCTGATGAACGACCTGCCCCGACCCTAAACTTGGGGGGGATGGCCCTCCCTGCTGCGCCTCCGCCTCACCACCTTGAGCCGGCTTTCAGCCCTTCTCATGGAAGTCAACTCCCTTTGCAGATCCACATCGGAAGTTCGGTTCGCCAGCCTCTCCTGTGCCTGCTCCATGGCGATGCGGGCCCGCTCTTCGTCGATCTCCTCTGAGCGTTCAGCGGTGTCCGCCAGGATAATCGCCCGGTTGCCCATTACCTCGAGGAACCCTCCGCTAACCACCATGTATGTGGGCTGGCCGTCCTTGCGGATCATGATCTCCCCGGGCTGGAGGGCTGTCATCAAGGGAGCGTGGTGGGGCAGTATGCCGAGTTCACCATCGATGCCCGGCGCCACCAGCACCTCGACTTCGTCGGCGAACACCTCTCGCTCGGCGGTAATTATCTCCAAACGCATCGTTGCCATGTCACTTGTCCTCTATTTGTCCAGGCCAAGGGCGAAATGAATCGCGTCGTCAACGGCTCGCAGCTTCTCCCGGCCCAGGCTGGTGATTCGTTCCTGTAGACGTCTTTTTGATTCTGTGATAATGACATCGAGGTTGGCGACCGAGGTTCTGGGCAGACCGTCTTCGGGTCCTAGGCTGACTTCCGTACGAAGGTCACGGCCACGCGTCGTGAGAGGAGACAAAATGATGAATTCTCTGACAGAGTAGGCCTCATCCCGGGACAGCAGGAGTACTGGCCTTCGACCTGCGGGCCGAGGTAGCTCGGCCCACCATATTTCGCCACGCCTCATTTGCTATCGGCCTCGTGGTGCCAAGGGTACTTCGTTAGGACTTCTTGAGAAGTTGCCTCAACCCAACCTAGCTCGTCCGCGGTTTCCGGGTCTCGTAGATAGCCCTGGACGTACTGTTCTATGGCCTCCCGTTCGCGTTCCTGGTGTAAGAAGGTTTCCAGCGCGCGGCGGAAGAACTCGCTACGGCTCACTTCTCGGGTTAGCCTCTCCTTCTCGATCTCTTCAAGAAGCTCTTCCGGGAGGCTGATGGCTATTTTGGCACTTCTGGACATATCGAACCCCTACCAAGTTCATACCCAAGTATGACTTGATGGCCTACCGTTGTCAAGGGCATCCACGGGGTTGCCAAGCACCCTCTTAGGCCTCCTCCATCTCACGGGCCTTCTCCAGGGCCTCGTCGATGGTGCCCGTCATGTAGAAGGCCTGCTCGGGGACGTCGTCGTGCTTGCCGTCCAGGATCTCGCTGAACCCCCGCACGGTCTCCCTTGTGGAGACGTACTTGCCCCCCATGCCGGTGAAGGTCTCAGCCACGTAGAAGGGCTGGGTGAGGAACCGCTGGATCCGCCGGGCGCGGGCCACCGTTACCTTGTCCTCCTCGGACAGCTCTTCGATACCCAGGATGGCGATGATGTCCTGGAGGTCGCGGTATCGCTGCAGCACCTGCTGCACGCCACGGGCCACGCGGTAGTGCTCGTCGCCGACGACCCTGGGCTCCAGCATGCGAGAGAAAGACGCCAGCGGGTCGACGGCCGGGTAAAGGCCCTGGGCCGACAGGGCCCGCTCCAGGGAAACCACCGCGTCCAGGTGTCCGAAGGTGGTTACGATGCCCGGGTCGGTGTAGTCGTCTGCGGGAACGTAGATTGCCTGGAAGGAGGTTATGGAGCCCTTCTTGGTGGAGGTGATGCGCTCCTCCAGCTGGCCCATCTCGGTGCCCAGGGTGGGCTGATAGCCAACTGCGGAAGGCATCCGACCCAGGAGGGCCGACACCTCCATGCCCGCTAGAATATACCTGTAGATGTTGTCCACGAAAAGCAGCACGTCCTGATTCTGCTCGTCGCGGAAGTACTCGGACATGGTCAGGCCGGTGAGCCCGATCCTCGCCCGGACTCCGGGGGGCTCGTTCATCTGCCCGAACACCAGAACGGTGTTGTCCATCACCCCTGAGGCCTGCATCTCGTGCCAGAGGTCGTTGCCCTCTCTGGAGCGCTCGCCGACCCCGGCGAACACGGAAACCCCCTTGTGGACCGCGGCGATGTTCCGTATCAGCTCCTGTATGATTACGGTCTTCCCCACGCCGGCGCCCCCATAGGCGCCTACTTTTCCGCCCTTCATGAAGGGGGTAATCAAGTCGAAGACCTTGATGCCCGTCTCCAGCAGCTCGGTGGCCGTCGACTGCTCCTCGAAGGATGGGGCCGGCCGGTGAATGGGCCAATGCTGGGCAGTCTCCACGGGACCCAGGTTGTCCAGCGGCTCGCCCGTCACGTTGAACAGACGCCCTAGGGTCTCTGGACCCACGGGAACCATCACCGGCTGCTCGGTGTCCACTGCCTCGGTGCCCCGCGCCAGGCCTTCGGTCGGGCCCAGGGCAAGGCAGCGGACCCAGCTATTTCCAACGTGCTGCTCCACTTCCAAGGTGAGCCTCTCGCCGCTGTTGTCGATCTCGATGGCGTTGAACAGTGTGGGCAGCTCGTTGGGGGGGAACTCCACGTCCACCACGGTGCCGATGATCTGAACTACCTTGCCTTTACCCATAAGTACCTCCGGTACGCGCCGAATCCGTCGGTGCTAGACGGCTGCGACGCCGCCTAGTATGTCCAGGAGCTCGTTGGTTATGCTTTCCTGGCGGACCTTGTTGGCCAGTAGGGTCAGGTCCGAAACCATGTCGTTGGCGCTGTCGGTGGCGCTGCGCATGGCGACCATGCGGGCCGACTGCTCACTGGCGATGAGCTCCAGCAGGGCGTGGTATATCTGCATCTCCACGAACCTGGGCAGCAGGGAGCCCAGCACCACAAGGCTTGTGGGTTCGTAGATGTAGCCTACCCTCTCCTGTGCGGTGAGCTCGGCCGGCACCACTGGCAGAAGACGCCGGACCACGGGCCGCTGCACCGTCGTGGAGACGAACTCCACGTAGGAAATGTAGACCTCGTCGGCCAGGCCCTGGGTGTAGTCGTCGATGACCATGCCGGAGATAGCCGTGGTGTCGGCCAGGGCGGGCCGGTCACCCAGGTTGGTGAATACGGCCTTCAAGTCCTGGCCGTAGCGTGCCATGAAGTCTCGCCCTTTCCGGCCCACGGCAACGATCGTCACGGGGACCCGCTGCTCCACGAAGAACTGGGCTACCCGGCGGTTCAGGTTGGAATGCAGGCCGCCGCACAGGCCCCTATCGGGAGCGATGTGAACGATCTCGATGCGGTTGACCGGGCGCTGTTGCAGCAGCGGGTGGATGGAATCGTCGTCGCTGGGCTGCGCGGCCAGGTTGGCGATTACATCCTGGATCTTTCCGGAATAGGGTCTCCCGGCGAGGACCGCCGACTGGGCGCGACGCATCCTGGAGGCGGCGATCATCTCCATGGCCTTGGTGACCTTGCCGGTGTTCTCGATGCTGCGCATCCGCCTTCGGATCTGTCTCAGGCTTGGCATACTCTACTTCCTTACGGGGCTGGGTCCGTACGGATATCCGTTTCGTGGTCCTCAACCACGTCGTATTCCGGCAGGAACTCGTCGATGGGCGTTCGGCCCTAAGTGATGACGGTCATCGTGGACCGGCTCATCACCTTCCGGTGACTTAAGGAGAAGCAGCGAAGGTCGCCTTGAACTCCTGCAAGCCGGCCTTCAGGGTCCCCTCCGTCCCCTCGTCCAGGCTCTTGTTTTCCAGGATGGAGCGGCCCACCTCCGGGTGAGCGGTCTCCATGTAGCTGAGGAACCGCTCCTCGAAGTCCTGGCAGCTGCTTACGGGTACTTCGTCCAGGTCTCCACTGTTGGTGGCGTAGAGGATCATCGTCTCTTTGTCCAGCGACATGGGCTGGTACTGGAGCTGTTTCAGGATCTCGGTGGAGCGCTGGCCCCGCTCGAGCTGGGTCCTGGTGGCCCGGTCCAGGTCCGATGTGCCGAACTGGGCGAAGGTGGCTAGCTCCCGATACTGGGCCAGGTCCAGGCGCAGCCTGCCTGCCACCTGTCGCACCGCCCGCGTCTGCGCTGCGCCGCCCACTCGAGAGACCGACAGGCCGACGTTCACCGCCGGCCTGATGCCGGAGTTAAACAGCTCGGGCTCCAGGTATATCTGGCCGTCGGTGATGGAGATGACATTGGTGGGTATGTAGGCTGACACGTCTCCGGCCTGGGTCTCGATGATGGGCAGCGCGGTGAGGGAGCCGCCGCCGAAATCTTGAGACAGCCTGGCCGCCCGCTCCAGGAGCCTGCTGTGGAGGTAGAACACGTCGCCGGGATAGGCTTCCCGTCCGGCTGGGCGCCGCAGCAGGAGCGAAAGCTGGCGGTAGGCCCAGGCATGCTTGGTAAGGTCGTCGTAGACGATCAGCGCGTCCTTGCCCTGGGCCATGAACTCCTCGGCCATGGCGCAGCCGGCATATGGGGCGATGTACTGGAGGGGGGCGGGGTCCGAGGCGTTGGCCGCCACCACCAGGGTGTGGTCCATGGCCCCGTGTTCCTCCAGGCTGGCCAGCACCTGGGCCACCTTGCCCTGCTTCTGCCCGATGGCCACGTAAATGCAGATGAGGTCCTGCCCTTTCTGGTTGATTATGGTGTCGATGGCGATGGCCGTCTTGCCGGTGGAGCGGTCGCCGATGATGAGCTCTCGCTGGCCCCTGCCGATGGGTATCATCGCGTCGATGGCCTTGATGCCCGTCTGCACTGGGGTGTCCACGGACTGCCGCGCCACAACGTTGGGTGCGACACGCTCCACGGGCCGGTTTGCGGTGGAGTTGATGGGACCCTTCCCGTCCAACGGGCGACCCAGTGCGTCGACCACGCGGCCCACCAGGACGTCGCCCACCGGCACCTCGATGATGCGACCGGTTGAGCGGACGGTGTCCCCTTCCTTGACTACGTTGGCGTCGCCCATGATGGCCGCGCCGACGGTGTCTTCCTCCAAGTTCAACGCCAGGCCCATGATGGAGTTAGGGAACTCAAGGATCTCGTTGTATCTGGCTCCCTGCAACCCCTGTATGCGGGCGATGCCGTCTCCCACCTCGATAACGGTCCCGACGTCTACCAGGCTCAGCTCCGAGCCAAACTCCTCTATCTGGCGCCTCAAGACCGAAACTATGTCCTGGCCCCGAGTTGTCATCTCGGTTACCTCCTAAGGGTTCACTCCCCTGCCACGGCGACGTCCGCCTGTAGCTTGTCACCCAGATCAGCCAGACGTTTCCGCGTGCTGCCGTCTATAAGCTGGTCGCCGACCTTGATGACCAGGCCTCCGATGATGGAGGGGTCGACGTGGCTTTCTACGATAACTTCTTTGTTTATCAGTCCAGTAAGGACGCGGGCTATACGCTCCCTTTCCTCGTCCTCCAGAGGCACAGCGGACCAGACCTCCACCTGTTCCCGGTTCCTCAGTTCGTTCAGTAGCTGCTGGTATCCCAGCGAGACCTCGGGCACCAGGTCGACCATCCCCCGGGATACGAGGAGGGACAGCATATTGGAGACCATGGGATCCACCTGTGTGAAGGCCTGACTGATGGCGTCGATCTTGCGTTGCAGGGGTATCTTTGCGTGCTCCAGGAAGGTCCTTAGCTCCTCTTCCCGCAGCGTCTCGTCTACCAGAAGCAGGTCATCGGCCCAGCGTTCGAACTGGTCCCGTTCCACGGCTAGGTCGAACAGCGCCTGGGCGTACCTTTTGGCTGAGCCTCTTCTGGGCATGGAGGTCAGTTCCTTCGAGCCAGGTTGTCGCCTTCGTCCAGCACCCTGGCGATGATCTCGCCGTGGGCGTCCCGGTCCAGAGTGCGCTCGATCACCCTCTCGGCAGCCACTATGGCCAGCTCGGCGAAGTGACTGCGCACCTCCTGTACGGCCGCGTCCCGCTCCCGCTGGATGTCCTCCCTGGCCCGGGCGACGAAGGCCTCCGCCTCCTGCCGTGCCTTGTCGGCCTCCTCGTTGCGGTAGCGCTCAGCCATCTCCCGCGCCTGGTCGATGAGCCGTTGCCCCTCCAGGCGGGCCTCGTTGAGCTTCTGCTGGGTATCCTCTTGAGAGCGCGCGGACTCGTCCCGGGCCCTCTCCGCAGCCTCCAGGCTCTCCCGGATCCGGTCGGACCGCTGGTCCATCATGCGGAGGATGGGCTTATAAGCGAAGAGATAGAGCAACCCCAGCAGCAAGCCGAAGTTGACCAGATAGATTATCAGGCTGGGAACGTGTAACCCTAAGCTTTCCACGGTTTCCCCCTACACCCGGTTAGCCGGCCCGTTCTAAAATACGAACCCTATCATGATGGCCGCCACGAGGGCATAGATTCCCAGGGCTTCTGCGAAGGCGATGGCGAGAATCATGTTGGTCTGGATGGCGCCACGGGCCTCCGGGTTCCGTCCGATGGCGTTCATCGCCGCTGCGCCCAGGATGCCGATACCGATTCCGGGGCCGATGAGTCCCAGGCCGATGGCGAGGCCGGCACCAAGCATCTTCAGTGCGTCGGCCGAGATTTCCTGGAGCGCCGGGCTGCTAGCGATAGACAAGAGCAGTTCCATGGTACCTCCCTATCGAATTTATGGGCCTGGCCCTTTATCAGTCCTGTCGTGAGGCGTAGATGGCGAATATGCCGCCGAGGGCCGCGGCGGCGATCCCGACGGTGGCCACCACCAGGGAGAATATGATTATCTCCATCGCATTCCCCTTTCCGTGCTATTAAGGCGCATCGAAGAACTCAGCTAGTGCTCTTCCCCTTCATGGGGGGTTATGGCTATAGCCGCGAAGACCAATGTCAGCCCGGCGAAGATGAGGGCCTGCACGAAGCCCACCAGTAGCTCCAGCCCGTAGACGCCGATCGTTGCCACGAAGGGCACCAGGAAGGCCGACATCAGCACCAGTATCTCTCCGGCGGTCATGTTGCCGAAGAGCCTGAAGGTAAAGCTGATTATCCTGACGAACTCGCTGAAGGCCTCCAGCGGGCCCACGAAGAAGAAGTCCATCATTCCCTGGAAGGCGTCCAGGAAGCGCCGCCGGAACAGGCCGCCTATACCCCGGCGCAGGCTGCCGAACCGCACGAACTTCCCGATATACCCGAAGCCAAGCAGGCGTAGCCCCAGGGACTCCACGAACACGAAGGAGACCAGCGCCAGAGCTAACGGCATGTTCAGGTCCGTTCCGGCCGGGCGAAGGAGGTGGACCTCGATGTTGCCTCCCTCCTTGAATCCCAAGGCCTGGTAGAACGGAATCAGGCCTATCCAGGCGTTGACCAGCACGAAGATGAAGATGGTTGCTATGACGGGAAACAGCAGTCGGCTGCGTTCCTTGCCGACGACACCCTCGACGAAGGCCATGAGCGCCTCGACGACGATCTCGCAGAAGTTCTGCAGTCGACCGGGGACCAGCTTGGCCCTTCGCGCGCCTATGCCGAAGATGAGGAGGATGATCAGGGTGGCGATCCAGGCCGAGAGGAGGGTGTTGGTGATGACGAAATTGAAGGCGCCCCCGAAGGCCCCATCGTCTACGAGCTGATGCTCGTGCTCGTTGAGGGCCGCTGCGCCCTCTTCCTTCTCTTTCTCCTCGGCGTGCAGGAACTCGATGTAGCGTTCCCGCTTGCTGGCCGGGAAGATGGTCTGTCCGGGCAGGTGGACGTCGGGTTTGGGTATTATGCCCTCCGCCGACTGACCGGCGGCTTTGTCTTCGTCGGATAGCGTGAATCCGTCGCCTATGGCGCCGGTTACCAGGCCGGCCAAGAACAGGGCCAAGACGGCGAAGAGGCCCAGCAGGATGAATCTCTTTTTACTGGAAGCCACCGGGTCTTACTCCCGTCCCTCGTCCTCGTTGTCGGCTTCGGATTCTTTGAGCAGCGGCATCACCAGCTTGTATATGCCGTAGAAGGCCGCAACCGTCCCAAATAGAACACCCAGTAGCGTAAATAGCGGCCTGGTACCGGCCACATGGTCCAGCCCCAGGCCCCCTAACGTGCCTACGACGACGCAGGCTGCTACGTACCACCCGAGGCCGATGAAGCGCAGGGCTGGGCCCACAGAGCTTCCTCCGCCCGAGACCTAGTGAATCCTATCACTAACCGCGTCAGGAAGTCAACTTTTCGTATCGCACTCGTAAAGCGCCCCGGCCAGGGTTTGGCCGGGGCGCTCAAGGTCATAATCACCGGTGCCGGAGAGCTATTGCTGTTGTTGTTGCTGCTGCTTGCCGAAGTCTTCCAGGTCCAGGCTGTTGATGAAGTCGGTGAAGGCGGACATCCTGCGCAGGTCCTCTTCCCGCACCTCGGCGGGCTTTTCCGCGGACCCGTCCTCGGGCAGGAGGGGCTTACCCGTCTCCTTGTCCAGCAGTATGCCGGCCTTGTCCAGTACCTTGTCCTCGGCGAAGATGGGCACCTTGGCCCGGACTGCCAGAGCGATAGCGTCGCTGGGACGGGAGTCGATCTCGACGTTCTTCCCGTCAACGCTTACGAAAATCTTTGCGTAAAAGGTGTCGCTCTCCAGGTCGTTGACCAGGATATGGTTTATGGACGCTCCCAGTGAGTCGATCACCGCGCGGAGCAGGTCGTGGGTCAGGGGGCGGGGCACCGAGATGTCCTGAAGCTTTACGGCGATCGCGTCGGCCTCAGCGGGGCCGATCCAGATGGGCAGATAGCGGTCCGAGTCCTTCTCTTTGAGGATGACTACCCGCTGGTAGTTCATCAGGCTGACTCGAATGCTATCTATCACCATTTCCGGCATCGGTTGGCCTCCCATCCCAGGTCTGCAACCTATTGTAGACTCCCCTCAAGAACAGTGTCAACAACACTTAGCTTCCAGGGAACCCCACCGCGAACTGCCGCCAGCCTGGGTGGTGGCTTCAGGATGCCGTATCTTTGGCGGTGTAGACGAAGAAGCTGGGATCGCCCCACCAGTTGCCGGACAGGTCGCGGAAGAGGAAGTAGTCCAAGGCCGCCTTCCAGGTCTGTCTCTTGGTGATGATGTCCTTCACATAGTGGAAATCCCTGGTCATCTCCTGCCCTAGGCTTTCACTGGTACGCACCGCTCCGGGACGTTTGTAATGCTCGGGGAACCAGATGAGGTTCCTGAAGGCACTGGACTTGTTGAAGTCGGCGAGATCCCCGGAGTACTGGTTGGCGCAGTAGCCCTCGATCAGCAAGGCTTTTTTCGAAGGAGAGTTGTCGGGGGAATTGCATCTATACTTGGGAGTACAGCTTCCCCCAGGACACAGGTCCACTTTGTAACGCTGGAAGGCCAGGGCTCCGTCCTTCTGCTCCTGGCGCACGTACCAGTTCATGGGATACCACATGTCGTAGTCCACGTCCACCTGCCGGCCTCCGTTGGAGTCCCCGGTGAAGCCGTCCTCCACGATCTCCGCCATCTTCACAACATCGGCGCTACCCTGGGAGAACACCAGCATCTCCACCGTGGAGTCGTCGTATGTGTAGCTGGCCCGGAAAGCCACGAAGGAGCTGAATCCCAGCAGGAGGATCCCTATACCCAATCCAGCCAGCGTGAACCCCATCCTGGGGCGGGCCATGTAGATGAAGTAGCCCAGCGCCACAGCCGCCACGATGACATAGACCAACAGGCCCCACGCTCCTGAGTCCAGGCTGCCCTCCTTGAGGTACTCGTGGAGCAGGAACACTCCGGCCGCCAGGGTGACGGGCGAGAGCACCAGCAGCACCGAGGGCGCGTGGTTCAGCAGCCGTCGCCAGCGGACCCGGTCTATCAGGTCGCCGAAGAGCTTGCCCGCCAGCAGGATGAAGGGCAGGGCGACGTTCACCAGCAGCCAGGGCATCTTCTCCCCGGCGATGGTGTACGCCACCACCGTGAGGACGGCCCAGATGCCCAACATGATACCGAAGACGTCCAGCTTGCGCAGGTAGTACACAATGGCGACGGCTCCGAAGAGCAGCGGCAGAAACTCGTAGGCCGAGCCGATGGTGAAGTGGTAGTACATAGGCTGCTCGCCCCGCTGAACGTCCTGCTGAGCCAGCCAGTAGCCCAGGCCCTGCCACGAGCCGGTGTAGACCCCTCCCAGTCTGGAGCACAAAACGTCGAAGGCGCCGCCCAACGTGCCGGGGCAGTATCCGTGATTTTGGACAAAGGCGCCGAAGATACTGGTCTGCAGCGCTATCCATATGAAGTAGAAGATGCCCGCGCAGGCGAGCCACACTTTCCAGCGCCACATGATCCCAATCATTACCGATACGAATAATGCGCCGAACAGTATGCCGATGGAGGCAAGGAAATCCCGGGCGACGAAACCGCTGGGGAGGGCGACCAGGGCGAACACCAGCGCGGCGACCGCCGCCACCGGAATGATCAGCTTGGCCGATCTGCGGGCTCGGGACCAGAGCAGGACGGTCGCCACCGGGACGGCTACCAGGGCGGCGATGATGAAATAGCTGAGAGCGCCTGGGATGTCGATGACCGGAAACGACACGAAGGGCGCGGCCCAGACCGCCATGCCGACCTCGCCCAGGCCGGGATCCTCGTTCACCAGGTTCAGCCCCACGGCCCCCTGAAATACGCTCGTCAGCGCGGACCATTGGGGCAACGTGAGGGTGACTAGCAATAAAAGAAAGGCAGGGGCGCCGGTCAGGTCCGAGAACTTTATCTTCCGGAAAAGGAGGGCGATGATCTCCGGCAGGGATATCAGCAGCAGGGCCGCCCCGAATATACCGGTAATGATGAAGCTCGTCTCCTTGGTGGCGAATATGAGCGCCAGGACCGCCGCCGACAGATACAGATAGCGGTTCTTGCCGTCGTTGATGTAGCGCCACATCAGGGCCAGGAGGGCGATCGCCAGGAAGGCCATTATTATCTCGTTGCGCCCGAACCGGCTGAAGTAGAGGAGGGATGGGGACAGGACCAGCAGGACGGCGGTGACGATGGCGCCGGTCCGGCCCAGGTAGGTCCTCAGGAAGAAGGGCATGGCCACCAGCGCCGAGCCGAAGAAGACGTAGGCAAGGCGCGCCGTGAAGTCGCTGTCGCCGAAGATCTTGAAGATGAAGGCGACCATGTGAACCTGGAATGGGCCGTGCATCCAGGGGCTGTGAGAATAGCCTTCGCCCACCGCCAGGCGCCAGGCGTAGTGGACGTGAAGACTCTCGTCGTAGTGCATGGCCCGGCCGTCCAGCTCCCAGAGCCGCAGGCCCAGGGCCACCAGGGCCAGCCCGGCGAACACCCCCACTTCCCAGCCCAACCGTATGGTGGGAAGTGGGGGCATGCGGAAAGCCAGCGGCAACCTAGCCAATGGTCCCATCGTTCCTCTCAGCTACCTCCAGGTCGTTCCCTTGCAGCCGTTCGTATATTACTACGCCGCTCCTCTGGAAGACGGGTTGCAAGAAGGAGGAGAACCTGCCCAGATGGCTGCTGCCGTACTTAGTCCGCTCCCTGGACCCAAAATAGACGTAGCGGATGTCGTAAGTGTCCAGCAACCCACGCACCTGGTTCGCGTCGGGGCTCAAATAGATCTGGGCAACCTGCTCCTCCCGGCCCCGGAAGGGGGCGGTGGAGCCCCGCCACTGGTGCTCGTGGAACTTCCAGCCCAGCACCGTGGGCAGCCCGGTGCTGGCGGAGATGCGTCCGTACTCGGAGTAATCGTCGCCGACGGCCTCGACGATCCGGCCTCGGGGGGCCTCGTCCCTGAGCCAGCGGATCGCCTCGTACTCTCCGGGGGTGCCCGTTCGGACGAATGCCAGCCCGTCCAGGGTGTTGTTCCCACCGTCCTCCGTCCTGTCCAGCGCCGCTCCTATGGGGTAGTACAGGGAGCCCAACACCAGCAGGACCACCAGCCCCAGCCACCCGTAGCGCACGGTTGCCCTGAGCTTCCCGCCAGGCGCCCGAACCGACCTTCCCAGCAGCCGGAAGGGGGTCTTCAGAGAGGGCAGGGACCGAGAGTGGAGGTAGTATAGGCCATAGGCGGAAGCGATGGCAAGGAACATCCAGGACTGGAAATAGGCCTTGAAGACGGTGTTCATACGGCCGCCGAAGAGGTCCACCAGATAGAAGAGCTCCACCCCGACGATCAGATAGAAGGCCAGCGCCAAGGGAAGGAGGGAGAAGGCGGTAGCCCTCTCAGCTACGAAAGTTTCGGTTGAACCCTGGTTGCCTTCCGAGGAGCCAGCCTGAGGGGCTTCTTGCTGCCGCCCTGAGAGTACCGGTTCGTCCTTTGACGTGCTCAGGACGGGCGAATGCTCGTCCGCTCGTGGTGAGCCTGTCGAACCACTTGAGGGGCCGAAGGCATTTTCATTCGTCTGGGGAGGCCCACTGGGGAATCGGAACTCGGTACCACCGTCGGCGGCGCTAGCCTGCCTCCCTCCGAATCTGACCCTGAGAATCAGGCTGTATGAGGCCAGCGCCACGATCAGCAGGCCGGGCAGGACCTTCCCGAACCTGGCGGCCACCGTCCCGAGGCTATCGACGAAGCCGCCGTCGAAGGGGTCAATAATCAGCCTCCAGCCCGCCCACATCAGGAAGGGCAGCAGGATGATCACCAGCACCGCGGAGATCGCTCCCGGGTGAAGGCCTCTCAGCCCCGGCACCGTCCATAGCTGTCGCAGGAGATAGGCGCCGCTGACCACCAGGAAGAGCCCCCAGATCAGGAAAAAGTACACAGGCCGGGTACCGAGCTCTCCCACCGCTCCTATCCCCGAGGCCTGGCTGCTGAAAGTCATGTAGAAGGGAAGGAACAGGACAACGGCGCCGGCCAGGACCGGTACCAGCAAGGTAATGGAAGGAACCAACGCTCCCCGCAGGTCGCCTCCCCAGTCTCCGTACCCCTTCATCAGCACCAGCACCACCAGTATCACCGCGAAGATGGGAAAGTCCCAGATGTTTATGAACGCCAGGGAGCCTAGGGTCAACGTTATGGCGAAGGTCTCCCAGAGGTTGGCCCTCATCCAGGAGAGGCCCAGCCGCTCCCTGGAAACGAACAGGTTCAGGCCCAGCGCCAGGGTCAGCAGCAGGAACGGCATGGAGGAAACGTGGGGATGGAGGTCTCCCAGGAGGAAGCTGAAGAAGGGAAACTCGGTGATGGTGTAGTCCAGGCTGGCCCCGTCAACCACGGTGTCGATGACCCGGGTGGCCCGCCACCACCACCAATGCTGGTCGGGGAAGAATCCGGAGTCGGCCACGTTGGGGGCGTCCAAACCCTTGATGGATAACCATTGCCAGAAACCGTCGGAGCCCCATCCCCTCGCGTTGACCAGCTCCATCACCCCTTCCAGATTGCTCACCAGCACGATGAACAACGGCGCCATCAACGCGAAGGGGATGGCGGTTCGGAGGGCCCCTCCTGACAACCTCACCAGGTTGTACACCAGGCTGAAAGCAGCGGCCCCTACCAGGGCTGGGATGAGGGCAACGGCGAGGTTGTAGGAGACGCTGGACGGTATGGCGGTCAGCTTGGTGAGGAAAGCCATCATGAAGTGACCGAAGTAGTAGTAGCTGATGGAGTGACCGGCCAACCAGGGGTCTTCGGGAGGGAAGTGAGTGCTCTGTAGTATGGAGTTCAAGAAGGCGAAGTCCATGGGCTTCTCGGTGTGGTTTATGGCCGGTGAGCCGGATACCACCACGATCCAGAGGAGGAAGAGGCCCAGGAAGACCAGCTCCGCCGCCAGCAGCGGGGGCCAATGCTCCCGTATGAAGGCCACGATCTCCGGCAGCTTGCGGCGTAGCACCAGGATGGAGACGATGGCCAGGGCTAGCAGAATGCCTATGATGGTGAACTGGGAGTTCGGGACCATGTGGGTGAGACCCAGGATCCACAGGACATATGAGCCAACCAGCAACGCCAATGGCTTGGAGAACACCAGTCCCCGGTCGGGCAACCGGCGAAACAGGACATAAGTAAGGGGGAGGGCGATCAGTCCCAGGAGTTCGACGACGAGGAGCCAGGTAAGGGCGTGGTGCACTGTCTACTCTACTGCTACGTATAGGGAAGGGCGTTGGAACGGGGGTAGCCCAGCCGCACTAGTGCTGGTGGGGCGCCAGCGCAGGTTCAAGCAGGGCATCCACGAACTCCTCGGGATCGAAGGGGGCCATGTCGCCCACATGCTCTCCCGTTCCGATAAAGAGTACGGGGAGGCCCAACTCGTTCTTGATGGCGAGTACGATCCCTCCCTTGGAGGTGCCGTCCAGCTTTGCCAGGAAGACGCCGGTACAATCCACCGCCTCGGTGAAATGCTTGGCCTGGGCCAGCCCGTTATGGCCGGTTGTGGCGTCCAGCACCAGGAGCACCTGGTGGGGCGCCGTTGGGTCCAGACGGTTCACCACCCGCCTTATCTTCTTGAGCTCCTCCATCAGGTTGGTCTTGGTGTGGAGGCGGCCGGCGGTGTCGATTATCAGCACGTCGGCGCCCCTGGCCTTGCTGGCCTGGAAGGCGTCGTAGGCCACCGCCCCCGGATCGGCCCCCGATTGGTGGCTCACTACATCTACGCCTGTGAGCCGTCCCAGGATTTCCAGTTGCTCGCCGGCCGCCGCTCGAAAGGTGTCGGCCGCGCCAAGCACTACCTTCTTGTCCGCTTCCTTTAGATGGTGAGCGAGCTTGGCTATGCTGGTGGTCTTGCCGGACCCGTTTACCCCCACCACCAGGATTACAAAGGGCCCATCCCCGGGTGGGGCGTCTAGCCATGGGTCGCCGTCGGTGGCCTGCAGCCCGGAGGCCAGATCCCGTTTGAGGGCATCGAATATCTGCTGGGGTTGGGCCAGGCCTTCGTCCCGTGCCTTGACCCTCAGCCCCTCGACGAGTTTGAGGGAAGTGTCGACCCCCATGTCGGCGGAGATGAGTATCTCCTCAAGCTGCTCCCAGACCTCCTCGTCGACCCGGGGTCCCGACAAGAGCTCCCGTACG
The DNA here is from genome assembly GCA_965248975.1 of Dehalococcoidia bacterium. Lineage (GTDB taxonomy): Bacteria > Chloroflexota > Dehalococcoidia > Lucifugimonadales > JAGWBF01 > CBDFKU01. The sequence goes on from CBDFKU010000009.1 coordinate 42,348, forward strand.
CGGCCGAACCAGCTTTCCCGGCTCTTGCGGACGCCCTCCTGGGTCTTCTCTTTGAGCCTCTGGCGGTTTCTTTTCAGTAGTCCCAGCATGCCAACTCCAAGCGGTTACGTATCTCCATCCTTGACGGGGCTCGGGGCCTCCGCCCCCAGGCTCTGCAGGGCTTCCTGGGCAGCCATCCGCTCGGCGTCCAGCTTGCGCCGTCCATGACCTCGACCTATCGGCTGCCCGGCGACCAGCACCTCGACCTCGAAGCTTTTTAGGTGGTCAGTCCCACCCTCCTGGACCACCTGGTAGATGGGCGAGGTGGCCCCCGTGGCCTGCAACAGCTCCTGGAGGAGGGATTTGGGGTCCTCGGGCACTCCAAGGGCCAGGGAGCCTTCCATCTCGTCCGCGAGCAGTCCCGTGACCAGCTTCCTGGCGGCTTCGAACCCCTGGTCCAGCAGGACGGCCCCAATCAGGGCCTCCAGCGCCGCCGCAAGGTTGGAATCCCGGTCCCGTCCACCGGTGGACTCTTCTCCCTTGCCCAGCCGCAGGTGCTCGCCCAACCCGAACCGCCGCGCCGCGCCGGCCAGAGATGCGCCCCTAACGATGGACGATCTCAGCTTGGTCAGCTCACCTTCGGAGAGCTGGGGACACCGCTGGTAGAGCTCTACGGTCACCGCCAACCCGAGGCAGGAGTCTCCCAGAAACTCCAGACGCTCGTAGGAGCCCGGGGCCTGCTCGCCCGAGGGATGTTCGTTGAGATAGGAGGGGTGTACCAAGGCCAGGCTTAGCAGGTCCCGGTCTTGAAAGCAGACCCCCAACTTTCCCTCGAGCGGAGTAGTACGCAACGGTCGGCCTCTAGGCGAATACCCCTTTAGGCCAGGGTGGCTGGGGTCGCTTTACCTCGCCGAGATATTTCATCTTGGTGATGACGCCGTGCAGGGCCTCGAAGGTCTCCGCGGCGTCTTCGTCGGGAGGGGGATAGGTCTTGAGGAAGGCCGAGGTGCCGTCGGAGAAGACGAAGGTGGGGACTCCGAAGACCCCGTGATCCTCCACCGCACGGTTGTGGCTCTTGCCCAGGTCCTCCGGGATGCTCTTGTCGGCCAGATCCTCGTTGAAGCGGTCCATGTCCAGGCCACCCGCCTTGGCCGCTTCCATGATCACGCTCCGGTCGGAGAGGTCCTTGCGGTCCTCATGGCGAGCCTTGAGCAGCGCCAGCTGGAAGGCCTCGAAGGCCTGCCGGCCCTGCCTCTTGGCCGCCTCTCCGGCGGTCAGGGCGAGAAGTCCCAGGTTGGTCGAGTCCTCGGGCTGCTCCCAGGCCTTCCACTCGGGGCCTTCCTTGCTGTTTATCTGGGCCAGGAAGAAGGGCTCCCAGTCCACCTCAAGGTTGTCTCCGTACGATTCCTTTACCTTCGCCAGCCACACGGCCGCGTTGTACACGAAGGGTCAACGGAAGTCGTAAAACGCAGTAACTTTCACCGGTTCCATGGCTCCACCTCCTCTTTCAGGATTGTACTCACAGCCAGGTTCAAAAGTCAAAGGGTATACGAAGGAGGTGCCACCTTTCTGCCCTACCTGGGCACCAGGTGCAGCGTGACACACGACGGGTGTTGCGGGTCGTGCAGGATCGTCTGAAGGGCGGGCCGGAGCTCGGTGTCCGCGGCGATGACGTTGCCGGTGTTCGTGTTGCGGTCGAATCGAGGGAAGTTGCTGCTGGACACCTCCAGAGCGATTCTGTGCCCGGCCTTGAACACGTTGCTTGTGGCCCACAGGTCGATCGTATAGCGATAGGTCCTCCCCGGTTCCAATAGGCTGGGATCCGACCTGGAGTCCCGATACCGGGCCCGGATGATGCCGTCGGTGAGGTTCCGGGCGCAGCCGTGCTCGCATACGTCCACTAGCTTCGCGGTGAAGTCTGTGTCCGTGGCAGACGTTGCCGCCCACAGGGTAACGGTCACAGGCCCGGTGACCTCGACCTCCCGCTCGAGGGGAGGCGTTGAGTACACCAGCACGTCCTCCCGTCCCTCGACCTCTTGCTGGTCGAAGGCGCCGCTGGCCATGTAGTAAGGGCTGCAGCAGAGGGGGCCTCCCCTGGTGGGCACCGGGTCCACCGGATTGTAAAGGAACACGTCCGGTGGCTCTTCCCCTGGAACCTCCGGGCCGAGGGACCCGTTCCCGCCGCGGGTGTTGGCCCGGCCCTGGCTGTGCAGGTAGTATTCCGTGGAGCGGGCCCGGGCCAGGGGCCACTCCTGCTCGTCCCGCCAGGCGTTGTCCCCCATGACGAATATACGCACCGGGGGCTCGTCCATGATGCCGTTGTCGATGCCCTTGAGCCAGTGGTCGAACCAGCGCAGGTGTATGCCGTCCATGTCGATGGCCAGGGGATCGGAGGCCAGCCCGAAGTAGTGGTCTCCCGTCATGCTGGAGCCCCTGACGGCGTGCTGCCAGGGGCCGATGAGCAGCTTCTGGCCCCTGCGGGCGTCCTGGGTGGCGCCCTTCTCTCGCATTCCCAGATAGTTGCCGATGGTCCCTCCCAGGAATATGTCGTACCATCCGCCCATGTTATAGGCGGGTATGCCCAGTCTGGAGTGGTTATCCTCGATGCTCAGTCCCTTCCAGTATTCGTCGTAGCCGGGATGGGCCAGCCAGTCGTAGTAGTAGTCCGCCAGGCCGTCCTTGAGATAGGGGAGGTCCTTGAGCGGTAGGAAGCGGAAGGCCGACTCGTCCATGGCGTCCACCGCCCTGATCAGCTCGTCCCGGCGCCCTCGAGGGATTTCCCGGGTGTTGGAAATATTTCGGAGGTTGGCCAGGGTCAGGCCTGCCAGCGTCCACGAGAGGTTGAACCCCAGCTCGAAGGCGCCTCCCTGGTAGGCCCAACCCTCGTGGTAGTTTGAGGCGGTGACGTTGGGCAGTATCGTGACCAGGTGTGGAGGCCGAGACAGCGCGGCCAACCACTGGGTGGCGCCCACGTAGGAAGAGCCGTACATGCCCACCTTTCCTGAGGACCAGGGCTGGGCGGCCGCCCACTCCACCGTATCGTAGCCGTCGTCGATGTCGTCCCTGAAGCAGTAGAACCGACCCTCGGAGGTGTAGCGTCCAC
>CBDFKU010000010.1:0-116286 GCA_965248975.1 Dehalococcoidia bacterium
CGGGCCTTCATCGAGTCCTTCGTCAAGGAGATCGTCGTCATGCCCGGCGACGCCCTGATGCGCTACACCGTGCCCATGCCCGACGATAGCCTGATACCCGGAAGGGTCGCCGAAAAGGTGGCCCTAAACGGCTCGGTTCTGTCTACCGTACAAAATGGTGGAGCTGGGGGGACTCGAACCCCCTACCTCCTCAATGCCATTGAGGCGCTCTCCCAGCTGAGCTACAGCCCCACGCAGGGGTACAATGATATCAGAGGGCCAATCCGGGCGCAATGCGCCGGGTCGGGGATGGGCCCTTTCACGGGACGGGGATAACGTCGAACCCGGTATACGGCCGGAGGGCCTCGGGTATCTCGATCGATCCGTCACGGCGCTGGCAGTTCTCCAGTATCGATATGACCACCCTGGGAAGGGCCAATCCAGAGCCATTCAGGGTGTGTGGGTAGGCCGGTCGGGCACCCGCCTCGGGGCGGTACCTTATGTTGGACCGCCGGGCCTGGAAATCGGTGCAGTTGGAGCATGAGCTGACTTCCAGCCACTCCTCGCAGCCCGAGGCCCACATCTCTATGTCATAGGACATGGCCGAGGCGAACCCCATATCCCCGGCACAAAGGGCCAGCACCCGATGGGGTAGGCCCAGCCTGCGGCAGACATCCTCGGCGTCACCCAGCAGACGCTCCAGCTCCCGGCCCGAGGTATCCGGTTCGACGAACTTGTACATTTCGACCTTGTCAAACTGGTGCACCCGCTTGATACCGCGGGTGTCTCTGCCGGCCGCCGCCCTTTCCCTCCGGAAACAGGGAGTAAAGGCCGTGTAGTACAGGGGCAGTGTCCCGGGGGGGATGATCTCGTCTCGGTGCATGCCGGTCAGGGGCACCTCGGCGGTCGGGATCAGCCACAAGTCGTCTTCCTCGTCGTGGTAGAGGTTGTCTCCAAACTTGGGTAAGTTGCCCGACCCCTCCATGGTCTCGCGTCTGACCAGGGCGGGAGGGTACACTTCTTTGTAGCCGTGTTCAGTGACGTGCAGGTCGAGCATCCAGGAGACGATGGACCGCTCCAGCTTGGCGCCCATGCCGGTAAGCAGGAAGAACCGCGACCCCGATAGCTTTGTGCCCCTCTGGAAATCTATTATTCCCAGGAGCTCCCCAAGCTCCCAGTGGGGCCTGGGGACGAAGTCGAAGGAGGGGAGCTCTCCCCAAGTTCTCAATACGACGTTATCTTCTTCCGAGGTTCCTGCTGGCACCCCGTCCAGGGGAAGGTTGGGGATTTCCAGAAGGAGCCGATTTAGCCCCGACTCAAGCTCGGATGCCTGTTGCTCCAGACGCTTGACCTCATCTCCCAGCTCTCGGAGCTCGGCGATGAGCTCCGGAGGCTTGTCTCTGGTTTGGGCTATCCGCTTGCTGGCCTCGTTGCGCCGGGCCCTGAGCTCGTCGCCCTGCTGGATCAGGTGGCGGCGCTGTCTGTCCAGGTCGGCGATCTTGGAGATCGAGGCGTCCTCGCCCCGTTTCAGGAGGGCCTGGCGTACGTATTCCGGGTCCTTCCGTATCAGCTCCAGGGAGAGCATTGCTATTTGACCGACCGCATCTGGGGGAAGAGCAATGCGTCTCTGATGGTGGCTTGGCCCGTTATCAGCATCACCAGCCGGTCTATGCCCACCCCCAGGCCGCCGGTCGGGGGCATCCCGTACTCCAGGGCGTTGAGGAAGTCCTCATCAAGCCGGTCAACCTCCTCGTCTTTGTACTGGAGCCGGATCTCCTCCTGCTCTAGGAAGCGCTGTCTCTGAAGCACAGGATCGTTGAGCTCCGTGTATGAGTTGGCGATCTCCATGCCGGCGGCGAACCCCTCGAAGCGCTCCACGTATCCCGGGGCCTCGGGTTTGGGCTTGGCCAACGGTGACATCTCCTCTGGATAGTCGAGGAGGAAGGTTGCCTGCACCAGTGTGGGCTCCACGAAGACCGAAAGCAGCTTGTCGATAAGCCTCCCGCGGCTCTCTTCAGCCCTCACCGGGACGCCGAGGCTCCTCATCTTTTCGCGAAGGTCCGAAGCCGCGGGGTAATCTTCGATGTCCACGCCACTTCGAAGCTGGATCTCCTCTCTCAGCGAGACCCGTCTCCACGGCGGTGTAAGGTCGATAGTGTGCTCGCCGTATTGGACCAGAGGGGATCCCAGGGCTTCCACCGCCGCGGTGGAGATCATATCTTCCACCATCGCCATGACATCGGTGTAGTCGGCGTAAGCCTCGTAGCTCTCCAGCAGGGTGAACTCGGGGTTGTGGTCTTGGTCGATCCCCTCGTTCCTGAACACTCTCCCCATCTCGTATACCTTATCGAACCCACCGACGATCAGCCTCTTGAGGTAGAGCTCCGTGGCGATCCGCAGGTAAAGGTCCTCGTCCAGGGCGTGGTGGTGGGTGGTGAACGGCCGGGCCAGGGCCCCTGCGGCCACGGGAACCAGGATCGGCGTGTCCACCTCGATGAACCCCCTGCCGTTGAGGAAGGAGCGTATGGAGCTGACGATGCGGCTGCGCTGCACGAAGGCGGTCTGAACTTCGGGGTTGGAGATCAGATCCACGTAGCGCTGGCGGTACCTCTGCTCGACGTCCCGCAGCCCATGCCACTTCTCGGGCAGCGGCCGCAGGGACTTGGCGAGGATGGTCAACTCCTGGACCTCCGCCGTTATCTGTCCGGTCCTTGTCCGAAACAGCGGGCCAGATACGCCGACGAAATCGCCCAGGTCCAGGTCCTTCACCCTTTCGTACTCGTCAGCCAGCAAGTCGCGGCGCAGGTGGGCCTGGATCCGTCCGGAGCCGTCTTTGAGGTCCAGGAACGCGGCCTTACCCATGACCCGCAGAGCCATGATGCGTCCGGCCACGGAAACTGGGTCGGTCCGGCAGCCTTCGCCCTGTTTTTCTTCTTCGTTCAAGAACAGGGTTTCGGCCTCTGCAGATGTGGATGTCCTGTGGTAGCGGGGTGGGAAGGGATCGATGCCGAGCTGACGAAGGTGTTCCAGCTTGTCTCTACGACTGCGGAGGTGGTCTTCTCCCTTTTTTTGCATGAGATGGTTTCGCTCGATAAGGCTAGCGGATCTTGGTGACCTCTAGCTTTATCTTCCCGGCCGGCACGTTTACCTCCGTCACGTCTCCCACCCGCTTGCCCAATAGTGCCTTGCCGATGGGAGAGACGTTGGAGATCTTGCCCTTGGCCGGGTCGGCCTCGGCGCTCCCTATTATGGTGTACTCCTGCTTTTTCTTTTCCTGGTTGGTCACGGTGACTCGGGACCCGATTCGGACCACGTCGGAGGGGCCGGACACCTTGGAGATGATCACCGCGTTGTTTATCAGGTTTTCCAGCGTCAGAATGCGTCCTTCGATGAAAGCCTGCTCGTTCTTGGCCTCATCGTACTCGGCGTTGTCTACGGTGCCGCCAATCTCTTTGGCCTTCTGGATCCGCTCAGCCACCATCTGCCGACGGGTCGTGCGGAGCTCCTCGATCTCAGAGCGCAGATTAGTCAGACCCTGTTTGGTGAGATAGTTGGGCTGCGCCATGGAAGTGCCCTCCACCATGAACAGAAAATGACTGAGGGCCCGCACGGGCGAGCCATTCCCCAGTCAATGTGATTGTAATCCAGCGGGGAAGGCTTGTAAAGTGGCCGGGCGGCGGTCGTGGGATGATTGGCCGTAGCCTGATCAATGGTTGCCTTCACCGGGTTGCTCTCACGTAAGGGCCGGCTTCTTGAACTCGCCGGGCTACATCTTGCGGATAACTTCCTCGCCGAAGCCCTCCAGGTACTCGCAGCGGCCGGTGATGTCTTCGGGTAAATTCCAGAAGTTGCAGGAAACGTTGGTCAGCCTGAGCTCGTCACGGCAGTACCGCAGGCCTGCCAGACAGTCCTGGTAGTTTCCCAGGATGGCCCAATCGGTCTGATTCCCCTGGGTGAGGTCCAGGCGCATCTGGGCTGTTGTCTTTTCCTGCATGTTGCCCTGGATGTTGCGGCTGAAGGTGAGCTGTCTCCTGGCTACAACGGTCTCCAGGGCGTTCTTAGGGTCCCTGCCCGGTATGATCGTGCGCCAGGCCCCGACTCTGGTGGGTTCTCCGCCGTGGGCCCGGTGCCACTCCTCTCGGAAGGTGTCCACCTGGCTGCCCAGGTCCTCGAAGCTCTGGAAGGGGCCGCCGATTAGCCCTTCTAGCATACGGCCCGCCCGGGCGGCGGCCCCGTGGCTGTATGCTGCGCCCCACAGGGGCGGGTGGGGACGCTGCACTGGGAGCAGCTGGAGTTGGGTGCCTTCCACCTGGAAGAACCGGCCCTGGTGGTAAACTGGCTCCCCGGTCCAGAACTTCCTCATCACCTCCACCGCCTCTTCGAACTTGGGGACACGGTCCTGGCGGCTGACTCCGGCGGGGCCTATTTCGTAGGGGTTGTATCCTATGCCGATGCCCACGTCCAACCGGCCTCCGGTGATGTGGTCCAATGTGGCCAGGTTGTAGGCAAGGTCCATGGCGTTGAAGACGGGGAGCTGCAGGATCTCGGTGGACAGGCGCAGGTCCCCCGTCATGGGGGAGAGGCGGGACATGACGACCAGGGGCTGCATCCTGTACCCCAGCTCGCCCTGGTAGTAGTGGCTGAAGGCCAGGAAGCTGAACCCGGCGCGCTGTACAGCCTTCAGAATCCTCTCCACGTCGGAGATCCACAGGGCGAAGGGATGGTCTGGCATGGGGGGCTCGACTATCAGCTGGCCGAAGGTGGCCCCAATCTTCATGGCGCAGGACCTCCGCGGGGAGTGGCTATGTATGGGGCAGCTGGGCTAGAGTTTTCGGACCACCTTCTCGCCGAACTCCTCGATGGCCTCGCATCGGGCGGAGACGTCGTTGGGGAGGTTGTAGAAGTTGAGGCTGACGTGGGTCAGCTTGTAATCGTCGCGGCACCTGATGAGACCCTCGAGGCAATTCTCATGGTTGCCCAGGATGGCCCAATCGGTCTGGTCGCCCACGGTCAGGTCCAGGCGGAGCTGGGCCGTGCTGTCCTCCTGCATTCCTCCCTGGATGTTCCTGCCGAAAGTAAGGCGTCGGCTTGCTACCAGTGTGTCCAGGGCGTCCCTGGGGTTCTTCCCAACGATGGTGGTGCGCCAGACCCCGACCCTGGTGGGCTCGTCGCTGCGGACCTTGTGCCAGGCCTCGCGGAATGCGTCCAGCTGGATGGCCATGTCCTCGAACCGCTGGAACGGCCCGCCTATGATTCCGTCCAGCATACGGCCGGCCCTGGCGGCGGCCTTGGTGCTGTAGGCGGCTCCCCATAGTGGAGGATGGGGTTTCTGGACGGGGAGGAGCTGGAGCTGGGTTCCCTCCACCTTGCAGTAGCGGCCATCGAAGTGGACGGGCTCCCCGGCCCAGAACATCTTCATCACCTCCACCATCTCCTCGAACTTGGGGACACGGTCCTTGCGGCTGACCCCGGCGGGACCGATCTCGTAGGGGTTGTAGCCAATGCCGATACCGGCCTCCAGACGTCCTTCTGTGACGTGGTCCAGGCTACTGATGTTGTAGGCTGCATCCATGGCGGAGTAAACCGGGAGCTGAAGTATCTCGGTGGACAGCCGCATCTTTCCGGTGATGGGCGCCAGACGGGACGCCAACAGCATTGGCTGAAAACCGTGAAGAGCGGTCTGCTGGTAGGCGTGGGTGAAGGCCAGGTAGCTGAAACCCGCCCGCTCCTGCGCCGCCAGCAGTCTCTCGACGTCCGAGATCCACCGGCCGAAGGGGTACTCGGGGCCCGGTGGCGCCATCATCAGGTTGACGAGGACGGTCCCAACTTTCATCGCAGCCTCCCGGTGTCATAATGGTTGGAGAATCGAGCCCTGATTGGGTCCGCCAAAATGTACCATGGGCCCCATACTTTCGCAACCGGCCCTGTGTCCATCAAGGGGTTGATGCCGCCTAGGGCGGGGAGTATAGTACGTATCGACGAGGATCGGGCCCACCCACCGCAGCGTGAGCAAGGGGCCGCCCATCGAAAGGTTTCACCCTTACCTTAAGGAGGGATATGTCCATCTTCGAGAGGTTCTCCATGAAGGGTCGCACGGCCTTCATCACCGGCGCTGGCCAGGGCATCGGCCGGGCCACCGTGACAGCCTTCGCCGAGGCCGGAGCGGACCTGGTCCTGGCCGGGATAAGCCTGTACAAGCCTGAGGAGAGCGAAGCCCAGCTTCGGGCTGCAGCCCAGGAGGCGGAGAAGCTGGGAGTGAAGGCCATCTATTCGGTCACTGACATGCGGGAAAGGGACCAGGTGCAGGCGACCATGGACAAGGCCCTGAGCGCCTTTGGAAAAGTGGACGCCCTGGTGAATGGTGTAGGCGGCGGGCTAATCGAAGGTCCCTTCCTGGAGGTGCCCGACGAACGATGGGTGAACACCTACCGCGAGAACGTGATGACCGCCGTGCTGGGCTCCAAGATCGTGGGTGCCCACATGGCCGAGAGGGGCTACGGCGCTATCGTCAACTACTCTTCGCTGGATGGAAGGGGACCTACCCCGCTGGCGGCCCACTACGCCTCGTCCAAGGCGGCGGTGGCCAATCTGACAGAGACCGCGGCCGCCGAGCTGGGGCCGCTGGGAATTCGGGTCAACTGTATCGCCCCCTACGTTGTCAAGACGGAAAACATGATCAACTTCTTCCTGAACCCCAACCCGGGAGCGGAGGAGCAGGTAGCGGCCATGGCTCCACTGAGGCGGATTGGCAACCCCGACGAGATGGCCGCAGTGGCCCTCTTCCTTTGCAGCGACGCAGCCTCCTACGTCACGGGCCAGGTGATCCACGTATCAGGCGGGGCCATGCCGGGCAGCCATCTCCACGTGGATCGGGACCCGACGGACGTTCCCGGCCTGGGGTACAGCTAACCCAGCGGGACCAGGAGAAAACACCTATGAGCGGACCCCTTGAAGGTGTCAACGTAGTGGACTTCGGTCAGGCGGGGGTCGGGCCCTGGGCTTGTACGCTCCTGGGGATGCTCGGCGCCAACGTCCTGAAGATCGAGCGTCCGGAGGGCGACGTCAGCCACGGCCAGCCCCCCCTGAAGAACGGCCTCACCGTCTCCTACACGGACTGGAACATGGCGAAGAAGGGCGCCATCCTCAATCTGAAGGTCCCCGATGGCCGTCAGTCCATGGAGCCGTTGGTGAAAGAGGCCGACGTAGTCTGCGAGAACCTGAGACCCGGCGTCATGGACAGGCTGGGATTCGGCTACGAGGGTTGCAGGACCCTGAACCCCTCTATTGTCTACGGCGCCAGCCCGGCCTGGGGTCTGGACGGCCCGATGGCGTCCTGGCCCGGGGTCGACGCCGACGTGCAGTGCGTGTCTGGGTTCACCTCGTTGACCGGTGACGAGGGTGGGAAGCCGGAGATGGCCCGCCACCTGTACCACCTGGACCTGAACGCCTCCTGCGTGCTGGCGGGGTCGATAATTCTGGGGCTGTTGCAGCGGGACCGCACCGGGGAGTCTCAGCATATCGTGTCGACCCACCTGGGCAGCTCCATCGCCCATCTGGGCACCCGTATCGCCGAGTACACCCTTGCCGGGGAGGTGCCCGCTCCTCTGGGGAGCGCGTCTGCAGTCACGGCTCCCCATCAGGCCTTTCTCTGCGAGGACCGCCGTTGGATCAGTGTGGGCGTTGAGAACGACGAGCAATGGCGCGCTCTATGCGAGGCAATCGGCCGTCCCGATCTGATGGAGCACCCCGGCTTCAAAACCAACCGGGACCGGGTGGCGAACCGGGCCGAGCTGACCGCCGAGCTAGAGAAGATGTTCGGCGGCAGATACTTCCGATGGTGGTACGTCCGGCTGACGAAGTATGGTGTGCCCGCCGGCCCTTTCTATGACTTCCAGGACCTGCTGGCCAACCAGCACGTGATCGAGAACGAGTACATTCCGGAGATGGACATCCCGCACCAGGGCAAGCTGCACGTGGGAGGCATACCCTGGGAGTTCAGCGAGACCCCCGCCACCCTGTACCGCGCCCCCGCTCCGGGTGAGCACACCGAGGAGATCAAGGCGCGGGGATTCGGCGCATTCGACAGCCCTCCAAGCGGCGAGCCCAGGCACGCTGTTCAGGGCAGGCAAGGGGATCCTCCCCTGACGGGAGTCCGGGTCGTAGACGCCAGCCAGGGTCTGTGCGGTCCCTTCGTCTCTCTGCTCCTGGCGGACGCGGGCGCCGAGGTCGTCAAGGTGGAGCCTCCGGGAGGCGACTACTCCAGGGAGTTCGCCCCGGCGGCGGCCAATGGGGACGGCGCGGCCTTCGTTTACCTGAACCGTAACAAGAAGAGCGTCGTCCTGGACCTGGAGACCGACGCCGGACGGGGAGCCTTCACCGACTTGGCCGTGAGCGCCGACATCCTGATCGAGGACTGGGGCGTTGGGAAGGCCCAAAATCTTGGGCTGGACCACGGTACGCTAAGCCGGAACAACCCGGGGCTGGTTTATTGCGCCCTCACTCCCTTCGGGGAAAAGGGGATTCTCAAGGATCTGAAGGGCTCGGAGATGGTGGTTCAGGGGATGGCCGAGTACTGCATGTCCCTCGGGCAGATCGGCAGCCCTCCCGTCAGGTGGGGGTCTGAGCTGGCCAACGTAGGCGCGGCCATCATGGCTTTCGTCGGTGTGCTGGCCTGTCTGTATCGCCGCAACCGCAGCGGGCGGGGGCAGCGGGTGGCCGTCAACCAGTGGGGGACCCTCCTGTGCATGAGACAGGGCTGCTGGTCTGTGCTGGGGGACCTGGACGAGTGGGCCGGGCCCTTCTGCCAGGCCTACACCAGCCCCCGGCTCCATGGGTGGCAGACCAGGGACCGACCCGTGTACCTGCGGCTGCACCGGGCCACGGAGGAAGAGTACGTTAGCTTGATGGTGGACCTGGGCATGGAGGACATGCTGTCGGATCCCAGGTTCGACAAGGGGGGCAGGGACGCGACCGGGAACGGCAAGTACGCCATGGAGGTAATGCCTATCTGGGAGAGACACCTGGCCGACAAGACCGCCGAAGAGGTGGTCCGGCTGGCTCGCTCCCACAACGCCATTGCCGTGCCGATGAACACCGTTAAAGAGGTGGTCGACCACCCGCAGGTGCAGGCCCTGGGGATCATGGTGGAGATGGACCATCCCGGCCTGGGGAAAGTGCGAGTCGTTGGCCCGCCCTTCGAGGGCCCGTGGCAGGCCCCATCGGTGGCGGCTTCACCGGCGCTGGGCGAGCACACCGCCGAGGTTCTCGCTTCCCTGGCAGTCAGGCCAGTCAAAGCAGGAGGGTAGAGTTGCTGATCGATTGTCACATACACCCGCCCAGAGTCAATATCCCAGGCGTAAGGGCCATCGATGAGGCGACCTTCCAGGAAGAAGTCCGACAGGCACGGGAAGTGGGTGTAGGCCTCTGGATAATGCCGGGGGTAACGGTGGAGGACTCCCGTGCCGTGGTCGAGAGGGTCGACGGCGAGGAAGACTTCTTCGCCTGCATCGGTGTCCACCCCAACCAGATCGATCAGTACCGGGAGGATAGCTTTCAGCAGCTAGGCGACCTGGCTCGGTCTTCCTCTAAGGTGGTGGGCATCGGGGAGGTGGGGATCGACTACGAGACCACCCGGCAGGACCCCGAGACCCAGCGCAGGGCCTTCCGGGAGCAGATCGGCCTGGCCCGGGAGCTGAAGCTGCCCCTGAACCTGCACACCTACGGCAAAGCGTCGGCCATGGACCTCATCGACATCCTGCACCAGGAGCGGGCCTACGAGGTGGGCGGCGTGCTGCACAACTACATGGGCAACGAGGACATGGCGCGGCGGCTGGCAGACATGGGCTTCTACGTCTCGGTTTCCGTAGTGCTATTTCATCCTGAAGCGGACCGGCTGCGGGGGGTCTACCGGGCTGTGCCCCTGGGCAACCTGGTAATGGACACCGACTGGCCCTCGGGACTCCTCTACCGCACCGGCCCCGGTGAATACCCCTTCGAGCTGGACGTACGGACACACCTCTCCCACCTGCGCCGCTACGCCGACCGTCTGGCGGAGGAGAAGGACATGGATGTCGAGCAGGTGGAAAACGTGATCACTATGAACACCCTTCGAGCCTTCCCCAGAGTGGCCGAAGCTCTCTCTTGATGGGTATTCCGCCGTGTGATACCTTCAATAAGATGGCGCCTGGGGACCTGTACGAGAGCCCCAGGCAATGAGGAGGCCTAAGGAGCCATGTCGAGCTACAAAGTATGGTCTTCCGACTCCCACATCATAGAGCCCGCCGATCTTTGGGAGAAGCGCATCGATCCCAGGTTCAGGGACCGGGCGCCCCGTATCGTCTTCGAGGATGGGCACGATCAGTGGTACTGTGACGGCGTCGCCTTCGGAAACATCGGCGCCAACCAGCAGGCCGGTGTGAGGTTCGAGGACCCGGAGAAGCTGAATAGCTTCGGTGTCATGGACACCGTGCCCCTGGGGGGCATCGACCCGGATGCCCACGTGAAGGATCTGGACATGGATGGGATCTCCGGCGGAGTGCTGTACCCTTCCCAGGGCCTGACTCTGTGGCAGATTCCGGCCAGCGACCTGCTATCGGCCATTTTCCGGGCTTACAACGACTACCTGGCCGAGTTCTGTAATCCCCACCCCGACCGGCTCAAGGGCATCGCCGCGATCAACGTGGACTTCGTGGAAGACGCCGTGTCGGAGCTGGAACGCTCGGCGAAGCTGGGCCTGGTAGGGGCGATGATCTCCATCCGGCCGCTGTTGCCCTACGACCAGTCGGCATACGAGAAGCTGTGGGCTATGGCGGAGGACCTGGACATGTCGCTAAGCCTGCACACCGGCACCATCCGGTGGACTCCTGGTGACGGTGGCAAGCCGACGCCGGGCGCTGTCGGCTTCACCAGCAGGGAAGTCAACGTCCGCCAGTGCATCGCTGCCATGATCTTCTCCGGCGTGTTCGAGCGCCATCCGAAGCTGAAGGTCGGGGTCGTGGAGTACGAGGTCGCCTGGGCCCCCTACTTCATGGACCGCATGGATGAGTTCTACGGCCAGAGGCCCGGAGGCGTCAGCGCTTCCAGGTTCAAGGGCGAGCTGCTGCCCAGCGACTTCTTCCGCAGCAACGTTTTCATAAGCTTCCAGGAGGACGATCTGGGGATGGAGCTCCGTCACCGCATCGGAGTGGATACCCTGATGTGGGGCTCCGACTATCCCCACGCCGAGTCGACGTTCCCCAGGTCGCGGGAGATCCTGGAACGCATACTTCAAGGCGTGCCCGAAGACGAAAGGGCCAAGATCGCCGGAGAGAACACCGCTGGGCTATATCACTTCGAGTAGCTCCTCACTCCCAACTCCCTCTCCCTGTGGGAGAGAAGTGGTTGTGAAGGACGGCTAACCCTTCTCCATTTGGGAGAGGGACAGGGGACAGGGGACAGGGGTGAGGGAATGAATGATCAACGGAACAAGGCCGCCATAGCCGGAATCGGCTGCACCGAGTTCTCCAAGGACTCCAACCGGTCGGAGCTCCACAACGTCCTGAAGGCCATCACCATGGCCGCCGACGATGCCGGCATCAGCGTCAAGGACATCGACGGCATCGTCTACCATAACGTGGACCGGGTCACCGAATGGCAGCTGGTGGATTGTCTGGGCATGAAGAACGTACGGTTCAGCTTCCAGTCGGTGCAGGGTGCCGGAGGCGGCTCTGGCGCCGTGGGCATCGCCACCCTGGCGCTGGCGGCGGGCTTGGCCGAGAACGTCGTAATCTATCGCGCCCTCAACGGACGCTCCCAGGACCGCTACGGGACGTCGCCTAGACAGGTAGGCCGGTGGGTAGATGGCCCCACAGCCTGGAGGGCGCCCTTCGGCCTTATAGTCGCCGCCCACCACATCGCCATGCGCACCAGGCGGTACATGCTGGAGTACGGCGCGGAGAGCCGCCACTTCGGTGAAGTGGCGGTGGCCTTCCGCAAGCATGCTTCGGTGAACCCCAACGCCTATTTCCACGGTCGGCCTATCACCCTGGAGGACCACCAGGCCTCCCCGGTGATCGTCGACCCCTTGAGACTGCTTGACATAACTTCTGAGTACGACGCCGCGGCAGCCGCCATCGTGACCACGGCGGAGAGGGCCAGGCATCTCAAGCAGCCGCCGGCCTACGTTCTGGGTTGGGGTCAGGCCACCGGCTCGAAGTCCGACCCTATGACCGCCTCCAACCGCGAGAGCTTGACCGCCATCGAGGAAGTGACCTACGCCTCCCAGCAGGCATACCAGATGGCCGGAGTGTCCCCGAGGGATATCCAGGTGTTGCAGGTGTACGACCACTTCACCTCCATGGTCATCATGGCCCTGGAGGACCTGGGCTTCTGCAAGAAGGGTGAGGGCTTCGAGTTCGTGCAGGATGGAGGAATCCAGATCGGCAGCAATCTGCCGGTGAACACCCACGGAGGGAACCTGGGAGAGGGGTACATCCACTTCATGAACCACATGTGCGAGGGAGTGCGACAGATCCGGGGCACCTCCTGCAACCAGGTGCCCGGGTGCGAGCTGTCCATGCTGATGGCCGGGTACGGCGTCACCACCAGCGCGCTGATCCTGGGGAGGCAGCCGTGACGACCTCCGACGACGG
Organism: Dehalococcoidia bacterium; assembly: GCA_965248975.1. GTDB lineage: Bacteria > Chloroflexota > Dehalococcoidia > Lucifugimonadales > JAGWBF01 > CBDFKU01. The sequence continues at coordinate 12,609 of CBDFKU010000010.1, forward strand.
GCCTCTGAGGCCTTTACCCGCCTTCGATCACGACAATGCCCCCTTCTGGGAGGCTGTGAGGAATCACAGGCTGGTCCTGCAGCGGTGCGGAGAGTGCAAGATATACAGGCACCCCCCGGTACCCATGTGTCCCCACTGTGGCTCCTTCGATATCGAGTGGGTGCCCTCCGACGGTCGGGGTCGGGTATATAGCTGGATCGTGGTGCGCCGCCCCACCCACCCCTTCTTCGCCGAAGTCCCCTATAACGTGGTGCTGGTCCAGATGGAAGAAGGGGTACGGCTGTTCAGTAACCTGCTGGACGTCGCACCGGAAGAGATACGGGAGAATATGCCGGTGCAGGTAGGCTTCGTCGACGTGGAGGACGACTTCACCCTGTTCCAGTTTCGTCCGGTGGAGTCTGGAGGTGAATGTTGAAGGCGGTTGTGCTGTTTGAGGCGGGGCCGGCGGAAAACCTCAAGGTTGTAGAGGTCCGGGATCCCGAAGGCCCGGGAGAAGGTGAGCTACTGGTCAAGGTGGAGGCCTCGGGCATAGACGGCCACGACATGATCGTGCGCTCTGGTGTGATGGGAGGCATCGTCAACGGCCGCGATCTGGAGATCAAGGAAAATGGGGCGTGGGTCAAGAAGTCTGGCATCATCCTGGGACATGAGATCGCCGGCACGGTAATGGCCGTAGGGCCCGGGGTCACCGGCACGAAGGTGGGAGACCGGGTCGCCAACAACATAAAGGCCGCCTGTCGCGTCTGCAGGTTCTGCCGCATGGGCCGCAGCAACAACTGCAGGGACGGCAAAAGCGTCGACGGTGGTTACGCGGAGCTGGTGGTGATGCCGGAAGCCTCCATTATGAAGGTCCCGGACAACGTCAGCTCGGTGGAGGCTTGTATCGTCTCATGCGCCATCGGCACCTCGCTGAGGGGGTTTACCGTTGCCGGCAAGCCCAGGTTCCAGGACAACATCCTGGTGACCGGCGCCGGTGGCGGCCTGGGGGTCCACGCTTTGCAGATCGCCGCCCTCTCGGGGGGCTTCGTGATGGCCACCACCACGACCGAGACCAAGGTGCCCCTGCTCAAGGAGTACGGTGCGACTGAGGTGATCTACGCCCCCGAGGGCCGCTTCAACGACCAGGTGATGTCCCTGACGGATGGCTGGGGAGCCGACCTGGTGATAGACACGGTTGGAGGCTCGACCTTCAATAACGGTGGCTTTCGCTCCCTGGCCTTCTTCGGCAGGTACGTCTTCGTGGGCCAGATCAACACCGAAGCCGCCCGCTTCGCCGTCCCTTGGTTGTTCTGGAAGGAGGCTACCCTGACCGGCACCTCGACCCCAGACTACCGCGACATGCAGGAAGGCATGGATCTGGTGGAGAGCGGCCGGATCAAGCCGGTGGTCTCTACCACCTTCAGACTGGACGAGACCCCGCAGATGCACGGGCTGCTGGAGGAGAGGCAGGTCTTCGGGCGGGCCGTCATCGATCTGCTCATCTAAACGTCTACTTCGAAAAATAGTATTGATCGCGATAGGGGGGTAAGCCATGTCGTTCATGGACCGGTACTACATGAAAGGTAAGACGGCTATCGTCACAGGCAGCGGCCAGGGCATCGGCAAGGCCACCGTCACCGCCTTCGCCGAAGCAGGCGCCAACGTAGTGGTTGCGGGCATGAACATCTTCAGGCCGGAGGAGAGCGAAGAGCAGCTCAGCGGCGTGGCCCGTGATCTGGAGAAGCTGGGCGCCAAGACCCTCCCCATCGTTGTGGACATGCGCAACGAGTCCGAGGTGCAGGCCATGCTGGACAAGGCCCTGAGCACCTTCGGGCAGGTGGATGCCATGGTGAACAACGTCGCGGGGGGTGTTGTGGAGGGCCCATTCCTGGGAGTGACCCAGGAGCTGTTGGAAGAGACTCTCAAGGAGAACTTCGTTACCGCGTTCCTGGGATGCCGCATTGTGGGAAACCACATGGCCGAGAGGCGCAGCGGTGCCATCGTCAACTTTAGCTCGCTAGATGGGCTTGGCCCAACGCCATTGGTGGTCTCATATGCTGCCTCCAAGGCCGCCGTGGCCAGCCTCACCTACACGGCTGCTGCCGAGCTTGCTCCATACGGCATTAGGGTCAACTGCATCGCCCCATACCTGATCCTAACAGAGAACGTACAGCGAAGCCTCAAGGAGCACCCTGAGCTGGAGGGACCGGGCAAGGCCAAGGCCATGCTGGGCCGCTTCGGCAAGCCGGATGAGATAGCTGCCCTGGCCCTCTTTCTAAGCAGCGATGCCGCTTCTTACATCACTGGACAGGTGATCCACTGCTCAGGGGGAGCCCTTCCCGGGAGCTCGGTGCGGGCCGGCACCCGTGAAACGCCGGGGCTGGGGTACGGCGGGACCGGCGAGGAATCTTAAGACCCACAAGTCCCTCCCCCTCTGTGGGGGAGGAGGGAAACCGATCAAAAAACGACAGAAGAGGGCAGCAACATGTCGACGATCCCTAACATGGCTGGCACCGTAATGACCGTCAACGGTCCCATGGACCCGGACAAGCTGGGTATGACCCTGATGCACGAGCACATCTTCTTCGACCTGCGCAGAGTAGTCTCGTCCGGGAGGAGTCCCTTCGGAGGGCCGTCCAGGCCGGTTGAGAGCATATGCCTTGAGACCCTGGACTTGGCCCGGGACGGCAAGCTCCTGGACAACGTCTTCATGCGGGACGAGAACGTAGCCATATCCGAGGTCCTGGAGTACAAGGCCAGCGGCGGCAGTACCATCGTCGACGTTTCCCCCATCGAACTCGTCAGGGACACCCAGGCCGTCAGGCGCGTGTCTCAGGCCACGGGGGTGAACATCGTCATGGGAACGGGTTTCTTCGCCTGGGCGTTCCCCGAGGACATGGACCGGCGCACCGTCGAGGACCTGACCCAGGAGATTGTCGAGGACGTGGCCGTCGGCATAGACGACTCGGGAATACGGTCGGGCATCATCGGCGAAGTGGGCATCGAGGGCAACCCGCTGAAGGACAACGAGATCAAGGCGGTGCGCGCCGCAGGCCGGGCCAGCAAGGCAACGGGAGCGGCGATCACATTCCATAGAGGCGGCGTGGACCGGGAGAAGCTCCAGGTGCTGACCATGCTGGGCGAGGAAGGCGCCGACCTCTCCCGGGTGATCATGGGCCACGCGGACTGGATCGCCAACGACATCCCCCTGCTGAAGGAGATCCTGGAGAGGGGGGCATACGTCCAGTTCGACTTCTTGGGGAGGGTCGAGATCGACCTCTACTGGCAGCCCGCCCAGGAGAAGGCCGCGCCCTACAGCCGCGCCGACTCCGCCACCTGCGCCAGGGCCATCCTGGAGTTGCTGAACGCCGGGTATGAGGACCGTATTATGCTGTCCCACGACGCGGGACAGAAGACTCGCCTGAAGCGTTACGGCGGTGCGGGTCTGACCTTCGTCCCGGACAAGTTCCTTCCCCATCTGAGAAGCGGCGGCGTCCAGGAGGGCCAGATACAGAAGATGATGGTGGAAAACCCGAAGCGGGTGCTGACCCTGGCGGCCCCCCGGTGATGTACCGAGGAATGGGTGGTTCCCCTGGCGCAGGAGGTTTGTCGAAATGAGCGAGGAGCGGGTAGTCTACGTAAACGGGAGCCTCGTCCCCGAGAGTCGTGCGGTCATCTCAGCCCTGGATCGAGGGTTCCGCTGGGGGGACTCGGTGTACGAGGTGGCGCGCACTTTCGGCGGGCAGCCCTTCAAGCTGGGGCCCCACCTGGACAGGCTGTACAGATCACTGCACTACACCCGGATTAACCCAGGGATGACCAAGGATGAGATGGAGCAGGCCAGCCTGGATGTGGTGGAGGCCAACCGGCACCTGCTGGGACCCAACGACGATTTCACCGTCAACCAGGTGGTAAGCCGGGGCCTGGCCGAGCCCGCGGTCGACACCGGGCCCAACGTGGCCATATACTGTCTGCCCGTCCATTTCCTGGACTACGCCCGGCAGTACTCCAGCGGCGCCCGGGTGATCACCCCGGCGACCCGTCGGACCCCGCCGCTGAGCCTCTCCCCCAAGGCCAAGATCGCCAACAAAATGAACCACATGATCGCGGAGTTCGAGGCCAAGGAGGCCTATCCCGACGCCTACGCCCTGATGCTGGACCTGGACGGCAACGTGACCGAGGCATCCAGCGCCAATTTCATGTTCGTCTCCGACGGGGTGATCAAGGTTCCCAACCGCCGCCACGTGCTGCCGGGGATCAGCATGGAAACGGTGCTGGAGCTGGCTGAGAACCAGGGAATCCCTTTCGAGGAGGGGGACTACACGCCCTTCGACGTCTACCAGTCCGACGAAGCCTTCCTGTCCAGCACTTCCTACTGCGTGCTGCCGGTGGCGACCCTGAACGGCTGGAGCATCGGCAACGAGGTCCCGGGCCCCGTGGTCCGGGGACTGCTGGCGGCCTGGAGCGACCTGGTGGGCTTGAGCGTCGTGGATCAAGCCCTGAGCCACTTACCGCCCCACGAGCGGTAGGGTCTGATGGGCTTGACGTCCGGCGGCAGAAAAGCGGGTCCGTTTATGGTTCGACTAGCTCACCATGAGCGAAGAAAAGGCTCGGCTCCGCTCGGCCTGAGCCTGTCGAAGGCCCAAGGCGCCAGTTATGCCCTTCTGGCAACGGGGACTTTACCCCAGGCAGTCACTCCCGGTAGACCGTCTGCCGGATGGCGCCATCCAGTATCTCGGCGGCGGTGTCGAACTGCTCCTTGGTGGTGGAGAAGGGCGGGACGAACCGCAGCACCGAGCCCCGGCGGCGCAGGCTGAAGATCAGGCCGTTTCGCTGACAGCGCTGGCCGATCTCGGTGCCTTCGGCGTAGGCAGGCTCCCTGGTTTCCCGGTCCTTGACTAGCTCGATGCCCTGGATCAGGCCTCTTCCCCGGACGTCTCCGATGATCTCGTGGTCCGCCTGAAGCCGCTGGAGGTGGCCCTTCCAGTACTCCCCCAGTTCACGGGCCTTCGCCGCCAGGTTCTCCTCGATGATGATGTCGATGCTGGCGATACCGGCGTTGCAGGTGATGGGGTCGTTGGAGTGGGAGTGGCCCACCACATAGCCGCTGCTGGCCACCCTGTCCTCGATCTCATCGGTTGTAACGGCGGCGCTAACGGCGATGCCGCCCCCGAAGTGTTTGGAGACGGTCAGGATGTCCGGCATCACTCCTTCTTGCTCGAAGGCCCACATGGTTCCCAGCTTTGCCAGACCAGTCTGGGCTTCGTCCAGGATTAGCAGGATGCCGCGGGCGTCGCAACCCTCCCGCAGCGCCTTCAGCCAGCCCGGGGGCGGCTCGATGACGCCGCCGGCGCTGAACAGGGGCTCGACGATCACGGCGGCCAGCCCTCCTTCGGCCTGGGCGTCCAGCAGCTCGAAGCTCACGTTGAGGCATCCCATGTCGCACTGGGGCTTGCCGGCGCACATGGTACAGCGGTAGCGATAGGGCGCCAGGAAGGTATAGTTGCCCCCATCGTAGGGCCCGTGCCCGGCCCTCCAGCCGGCAAAGGTGACGGCCCGGGCCGACTGACTCATCCCGTGGAAGCTGACGTTGGGGCTGGCGACTTCGTAGCGGCCGGTGTAGTGCTTGGCGATGCCCAGGGCCATTTCGTTGGAATCGCTGCCCGAGGTCCCGAACACGCTCTTCTTCAGCGGACGCGGCACGATGCCCGCCAGCTTCTCGGCCAGCAGGATCTCCCTGTCGTTAAACATGCTCATGTGGCTGTGAATGAGGTTATCGCCGCTCTCCCTGATGGCCTGCACTATCTTGGGGTGGTTGTGCCCCAGTGCGCCGCACATCTGGCCGGAGTTGAAGTCCAGGTACTCTTTGCCGTTGATGTCCCTGACGACGGAACCGCGGCCCCAGATCAGGATGGGCCCCTCGAAGCTGGACTTGTCCACCCTCGAGCGGAAGCTGTACTGGCTGGCCTTCTCTAGAAGCTGCTCCTCGGTCCATTGGCTGGACATGGCTAGGTTCTCCTTCTCAGACCGGCCCAAGACCGATTAGCCGCAGGCCAGTGGGTACACGTGAAGGCTTCGAGAGATCTCCACCGGCACCTGGCTCTTGCTCCACGTGTCGCCGCCGTCGTAGCTGCTGTAAACCCGTCCATCGTAGGTGCAGCAGTATACATGGGAAGGGGCCACACGGTCGATGGCTATCTGAAACATGCGGCTGGGAGGCGTCTCTCCCAGGTTCACCCGCTCCCAGGTCTCCCCGGTGTCGCGGCTGCGGTAGAGGGCCCCGGCCTCCGGTGTACCCGCTGGCGCACCTCCGCCTCCGGCGCCGACGGCCATGTACATGGTCTCGGGATCATCGGGGGCCACCAGGAGGCCGCGGCAGTAAGAGCCTCCGGGGAACATCTCCTCCAACTGCACATGCTCCCAGTGATGCCCTCTGTCGCGGCTGCGAAACGTCGCGACCTGGGTGATTATATAGACCGTGCCGGGCGCTGCTGGACTCACCTGAACTCCGTGCAAGTCGAGGGTGTTGTTACGGATAAGGGGGCCGTCGGTAATCGACTCCCAGCTTTCTCCGCAGTTCCTGCTGGCCAGCAAGCCCCCCACTTCGATGGCGGCGTATACGTCAGAAGGATCGGAAGGATCAAAGGAAATCTCGATCACCCGCTTCTCGATTGGTGGCATGTAAGTGGTAATGTGAGGGAAGGCTACTCCGGAGGTGTCCATCTCTCGCCAGCTTGCGCCGCCATCTTCCGAACGACGGATTCCGCAGGGCTCATAGCCGGCGAAAATGATATTCGAATCGTCGGGATGGAAGGCGAGGGACCAGACGTCGTGTCCTTCTCTAGGTGGCTCCAGCGGCTCCCAGTGAACTCCATGGTCATCGCTTCGATAGGGGCCCAGTTGAGTGCCAGCGTAGATGGTCTGCGGATTCTCCGGATGGATCAGCAAGGCGCGTACTTGAGGGTTCTCCGGGAGGCCGTTGGTGATACTCTGCCACTCTCCACCGTCTTCGCTTCGGCGGTACAACCCTCCTGGCCCCAGATACTGGCCCTCGCCGGCTAAACCGACATAGCTGTAGGTACGGTGATTGGTGGCAGCCATGGCGCCCCTCCTACTATCTATAGCTGCATTGTTCGGCCTGATCGCTTCGGTTGTCAAGGGTCATCCGGACTACGGTGGACTGCGGATATGTCCTGCTCTAGTTCATTACGAAGGGTGATACATAGCGGCTCTTCTACCGCAGCTGGTCCAGCATAGCCAGGGGGGTGGTAGCCACCAGCCCGGCGTCCACCGGAAGCGTGACGCCGGCGATCCAGCGGGCCTCGTCGCTGGCCAGGAACAGGGCCGCCCAGGCGATGTCCCAGCCCGTGCCCTCGGTCCCCAGTGGGGCCGACCGTCTGCGCAGGTTCCGCATCTCTTCGGTCATGCCGCCGGCTACCATCGGGGTGTAGATGGAGCCGGGGGCGATGCAGTTCACCCGGATGTTGTCCTTGCCGTGGTACACGGCCATGTTGGTGGTCAGCGCGATGATTCCCCCCTTGGAGGCGGCGTAAGACATGCCGGGTCCGCTGCTGCCCGACCGTAGCCCGGCGATGGAGGAGATGTTGATGATCGACCCGCCGCCGCCCTGGATCATCACCGGCAGGGCGTGCTTGCAGGTGAGCATCATGCTCTTGAGGTTCACTTCCATCACCCGGTCCCAGTCCTCCTCTCTCACCTCCATCACGGTGCCCCTTCCGAGGATCCCCACGTTGTTGAGGAGCACGTCCAGCTTTCCGTAGCGGTCGACGGCGGCCTCCACCATCGTCTTGCAGTCCCCGGTGCTGGTGACGTCCGCCTGGAATACCGAGGCCTCGCCCCCCTCTTCAGCGATGGTGGCCAGGGTCTGCTCGGCGTTCTGGGCTACCTGGTCCACCAGCAGGACTTTGGCCCCTTCCCGGGCGAACAGTACCGAGGCGGCCTTGCCGGTCCCGATGCCCGGCCCGCTGGAGCCGGCTCCCGTAACGATGGCTACCTTGCCCTCTAATCTCGGCCTTCTCTCCGGCATGACACCTCTCCGTTGCCTCAGGATTAGGTACCTTGAACTGCCAGCGCCCGTTACCTGAAAAGGGGAATGACCTTCTCGGCCATGAGGCGCCATGACTTCTCGGCCTTCTCCGGGGGCACCACTCCCAGATTGGCCAGCAGAAGGTTCCGCACGCCGGCGTCACGAAGTTGGGCCACCTGCTCGGCGACCCGCTTGGGAGACCCCAGCAGCGACTCGAATACGTTTGGGTTGGGCTCCTCCAGGTAGGCCGATCGCGGGGTGACCGGAGGGTTGGGCGGCATGGGTTGGTCCTTGGGGTTCCAGCGCTGCCGCATGTCGTTCAGGTGATGGATTACCTTCTGGACGCCGGGCAGGAACTCGTCCAGGGCCTGGTCGTTGGTCTCGGCCAGGTACATCTCCCGCCAGACCCACGACTGATCGACGTTCTGCTCCACCGCCTCCTCGGTATACCCGGCGGACAGCATGGTGTCCCTGTATAGCTGGATCTGCTGCCCGAGGTGGGTAATCGAGCGGCCCCTGAGTAGGACCGGGCGGCCCCTCCTGGCCATGTCCATGAGGGACTCTTCGGTGAGGCAGACCCTGGCCAGGGGAGGGTGGGGCTTCTGGTAGGGCTGGGGCCGGACAGAGGGGAAGCGCACCTGCCAGTACTTGCCCTGAAAGTCCAGGGCGTCGGTGGTCCAGGACTTTACCAGGAGGTCTTCGGCCTCGTCCATGCGCTCTCGGGCTTCCGTTACGGTTATCCCGAAGCCCACGTACTCGTAGGCGCTGTAGCTGGAACCCCGGCCGGTCCCCAGCACCAGGCGGCCGCGGCTCAGGTTGTCCAGCAGGGCGCTCTGGACGGCCAGGCGCACGGGATGATGCAACGCCATCTCCACCACGCCGATCCCCAACAGCACCCGCTTTGTCCGCATGGCTATGGCGCCGCCAAAGACCAATGGGTCGGCGTAGGCCACCTCCCCGGCGAAGTGGTGCTCGGCCATCCATACGGCGTCCAGGCCCAGCTCCTCTGACAATTCCACCTCTCGGAGACAATCGTCGATGGCCTGCGAGTCATGGGAGGCCTCGACGCTGGTCGGATAGAGGAAGTTGCCAAACCGCATTCTACGCTCCATCCTTCGGCCTGGCGTTATCCGGTTGAGGCAACTCCTGCTCTTGCACGAGATGGTCCACCGAGTTCTTCTCCCAGTAGAGGCTGTGCTCCACGGTCTCCCGAATCGTCCACTCGTCGTCGGCGAAGCGCATGTCCAGGGCACCGTCGGGCAGACCCACCAACGCTGCCGCCAGGGCGGCGCGCTCTCGGAGCCACTCGGCCAGCAGGCGTGCCGTGTGGTCCCTCTGCATGGTCTTAAGCCGGAACCGAGCGTCGTGGACCTGGCCCAGGTGCATCCGCTCGTGGTCCACGTTGTGGACCAGCAGGCCGCGGACGCCGTCCTCCATGGCGCACCCGTGGGAGCAGTCGTGGTCCAGGTGGGCATCGGTCAGCGCCGCGAGCTTGTTCAAGGTCTCGTTCATCGACCGTTGCAGCTCTCTGATGAGCTCCAGGACCTCGCTCATTGCTCACCCCGAAGCGTGAAGATGGTTTATGGGCAGCCGCTTTTCCGGAAGAGGCCCCGGGCAACGCCGATGGAGCCGTCCGAAGGTTCCTGCTGGCAACTATAACCGCTGGGCGTGGGAACGACCCGGAAGGACGCCCCTGACGGCGACTAGCCCCTGCCGTGCAGCAGAACCTTCCCGGGTATGGCCCCGGTCTCCTTACCGTCTTCGAATGTCACTTGTCCGTTGACCATGATCCAGCGATAGCCCTCCGCCCTCTGGACCCGCCGCCAGTCGCCGCCGGGCAGGTCGTGGGCGATCTCGGGCGAGGACATGTTCAGACGGTCCAGGTCATAGACGACCACGTCGGCCGGGGCGCCCTCACGTATGAAGCCCCGGTCCTTGATCCCGCCCACGAAGGCCGGGAAGTAGCTCAGCTTGTAGTGGGCCTCCTCCAGGCTCAGCAACCCGTGGTCCCGCACCAGCCAGGATATGGTGTCCGTCGGGAAGGTCCCCAGCGTCCCGAACTTCACGTGGGCGCCTCCGTCGGAAATGCCAGGGATGCAGTAGGGCGACCTGATGACCTCGGTGGTGTATTGGGGGTTGTCGTGGACCATCTTGCAGAGGAACTCGGTCTTCAGATCGTCGGCCATCGCGATGTCCAGCATCACGTCCACGACGTGCTTGCCCTCTTGTTCGCCTATCTGAGCGAGGGTAAGGCCGATGTACTTCTCCAGCTCTCCGATCCCCACCTCGGCCACCGTCATGTCCGACAGCGGGCCTGCCAGCGTCAGGGCGGGCTGGCCGCCGGCGTCGTACTCTTCACGTACCCTGGCTCTCACCTCGGGGTCCCGCATCATGGCCTTCCGGCGCTCCATGGGACCCACGGTGACCTCGCGCCAGTGGGGGCTCTGGTCGAAGTTGGTCCACCGGTCCAGGCTGAATTCCTGGGCGGTGCGTACGGTGAGACCCTGTCCGTAGAGCCGCAACCCTTTGCGATTGGACTCCTCAAGCCAGCTCAGCTTGGCCCGGTGCTGACTGGCGTCGGTCTCCGCTGGGGAAACGACCTGGTACAGGATGGGGCGTTGGCAAACCTCGGCCAGCCGGTCGTAAAAGTCCAGGGTGGGTTGGCTCAGGAGGCTGCCGTCGTCGCCTATCTTGGTGTAGGTCAGCTGGATGAAGCCCTGGTCCAGCTTGGCCAGGACACGCCCGAAGGCCAGCACCTCGTCATCGGTCATCAGGTCGGTGGTCATCGGAGTTCCGTCGTAGTCCCGCTGGGCTGAGTTGGGGCCGGTGACCTGGGCGGACCAGCCACAGGCTCCCGCGGCCATGCCCTCCTCCACCAGGCGGCACATCTCAGCAAGCTCCGCCTCGGTGGGCCGCCTCTTCTTCGATTCTTCCCAGCCCATGACCCAGCCGTAGACCGGGGTCAGGGGCACGTAGCTGATCATGTTGACGCCCTTGGCGACCCGGTTCTGCATACGCTCCATGAACTCGGGGAAGCTCTGCCAGTCCCAAGACATCCCCAGCTTCATGGCGTCGTAGGGAATGGCCTCGTTGCGGGTCAGGCACTGCATGGCTCGCTCCTGGTCTTCGGGCCTGCAGGGAGCGAAGCCGAATCCGCAGTTGCCGATGGCTACGGTGGTGACGCCGTGCCATCCCGACAGGGTCAGATACGGGTCCCACTGGATCTGGGCGTCATAATGGGTGTGGAGGTCGACGAAGCCCGGGCCGACTATAAGGCCAGAAGCGTCTAGCACTTTGTCGGCGGTGGCGTTGCGCAGGCCGCCGATCTGGGCGATCCGCCCGTCCTTGATGGCGAGGTCGCTGATGTAGCGTGGGGTCATCAGCCCGTCCACGATGGTGCCGTTCCTGACGATGATGTCGTACTCGGCCATTGGATCCTCCTTCAACCTGATGGATCGCCGCGTGTCGTCCTGCGGGAGATCGATCTTCTGATAGATGGCGTCCCAGGCAGGATTCGAACCCGCGACCCGCTGCTTAGAAGGCAGCCGCTCTATCCTCTGAGCTACTGGGACGCAATAGGCGGACAAAGGGTACTCCGCATCTATATTATGAACGTACGAGCGTGGGTGTCAACAACGACGGGGCGACGGACAGGGTCTTAGTTGACACTATCCGGTGGACGAGTAGTAGAATTGGTCGAAACCACGGCCGTCCCTTCGACGGGTAGACCCACCTCAGTCAGGAGGCGTGAAATGGAAGAAGAGCGGATCAGAAAGTCCAAAGTCCGGTCCTACAGCAGCGGCACGCCGGGTCGAGCGCTGTGCAACGCCCGCGACCAGCACTGGGTCGTTGACGGCTACATCCTCAACGTAGGTCCGGGGGAGGCCATGAGCGCCGGCGAAGCCTTCCTGTCGGGGCTGTCGGCCTGCGCCGTGAACATGGTGGAGCGCCTCGCCATCGAGAGCCAGATGCCCCTGGCCAGGACCGAAGTGACGGTCGAAGCCGTCCGGGACTACGACGCGGCTCCGATCCACCCCGATTTTTCCGTCTACCAGGACGTTCACCTGCTCTTCGAGTTCACCGGGATCGACGAAGACCAAGCCCACGAGCTGGTCCATACTTACGAACGCACCTGACCGCTGTACGGCTCGGTCGCCGTGGCGACCCCCAAGGTGTCCATTGACGTGGTGATCCTCTCCGGCTAGGAAGAGCCCCCGACCCACGGAGCCGCTACCGAGAGCGTCCCTACTGGGAGTCGGCTCTAGCCGCCGTCCACTATGGCGGGTACGTGTCCCTTGCTAGGCGAAACCTGCTCGTAGGCGTGGGCTATCTGGAACATCAGCTCCTCTTCGAAGGGCCGGCAGATGATCTGCAAGCCGATGGGGAGGCCCTCCTCCCCAAACCCGCAGGGGACGGTTATAGCGGGCAGGCCGTTAGCGTTGAAAGGAGCGGTGTTCCTGGAGATGACCCGCACCCCGCCCCTCTCCCTGACGAACTCCTCGCCCCCCACGTTGACCATCGTAGCGTCCATGCGTAGGCCCGATATGGGGACGGTGGGCGTCACCAGGAAGTCCACGTCCTGCATTACCCGCGCGTAGTCCTGCTGGATAAGACGCAGCACCCTCAGGCACTTGGCGTAGTCCCGCGCCAGGAAAAACTGAGTCGTAAGATATCCCAAGAGTATGGCCGGGTTGTAGTCATTTCGCCCAGCCTTTATGTGGGGCTCGTGGCTGACGTAGTTGTCGGTCATGGCGGCCACCAGGTACGCCCCCGAGTAGTTCATCATCGGGATGGAGACCTCCCGAGTTTCCACACCCATCCCCTCCAGGGCTTTGACGGCCTTTCGGATGGCGGCGTCGACCTCGGGATGCACCAGGTCGTAGAAGTACTCCTTGGGGATGCCCAGCTTCAGTCCCTTCAGGTCCTTCCCCAGTGAGGCTGTGTAGTCCGGCACCGGCACCGGTACGGTGGTGGGATCGAGGGGGTCGTAGCCGGCGATGGTCTGCAGCACCAGGGCGCTGTCACGCACGGTGCGGGTCAGGGGACCGACGTGGTCCCCGTTAAAGTGGGTCGCCTGGAGGCCCCGTGAGCTGACTCGCCCGAATGTCTGCTTGAGGCCCACGACCCCGCAGAATCCTCCCGGCAGGCGCACCGATCCCCCGATGTCCGTTCCCAGGGAGGCGAAAGTGACGCGGGCGGCCACGTTGGCGCCACCCCCGCCGCTGGACCCGCCGGGGACGTAGTCGGTGTTCCAGGGATTGTGGACCGCGCCGAAATAGGGATTGTTTGAGGTGGGCTCGGCGGCGAACTCCGCCAGGTTCTCCTTGCCCAGGACGATGGCGCCGGCCCTCTTGCAAAGGGCCAGGGCTTCTGCGTCCTCGTCGGGAACGAAGTCCTTTAAGATGCGCGACCCTGAACTAGTCGGGATGCCCGAGGTGGCCAGGTTGTCCTTTACCCCTATGGGGATGCCGTGCAACGGGCCCTTGTACTCGCCCCTGGCCAGCGCCGCTTCCTCTTCCCTGGCGGCGGCCATGGCTTGGTCGGGCAGCATGGCGATGAAGGAGTTGATCGAAGGCTGGAGTCGCTGCGCCTGAGCGATGGCGGCCTCGGTCACCTCCACCGGGGAGACCTCCTTCGCCTTGATCTTCGGCGCCAGCTCCGAGATGGTCATCTTGATGAACTCGGTGTTTGCCATTACGGCTTAACCCCCTGCTTGGCCTGAATCACTCGGGCAGATACCACGTCGCCCAGCTCCAGATCACCCATCATGGCCACGGCGTCGGCGTAGGCCTTCAAGCCCGCCTCGACGATATCCAACTCTTCTTCGGTCAGATCGAAGGAGTCGTAGTCCTTGATCATGGCACGGATGGTCTCCCGCCTGATGTCCAACGCGTCACCTCCGGCATAGTGTCCCCTGGTTCAATGGAGTGTAATTCAGGCCCTGGAGGAAGTCAACGAAGGGCGCCTCGACACTCTTCTGAGGTAGTTTTTCCCCTTGAACGAAGGAGGAGGGGCCCTCACCCCTTCCATTGGGAGACGGGTGGCCCACTAGTACTCAGTCAACCTGTGATTTGAAGGATATAGCCGATGGAGTTTCGCCCTAGCATCTTGGGTGTTGAAGCGCCAATGGATAGAGGCTCGGGCGGCGTTTCGCTCCCCCTCCAGGGCCTGAATTTCTCGGCGGAGGGCAGCCTCATCGGGGACACGCCTCCTCAGGCAAGATCGGGCCAGGACGCTGAACTCGATCTCCGCCATGTTGAGCCAACTGCCGTGTTTGGGGGTGTGGTGGAACTCCAGCCGCTTTACGATACGCCGGGCCTCAGGGGCAGGAAAGGCCTCGTACAGGGAAGCCGGGCGATGAGTGTTCAGGTTATCCAGAACAACTCGCACCACCGGGGCCTCCGGGTAGGCCTCATCCACCAACCAACGCATCTGACGGGCGAAGTCCTGCTGGGTCCGCCGCTGGGTGATGGCCACGTGTCTCCAGCCCTGCAGCGGCTCGCAGGTCAGGAACAGGTTCCGGGTGCCCTCCCTTCGGTACTCGTAGTCCTGTCGCCGCGGCTGTCCCGGCTTCGCTGGGAGGGGCGGCCGTGGCTCGCTCAACAGCTGAGTCGAGGTCTCGTCAAAGCAGACCACCGGCCGCCGGGGGTCATAGGGCTCGGCATACAGGTCCAGCACATCCTCCATGGCTGCCACAAAGTCGGCGCTCACCTTAGGAATACACCATTCCTTTTTCTGCCACGGCTTAAGAACGTTTTTTTGAGCCGCTTGCGGATGCCTTCATGGGACATGGAGGGCACCAACCCTAGCTCTACCACTTTCCCGGCCAACAGCCGCAGGGTCCAGTGGTCGTGGCCCTCCGGCGCGGCGCTGCAGGCCAGGGCGATGAGGTGGGCCTCTCCCTTGTCGTCCAGCTTCCTCCGTGGCCTGGGCCTGGGCCTTTCCAGCAAAGCCCCCTTCATGCCCTCTTCAGCGAAACGCCGCTTGATGCGGAACACTGTGCCTACGGAGACGTCCAAGGCCTCAGACACCTTGGGAGCCTTCCAACCCTCATCGCTCTTTAGTAGAATCCTCGCCCGGGTCATCACACGAGCCCGGCTCTTCCCACTTCGAATCAATTGCTGGAGTTGTTCCCGGTCTTCCTGGTCCAAGCGCACCCTATACTTTTCCCGTCGTCCCATCACTGCCACCCCTTGGGTAGATTCTGTCTTCCCAAAGGGTAGCAACTTTGAGTGATTTCTTAAATAATTACCAACACCGAGTTGACTGAGTACTAGCTAGGTGAAAGGTGGGTATTGCCACCTCCCCTCCGATGGGGTATTTTGTACGGGTACCCCGCCGCCCAATGTAGGCGGACTTCGCACGGAGGTGAGCGCAGTCATGAAGGCCGCCCAACTGATGGGTCCTAAAAGGTTTGAGTTCGTGGATGTCCCGATGCCCACTCCCGAAGAGGGCGAGTGTCTCATCAAGCTGGAGCAGCTCTCGATATGCGGCAGCGACATCAGGCACGGCTACGGCCCCCTTTATCCCGAGGAGGACTACCCGCTTCCGGCCGGCAGGCCCTGCCACGAATGCGCCGGGGTGGTGGTAGAGAGCCGCACAGACGAGTTCCGCGAGGGGCAGCGGGTCATCGTCCTACCCGTGGGCTATGGCGGCGGCATGATGGAGTACATGACATCCGCACCGTCGAGGATGGCGGCCCTCCCGGACCACGGTGACCTGGCGGAGTGGGTGATGTGCCAGCCTTCAGGGACGGTCCTCTACTCCTGCCAGAGGATGGGCAACGTCCTGGGGAAGAGCGTTCTTATCGTGGGCCAGGGCGCCATAGGCCTATCGTTCACCATGATAACGTCGCGGCAGGGTGCCAGGCACGTGATCGCCGTGGACCCGCTGGACTACCGCCTGGAGTACTCCCGGGAGTTCGGCGCGACCCACACCGTCAATCCCGACAAGCAGGACGTCGCCCAGGTGGTGGAAGAGCTGACTCGTGGGGAGGGCGCCGACATCACCGTGGAGGCGGCCGGCTACCCCGAGACGCTGGACACGGCCCTGCGCAACGTCCGACCCTACGGCACGATGATCATTTTCGGCAACCAGAGCGACGACGTGATTCCAGTCAACACCAGCCTGTGGTTCAGCCGGACTCCCACCATCATCCCCACCGTCGGCGGACGTAGCGCCGATCCCATCAGCCACATAAAGGAGATCATCGCGTTGAAGGACCGTGGTTGGGCCGACCCCGGCAAGATGGTGACCCACCGCTTGAAATTCAACCCGGAGGACGTGAACCAGGCCTACGAAATGTACGAGCAGCGCGAGGACAACATCGTCAAAGTGGTGATGAACCTTGCAGGAGATTAGGTAGAGTCCGGCCGAGGAGGATAGATGATGAAGGCGGCCCAGCTCATGGGTCCCAAGAGGTTCGAGTTCGTGGACGTTCCGATGCCTACTCCTGAAGAGGGGGAGTGCCTCATCAAGCTGGAGCAGGTGTCCATCTGCGGCAGCGACATCAGGCACGGCTACGGTCCTGTCTACCCCGAGGAGGACTACCCCCTGGCCGTGGGCAAGCCGTGCCACGAGTGTGCTGGGGTGGTCGTCGAGAGCCGTACCGACGAGTTCAAGCAGGGCCAGCGGGTGATATTCCTGCCCAGGGACGAGACCGGCGGGCTGGTGGAGTACGCGACGTCGGTGCCCGGCCGTATGGCCGTCCTGCCCGACCACGGGGACCTGAGCGAGTGGGTCATGTGCCAGCCATCTGGCACCGTGCTCTACTCATGCCAGCAGATGGGAACGGTGCTGGGCAAGGATGTGCTGATCGTAGGCCAGGGGGCCATAGGCCTGTCGTTCACCATGATCACCGCCATGCAGGGGGCCAGGCAGGTGATCGCCGTGGACCTGCTGGATTACCGCCTGGAGTACTCCCGGAAGTTCGGGGCCACCCACACCGTCAACCCCGACAAACAGGACCTCAAGGCGGTGGTGGACGAGCTCACCGGTGGCATCGGAGCGGACATCACGGTGGAGGCCGGTGGGTACCCCGAGACCTTCGACACGGCCCTTCGAATGGTGCGGGACTTCGGAAAGGTGATACTGTTCGGCATCCCCAGCGACTACTTGTCCCCCGTCGATACCAGCATACTGTTCAACAAGCAGCCCCGGATAATCCCCACAACTGGCGCCAGAAGTGCCGATCCCATCGGCCACATAAAGACCATCGTCGCCTTGAAGGAGAGGGGTTGGGCGGACCCTGCCAGGCTGGTGACTCATCGGTTGGGCTTCAACCCCGCCGACGTGAACCGCGCCTACGAAATGTACGAACAGCACCAGGACGGCATTATCAAAGTGGTTATGGGGATGTCGGGCTAGAGCTTGCTCCCCTTGGCCTCCCAGCGTGCCCTGACGGTGATCCAGAGGGACAGCAGTATCAGCCGCATGTCCAGCCGGAGGCTCTGGCTGCCGGCATAGATGGCGTCGAAGGCATACTTCTGATGGCGGGGTATGTCCATGGGTGCGAAGATCTGGGAGATGCCCGTGAGGCCCGGCCGTAGCTTTGACCGGGCCTCGAAGCCGGGGATGGCCTCGTCGGGCAGATCACCTTCCTCCTGGACCTGGACCTCGTCGATGGGCAACGCCCTTGGGCCGACCCAACTCATATCTCCCTTGGCTATGTTCAGTAGCTGGGGCATCTCGTCCAGGCTGGTCGCCCGCAATAGACGACCGATCCTGGTTATGCGAGGGTCGTTCTCCTGGGCCTGGATGTTGCCGAACCTCTCCACCGCGTTGGGGACCATGGTCCTGAACTTGAATACCCGGACCGTTCCCTTGTCCTTGCCCCACCTGTCCTGGGTGAAAAATATCGGGCCCCGGTCCTCCAGCTTGATGGCGATGCTGAAAACCAGCCACATGGGAGAGGCGATCAGCAGGCCCACCGCGGCTACCAGGATATCGAAGGGCCTCTTGAACAGGTAGGCTTTGCCTTCCACCGACGACAGGTCCTGGCTCTGGCCGCCTTTACCGTAGACCCAGTCTGGTATAAGATCGCCACCATCAACCGCCGTTTGCGGCATCTGTCCGGGCTCCGCGCTCTTCTCTGTCATTTCCCATTCCTTACCTAACGCCGGACAAGCCCGGCTGAGGACTATGGCCTCTTATATCAGAGCCGTACGACGGTCGGGCTGGGACCCAGCTGCCTGGTTGCGTCCCTGGTATCGATGACCAGCCGGCTGTGTCGCACTACCGAACCTATGTCGTAAAGGCCGTGGTTCACGAGGATGATTGCCGCGTCGTGCTCTCGCAGCTCCGTCTCGCTCAGCTCCACGCTCTTTAGGTTGCGGCCGCCTATGGTTACCTCGGGGACGTGGGGGTCGCTGTATACGATCAGAGCTCCTTTGTCGGATAGCAACTCTGCCACTCGCAGTGCCGGTGAGTTGCGGGTGTCTCCTATGTCCTTCTTGAAGGTAACTCCCAGGAGGAGGAGCCTTGCGCCCTTGGCAGGCTTGCCCATACCTCCGAGGACGTCCACGATTCGGGACACGGCGTAGTAGGGCATGTTGTCGTTGGTCCTGGCGGCCAGCTCGATGAAGTTGACGTAGGAGTCGTATTCCTTGGCCTTCCAGGAAAGGTAGAAGGGGTCCACGGGTATGCAGTGGCCGCCGACGCCGATGCCGGGGTAAAAGGGCATATAGCCGAAGGGCTTGGTGGCGGCGGCGTTGATGACCTCCCATATGTCTATCCCCATCCTGTGGCAGGATTCCGAGAGCTCGTTGACCAGGGCAATGTTGACGCTCCGAAAGATGTTCTCCAACAGCTTGGTCATCTCGGCCACCTTGGGCGAGCCCACCTGGATGACCTGCTCGACGAAGGTGGAGAAGAAGTCTGCCGCCACCTCACTGCACCTCGGAGTGACCCCTCCGACCACTTTGGGGATGTTGCTGATGGCGAACTCCTGGTTGCCGGGGTCGATGCGTTCCGGCGAGAAGGCCAGGTAGAAGTCCTTTCCTACTTGGCGGCTACCGTCTTTCTCAAGTTGCGGCAGCACCAGCTCCTCCGTCGTCCCAGGGTAGGTCGTGCTCTGGAGGACTACCAGCTGCTCGCCACGCATGTGCTGGGCCATCGTACCCACGGCATCACGTAGAGGTCCCAACTCGGGTTCTTTGTGGGAGTTAACCGGTGTAGGGACGCAGATGACGATGACATCCACGTCCTCGACGGCCGCGTAGTCGGTGGTGGCGGTGACCCGCTGCGACCCCACAAGGGGGGCCAGGACGTCGCTGCCGACATCTTCAACGTGGCTGCGTCCAGCGTTTATCTGGTCCACACGGCCCCGGTCGATGTCGATTCCCGTGACGTCGAATCCGGCGGTGGTGGCGGCGACGGCCGTGGGCAGGCCCACGTAACCCAGCCCCACTACTCCCACCCGTGCAGTGCGCCGGGCGATCTTATCGCTCAAGGAGGCCACGGGTTGGTCGGTGATTGTCCTGGGCGACTTCCTCGCAGGACTCATCCCGAGACCCCGACGTCGTGCCTTACGGAATCGGCGATTTCCCTGACCACCAGAGCCAGGTCGGTGTTGGGCCGATAGTCGATGTACCGCTGGATTTTGGATATATCGGGGAGGCGCCGGGAGGTCTCCTCGAAATCGGGTCCGAACACCTGGGAGAAAGGCGTATGGACGATCTCGGAAGCGCTGCCCACCATGTCCCGAACCAGCCGGGCCAGGTCGTTGATGGTGGTCTCCCTGACGTTGCCCACGTTGAACACCTGGCCTTCGGCGTCCGCGACTATGGAGATATCCGCGACTGCTCTTACTACGTCCTTCACGTGGGTGAAGCTCCGCATCTGCTCCCCGTCCCCGTAGACGGTGATAGGTTCTCCGTTCAGGGCCTGGGAGACGAAGCGGGGCATGACCATGCCGTAGCGGCCGGTCTGCCCCGGTCCGACGGTGTTGAAGAATCGAAGGACCACCACCGGGAGGCCCTTCTCGCGGTTGTAGGCCAGGGCTAGGAACTCATCCAGGGTCTTGGTGCAGGAGTACCCCCATCGGCTGACGGAAGTGGGGCCCAGCACGGCATCGTCGTCTTCGTGGAAGGGGACCTTGGCCAGCTTGCCATACACCTCGGAGCTGGAGGCCAGGATCACCTTCGTCTTGTCGTGGGCCTCGGCCATCCTGAGCACGTTCTCGGTGCCCCGAGAGTTGGTCTCCAGCGCGGCGACGGGATGCTCCAGCACGTATCGTACGCCGACGGCTGCCGCCAAATGATAGACCACGTCCGCCTTCTCGATCAGCGGCGATAGACAAGAGGGCTCCAGTATGGACCCCTCTACGAAGCGGAAGTCGGCCCGGTCCTCCAGCCCAGCCAGGTTGGACCGCGTTCCGGTGGAAAGGTCGTCCAGAACCGTAACTTCGTAGCCACGGTCTAGCAGCTCCCGAGCCAGGTGCGAGCCGATGAAGCCTGCTCCACCGGTGATCAGCGCTCTCAAGGTCCCTCCCAGGACAGAATGACCTGATATATCCTACCTCAGATGCGACATTAGATAAAGCCAACGGGCATCAAAAAAGGGGAAGTTGTCACCGCTCGTGGTGAGCCAGTCGAACCACGTGCCGGCTAGATCACCGGGTTCCAGGCCCTACTTTTGGGGGATGGCAAGATCGCCTTTTCTACCGATTACAAAAACCCTGGCCGCAGGTATCATAGACATTGAGTTGGACGCCATTGAATCCACATCTTACCATTTAGGTGATCATACACATATGAAGAATCTAATCAAACAGGAATAGGAGGGAGACATGGCAGCATACTTAATTGTAGCCGTTTACGACGTCACCGACCCGGCGGGGTTTGAGGAATACCTAAATCTCGCGGGGCCAACGCTTGCCAGCTATGGAGGCAAGTCCATAGCTTACAGTGAATCGGTTGAAGTCATGGAGGGCGACTGGGCCCCTCAAGGTTTCATGGTAGCAGAGTTCGAATCCCTGGAGCAGGCCAAACGGTGGTACAACTCCCCGGAGTACCAGGCGGAGTTGCCCATGCGCAAGAATTCCACTAATAGCGGCCTGATAATGGGCGCGCCTATGTGATCCCTCTCTACCTCGCTTCACCCAGTAGTTGCCGGGCGATGGTCTGGCGCTGTATCTCCGACGTTCCCTCGAAAGGAGCAAAGCCAATGGTACTTCGAGCACTTTCCGGGTTAATGATCAACCAAAGCGGCCTACAAGGGAGAGCGCAAGCCCTTATCCTGGCCCCTCCAAGTAGTGTCTTTCGGCTGGTATCCGATATCACTAGGATGGGTGAGTGGAGCCCGGAATCTCGCCGTTGTGAATGGCTGGATGATCTGAGGGCAGCGTCCGTCGGAGCCAGGTTCAGGGGCTATAATCAACGAGGCTGGCTAAAATGGCGGATGAACTGCACAGTGACCGCCTTCGAACCTGATCGGGTCTTTGCCTTCGAGGTGTCGACCCCTGGGGGACGGTTGCAGACCCGATGGCGGTATGAGCTTGAGCCTACCGAGGCCGGTACTATCCTCACCGAGTCGTTCGAAGTGCTGTGGTATAAGCCCGTCATAACCCGCCTGTTGTTCGGAGGGCCGCAGCGCCGGCTTGCCCAGCTTGAGGACAGTGCTCGTCAGACACTTGACCGTATCAAAGCTGCCGCCGAATGACAACGGGCGGCGACACCCGGAGTAGTCCAAGCGTCACAATCGTGACCATTCCTGGCACAAAGATCTGGAACAGCTTGCTGACCGGTGTCCTCTCTGGCTAATACTCCACTGGCAAGCTATGTAAAAGTTACTTAGGCAGTATCCCTTGCAGTGTTTATCGGGCTGCTGTCCGGAGGAAGCGCTTCTTCACCTTCACGTACGCCGTCACCAGGTGCACCAGCGGGCTGGACCGATGTCCCGCCATGGTTCCGGCTTCCACGGCCCGTACGAATGAGGCGGCCGAGCCGTCGAATCCATCCAGCTCGGTGTAGGCGGAGCCCAGTTCTCCCGGTGTGTGGGCGTCGCTCACCGCCAGGGGCGTCAATGAGGCCTCGGCGGCAAGGCGGCGGCACTTCTTCAAGTCGCCCGGCAGGATGGTCCGGGCGTTCATCACCTCCACCATGTCCACGTAGGGGAGGATCTCTCGAAGGGCGTCCGGGGCAAGAGGTCCTCTCCGCACGGTGTCAAAGGGGTGAGGCACCACGACGAGGCCGCCCTGGTCCTTGATGCGCCGCACCGTCTCCAGCGGAGGCAGACCACGGGGGACCTCCTCTTCCAGGAAGAGGCCGATGATGTCACCATGAGTAGACATCACCTCTTCTCCGATTATCACCGGAAAATCGGCCTGTTCCCGTACCGCAATGGCACCTTCTATGGTGTTGTGGTCTGTGACCGCGATGCAGTTCAAACCCTGTTTCTCGCACCGCCTGACCACCACCTCCGGCGAAGTATCGCAGTCGCCGGAAAACCGGGTGTGCATGTGGAAGTCGCCCTTGAGCCGCATCCCGTCCCCTGGGTCTAGAACAGGCCCCTGAGGAGCCTGAGCGCCTTCTGCCGTACGGCCTGGCGATGGGTCGAGCCGTAGATCGAGGCCGATTCCTGGAAGTGGTTGATGTACCAGTCGTAAGAATCGGCGAACATCTGGGCATTGCTGTCGTGGGGCTGCCATCCCAGCAGGCTCTTGGCCTTGGAGATGTCGAAGTAAAAGGGCTTGTCCGCCACCTTGTACTGCCAGTCCATCAGCGGCGACAGCCGCATGAGGTCCAGTACCTGGAGGGGTATCTTGGCCATGGGAGCCGGGATCGAGATGACCCGGGAGCCAGAGCCGGCGTGCCTCACCAGGGACTCCAAGTCGCCTCTCACGGTCGAAAATTCCTCTGCGCCGATGTTAAAGTCGTCGTTGCTGCCCTTTTCGGCGGCCAAAATGGAGGCCTCTACCACGTCCCGGGAGCTCACGAACTGGAACAGGTTGGTCCCGGAGCCAATGATGGGGATGCGCTTGCCTGCCTTTATCCAGTCGAAGAGGATGTGGAAGATGCCGAGCCGTTCCGTTCCCACAATGGTCCTGGGCCTGAGAATGCATACCCTGAGGCCCTCTCGGCGATGCTTTCTGATCTCCTCTTCGCCCTGAAACTTGGCGTTGCCGTAATAGCCCATGGGGCCTTGCGCCGTTTCCTCAGTCACGGGTAATTGCCGGGGCACTCCGAACACAGCGCTGGTGGATATATGCACCACCTGGCCCACGCCGTGCTCTAAACATGCCCCCAGAACGTTGCGCGTCCCGCCGGCGTTGATGGAGGTGTAGTTTTTCTTACCACGGGTGGGAAGGACCGCCGCCGCCAGATGGAATACCGTGTCCACATCGCGGCAGGCTTCGCTTACCAGGCTGGCGTCCCTGACGTCGCCCCGGATGAACTCTATCCTGTCCTCCAGCTCCGAGTCATAGGGGTCGTTGATGTCCAGGGTTCGGACACGACAACCGTCCGCGACCAGGCGTCGGACCAGGCCGATGCCTAGAAATCCCGATCCCCCGGTGACCAGTACCTTGTTCAATCCTCACCTCCTGCGCCGCCCCTCACTTCTCCGCCACGGCGCATCGATGTCCGATTGTCTGAGCCACCGCGCAACTCCGGGCGGATGAGAAACCTGACCACACGGTTCAGGACGACCACGGTGAGTCCGCCACAGACTGCCCCGACGATGTTTGTCAGCATGTCTAGGAGCGAGGCCTCTCTGCCAGGCACGTATGCTTGGTACACTTCCGTGGTGATGCCCCAGACGAGTCCCAGCAAAAAAGCCGCCGTAATAGCGAGCAAGGTGCGTTGACGGACAGGCAGCAAGTGAATATCATGGGATGCCAAGGCTCCCAGCACACCAAAGAGCGCCAAGTGCCCAAGGACCGCTTTAGCCTGAGCTCCGGGGTCTCCGGGTCCCAGGTTGGGAACTCCTGGATCTCCCGAAGAAGCGGTGAACATGATGAAGGCCATCCATCCGATGGTGGCCGCCAGCGAAACGCCGAAAAGAAAGCGCCGCATCATGTCTTACGCTTCCCCCCGGGGACGTGACATGTTCTGTAATGAGTCGCCATGGGTGGATGTTAGCATCGTGAAGCGGCTGGCATCATATTTGTGGATAGTGTAACATAGTCGAGGTCGACAGAAGCCGCATCTTACCCTATGAATTTCGGGAATGGTAGATGGACGAGGAAACTCAAGGTATAGATATGGGCCGCTATATAGGGCTCGTGTTACGGTGGTGGTGGATAATAGCGGCGGCGGTGGTACTATTCGCCGCACTGGCATACGTCTACAGTACTTCGACTAAGAGCACGGTCTACACAGCCAAAGCCACCATTCTCATACAGGAGTCCAGGAGCGGTCTGGCGCCCGGTTTCGGAGACGTCCAGGCAAGCCGGGAGCTCACCCGGACCTATCAGGAGCTCCTGACGACCTCCCACCTGCTCCAGCTGGTAATCGACGAGTTGGGGTTGTCCGACCGTCCCGAAGACCTTCGGGACCAGGTCAATGTGTCGGTCCGTTCCGGAACTCCTCTCATGGACGTGGAAGTCCGGCGTGGCGACCTCGACTCACCGGCTTTGATCGCCAACACCCTGACCCAGGTCTTCATACAGGACAGACAGACCACCCGACTGGCCGAGATCCGGCGTCTGGAGGTGGCGGCCGAGGCTCAGGGAATCGATACCACTTCCTTACGCGAATCTCACTCAGCACCCTGGGGAGCATCAACGTCATCGAGGAAGCCTCCCTAGTGAAGTCCTTCGTGACTCCCTCGACGCGAAAGAACATGCTGCTGGCCGGTCTGCTGGGGGTGTTCCTGGGGGTGCTGCTGGCCTTTTTAGCCGACTATTCCAGCAACAAGATCAGCTCGGTGGAGCAGATAGACGGCGACAGCAGGAACGGCTCAAAGCCAAGTACGAGTAACGGGACATCCAAGCTGAGCAAGTTGCGCGACCGTGTAGGCCAGCTATTGCGCCCGGGCGGGCACTAGCGGGGTCCTTCTACCGCTGTCGGCGGACGGCCCGGACCATCGCCGGCACTCTACGGACTAGGCTCCCCCGGCAGCTGCCAAGGCGGCCTCCAGCTTTGGCGGGCTATATCCCACTACCTTCTGGTTGTTTATCGTGGTCACGGGGGTGCTTCTGTGGCCCAACGCCAGCAGGTCCTGCCGGGCCTCTTCATCCAAGGAAACGTTCCTCTCCGTAAAGGGGATGCCCTTTCGTGAAAGATACACTTTCACCATATGGCAGGGCCCTCAACCTACAGAGGTGTAAACGGTTATATCCATTACTCTGCTTCTCCCTTCGGTGTCCGCTGCGCATCCTTCCAATCGGCCTTAGACCGGTAGGGCTGATCGAATAGCCCTTCTCCGGGCTTCACTACCTCGTCTATGGTCTGGGTGAACTCTTCTCCTTGTTCGTATTTGCGAAGAAACTCTTCGCTAACGAAGAACATTCAAATACAGAACCCGTCTCTCTCGATGTCCTCATGATGCCGGTCGCAAGGACATATCTTTTTGCGATCCTCCACGGGATCGCCGCTTAGCGGCATTCAAGGGCAGTAGCGGTAGCCGTGGTTGACCTCATTTTCCGCAAGCCCCTGCTGAACCAGCTCCACGACCTCGGCTTCGGGAAAAAAACTGTAAGGTCCGCGCTCCA
The DNA here is from genome assembly GCA_965248975.1 of Dehalococcoidia bacterium. Taxonomy (GTDB): domain Bacteria; phylum Chloroflexota; class Dehalococcoidia; order Lucifugimonadales; family JAGWBF01; genus CBDFKU01. The sequence goes on from CBDFKU010000010.1 coordinate 38,288, forward strand.
CGTACTTCTCGGAGAAGCGCTTCGCTCCCTGCACCGCCTTCTCGATTGTCAGGTCCCGTTTCTCCATCCACAGTCTCCCAAGTTACGACGAGGACGCGGCGCCCGCATCGGGTCGACCAGTCCGCATGGCGGCATGGATCTCACACGACATCGCCTGGAATTGTCCCACTTTACCCTTTAGATGCTGGACAAGGCCCGGGAGAACCTCTTCTACCTGGGCCAGAGTCTTCGATTTCGCAACCTCGAGGCTCAGAAGGGCCGCTGTACCGCAATCACAGCTCACCGAGAAGTATACTTTGTGGAAGCTCGAGTTCGCCGAGAAATCCAGCTTGAACCCCTTTAGAAGGGTGAGGTCGGTCTCCCCGGCGGTGGCTTCGGCGCAAAGCGAACGAACCTCTTCCAGGCTCACGGTAGACCCCCGTAGCTCCACAGGGTTCGTAGGGTCAGATTTCGTAGCCATATTCAAGGGTATTCTACCAATCTTGGGACGCCGAGTCCACCATAATCGATGGAATGTAATGGGTGGTACACGAGCTTTGACACCGATGTGCGGTTCGCCTATGATACGAGGGTATCCAGAAAAGGAAGTGCGCCCATGGCAACCATACAGGCGTTACAGGAAAAGTACGAGAGCCTGGACAGGCGGATCACGGCCATCGGCGAGGAAACCATAGATGTCTCCTGCCTTCTAGCCTTCGAGTACGAGTACCCGGACCGGGCTTCCCAGGTATCCATAGACACCGACGAGTTTACGGCCCTCTGTCCCTGGACCGGCCTGCCAGACTATGGAACCCTCACCATAACCTACGTCCCCGCCGGCCTGTGCATCGAACTGAAGTCGCTGAAGTATTATTTGCTGTCCTATCGTGACGTCGGAATCGTCCAGGAGCACGCAGCCAACCGGATCCTCCAGGACCTGGTTTCGCTGTGTCAGCCTCAATGGATGAAGGTGGTCCTGGACTACAAGGTGCGTGGCGGCCTTCATACCTCCGTCGTAGTGGAGCATCGGGTCAGTACCGAAGATGCGGAAGGCTTGGCCGAGGGATAGGGTTGTGGCAGCAGAGTACCGGGTCAGGATCGAAGTGGTCTTCGCCAGTGGACACCGTCTGCTGGGCCACGACGGCAAATGCGTCTTCCCCCATGGACACACCTATAGGGCCGAGATCTGGGTAGATTCGCCCACCCTGACAGAGTTGGGATTCGTGGTTGACTTCACCGAGCTCAAGGGCAAAATAAACGACTGGATCGAGGAGCATTGGGACCACGCCTTCCTGGCGAACAGCGTTGACGAGGAGCTCCTGGGCGCCCTGAGGGCGGTAGAAGGCAGCCGGGTGTTCGTGTTTCCCGATGAGAACCCTTCGGCCGAAGTCATGGCCCGGGAGCTCCACTGCCGGACGCGGGAGCTTTGCGGCGTGTCTCCTTCGGGCGTGCGAGTCTGGGAATCCCCCACCCAGTATGCCGAGTACCATGGGGACTGAGACACGAAAATTTCTTGTCCTGGTAGCCAGTTAGGGCCAGGGCCGTACAGCGGTGGAAAGCATAGGTGTAAGCCTCCTCTCGGGTGGACTGGACTCCACCACCGTGACGGCCTATGCTAGGAGCCGTCTCAGCCGGCTGACGGCACTCACCTTTCACTACGGGCAGTCCCACGCCAAGGAGATCGACTGCGCCCGGGAGGTCGCCAGGGTCCTGGATGTACAGCATGAGATCCTGGACATCTCGGGCTTCGCGAAGGCGGCCTGGTACTCTTCGCTGACCAGCCCAGAGCGATTCCCCACCCCGAAATCACGGTCCCCGGAGCCGGGTTCCGGCGAAACGGCGACGAAAGCCATTCCCATCAGCTATGTGCCGCTGCGCAACACCTTCTTCCTCACCGTGGCCGCGGCCTTCCTGGAGAGCCAGGCCCTCTACGCCATCGAAGCTGAGGGAGCGAATCCGGGGGAAGTGGCGGCCTATATCTACCTGGCGCCCAACGCAGTAGACTACAGTGGCTATCCAGACTGCCGCCCCGAGTACTACGAGAAGATGCGGGATGCCCTGATGCACGGCAGCAAGCTATGGACCCAGTACGAGGTCCCCATCCGCATCGAGACACCCATCATCCAGCTCTCCAAGGCCGAGATCGTCGGGATGGGGATGGACCTGAAGGCGCCGTTGGAGCATACCTGGAGCTGCTACGAAGCCGGGGAGGTTCCCTGCGGTGGCTGCGATAGCTGCATTTTCCGGGCCAGAGGGTTCGCCCAAGCCGGCTACCCCGATCCCCTCCTGGTCAGGCTGGGGGCATCCTCGGCGTGAGTCGGCCCAGCGCGGTCTCCCCCACGATCCTGAAAGTGAGCCGCCAGCCCGACGGCCGGCCCGAGATATTCCACTCCTTGCAGGGAGAGGGAGTCTCCATCGGGAAGCCTTCGGTTTTTCTGCGGCTGGCGATGTGCAACCTCACCTGTACCTGGTGCGACACCGCCTACACCTGGGACTGGCAGCGATACGACCCCAAGAGCGAGGTGATGGAGCTATCGGCCGAAGAGGCTCGCCGGGACATCCTGGCGTTCGGTTGCCGGCACCTGGTGGTCACCGGCGGTGAGCCTCTGCTTCAGCAGGGACCGTTGACGCCTCTGCTTTCGTCCCTGAAGGGCGAGGGGTTCTCCTTCGAGGTGGAGACCAACGGCAGCGTAGCCCCGGACACCCGCCTACGGGAGACCGTGGACCAGTGGAACGTCTCGCCCAAGCTGGCCAGCTCGGGGAACGCCCTGGGACGTCGCGAGGTGCCCGAGGCGCTGGAGTGCTTCGCCGCCCTGCCCAACGCCTACTTCAAGTTCGTGATAGTGGAGCGAGGGGACCTGTCCGAGGTAACGGACCTGGTGCAGAGGTACGGCCTACCCGGGGACCGGGTGATACTGATGCCCGAGGGGCGGGACCCGGAGACTCTGGGGTGCCGTGGACGATGGCTCAGCCAGGCGGCCGTGGACCACGGCTTCCGGTTCACTCCCAGGCTGCACATCCTGCTATGGGGAGACGTGCGCGGGACTTGAGGGGCCTCACTGATCGATAGGGAGCTAGTGTGGCGGCCCGATCAGGACATCGCCGCCTTCCACCCGCACCTGGTACACCACCAGCGCGTCCCCAGCCGGCGGAGTGAGCACCTCGCCGGTCTTGGCATTGAAGGCGCTGCCGTGGAGGGGGCACTCCACCTCCTCGCCGCTGAGGTTGCCCTCCGACAGGGGGGCGAAGGCGTGGGTGCACACTTCGTCGACTGCGTGGTACTGCCCCTCCAGGTTGACCAGCAGGATTCTTTCGTCTCCCAACTCCACCAGCTTCATCTGTCCCGGGGAGAGCTCGTCGGTGCTTGCCGCCTTTACGAAATCCTGAGGCATGATCCTCTCCTTGCGTTAGTTGTTATCCGGCGGCCGTGCCGGCTGCTTTCAGTTCAGGCCACCTTGTATCACAAATAGCCTTCGGACGCAAGGGGCAGACAGCGGACCCGTGGGGTCATCCTGTGGGCAACGATTTCTCGTAAAGGATTACCTCGAACCGGGACCGCCGGCAACGTCCCACTTCTACATAGCCATTCTTGAGGTATAGCCTATGAGCCGGTACTTGCTGAGTTGTGGTTTCGAGGTGCAGCTCGGTGTAGCCAAGCTCGGTGGCCCTGGACTCCAGCTGCCTCAGGATCGCTTCGCCGAAGCCACGGCGCTGAAACCCGGGATGGACCCTCATCCGCGCCACCTCAGCGCGGTCGCCGGGAGACGGTCTCAGGGCACCCATGGCGACGATCTGGCCCTGGAGAACTCCCACGAGGAACTCACCGCCGCCGTCGAGATAGTTGCCGCCGATGTCGTGGAGGTCGTCATCCCAGACGCCGTTGCCAACGTGCGCTCCGGTGCCTTCCAGGGCGAGGTTGTGCAGGGCCCAGACATCTCGGTAGTCGGAGTCCCGATAGCGTCTGATCTCCATGGACGGGCCCGCCACCTCAATCTCCGACGCCGGCGCCGATGCCCAGTGCCTCCCTCGATACACCGGCTACCCGGTCGATGGCCTCATCGATGTCCTCCGGGGTGATGTGCCGGTGGGTCACCATCCGGAACCGGTTGGCGCCTGGGTAGGAGACCTTTATCCCCTCCTGGGACAGCCTGCCGATGAACTCCTGCACCGGTCCCAGGGCGTCATCAACCTCCACGAACACGATGTTGGTCTGAAACTGCTCCGGGTCGACGGCGATGCCCGGCACTTGGGCCAGGCCCTGGGCCAATCGTCGGGCGTTGGAGTGGTCCTCGGCAAGCCGATCTACCATCGTGTCCAGGGCCACGATGCCGGCGGCCGCCAGGATCCCGGCCTGACGCATGCCGCCGCCCAGCATCTTGCGCCACTTCCTGGCTCGACCTATGAAATCCCCGGAGCCGCAGATGACGGATCCAACAGGAGCGCTGAGGCCCTTGGAGAGGCAGAAGCATATGTCGTCCACGTCCCTGACCAGCTCCCTGGTTGGCGTCTCCAGGCATACGGCGGCGTTGAATATCCGGGCGCCGTCCAGGTGTACCGCGACCCCCTGGGCGTGGGCCACGTCGGCGACGGCCTTGGTATCCTCTGGGGTAAGCACTCCGCCGTTGCAGCGGTTGTGAGTGTTCTCCAGGCACACCAGGGCGGTGGCGGGGAAGTGGATGTTGCCTTTGGGCCTGATGGCGGCGGCCACGTCCTCAGGGTCCAGCCTTCCTCGGTCGTCGTTGGGGACCAACCGGACCTGGACTCCTCCCAGAGCCGCGGCCCCGGCGACCTCGTTCCAGAACATGTGACCCTCGTCGCCCATGATGACTTCGTCACCACGGCTGCAGTGGGTCAGGGCGGCGATCAGGTTGCTCATTGTTCCGCTGGCGGTGAACATGGCCGCTTCCTTGCCCAGCAGCTCCGCGGCCTTCTCTTCCAAGCGGAGCACAGTGGGGTCCTCGCCCAGGACGTCGTCGCCCACCTCGGCCTCGGCCATGGCGCGCCTCATCGCCTCGGTGGGCTGAGTAACGGTGTCGCTGCGTAGGTCGATTACCTTCATCGGCCGCCTCCTAGCGGGGTCAAGACTCCCGATCATTCTATCAGCGGTCCTTGCCAAACACCAGCGTGGCTCCTAATATGAAAAGTAAGGCATGCGGCAAACTTCCATAAGCTTCAAGAGCAAGGGTGCGGTCCTCGAGGGCGTGTTGGCTTCCCCTCAAGGCCTTTCAGGGCCCTTTCCGGCGGTGGCCGTCTGCCACCCTCACCCCCTTTTCGGCGGGGACATGGAGAACGGGTTGGTACTGGCCGTGTGCCGCGCCCTCAGCGAGAAGGGGTTCATGACCCTAAGGTTCAACTTTCGGGGCGTCGGTAATAGCGAGGGGGAGTTCACCAAGGGCGAGAGGGAGCTGGATGACGTTGACGCCGCCCTGGACCTGCTGCGTGGCTGGCGAGATGTGGACCGCAAACGGTTGGGCCTGATGGGCTACTCCTTCGGGGCCTCCATGGTCCTGGGCAGCCTCTCCAGGTACAAGGCGGCCAGGGCCTTCGCCCTGGTAGCGCCTCCACTGGCCTCGGTTGATGCCAACGACGGCGGCGGGGCCGGAAAGCCCATGCTCTTCATCGTGGGAGATAGAGACCGACTGGTTCCAGGCGATTCATTGAAAGAGAAGGTGGGCTCGGCCCATCCGTCGGCCGAACTGGTGACGGTGGCAGGGGCCGACCACTCATGGCGTGGCCATGAGGACGAAGCGGCTCGAAGGGTGGCTGACTTCTTCGTGAACGCCCTGCGTAGATAGAGTACGTGGAGAAAGACCGAAGGCTCCTCCTGTCCAGCTGGGTCTCATGGTACAAGGACCCGGTCCTGATCGTCACCCTGGCTCTGATCTTCGGGTTGGACCAAATCACCAAGGCACTGGTGCGGCACGGTCTGGTCCAAGGCGAGTACTACATACGAGAAGGCCCTTTTCGCATAGTCCACACCGTCAACACCGGTAGCGCCTTCGGCCTTTTCCCCGACCAGACCCTTTTTCTGATCGTGGCCTCCATCGTGGGCATCGGCGTCTTGATGCTGGTGTATCGCAATCAGCTCTTCACGAGATTCCCGTTGCGGCTGAGCCTGGGCCTGCAGGCCGGAGGGGCTTTAGGCAACCTGCTGGACCGGGTGCGGCTGGGGGAGGTGACCGATTTCGTCGAGCTGGGCTTCTGGCCCGTCTTCAACCTGGCCGACGCGGCGATCGTGGTAGGAATCGTCATCATTATATGGCTGTTCCTCTTTGCCGGGAAGGATAGGAAGTGTCCGCACATCGCCGCCGCCGGCCCGGCGCATGATCCCGTCTATACCTTCCCATGGGACGTCGGTCATCTCGACGTGGAAGATACTCGCGGCCAAAGCCTGCCCGTCCCGGACCCTGATCCGGGGCCGTGCCTCGTCTGCGGCTCGGACATGGAGGGGATCCCCGGCGAGCGAGTGTGCCCGACCTGCGACTCCCGAGAGGTCGAGTGGAGCCAGCAATGACGAGCAGGGAATTCGTGGTCGAGGCCGGGGAGGAGCGCCTGGACCTGTTTCTGGCGAAGGAGGAGCCTAGCCTGAGCCGCTCCCAGGTGAGGCGGTTGATGGAAGAAGGCTACGTCCTCTTGAACGGTGCCCTGCCCAAAGCCGGCAGGAGGGTGCGGCCCGGCGACCGCGTCTCGCTGGTGGTGCCGCCTCCCAGGCCGGTGGACTTGGCGCCCGAGGCCATCCCGCTGAACATCCTCTTCCAGGACTCGGATATCCTGGTGGTGGAGAAGCCCGCCGGGCTGGCGGTCCATCCGGGTCCCGGGCACCCATCTCACACCCTGGTGAACGCGCTGCTGGCTCTGTGCCCCGACATTCAGGGGGTGGGAGGCGAGATCCGTCCGGGAATAGTCCACAGGCTGGACAAAGATACCTCAGGGTTGATGGCGGTGGCCAAGAACGACCACTCCCACCGCGGCATCGCCCGTCAGTTGAAGGACAGGACGGTGCGCAAACGCTACCTGGCCCTGGTCCGAGGCAGAATCGAACCCTCCGAGGGCCACATCGAGGCGCCCATCGGCCGCGATCCGTGGAACCGTAAGCGAATGGCGGTGGTGCCGGCGGGCCGGGAGGCGTTCACCGAATACAGGGTCCTGAGGTACCTGGACGGCCACTCCTTCGTCGAGGTGTCCCCTCGCACCGGCCGGACCCATCAGATCAGGGTCCACATGGCGTCCAGAGGGCATCCCCTGTTAGGAGATGCCCTCTATGGTGGAAAGAGTCCCGTGTTGAGCCGTCAGTTCCTTCATGCCCATCTGCTGGGCTTTCAACATCCCCGCACAGATCGGTACCTGGAGTTCACCTCTCCCTTGGCCAGTGAGCTATGTCAGGTTCTGGAAACCCTCGAGTAGATACCGGGTTTCGAGAAGCTGCGGCGTGGTAAAATGGGCGTCGGAGGTGGTCTGAGTTGGCAGGCAATGTCCGAGTCAGGTTCGCGCCCAGTCCCACCGGTGAACCCCATGTAGGCAACCTTCGCACGGCATTGTTCAACTGGCTCTTCGCCCGAAGGCACAGTGGGAAGTTCATACTGCGCATAGAGGACACCGACCGGGACCGGTACGTCGAAGGGGCGATGGATGCGGTCCTGGAGTCCTTGAGATGGCTGGGGCTGGACTGGGACGAAGGCCCGGAGATCGGTGGTCCCTATGGACCATACCTCCAGTCCCAGCGCCTGGAGGCTTACCAGCGGGCCGCGCGGGATCTGATGGATACTGACCACGCTTACCGCTGCTACTGCTCCCGGGCGCGCCTGGAGAGCATGCGCATGGACCAGCAGAGCAGGAACCTCTCCCTCGGCTACGATCGACGCTGCCGCACCTTGTCGCCGGGAGAGCGGCAGGGGTACGAAGCCGAAGGAATCGGCCCGGTGGTGCGCTTCAAGATGCCACTGTCGGGAGAGACCACCGTCGATGACCTCATCCGAGGCGAGGTCACCTGGCAGAGCGATCTTCTGGATGACCTCGTCATCCTCAAGTCCGATGGCTACCCCACCTATCATCTGGCCAACGTGGTGGACGACCACCTGATGGAGATCACCCACGTGCTGAGGGCCGACGAGTGGCTCCCCAGCACTCCCCGGCACCTGCAGCTCTACCGGGCCCTGGACTACGAACCTCCACGCTTCGGCCACCTGCCCATGATCCTGGGACCCGACCGGGCCAAGCTGTCCAAGCGCCACGGAGCCAGCGCTCTCCTGGAGTACCGCAAGGAAGGCTTCCTTCCCGAGGCCATGGTCAACTTCATGATCCTTCTGGGGTGGTCCCTGGATGACAAGACCGACGTGATGCCACGGGAGGTTATGGTGGAGAGGTTTTCCCTCGAGCGCATCGGCAGGGCCGGGGCCATCTTCGACAAGGAGAAGCTTGAGTGGATGAACGGTGTGTACATCCGCCAACTCAGTCATCAGGAGCTGGCGGACATGATGACACCTTTCCTGGACGGGCATGGCGTCAGCCTGGACCGGGATTACCTCCTACGCATCGTGCCCTTGGTTCAGGAGCGCCTCAAGACCCTGGGCGACGCCACCGAAATGACCGCCTTCTTCTTCCGGGACGGCCTGGACTATGACCCAGGGTCCCTGATTCAGAAGGGTATGGGCGCCGACGCTACCCGGCGGGCCCTCGCAGAGGCACTGGAGGCACTGGGGGGAGTCTCGGCCTTCGCCGCTGCGTCCCTGGAAGAAACGCTGCGCGCCAAGGGGACAGAGCTGGGCCTCTCCGGGCGCCAACTCTTCGGCGCGATCAGGGTGGCTGTCACCGGCAGGACCGCCACCCCGCCCTTGTTCGAGACGATGGAGGTGCTGGGCCGAGAGAGGTGTCTGCAACGGATCGAGGCGGCGATGAGCGTGCTCCGGGGCGGGGCTTAGAGCGGGATTTTCTTACTTGCGCTGCATCTACGCTTGTGGTATATTCGCTGCGAAATCGGACCCGGTAGGTGTGGGGTAGCGTGCTCGACGATTATTTTCGCCAGTATGGGCTCATAGCCATATTCGCCGTCGTGGCCTTCATCGTGCCCGCCAGTATGCTGCTGGTATCGTGGCTGGCCTCCAAGGTGCGCATCCGTCCTCATCAGCCCAGCGAAGTCAAGTCGGATATCTACGAGTGTGGGATGCAGACCATCGGCGGCAAGTGGGGGCAGTTCAACTTCCGCTACTACATGTACGCTCTCCTCTTTGTCATTTTTGACGTAGAGGTGATCTTCATCTACCCGTGGGCCGTCCGTTTCAACCAGCTTCCCCTGTTCGCCCTCATCGAGATGATGGTGTTCATATTGATCCTGGTGGTGGGATGGGTTTACGCTTGGCGGAAGCAAGACTTGGAGTGGAGGTAGCCATGGCGGCGGAGGTGCCCGGGGGAGACGGTCCCCTGTATACCCGTACCGGAGCCCTGGACCGGGAGGAGGGGCAGACGGTGGGGGCCATGCGCCAGACCCACTCCAGCCCCTATCCCGAGCCGTTAATCCAGGTGCCCGACGACATCGAGCGTAACATCATGGTCACCTCGGTGGACGCCCTGCTGAACTGGAGCAGGAAGTCGGCGCTGTGGCCGGTGGCCTTCGGCCTGGCGTGCTGCGCGTTCGAGATGATGGCCACCGCCATGGGCCGGTTCGACATCGCCCGATTCGGTATGGAGGCCTTCCGGGCAACTCCGCGCCAGGCCGACCTGATGATCGTGGCCGGCACTGTAACCTGGAAGATGGCGCCGGCGATACGCCGCATCTACGACCAGATGGGCGAGCCCAAGTGGGTGATATCCATGGGGGTCTGCGCCACCAGCGGTGGTCCCTACTATTCCTGCTACAGCGTGGTGCCAGGCGTAAATCATATAGTGCCGGTGGACGTTTACGTGCCAGGTTGTCCACCTCGACCCGATGCCCTTCTTTACGGCATCATGCAGCTCCACGAAAAGATAAAGAAGTACAGCCTTCGGGGCCAGATTGCCGGTGTATCCTAGAGACGTGCAGGGGATACGATGACGAGGGTTCTCGGCGGCGGAGAGCTGGCAGAGCACATTCGGGGAACCTACCCTGATGCCGTGGACCAGTCCGATGAGCGGGCCGTCTGGGTCTCACCCGAGAGCATCCCATTGGTCGTGAGTCTCCTCAAAGAGAAACCAGGCCTGGACCTGAGCTACCTCAACGCGATTACCGCCGTCGACTACGTCGAGTACTTCGAGGTCGTGTATCAGCTCACTTCCTTCGAGCACAATCACAGCGCGGTGGTCAAGTCGAAGGTTTATGGCCGTGAGGCCCCCGTCGTGCCCTCAGTGATAGACATCTGGCCCGGGGCGGACTTCCAGGAGCGGGAGATATGGGACCTCATGGGCGTCAGCTTTTCGGGACATCCCAACATGAAGCGGCTCATGCTGTGGGAAGGCTTCATAGGCCATCCCCTGCGCAAGGATTTCCAGGACACCGTGGAGTATTGACCCGACCATGCCCCTTAGGACCGAGCCGGTAACGGTCAACATAGGCCCGCAGCACCCGAGCACCCACGGCGTGTTCAGGCTGCGGGTGACCTTCGACGGCGAGATGATCGTCGACGTGGAGCCCGTCTTCGGCTACCTGCATCGGGGCACGGAGAAGCTGGCCGAGGAGCGTAACTACGTCCAGATCGTGACCCTCACCGACCGGCTGGACTACGTGGCGTCCATGACCAACAACCAAGCCTACTGCCTGGCGGTCGAGAAGCTGCTGGGCGTTGAGCCACCCGAGAGGGCCAAGTACCTCCGGGTGATCGCCGCCGAGCTACAGCGCGTTGCCAGCCACTTGGTGGCCACCGGCTTCTTCCTCCAGGACCTGGGAGCGCTGGGAACTCCCCTGATGTACTGCTTCCGGGAGCGGGAGAGGATACTGGACCTGTTCGAGATGTTGTGCGGCGCCCGGATTACCGTCAGCTACATGCGCCCGGGGGGCGTATTCTTCGACACCCCCGACGATTTCTGGCCGGCGCTCCGGACCTTCCTTCAGGACATGCCCTCCTATATTAGCGAGCTGGAGCAGCTCTTGGTGGAGAACGAAATAATCCTGGTCAGGACCAGAAACGTGAGTACCTTGCCGCTGGACCGGGCCATCGCCTGCTCCACCAGCGGCCCGGTGCTCCGGGCCAGCGGACTGGCCTGGGACTGGCGCAAGGCCGATCCGTACGACGTGTACGATAGGGTCGAGTTCGACGTTCCTGTGGGGTCCAACGGGGACAACCTGGACAGGTTCTGGATCCGAATGCAGGAGATGCGCCAAAGCCTGCGCATCGTAGAGCAGTGCGTGGAGCAGATTCCCGACGGCCCCGTGCGGGTAGAGCTGCCCCTGGTGCTAAGGCCGCCGGTGGGCGCAGAGGCCTATGGCAGGGTGGAGTCTCCCAAGGGTGAGCTGGGCTTTTATCTAGTCAGCGACGGCAGCATCTCACCGTATCGCTGCAAAATACGCTCCCCCTCCCTGCTGAACCTCTCCGTAACCCGGGACCTGCTGGTCGGCTGGAAGCTGTCCGACATGATCGTCAGCCTGGGTAGCGTTGACATCAACATGGGAGAAGTCGACCGATGAATTGCCACATCGGCCCCGACAGCTTCCTTTACGACAGCGTCCTCTTCCGGCACATATACAACGCCATCGGCGAGGTCTTCCCCTCCAACCTCTGCGCACTGGATTACTTCCTTTCCGGCTTCATCATCATGTTCATCCTGGTCAACGGCGTCCTCCTGGGGGCCGCGATATACATCTGGGCAGAGCGGCGGATCCTGGGGCGGTTCCAGAACCGGATCGGACCCAACCGCTGGGGACCCTTCGGGCTGCTCCAGCCCATTGCCGACCTGCTGAAGCTGATCACCAAAGAAGACCTGATACCCAGAGGGGCCGACAAGCTGGCCTTCACCCTGGTGCCGGTGGTCATGGTCATGCCTTTAATATTGATGCTGGCGGTGGTGCCCTTCGCCCGCAACACCTCCCTGGCCGACCTGAACATCGGAGTGCTGTACATCCTGGCGGTAACTTCGGTGACCACCCTGGGAATCTTCATGGCGGGATGGGCGTCGGCCAACCGCTACGCCATGTTCGGGGCCATGCGTGGCGTGGCCATGCTGATAAGCTACGAGATACCCACTGTGCTGTCCCTGGTGGGGGTCGTGCTGATTGCCGGCTCCATGAGGTTGACGGACGTGGTAAACGCCCAGGACTTGCCCTTCCTGTTGGTGCAGCCCCTGGGAATCCTGGTGTTTCTCCTGGGAATCTCGGCCGAGCTCAACCGTACACCTTTTGACGTGGTGGAGGCCGAGTCAGAGCTCACCGCCGGTTACCACACCGAATACAGCGGGACAAAGTTCCTGCTGATCCAGGCGGCAGAGTTCGGGGGCGTGGTTGCCGCCTCCGGAATAATGGCCACATTGTTCCTGGGGGGTTGGTCGGGCCCGTTCCTGTCCGGGCAGCTGGGCGCGCTCTGGTTCATGCTGAAGCTGGTGTTCTTCGCCTTCCTGTTCATCTGGGTCAGGGCGACTTTCCCTCGGTTGCGCATCGACCAGATCATGGCCTTCGCCTGGAAGTTCCTCTTCCCCTTGAGCCTGATAAACCTGTTCGCCACCAGCCTGGAAGTGTATTTCCTGCGGGACGACGCGACAGGCGCCCTCACCAGGGGCGACCTGGGAATCATGACGGCTATAAACATGGCCCTGGCGGTGGTGGCGATAGGGGTCTTCGGTCGAATAATAAAGGAGAAGGTGAGGCCGCCGGCGCGGACGGCTCGGATAACCCCGCCCGGCGCATCGGTTGCCCACGCAGCATCTCCCGGCTCCATGGAGGACGAGTAAAGTGTACGGGTTCGGCCTGATCAAAGGTCTAATGGTCACAATGAAGAACTTCCGTAGACGCCCCTTCACGGTGCAATACCCCGAGGAGAGGCTGCGCCAGCACCCCAGGTTCCGGGGTGAGGAGTTCGTCTGGTACGAGGAGCGGTGCACAGGCTGCGCATCCTGCGCCAAGTACTGTCCCCTGGGCATCATCAAGATCGTCACCGATCCCAGTGGCTCCGCGCCCCAGGAAGGGGGCAAATACCGGCTGGAGGTCTTCGACATCGACATCGGCCGGTGCATGTTCTGCGGCCTCTGCGTGGAGGCGTGTCCTTACGATGCTCTGTTCATGGGCAGCGGGTTCGAGCGTGGACGCTACGAGCGGAACGACTTGGTGATCCACATCGATGAGCTTCGCCAGGCGGAGAAGCGGCCCAGCACCTGGTTCCGTCCGCAGCTGGAGGGGGGCGGCTACAATCCCCACGAAGGCAAACCCTTGCCCTGGCGTGCGGCAGGACGGGAGACCTGGAGGTGGCACGAGGACGAGAAGGCCGGCGCACGGTTCCGGCAAGACGAGCCGGACGGGACCCAGGAGGATAGCCCGTAGATGGTCTTCGAAGAGGCGATATTCTGGGTCTTGGCAGTGGGAAGTGTGGCTGCCGCTCTGGGGGTGGTGTTGGTGCGGGACATCTTCCGCGCCGCCCTCTTGTTGGTAGTGGTGTTCCTTACCGTGGCCGGGTTCTTCGTGATGATGAACGCCGAGTTCCTGGCCGTGGTGCAGGTGCTCATCTATGCCGGCGCCATCGCCATCCTGATCATCTTCGCCATCATGCTCACCCGGGAGGTGCAGCAGGGAAACCTGCCCAACCGCCTCCAGCCGGTGGCGGTCCTGTTCCCGGCGCTGCTGGTGGCCGCGCTGATCTTCGCCGCCTTCGATACCGACTGGAACTTGCTGGAAGACCAACCTCAGGAGCTCCAGGACAGGATCGAGCTGGTCCACACCAACACCATCAGCGGAATACCGCCCGAAGAAAAAGCTGAGATAGGGGAGGCCGCGGATCGCTCGGGACTGGGTGACTTGCTGATCAACGACTTCGTTTTGCCCTTCGAGGTGGCCTCGGTGCTGCTGCTGGCGGCGGTAATCGGGGCGCTGGTGCTGGTCAGGGAGAGGGAAGCCGGCTGATGGACCTGGAACGCTTTCTGGTACTTTCGGCCATACTGTTCTCCATCGGCCTGTACGGCGCGCTGGCCAGGCGTAACGTCATAACAGTGCTTATGTCCATCGAGCTGATGTTCAACGCCGTGAACATCACGCTGGTGGCCTTCGCCAAGTATGTGGTCCCGACCGGGGTTGAGGAACAGCTGGGACGGATGCTCACCGGCCAAGTGTTCGCCATATTCATAATCACGGTGGCCGCGGCGGAGATTGCCCTGGGGCTGGGCATCGTCATCGCGATGTACCGCAACCGGGAGACGGTGGATGTCACCGAGGCTAACATGATGCGGCGGTAACGTTTTGCCACAGAGGAGCAGAGTCACAGGGATGACGGGATAAGTGCTCTGTGCCTCGGTATCTCTGTGGCCAAGGTCATGATATGTGGACGGAGTTCAAGAAAACAAGAAACCTGATCACCGCGCAGATGTGGAAGGAGGTCCTCGAAAGCGAGGGTCTTCCCACTCGCATACTCCCCGAAGGCGATATCCTGGACTGGGGCGAGAAGGTCCCCTTCCGGGTAATGGTGCCGAAGGGCAGGGAACACGTGGCCGAGGAGATACTGAGGAAGCTATAAGATGATCCCAGAAGAGGCAGTATGGACCATCTTCTTTTTACCTCTCGTCGGGTTTCTTATTATCTCCCTCGTAGTGAGGCCATTCCTCAACAGGTCCCCTCAGCAGAGCGGATTGATCGCGGTAATCGCCATCGGGGGCTCTCTTGCCCTTTCGGCCTGGGCCCTCCGATCCGTCGACAACCAGGGCGGTGCGCTGCCGTCGGCCGCCGAGTCCTGGGTCCACGAGTGGCTTACCGTCGGAGACCTGACCATCAGCATTGGTCTGATAGTGGACCAGCTGACCGTCATCATGCTGCTGGTGGTGACCTCGGTGAGCCTGCTGGTCCAGGTCTACTCCATGGGCTACATGCGGGGCGACTCCAGCTACAGCCGATACTTCGCCATCATGTGCCTTTTCACCGCCTCCATGATCGGCCTCGTTATCTCCAGCAATATCGTACAGCTATACGTCTTCTGGGAGCTGGTGGGCGTATGCTCCTACCTGCTCATCGGCTTTTGGTACACCCGGCCGGCGGCTGCCGCGGCCGCCAAGAAGGCCTTCATTGTCACCCGGTTCGGCGACCTGGGCCTGCTACTGGCTATACTCTACCTCTTCTTCAGCGGCAACAGCCTAGAGATCAACGAAATCACCGGGGCTGCTATTGCTGGGACGTTGGGCGGTCTGTCCATCACCTGGCTGGCGGTGGGCATCTTCGCCGGCGCGGCGGGAAAGTCGGCCCAGTTCCCTCTCCACGTCTGGCTCCCCGACGCCATGGAAGGTCCCACGCCGGTCAGTGCCCTGATCCATGCTGCCACCATGGTGGCAGCAGGAGTCTTCCTGGTGGCCCGCTTCTTTCCGGTGTTCAGTGCGTCCGAGGATGTGATGAGCGCCGTGGCCATCGTGGGGGCCTTCACCGCTATCTTTGCCGCCACCATGGGTCTGGTGATGAACGATATCAAGAGGGTGCTGGCTTACTCCACAGTGAGCCAGCTTGGCTACATGATGGCTTCCCTGGGCATCGGGGCGCTGGTCGCCGCGGTGTTCCATCTGTTCAACCATGCCTTCTTCAAGGCTCTGCTGTTCATGGGTGCCGGAAGCGTGAACCATGCCACCGGTACCTTCGACATGAGGTATATGGGCGGCCTGAGGAAGTACATGCCCATAACCTACGTGACTATGGTGATAGGCTCTATCAGCCTTGCGGGCATCTTCCCGCTGTCGGGGTTCTGGAGCAAGGACGAGATCCTACTCCATGCCTGGAGAGGCCACGGGACGATAGACGCCGTGGTGTTCTGGGCGCTGGCCGTAGCGGCTTTCCTGACCGCGCTGTACGTCTTCCGGATGATGTATATGACCTTCCACGGGGAGTTCAAGGGTGGCGTGGATAAGGAGATGGAGGAACGGGCCGCCGGCGCTCCGGCCGGAGCGGAGCACGGGGTGCATCTGGCGGAGTCCCCAATGTTCATGGTGTTG
The DNA here is from genome assembly GCA_965248975.1 of Dehalococcoidia bacterium. Lineage (GTDB taxonomy): Bacteria > Chloroflexota > Dehalococcoidia > Lucifugimonadales > JAGWBF01 > CBDFKU01. The sequence goes on from CBDFKU010000010.1 coordinate 54,338, forward strand.
CCTATGGTGATCCTTGCTCTGGGCGCTATCGCCTCGGGATACCTGGCGAACCCGTTGGGCTTCAGCGGCGGCTTCGTGGGCATAGACCACCACTGGTTCAGCAGCTTCATCGGCCCCTTCGAGCACCTGGAGGCGTTTAGCATCCCGGTGGCGGGGGCTTCGGTGGGCGTAGCCGTGGCAGGCGCGGCAGTGGCGACGGCCATCTATTTCTGGCCGAGGTTGTCTCTGGCCACAGTGGGGCGCCCTTTCAGGTGGGTTCACCGGCTGCTGTCGGAGCGGTACTACCTGGACCATCTCTTCGAGGGGCAGATCGTGTACCGGGGCACCTACCGGGGCATCGCCGGCACCCTGGACTGGTTTGACCGGAGGATAGTGGACAACCTGGTGGAGTTCCTGGGCTGGCTGTCCCGCAACGCCGGACGGGCCATCAGCGTTGCCCAGACGGGGCAGCTCCAAGGGTACGCCGTGGTTATATCTCTGGGGGTAACAATAATAGTTGCGGCCTATCTGATATGGGGGTAGAAATCTAGCGTGGGGTTCGACGGCTTGCTCACCGCAACGGTCTTCCTGCCGCTGGCAGGGGCCCTGATCATCGCCACTCTGCTGAGGAGTGACCAGAAGGTACGCCTGTTTGCCGCGCTGGTGGCTCTGGCCAACATGGTCCTGGCCATCGTCGTGTTCTCTCTGTTCGATACGGACGGCCAGCGGTTCCAGATGGTGGACCATGTTGCCTGGATCGGCGGCGAGTCGGTGTTCGACAACACCACCTTCGACGCCAGCTATCGGCTGGGGGTGGACGGCCTCAGCGCTCCGCTGGTGCTTCTGACGGGTCTGCTGGGGTTCTGTGCGGTGCTGGCCTCCTGGGGCGTCCGCGTCAGGGTAAAGGAGTACTTCATCTGGCTCCTGGTGATGCAGACGGCGGTGATGGGGGTGTTCACCTCCCTGGACTTCCTCCTGTTCTTCCTTTTCTGGGAGCTGGAGCTGCTGCCGATGTACATGCTGATCTCCATCTGGGGGACCGGACGCAAAGAGTACTCGGCGATGAAGTTCGTCATGTTTACCATCCTGGGAAGCGCCTTCATGCTGGTGGCTATCCTGGTACTGTTCTTCTCGCCGGGGCTCGGCACCTTCGACATGACCGAGCTGGCGGAGAAGGGCATCCAGGGTGCAGCCATCATTCCCTTGGGTGTGGTGTTCTGGTTCTTCGTCATCGCCTTCGCGGTGAAGCTCCCTGTCTGGCCCTTCCATACCTGGCTGCCCGACGCCCACACCGATGCTCCGACGGCGGTCAGCGTCATGCTGGCGGGTGTCCTGCTGAAGATGGGCGGATACGGCCTGATCCGGGTCTGCGTGGGGATGTTCACGGACCTGAACAACGCCGAGGCCTTTTCTTGGGCTTTGGTGGGCCTTGCGGTAATAAGCGTGCTGTACGGCGCTCTGATCACCTTGAGGCAAACGGACCTGAAACGCCTGGTGGCCTACAGCAGCGTGAGCCACATGGGGCTGGTGATGTTGGGGGTGGCCGTGGGAGTGGCCGGCGCCGGCTCTTCCTCGGTGGCCCTGACGGGCGCCAGCATGCAGATGTTTGCCCACGGAACCATCACGGGGCTGCTATTCCTCCTGGTGGGGCTGGTCTATGAGAAAGCCCACACCCGCTACATCCCCGATCTGGGCGGCCTGGCCGGCCGTATGCCGATAATAGCCGTGGTGTTCCTGATAGCGGGCCTCGCCTCCCTGGGCCTGCCCGGTCTCAGCGGTTTCGTGGCCGAGATACTGGTGTTCCTGGGCTCCTTCAAGGAGTTCATGTGGCCCACCGCGCTGGCCGCCTTCGGCATCGTGTTGGCGGCCGGCTACATGCTGTGGATGATCGAGCGGGTCTTCTTTGGGGCGCCCCGGGAGCGCTTCGCCCAGATTACCGACGTTAGTGTGATAGAGGCGGTCCCCCTGGCGCTGCTGGTGGTGAGCATCGTGGTAGTGGGGGTCTACCCGGCGTTCATCACGGACGTGCTGGACGTCGGTATCGAGCCCATCGTTAACGCCGGCACCAAGCTGGTCACACCTGTGCTGGAGGCGGCCCCGTGACGGGCGAAGACGTACGGCTGCTGTCCCCCGAGCTGGCTATGGCCGGCCTTGGGTTGCTGATCATCCTGCTGGACCTGGTGGTGCAGCGAAAGGGCTTCCTGGGGGCCGTGACGGCCCTGGGCTTGCTGGCGCCCCTGGGCCTCAGTATCTGGCTCTGGATCGACGTGGACAACGAGAGCCCGAAGCAGCTGAAGGGGATCTTCGAGACCCTCACCGTGGACCAGTTCGCCCTGTTCTTCAAGTTCCTGGTGCTGGGGGTTGTAGCGCTAGTGGTGCTGGCCTCCACCGATTACGTGGGCAAGATGCGTCGGTACCAGGGTGAGTACTACGGCCTGATCCTGTTCTCCGCCACCGGCATGATGCTGCTGGCTGCGGCGGGAGATATGATCTCCATCTACATATCGCTGGAGCTCACCGCGCTGCCGCTGGCCGCCCTGGCGGCCTTCCTGATGAACGCCCGGTCCAGCGAAGCCGGCATGAAATTCCTCATCCTGAGTGGCATAAGCTCGGCCCTGCTGCTCTATGGTATGGCGTTGGTTTTCGGTGTGACGGGCAGCACCTACCTGACGTCCATCGGCGAATTCGTGAAGGAGTTGCCGGCCGGCGACTCCTTCGGTGGGAGCTTCGCACTGCTGCTGGGGATTGCCCTGATCGTGGCGGGCTTTGGTTTCAAGATATCCTCGGTCCCATTCCAAATGTGGGTGCCCGACGTCTACGAGGGCTCCCCCACCCCGATCGCCGCCTACCTGTCGGTGGCCAGCAAGGCGGTGGGTTTCGCCGTGCTGCTGCGGATCTTCTACATCGGTTTCGACGCCTTCAACCTGGACTGGGACATGCTGTTCGCCGTGCTGGCGGTGGCGTCTATGTCCATCGGAAACCTGGTGGCCATTGCGCAGAGCAACATCAAGCGCCTGCTGGCCTACAGCACGATAGCACATGCCGGCTACCTGCTGATCGGGTTGGCGGCCATCGGCGCCACCGCTACCGCCGAGGAAACCATCGGTCCCACGGCCATCCTGTTCTACCTGGGGACCTACGCGGTAGCCAACCTGGCCGCCTTCTTCGCAATCATCGCCATATCCAACAAGGTGGGCAGCGACCAGATAGCCGACTTCGCCGGCATGGGACGACGGGCTCCGTATCTGGCCTTCGCCCTAGCCCTGGCCCTGGTGGCCCTTATCGGCGTGCCGCCGACGGGGATTTTCATGGCGAAGCTGTACATCTTCGGGGCCGCTATCAAGAGCGACCTCACCTGGCTGGCGGTGGTGGGAGTCATCAGCAGCGTCGTATCGGCCTATTACTACCTGAAAGTAGTCAGGGTGATGTACCTCGATCCTGCTCCTTCGGAGGAGCGGGTTCCCTCTTCCCCAGTTTTTCGCGTAGCACTGGGGTTGTCGGCTCTGGGAATCCTGGTTTTCGGGATCGTGCCAGGACCCCTGCTGAGGCTGGCGGAGCTGTCGGTGGAGACCCTGCCCCAGGTAGCCGGGGTAACCGCGGGCGTGCCGGTTCCCTGATCTACGCATGCTGTCTATCCCGCGACACGTTCCCTGGATCCCGGCGTGCCCGGCCGACAGGATTCTATAGACAGCCGCTACACGGTTGGTTTATGCTTCGGCTAGCCTCAATGATATTCGACGTACACCAGTGAGACAGGCCCACAGAATAGCTAAACCTGGAGTTCTTCCGGACAGCACGTGGCGGGCGGCTATCGAGCGTGGTTGGGTCACCGCTGACGATGGAGTTCCCGATAAGAGCATTCAGCCGGCCAGCCTCGACCTGCGACTGGGCTCGTGGGCCTACCGGCTCAGAAGCAGCTTCCTTCCCGGCCACGCTTTGGTATCCAGCTGCATATCCGACTATCAGCTCGGTCCACCTATACCACTGGATAGCGGCGCCGTGCTGGAGCAGAACCGTCCCTACCTCGTCCCGTTGCTGGAGCGACTGAATCTGCCGGAGGGCGTTCGGGCGAGATCTAACCCCAAGAGCTCGATCGGCCGTCTGGACGTCTTCACCCGAATCGTCGTCGACGACAGCCCGGGTTTCGATGAGATTCCGCCGGGGTATTCCGGTCCGATGTACCTGGAGGTCGTCTCCCGGTCGTTTACCATCGAAGTCGCCAGGGCGCTTCCTCTCAACCAGATCAGGCTTGTGCACGGCGACTCGAAGCTGTCCGATCCGGAGCTGCAATGGGCGCATGCCCGAGCGCCCCTCCTCTACCAATACGTGAACGGCGTGCGGCCCGATCCGGTGGCCGAGCCGACCATCTCGGATGGTTTGTTCTTGACGGTCGATCTTTCCGGGGATGGGGATAACGTCGTAGGTTACCGCGCCAAGAAAATAGCATGCTGCTCAATCTTTCCAAGATCTCCGAGTACCCGGCTGAGGACTTTTGGGAGCAGGTCCATTCGGACCACGATCGCCTTATACTCGAGCCAGAAGAGTTCTACCTTCTGGTGTCTTTGGAGGGAGTGTCCGTTCCCCGGGAGTGGGCGGGGGAAATGACCGCCTATGACCCGACCAGTGGTGAGCTGCGGACCCACTATGCGGGATTCTTCGATCCCGGGTTCGGGTTCTCCGAACCGGACGGGGTCTACGGCACCAGGGCTGTTTTGGAAGTGAGAGCCCACGACGTTCCCTTTTCGCTTCGGCACGGGCAGAAAATTGCCAGGCTGGTATTCGAGCGAATGGCGGGGCCACCGGATAGACTGTACGGGTCAGAGATAGGTTCATCTTACCAGAACCAGGGGTTGAAACTGAGCAAGATCTTCCGGGATTGGCCGCCAAAGACCGCTCAGCTTCCAAAGACTTCTCACCAGATGTCGTTTCTGTCCGATTGATGCCCCAACCGCATCCCACAGAGGTGCCACCTTTGTTGACACTCAAGCTGAGCGATGCTAGACTTCCGGTGGCCCGTTAGGTGTATCCTCATGGCCGCAACGATTAGCTGGAGTGCTGGTGGCGGCGATTTCGACCGTCAGATGTCCGGAAAGGCCGATGGATCGACCTGAAATCGTCGGAATAGTCTATAACTCCAGGGTTCCTGAGGCCAAGGCCATGACCGTGGCGCTGGTGGAGCGGTTCGATCTGAGTGGCAAGGGGTGGGTGCGGTCGGCGGACGAAGTGGGAGACGACATACCCGAGGCCACGGACACCGACCTGATCATCACTGTGGGGGGTGACGGGACCATCATCAGGGCTACCGTGGTGTCGGTGCCCCACCGGATTCCCATCCTCGGCATCAACATGGGACGCCTCGGGTTCATGACCGAGCTTGAGGCCGCCGAGGCTCTGGACAACGTGCCCCAATATCTCGAAGGTAACGCCCGGATCGAAGAGCGAGTGCATGCTCCAGGTAGATTACGCGACCACCCATGGCAGAAGCACCGGGAAATCGGCGAAGGGCGCCCACGAGCACGTCCACCACGCCCTCAACGACGCTGTGGTGGGTAGGGGCGCCGTGACCAGGCTCATCAGGGTTACCGCCTCCATCGACGGCGCAGTCCTGACGACCTTTGGCGCCGACGGTGTCATAGTCGCCACCGCTACGGGCAGCACCGGGTTACAACCTCTCGGTGGGCGGGCCGATCCTCTCTCCCGAGGCTGGAGAGATCATCGTCAAGGCGGTGGCCCCCCACGTGGGCATGGCGCCGGCGCTGGTACTGCCTGCTACGTCTGTGGTCGAGCTTTCTGTGGAGACGGACCACCAGGTCATGCTCAGCGTGGATGGATACGTGGACCGGGAGCTGATCAACGGAGACATGGTCAGGGCCCAGAGGAGTCCCCACAAAGCCGCTTTCTCAGAGCTCACCCGCCTACCCACTTCTACAGCACCCTGACCCAACGCCTCGGTTTCGGAGGCGGACAGAGCAGCACCAGGGCGATCCAGTACTAGCTGTAAATATATGTCTACATTACACAACGAGCCCACCATAGACAGCCGCCTCGCCTACGAGGGCGGGATACTGAACGTCCGGGTGGACAAGGTGCGGCTCCCAGGGGGCGGTGAGGGTACACGGGAGATCGTGGAGCACCAGGAATGCATCTGCGTGGTGCCCGTCGATGAGCATAGGAACGTGATCATGGTACGGCAATACCGCAAGCCGGCCGAGGAGATGCTTCTGGAGGTGCCTGCCGGTCGCGTGGAGAGTGGGGAGCCGCCCAGGGAGGCGGCGCTGAGGGAGCTTCAGGAGGAAACGGGGCATACGGGCGGTGACGTAAAGCTGCTCTCCAGCTTCTGGACCACCCCTGGATTCTGCACCGAGCTGATGCATGCCTATCTCGTCACTGATCTCACACCCAGCAGCCTGCCCCAGGACGACGATGAGCATGTCGAGCCGGTGAAGATTCCCCTGGATAAGATCCCCGGCCTGATTAGCAGCGGCGAGATCAAGGACGCCAAGAGCATCGCCTCGCTGCTGATGGTGTTGTTCCTGTCGAACTAGCTTTGAGATATTAGGCCATGGTCCCGGGAGGAAACAAGGATGCTTGAGCATGATGTCCTGGTAGTGGGCGCGGGCCTTGCGGGAATGCGGGCCGCCCTGGCGGCGCACCAGAGTGGGGCCAACACGGGGATAATCAGCAAAGTGTATCCGGTGAGGAGCCACTCCAACGCTGCCCAGGGGGGCATTAACGCGGCCCTGGTCGACCGGGGCGATAGTTGGGAAGAGCACGCCTACGACACTGTGAAGGGCAGCGATTACCTGGGGGACCAGGACGCCATCGAGCTTATGTGCGGGGTGGCGGGTGAAGAGCTGATCTCCATGGAGCACATGGGGGTGATCTTCAACCGCGATGAAGAGGGCCGGCTGGGGACCAGGGCCTTCGGCGGGCAGCGGCGAGCCAGGACCTTCTTCGTCGCCGACTTCACCGGCCAGGCCATGCTCCACGTGCTCCACGAGCAGCTGATGAAGTCCGAGGTAGCCAGCTACGACGAGTGGTTCGTGACCACCCTCATCATAGAGGATGGGGAGTGCTGCGGTGTTGTAGCCCTGGAGATTCGCACCGGTAGGCTCTACGCCATCCGCGCCAAGACGGTTATCCTGGCCACCGGCGGTCTGGGCCGGATCTTCGAGCCCAGCACCAACGCCCTGATAGTCACGGGCGATGGCATTGCCCTGGCGTACAACTCCGGCGCGCCCCTGATGGACATGGAGATGGTCCAGTACCATCCCACGACCCTCAAGGGCAGCGGGGTCCTGATAACCGAGGGAGCAAGGGGCGAAGGGGCCTACCTCATCAACAAGGATGGGGACCGGTTCATGGAGAGGTACGCCCCCAACATGATGGAGCTGGCCTCCAGGGACGTGGTATCCCGATCCGAAGCCACCGAGATCGCCGCCGGCAACGGGGTGGACGGCTGCGTTCTCCTGGATTGTCGCCACCTGGGTGAGCGGCTGATCAAGGAAAGGCTCTCCCAAATACTGGACATCGGGATGGACCTGGTGGGTGTTGACATAACGAAAGAGCCGATCCCGGTGCAGCCGGGTATGCACTACCAGATGGGCGGCATAAAGACGGACGTCGATGGCAGGACCAGGGTACCGGGGCTGTACGCCGCCGGGGAATGCGCCTGTGTCAGCGTGCACGGCGGCAACCGCCTGGGCGCCAACTCCCTCCTGGACACCATTGTCTTCGGGCACCGCTCCGGCAACGACGCTGCCGAGGTCTCCCAGGGCGCCGACTACAAGCCTTTCGACCCGGAGGCCTGGGTCGAGAACGAGGAGCGGCGTATCGCCGGAATGCTTGCCCGGGACGGCAATGGGGACAGGGTGGCCAAGATACGGTGGGAGATGGGGACCGCCATGGACCGCCACTTGGGCGTCTATCGGGAAGAGCAGGGCATGAAACAGGGTTTGGAAACCATAAGACAGCTCAAGGAAAGATATGGTAAGGTACCAGTGGAGGACAAGGGGCGTATCTTCAACACGGACCTTATATTCGCCCTGGAGCTGGGGCTCATGCTGGATTGTGCGGAGACCATTGTCCTCAGTGCCCTCGAGCGAAAGGAAAGCCGTGGGGCTCAGTACCGGACGGACTATCCGGCGCGGGACGACGAGAACTGGATCAAGCACATACTGGTCACGCCCTCCGATGACGGCCCCCAGGTCTCCTACATGCCGGTGGTCGTAACCCAGTGGATACCCGAAGAGAGGAAGTACTGATGGAAGTCTCCTTCAAGGTCAGACGGTACGATCCAGAATCGGAAAACCCGGCCCCCTACTGGTCGGACTATACCGTGGAAATAGACCGGTTCACCACGGTCCTGGACAGCCTGATCAAGATCAGGGAGGACATGGACGGCAGCCTGGCCCTGCGGTGCTCTTGCCGCAGCGCCATCTGCGGGTCCTGCGCCATGCGAATAAACGGCCACGCTGCATTGGCCTGCAAGACGCGGGTGTCGACCATCTCACCCAACGGCGAGTCCGTCACGGTTGAGCCGGCGGGAGTGATGCCGGTGATGAAGGACCTGGTTGTGGACATGACCCTCTTCTGGGACAAGGTCCGGGCGGTGGAGCCCTGGCTGCAACCCCAGGGTCCCGAGCCGGAAGGCGAGTACATCGCGCCCAACGAAGACATGTTACACCTGGCCGGTGTGATGGACTGCATCATGTGCGGCGCCTGCGTTTCCGACTGCACCGTGTTGGAGGTGGATCCCAACTTCCTGGGTCCTGCCGCCCTGGCCAAGGCCTACCGCTTCGTTGGCGATCCCAGGGATGCCGAGGACAAGAGCCGCCTGGAGTTTCTGAGCCAGTACGGCGGCGTCTGGGACTGCACCCGCTGCTACGAGTGCGTCGAGGTGTGTCCCAAGGGAGTGGCGCCCATGGAGCGGATCATGGCCTTGAGGGACAAGGCCATGCGGGCCGGCTTCGACGATACAATCGGGGCCCGCCACACCGACGCCTTCATCGAGCTAGTGGGCCACGGTGGGCGCCTGGACGAGCTGAAGCTGCCCCTGAAGACCTTCGGCATGTTCAACTTGCCCGGCATGCTCAGCCTGGCGCCGGTGGGCCTGCGGGCCGCCATGAGGGGTAAGATGCCTCCCATCGTCCACAAGATGATTCCCAACGTGGAGAACGTCCGGCGCATATTCAGAAGACTGGAGCCCGAAGAGTAATGGTAAAGTACGCTTTCTTCCCGGGGTGCGTCTCCAGGGGCGGGTGCCCCGAGCTGTATCCTGCGGCCATGCGGGTCTGCGACAAGCTGGGGATCGAGCTCGAGGAGCTGACCGGGGCCTCTTGCACCGGCGCTGGGGTCCTCCAGGAGAAGAACCAGTTCCTGGGAGACGTGCTCAACGCCCGCACGTTCGCCATGGCTGAGGGCCTGGGACTTCCAATAATGACCATATGCAGCACCTGCCAGGGGGTGATGAGCCAGGCCAACAAGCGTCTGGTGGACGACCCCGAGCATCGGGCCAGGGTCAACGCGGAGCTGTCCGACGAAGGCCTCGAGTACAAAGGGACGGCGGTGATCAAGCACCTTCTCTGGGTCATCATCGAGGACGTGGGCCTGGAGACGCTACGCAGCCACGTCACTGCCCCACTGAGCCATCTCCGGGTGGCGCCCTTCTACGGGTGTTACATACTGCGCCCCAGCAACGCCCTGGGCTTCGACGAGAACCCCCAGCGCCAGACCTCTTTGGAGTCGGTGATCGAGGCCCTGGGGGGCGAGGTGGTGGACTTTCCGGGCAAGGCCCGGTGCTGCGGCTTCCCCATCCTTACCATCAACGAGCGCAACTCGGTGGCGATGGTGGCTAAGCACACCGCCGAGGCCGTCGACCTGGGCGCGGACGCCATGGTGACTCCCTGCCCCCTGTGCCATCTTAACCTGGACGGGTACCAGCCAAAGGCCATGGCCCAGGCCCAGCGCAAGATCGACCTGCCCATACTGCACCTACCCCAGCTCATGGGCCTGGCCATGGGCCTGGTCCCGGGGGACCTGGGGTTGCAGCGGCACATCATCTCGCCAGAGAAACTGGTGGCGACCAAGGTAGGGTTCCCAGTCAAGTCGTCACTACAGGGGTAGGGGGCCGCCAACACTTACCGGTATAGTTCACCTCGATCCGGTCGAACCACTTGACTCCCTTCCTGCCCGGCGCCACCAGCCGTGGCAGGTGGCCATGAGAATGGGGCAGGGCCTCGCCACCCACCCGCGTCGCCGGCAGATAGGCGTCGGCCTCCTCCAGGGAGAAACGCCTGTAGTACCCGGTCACAGAGCGGACCCTTCCAGGCGAGCAGGGCAACGCGGGTACCACGTGATCAGCTACAACCGAGCGGTAGCTTTGTTGGCCAGTATGTATTCTACTGTTTCATTGGCACTAAGGTCGCTTGAGTCTACCCAGAGCCCAGTGCCAGTCAGTTCTTCCCTGAATATGGGCGCCAGATGGACCCACTCGGCCGCCACAGTCTTCTCTTCTCGGTTTTGGTCCCGAGACAGAGCTACGTCTTGGCAGGGAGCCAGCACGACCAAGTGAAGTGCCTGGTGAGCCAGATGCCTCTGGTATTCGGCCAGCAGAGCCCCGAAAGCGACGACATAATCGAGAACTGGGATGAAGCCCGCCGCGCTGAAAGACCGTGCGAGAAGGCACTGGTTACATATGTTGAGTTCTATCTGACGCATCGCCTCGGCTTCTGGCTTCTCTCCCGGCCACACTGCGCCACTCACGATCCATTCCTGAAGCCGGTCACCTTCAATATGGGCTCCTCTGCCCATCCGACCGGCTAACAGCCGGGCCACGGTTGTCTTGCCGGCACCTGGAATGCCTGTGACGAGCCACGCCTCTTTCACCAGGGCTCCTTGGGAAAGCGCCTCCACGCGATTACATGCGAATTGTATGACGACGAGGTATGAGCTGCACTTGACTGGCCCCTTCCAGAGGCAATTCGTATAGCTCGCCCTTTACAAGCTCCAAACGATGATTGAAGGTGGGAAGTCGAATCAACTCTTCGGTGGTTGGCAGGATCTTGAGAGTGCGCATATCCTGTCCCTTGCTTACTCCCTTAGTCGGTCGATGGCCGAGGCAAAGACCTCGATAGTCCGGTCCACGTCCTCCGACGAGTGAGCTAGCGACGGATAGAACTTGTCGGGCCAGTTCTTGAGGATTCCTTGATCCAGGAGAAGGCGGTTGAACCTTCCCATCGTCGCGGTGTCGGCCTTCAGTGTGCCACGGTAGTCGGTGATCGGCTCTTCGGCGAAGAAAAACCCGAACATCGGGTCCTCCCCCGCAGGCTGTGTTGGGATCTCCGCCTCCCGAAAGAGCCGTTGCAGTGCTTCACGAAGCCTGCGCCCTGTAGCGTGAAGTTGCTGGTAGACCCCCTCTTTTCTGAGCTCGGCGAGGGTTGACAGGCCGGCGGCGCAGGCCACGGGGCTCCCGTTGAGGGTGCCTATCTGGGGTACGTAGTTTTCCGGGTCGGCCGCGTCCTGATCGTATATCGACATGATCTCTTCTCTGCCCGTTATCACGGCAAGGGGGAAGCCGCCGCCGACTATCTTGCCCATCGCAGCCATGTCCGGGGTGACGCCGTAGTACTCCTGGGCGCCTCCGTAGGCCAGGCGAAAGCCGGTGACCACCTCGTCGAAGATCAAGGGAATCTGGTAGTGGGCCGTAACATCCCTCAAGGCCTGGAGGAACCCCGGTAACGGCGGGAGGGTGCGCTGCATCGGCTCGACGACCAGCCCCGCAATCTCGTCGTGGTGTTTCTCGATGATGGCGATGGTGGTCTCGGCGTCGTTGTAGGGCGCGACCAGCATCGTCTCCTTCAAGACCTCGGGGATGCCAGGATAGCTGGGAACGGGCTCCGGAAAGGGCTTCAAGTCCCCGGGGCCGGGGACCAGGCTCATGACTGCGTAGTCGCTGGAGCCGTGATAGGCGCCTTCGAACTTCATGATCTTATCACGCTTGCGGAAGCTGCGGGCCGCCCTGAGGCACTGGAAAACCGCGTCGGTCCCGCTGGTCGAGAATCGGACTCGGTCGGCGCAGGGCACAGCTTTGGTGATCTCCTCGGCCAGGAGGACGGCGTTCTCGTTGGTCGAGAAGAAGGTGCTGCCCCGTTCCACCGCCTCTATTACCGCGGCCACCACCGCCGGATGGGCGTGGCCCAGCACGATGGGGCCCGAACCCATGAGGTAATCTATGTATTCCTTGCCGTTCACGTCCCATACTCGGGAGCCCTTGCCTTCTCGCAGGATCAGGCGATGTTCCGGGTCGAAGGCCATGTTGCCGGTGTTGGACCCGGGCAGGAGTCGGTCGGCCAGCTCCTGAAGGTCTCTTCCCTTCCGGTTGCGATCCTGCATCGAACCTCCTCCGATTCTGCCCGATTCCATCTCCTATTTCATCTCAATCCTAGCAGAACGCTGCTGGATACACCAGGCAGTGGAGCGCTCGGTTGGATTGACGCCGGTGACAACCCGGTTTACACTCCGAACCGTAGATTCGGGTTCATGATGTGCAGAGAGACGGGAAGCTTCGTATCGGAGGTCACGAGATGGGCATATCGGAGTTTGAAATCCAGGGGAAGAAGGTGCTTTGTGTCGGGGCTGGCAGAGGCATTGGCAAGGGCATCGCCCTGGCCTTCGCCGATGCCGGCGCGGACGTGGCCGTCACGGGCCTGACTTCCGTAGGGGCGAACAAGGTCGCCGAAGAGGTCAGGTTAGCCGGACGTCGCGGGTTGGCCTTCTCGGGGGATGCGACGAAGGGCGCAGACATGGACCGGTTGGCAGTCGAGGTCTTGCGGGAGTTCGGCCATCTGGACGTGCTGGTGAACTGCGTCGGCGATGCTATACCGAAGCCCCTGGTCGCGCTGCCGGGCAGCGGATCTCCCGGGATGAGCGAAGCCGACTGGCACCACATCGTGGACGTGAACCTCACCGAAGCCTTCCAGGGATGCCGAGCCTTCGGTTCCCACTTCCTTGAGCGTAAGGAGGGCAGCGTTATCAACGTCTCCGGGTTCGCCTCGTTCCGGGCCAGGGCAGGCAGCTCGGCTTACGATGCCGCCAAGGCTGGCGTGATGCGGTTCACCGAGAGCCTCGCCCAGGAATGGGCCCCCTACGGCGTGCGGGTGAACTGTATCGCTCCTGGGATATTCCCAGACCCTGACCAGATGTCTCCCGAAGACTATCGGGCCCATGGGGAAAAGATGTCGGAGATGGTGCCGCTGGGCCGTGTTGGACTGCTAAAGGAGGTGGGCTACCTGGCGGTGTACCTGGCATCGCCGGTAGCAGGCTATGTCACCGGCCAGACCTGGGCAATTGACGGCGGCATCAGCATAAAGGGACCATTGTGAAGCCAATTGTCGGGCTACGGCGTGGGTCGAGAGGCTATGATCAGTTGAGGCCCGGCGGGACCAGCTCCACTCCCAACACCGACTCGCACCATCGGCCTACCGCCAGGAGGCGCGTTTCCGCGAACGGAGGACTGGCAAGCTGTATTCCCAGGGGCAGGCCCGAGGCGGACAGGCCGGACGGTATCGTGACCGTGGGCAGGCCCGATGAGGTCCAGGGGCTCTGGAACTGGGGGTCGCCGGTGGTGTTCAGGTCCCTGGGCGCCGGAGCGGGAGTGGTGGGGGTAAGCAGTGCGTCGACCCGATTGGCCAGGGCGGTCATCTCTTCCCGGAAGCGGCGGCGCATCCGCTGGGCCTGTACATACCGCACTCCAGGGATGAGCATACCGGCTTCGATCACAACCCGTAGGTTAGGGCCGTAATCGTCGGCCCGGTCCCGGAAGCTCTGCTCGTGGAAGGCCGCGCACTCCACGTTCATGATGGTCCTGTGGGCGGCATAGCAGCTGGTAAAGCTGGATGGCAGGGATACCTCCTCCACGATGGCCCCGGCGCCGGCTAGCCGATTGGCGGTATCCTCGGTGTGCTTTCTCGTCTCCTCGTCGCAGCGCTCCAGGAAGTGCTGCCGTATCAGGCCGATTCGGGGCGGGCTCGCCAGGCCGTCCAGAGCGGCGAGGTAGTCCGGCACCGTTTCCGTCGATGAGCCGGGGTCGTTGGGATCGTGCCCGGCCATGGCCCCAAGCATGATGGCAGCGTCCTCTACGGTGCGAACGATGATACCGACGGTGTCCAAGGACCAGCTTACAGGGATCACGCCGTATCGGCTGATCCGTCCATAGGTGGGCTTGAGGCCGACCACCCCGTTGTACGAAGCCGGCCGGCAGGTGGAGCCCCCGGTCTGGGAGCCCAGGGTCGCTGGGCAGGTCCGGGAGGCTACTGCGACTGCCGATCCGCTGCTGGAACCCCCAGGGGTGTGGGCCGGGTTCCAGGGGTTGCGAGACGGCGAAGGGTCGGCGTTGGCGAACTCGGTAGTGACCGCCTTGCCTAGGATAATGGCGCCGGCCTCCTTCAGCCGGGCCACGCTGGTGGCATCGTAGGTTGGCACGAAGTCCGAGTAGATTCGGGAACCCGCCGCGGTTCTCACGCCATCTGTGTAGTAGATGTCCTTGAGGCCCACGGGGACCCCGTGGAGAGGGCCGACCGGGCTCCCGGCTTCGAGCTCCGCGTCCCGCTGGCGGGCTGTAGTCAGGACCTCTTCGCGGTCGACGGTGACCCAGGCTTGAAGCGAGGGCTCCAGACGCTGCAGACGGTCGAGAAGGGACTCGGCCAAATCGACCGAGGAGATATCCCCTCTTTTGATAGCCCCGGCGGCCTGGGCCGCCGTCAGGTCAAAAGGCTCAGTCATGGCAACTCTCCTGGTCTAGGGTCAACGAAGAAGGGGATCGGGCCGCGCCCGGTGGGTGCCATGCGTGGACAGCGGTGGGTTAAAGCAGGAAGAAGCCCGGCTCTTGCTCGGGGTCCGGAGGGTTCTGGCGGACGATCCACAGATTGTCGGCGACCCCCTCCAAGAACGGGCGGATGACCTCCGCCCTATCCATGCCCCAGAGCTCGGCGGCCTTGTCTACCAGCTCTCGGGCTATCTGGTCGCGGTCCAGCCTGGGGTCCATTGTCACCATTCTGAACTCTCCACCTGAGGTTCGGTCGACCTGCGGCATGGCGGCCGGGCCGGGATCAGTATCCTTCGATCTGTATACCCTGAATCACGACCGGCTCCAGCGGTTTGTTACCGCGGTCGGTGGAGACCGTCGAGATGGCTTCCACCACGTCCTGGCCACTGGTTACGCGGCCGAATATGGTGTGGCGACCGTTCAAGTGGGGGGTCGGAGCCACCGTGATGAAGAACTGGCTGCCATTGGTGTTGGGGCCGGTGTTGGCCATGGCCAGGATTCCCGGGCCGTCGAAGACCAGGGAGGTAACGAACTCGTCCTCGAAGGTGAACCCGGGCCCCCCAAAGCCCGTGCCCTGGGGATCACCGCCCTGGATCATGAACCCGGGGATCACCCGGTGGAAGATCACACCATCGTAGAAGCCGTTTCTGGATAAGGTGACGAAATTCTCCGCGGTCTTGGGAGTGTCGTCGGGAAAGAGTTGGATCACGATTGCGCCCTTGTTGGTGTTTAGCGTAGCGGTGGCTTCACCGCTAGACTTATCGCCGCCACAGGCAGAGCTCACGAGCAGCACCCCCAAAGTGATTAATAGCAGCCAACGCATCGCCATATTATAGTCTACCTGCGGCGGCTCGTCACTACCTACGATTGACCGAACTTACGAACAGGGTCTACACTTGGAATACAGGCAGAGACCTGTGGCCGGTGCCTCTTCCCTAGTACCATAGCAGGAGGAACGATATGGACTGCCCCCGATGCAGTGTCGTGCTTAAGGACCAGATGTACCGAGGGATCGAGGTGGACAAGTGCCCCCGTTGTGAAGGCATGTGGCTGGACCATCCCGAGCTCGGCGAGCTGGAGGACACCGTCGACGGCGATCTAGTCAAGGGTACGATGTTCTTCAGCTCCGAGGGCAGCGACCTGCTTTGTCCGACGTGTGGCGCCCATATGCACTGGTTCAGGTACAGGCACTACGACCTGGAGCTGGACCTGTGCGAGGCGGAACACGGGTTTTGGCTGGACAAAGGCGAGGAGAAAAGGGTGCTGGAAATCATAGAACAGCGGGGCAAGGACCTGAAGCGGTCCGCCAGCGCGGAGGTACAATGGGGTAAGTTCCTGTCGGGCATCAACAAGAAGTCTTTCCTGGATAAGGCAAAGGACCTGTTCAGGGGCTAACGCGATCGTGCCATCAACCCTGTCTCCAGAGGACGCCTTGCGACCCCATTGCCCTGAATGCCGGCACCCCCTCGACTTCCCTGCCGAGCGGACGATGCCCGATGGCGTAATGGAGCACCGTTGTCCCAGTTGCTCTTACCAGATTCCTTTGCTGGTGCCGTGGAGCGAGAATCCGGAGGCCTGCTCCGAGTGCGGCGCTGACCCAGCTCCAAGGGCGATCACTTCCGGCGTTGATAGTAGCGGCCTGCTAAACTTGGTGTCATGCGGGTCGTGCGGCCGCATCCTCGGACGTTACTGGGGCCTGCTGTGACCATGGGTCGAGGCTAGCTGAAGAGCACCGGCTCGGCCTGCCGAAGCTCACGTGGCCATACGACGACCTTTCTTCCCTCTTGCCACTGGACTATGACCACTGATCTTCCGACCTGGAGCCCGGTTTCCGGCTCCAGCTTGAATCGGCCATAGAAGGTGGTGAAGTCCAGGTGGTCCGCCGTCCGTCTCAGGGCCCAGTCGTCCAGGGTCCCAGCCTCCTCCAGGCACCGTTGGACCACCAGACCTCCGGCATAGGCCTGGGCCAGGGCATAGTCCCCTCCCATTGGGCCGAAAGCGTCGAATCTCCCCGCCAGCTCAGCAGCGGAGGGCCCGTAGTCTGGAATGTTGTGCGCCCCTGGCTCCCACTGGCTGGGGCCCATGAACCCGTCCGCCCTGCTCCCCAACTCCGAACCGAACTGTGCTATCCCCGGCGCAACCAGGGCTACCACCTTGGCCCCGCGCTCCATCTCAGCCATTTGGCGGGCTAACAGCACGTCATCCTGGATGAGACCCACACCCAGGATGACGTCCGGCTCGCTTTTCCACATCTCAGTAATGATGGACGAGAAGTCGGGCTCTGGGAACCGATACCGGTGCTTGAAAACCATCTGAAACCCATGCTGGAGGGCGTATGATTCGGCTCCAGAGGTCACCGCTTCTGGGAATGTCCCTCTGTCGGAGCGGATGATGGCCAGCCTTGACGAGTCGGGGACCAGCTCCCGGGCAAGATCGATGACACCCAGGAGGTACCGGCTGGCAGGCGCAAGGATGCCCACCACCCAGCAGAAGCCCTGCCGGTGTATCTCGTCGGAGGCGCCTCCGTGGTTCCAAAGGACGCGTTGATGAGCCTCGGAGACAGCAGCGGCCGACATGGTTAGGACGCTGGAATAGGGGCCGAGGAGGATGTCAACCTGGTCATTTACGATGAGGCGCTCGGTCATCTCAGCGGCCATCCGGGGTTCGCTGCGGTCGTCGTAGTGGATGAGGGTCAGCGGAAGCTTATCTCCGAGGGATCTGACGAAGATACCGCCGGCCTCGTTGACTGCGTCGACCCAGGCGGCCGCGCCCTCCATCGCCTGGCTGCCCTGGCCGCTGAACTGGCCGGTCAGCGAAGCGGTCATGCCGGCCGTAATCCCGGGGCGCTGCAAGGGCGATCTCTAGCCGACTACCGCGTGGACGGCTAGCTTTCCCTGAGTGGGCGGAATATTCCGAAGGAGCTGGTGTAGCCGTGAAGAAAAGTAGTCCCCCCTACGGGCCCTATCTCTCCGTTGCAAAAGAACCCCCCAAGGGGAATGGCCCCAACTTTGTCTGCGAAAAGGGCGGTGTCGTGGTCGGGCTGGCCGTACAGGTACTCCCCGCGGCCGAGGCAGGAGAACAAGAGGGCTCCCTCCGGCCTGCCGTGGGTGTTTTCGTCGGAATACTTGGTGAGCAGGTTCGACAGGTCCTCGGCCGAAGTTAAAGCGTCCCGAAGGTGGAACTGGACCCGCTGTCCCTCTCTCAGAGCTTCGCCGATGGCCATGACGCCGGCCCGTGCGTCCAGCCCGATGATATTGCGGATCAGGAAGTCACCCTGCTGAGGGATATCCACGAGGTCGTCCATGAGGATGCCCAGGAAAAGGGAATGCTGCATTAATTCCCGGTCCCGCTCGCTGGCCGACGAGAAGCATTCCCGCAGCACTTCCAGGGGAGGCCGGCCGTCCAGCTCGGCCAGGAGGTTCTGCTGGCTCTTGGTAATGGTCATCAGCGGTCCCATGGGCCGGCATCCCTGGGCGACCACAGTGTCGACGGCTATGTTACCTCGCAGGCCGATCCCGATGGTTCCAGACCGATAGATCTTGTCGCCCAGGAACAGAGCGTTGTCCCCCTGCCGCTGGCCTCCACTGGCCATGCCGCCGATTTTGACGCTCCTGCTGAAGGCGTAATCCATCCCCATCAAAAAGTTCTGTGCCGGAAAGCTAAAAGGGTCTGCCAGGAGCAGGAACCGGGGGTCCTCTCCGGCAGGAACCTTGAGGGCCTCTTCCCAGGCCTCAGGACCGGCGTCCATATCTGGGAGGTCCTCCCCTTCCAGGTGGAAGGGAGACATCTCTACTTCTGGAAGGTGTGCCACGGTGAGGGAGAATCCCGGGCGATTCTCCACTTCCTTGCCACCGCCTATCACTCCGCCGGCCGAGCAGCCGAACAGCAGAGTAGGACCGAGGGCATCCCGTAACAATCCAGGTATGCGCTCGTACTGGGCTGAGAAGTGGCCAGAGACGAACACAACGGTCAAGTCGGCGTTGTTGGCCCCCAGGTTCTCCCGAACGGAGGAGACACACTCGCCGACGGCTCTTTCGAGGCTATCTTGATCCGAAACAGCTGAAGCGTACTTCATGAGGAAAATTCCTTCCAGGAAAGGGCTGTCGAAGAGCCCCCTCGTCAGTGACAATCAGTATACCAGACGAATTCCACCCTCGCACCGGTAGACTTGACTGGCTTCGGGAGAACCTCTACAATTCCTCCGTCGACAGGTACGGGTAACGGATAGGGATGGAGTTGAGCGCCTTGGTTTCCCAGATACGCATCTACACCATCAATCGTGGCATGATGGACTCCTGGCTGAAGCTGTTCGAGGAACGGATTCTGCCAATACACCAAAAGCTGAACATACCGGTGGAGGCGGCCTGGGTCAACGGCGACCGAACCGAGTTCATCTGGGTGCGCAGCTTCTCCAATGCCGAAGAAATACCTGCCAAGGAGGCAGAGTATTTCGCCTCGCCGGAGCGACAGGCCCTGGGTGACCAGCCCACCAGCCATGTCGCAAAGACGGAGATCCGGGTAGTCGAGAAAGCCCTAGCCTCTGTAGGAACGAGCTAGCGTCGGAACCTCAGCTGAGGTAGGGTTCATTGGCAGAGCAGAGATACTGGCTTTTCAAATCGGAGCCGTCCGACTACTCCTACGCCGATCTGGTGAAAGATGTCACCGCCGAGTGGGACGGGGTCCGGAACTTCCAGGCCCGCAACTTCATGCGGGATGAGATGAAGGTCGGAGACGGAGTCCTTTTCTACCACAGCAGCAACGCCCTGTTGGCGGTCGTGGGAACGGCCAAAGTAGTGCGGGAGGCCTATCCGGACCACACCTCCTGGGACCCGAACTCCAAATACTACGATCCGAAGAGTACACCCGATAAGCCCCTCTGGTATATGGTGGACATCCAGGCCGATCGAGGGCTAACCAGGCCCGTTTCTTTGCAGGAGATCAAAGAGAACCCCCGCCTCCAAAACATGCTGCTGGTGCGTCGCGGAATGCGCCTATCCATCCAGCCGGTGCAAAAAGAGGAGTGGGACGAGATCGTGGTCCTAGGCGAAGGTCCATGAGCTTCCATGAGAAGTCCTGCGCATCAGACCGCCAGTGGTAGTATAATGGGCCCAACGTGCATTGTCGTCGTCGGAGACAAATTCGCATGAGGAGAGCAAGCCGTGGCAGAGTATGACGTGGTGATTCGGGGTGGCACTATCGTAGATGGAACGGGGATCCCGCGATTCAAAGCGGATCTGGCCGTCAAGGACCAGCGTATTGCCAAGATAAGCGGCAAGATATCGGCCGGAGGCGCCAGGGAGATCAACGCCAGCGGATGCATCGTCGCCCCGGGGGCCATCGACCTCCACACCCATTATGACGGCCAGCTGAACTGGGACCCATACGCCTCTCTGTCGGGCTGGTTCGGGGCCACTTCGATAACCATCGGACAGTGCGGCTTCGGCTTCGCACCGACCAGGCCCGAGGACCGGGACCTGAACATGCGCATGATGAACCGCATCGAGGCCATCCCCCTGGAGTCCATGCGCAAGGGGATGAGGTGGGACTGGGAGACCTTCCCGGAGTACCTAGACAGCCTGGACCGACAAGGTCTCGGCGTCAACGTCGGAGCCCTTTTCCCCTTCTCACCTATGAGAGGCTACGTGCTGGGTATGCTGCCTGCCCGCGAGAGGACCTCGGTGACAGAGGCCGAGCTGAACCAGATGAAGCAGATGTTCTATGAGGCGATGAAGGCGGGAGCCTTCGGATTTTCGGCGGACCAGGAGATGGAGGACCGGCCAGAGGACGGGGGCTTCTTGCCCAGCCACATGGCGTCGAAGGAGGAGTTCCTGGGGCTGGCCGAGGTGATGGGTGAGTTCGGCGTCGGTCATATGGGCTGGACCATAGGCCAGGTAGACCCCCAGGGACAGCTGGACCTCCTGGCTCAGATGCTGAGGATCAGCGGCAGCAAGCTCCACATTTCGCTACAGGACAGCGGACGCCACGATTGGGTGGCCGAACGCCGTGCCGAGGGACTCCCAGCGGTGTTCCAGCAGCCTGTGATGCCCATCTACTCGGAGTTCTCCCTGGCGGAGTTCAACATGTTCGACTACATGTCCAACTGGGTGAAACCGCTGGTGGGCTCCGCTGAGGAGCGGACCGAGAAGCTAAAGGCCGAGGGCGTCCGGGAGGCCATGAAGGCGGACGTGGAGCGCTTCACGCGGATCAAGTGGAACAAGATCAGCGTTCTGGAAGTGGCCCAGGAGAGGAACTTCAAGTACGAAGGCATGACCCTGGAGCAGATGGCCAAGGAAGAGGGGAAGCATCCCGTGGATGCCTGGCTGGACCTGGCCATCGACGAGGGCCTGCACACAGTCTTTGCCCAGCATGCGGGGCAGGAGAACGACCCCGTGGTGGCGGCCCGGATCAACGATCCCCACTCCCACATCTCGGTCTCCGACGGCGGTGCCCACACCAGGTTCCTATCTGTCAGCATGTGGCCGGTTTACTTCCTGGCAAGCTGGGTCCGGGACGCCCAGATCATGACCCTGGAACAGGCCCACTACAAGATGAGCGCCCTCCCCTGCTGGCTGGCCGACTTCAAGGACCGGGGCACCTTGCGTGTGGATAAGTGGGCGGACATCATAGTCTATAACCAGGATGAGCTTGGATTCGTGTATGACAAGCCCATCTACGCCAACGACTTCCCGGGCGGTGAGCGGCGGTTCATACAGAAGCCCAAGGGACTACGCTACACCATCGTCAACGGGACGGTCACCTTCGAGGGAGCCGAATGTACCGGCGCATTGCCGGGCAAGCTGCTGCGTAGCTACGACTCCATGAGCTAGGCCGGGAAACCTACTCGCTGCACCAAAAAGACAGGAGCGGCCACGTCTGACGCGTGGCCGCTCCTGTCTTTTTGCCCGAAGTTGCTTACCGTATAAGGCCTGACAGAAGCACAATCCCAGGGGCCTCTAGGTCGCTCCTGGCGGAGGTTCCTACTTAGCTCCTGGGACTGTATCTATTAGGATAGCATACCTCTCGGGCGGTTGTCAACTTTTTGTTTCTGCATCCGATGAACCCTCGGAAATCTGGCCACTAAACTCCTTCTAGAAGGATGGTCAAGACTGACTGCAGTCTCATCGGGCTAGCTGCACTGCCGATAGGAGATGGTTGTACTTAGGGGATGGGAGGGCACCCGATAGATTGTATATGTAGATACATATTTTAGATTAGTTGATATACATATTAATCCGTTGGGCTACAAATGGGGCCTGCGGATCTCTCTAATTATGGTCGGCTGTTTCGTAGCCTGCTTGGGCTTTGGGTCGGCCCCACACTGCCAGTCATGGTACACTGTGGATGCCGATCCTTGCCAAGGGAAAAGGTAACGGGATTTGTGGAGTTCTGTGTCTATCCCCGGGCGACCTCGTATTCTGATGGTTGATGCATCGGGGAATCACCTCGGATGGGAGTCCGACTTCTGTGCCCGTCTTTATACAAGTATGGCAAAGCGCGGCATCGGTCTTGCATCCGTCAGCCCTGTGCGGTTGAGGAAGCCAGATGAGATGGCCCGATACCTAGATGACCAGGAAGCTGTCAACAGCATCATTCTATTCGCCCATACTGGTGAAGGTCTGGGTGGGGGAGGCGCCGATTTCCCTAGATATTGGGACTGGCTCTCCTCGCGTCGAGACCTGACGCCCAAGCTGTTCGTCTCCTGTACTTGGGAGGACTACGACGCCGCACTGAGCGAGGATATACTGAAACGCCCCGATACCGTCGCGCCCCTGGCAGTGGTCCAGCAGTCGCCCGTAACGGACCGAGAAGCTGGCCTGTTCCTCCTGAAGTTCTTCACGGAGCTCGATCTGCATTCGACGGACGACATCACCGGTAGGATGGTCTGGTTCTCCGCCTCCAAGGCCAGGGAGCTGCTGCGGAGGCGCCGGCTCACCGGTAAATTCGGACTGCGGTGTTGATGGGGTCGGCTACTCGAGGATCGCTCCTACGTAACCTCATGGAAAGCGAGCTGCTGGGTCATGTTAGCTCTTTGCCGTTGAAGGTTCGCCAGTCAGATAGATATGATGTTCGCCCGCGGTAGCTGTTGGATGGCTGCCCAATCCACCATACCGTCGGTCTCGATTAGGTCCAGCCGCGCGACCAGCTCGAGGTGCAGGCGATCCGTGTCCAGACCCATGAACTGCGGAAGGAACGGAACCAGGCCGTATATCGCGTCCTGAAGCTTGGCCGCCGCCCCGCGACTATTGTGCCGCTCAAGGTGGAGCAAGCCCACCGCCGCCTTGATCAGCGCGTGGTAGAAGAGGCGGATGGGATATGACGCGTCGAGCCACAGGCGCTCCAGCGTTTCGTGGCAGCTCCAGAAGGCGCCCCGGTTGAACTCGTCTACGGCCACGCCGAGCTCCGGAGGCGGCGTGTGTTCTGTCCCTATGAAGGACGACAGTCCGTCGCGGTGTAGTTGGGCCAGCCACCGCTTATCCAGCGTGCGTCTGTCGCCCTTGAGGGGGCGTGCTGGCAGGGCCCCACGATCCGGTCCGATTCGCAGACTGGGATTGTCCTGTTCTGTACCTATTTGATCCTCAACGCCCGTGGAATTATCTCGAAAGTGGCGGGCAGGGTGCCCAGCACCTCCCCATCGACCTCGACCAGAACCTCTTCGTCCGACCGGACGGCGACCTTCTTGCCCCGGTAAGACCGTACCTTGGGATGAGTCAGGTGCGTCCCTCGCTTGAGCCTGGGGAGGTTCAGCAGGCTCTCCAGGAACCCGAAGTCCCCTAGTGTGACGACATCCAACAGCCCGTCGTCTATGCGGGCGTCGGGGGCGGGCTTCAGTCCACCGCCGAAGTACATAGCGTTGGCCAAGACGAGATCGTTTACGACCGCCCGCTCTTCGGCGCCGTCGTCGATGCTAAAAGCGATAGTGGGGTTCTTGAACCCGACCATGGTCGACACTATAGCCCACAGGGTGGAGACCTGGGAGCCGAAGATCTTGGTGCTGCTGTTAAGCTTCGCTGCCACCGCTCCCCCGGACCCGACGTCGGCTACGTTCATGAAGTATCTGACCGCCGGAGCACCTCCGGGCCCGTTGCCCGGACCACGCCCACGTCGATCAGCCTGGTTTCGTCCCGATTGAGCGACTGCACCGCCCGGTCGAACGCGCGTGGTACGCCCAGAGTCCTCACCAGGTCGTTGCCGGTACCCATGGGAAGCAATCCCAGGGCTATGTCTGGAGGGGCCCCGGGCGGATCTCCGATGAGGCCGTTAAGCACCTCGTTGAAGGTCCCATCACCACCCACGGCTACCACGGTTCCGTAGCCTGCAGCCACGGCCTCGTGGGATAGCTCGGTGGCATGGCCGCGATGGCGGGTCAGCTCCACGTCGAAGGGTTCCCGGTAGTTGTCCTTGATCAAGCCATGGATACGGTCCCAGCGTCGTCCGACCCGCCCGTTGGCCGCGGCCGGGTTGGCGATCACTAGTGTATCGGAGCGCTTATCTATGGCCTTTCACCCCGGTGGGTCTCAAGTATTGTCGTGAGGGTCACGATGGCGGCGTTGGCATAAGGCACGTACTTCGCCTGAGGCAGCTCCAGGAGTTTCACGTACGTCTCCGTGCTGTCCCGCCGATCCTGAACGCGAGAATCCCGGCACGCCTGGGCCAACCCAGCATACCGGGATTCCAGTCCTTCGGAACACGCGTCGATTCCAGGCCGGTGCCGCTGCTTCTGGTGGCACCGGAACCACCTTAGTTGGAGTTGGCGGCCCGGATAGCCAAGGATCGAGGTTCCACCTCTTCCTCTATCTTGGAGACTATGAGGTCGTTATCCAACCCGGCCACGACCCCGGGGTATCCTGCCCGCTCGATCATGGAGGGCAGCTTTCGGTCCTTGAACTGATCAAGGGTCCACCGCAGCGTGTCGGGCACCGCGGTCATGTCCCAATATATGCGGATATCCTTGTTCCTGGGGCCGTAATGGTAGTGGGGCGCCCGATCGAAGCAGTCGAAGGCTAGGAGCTCGATCTCCTGGCCGGCCACGTCGCTGAGGACGTGGATGGCCATGCCTCTGTCGTTTATGATGGCCAGGTCGCGAAATTCGAGCCCGAACCGGATGTTCCCCGCCTCAATGATCTCGTCGCCCCTGTTGTGGGTAACGGTGCGGCGCTGGCTGATGGCCATCTCCCGGCCCACGGACTCGACCTCGTCAAGCTTCGCCGCCACCATGGAGCCCTGCTGATAGCTGTCGAGGCGATCGGCGACATCGTCGTAGCCGGCCCTTCGTATCATGTCCGGAAGCCTGTTTCTGAGCTGTTCAAGGGTCCACCCAAAGGGGTTGCCGGTGGTGGTCTTGTCCAGGTGCAGCCTCTCGTTCTTCTTGTGGGGGCCGTAGTGGTAGTGGGGGTCCTGGTCGAAGCAGTCGAAACGCAAGACCTCCACTCCCCTTCCCTCGATATCGCTGAGGACTTGCACGCAGAGGCCCTGATCCGGCATCAGATCCTGGCGATACTGCAGGGAGAACTTCACCTCTCCGGCGTCAATGACTTTCTTCTCGGGCTGCTGCATCATGGGAACGCCTCCTTAGTGAGAGCTTTGGGCGACGAATACAGGGGTCGCTACCGCAGTCGGGCCACACGAGGAGGGCCCTGTCCGCTATTATAGTCTCCCCCGGCATCTCCGTAAATAGCACATCGAAATGGGTGCCGGGGGTCGACGGATGATAAAATGGCTGCTGGGGAGGGACCAATGGGCCCAGCAAGGAGGCTGAGGTGAGGATACCGGGTATCAAGCGGAGCTCATCGCCCGACGAGTGCGGCCTCCGGTCGGGGCAGTTCGTCGAGGCCGTCAGGTCCAACGGCATGGCCGCCGCCTGGAACATGCTGTCCAAGGAGACCCGGGGAGTTCGCCAGGGCGTATGGGCAACCCAAAAGGGCATCGACCTCCAGATGGTCTATCGGGTCGCCCACGATCCTCAGCATCCGATGTTTGGAACAATGATGGACGACTTCAGGCAGGTGATTCTGAAGATGTGGCCCCTGGAGGACCTGACCGACCTGGGCATAGCCCCGACCAGCTACGTCGACGACCACCATGCCTTCGCTTTCCTGCCCTTCGGCGTTACACGGGACAACGAGACGGTCTCCAGCAGCACCCTGATGCCGGGGCTGATCATCCCCATGGTCCTGGAAGACGGACTGTGGATGGTGGACCTGCCGGGCTGGCGCTTCGCCTGGAGCGAGTAGCCGGCCCGGACTTAGCCTGCGCATCCTGGTGGAGATGCCACGTCGTAGCTGGCCTCCGACGCCACTCTCCCGTCAGCGTCCAGCAGGACTGCGGTGTCGGCTGTCCGATTACTCCAGATGGCCGTGCCCACGCCGAAGCTGAATCCACCCCACTCGTCGTGAAGCTCGTTGGTGTAAACCCGTATCGTCTCCTCGGGGCCCAGCAGGTAGCTTTCCGCGAAAAGGAATACCCGACCGGCGTCGGCGCTATCAGAAAGGCTCCACCCCCGGAGGTCCTGGGTTCTGTCGCCGTGGTTGGTGATCTGGACGTACTCGTCGGATTCTGTCCGGGGAACCGTGCCGTCGAACAGGACGCAGTCAATGCGTACGTCGGGCCGTGCCGATGGGCTGGGAGTGGGGGTAGGTGTGGGGGTCAGGGTCGGAGGAGGAGGCAGGGCTGTGGCGGTGCCTATGTGTATGAACGCCGCGTGAATGAGCAGGTCCCGGTCCACCACCACGGTGATCGTGGAGTTGGTGCCAGAGGCGTCCCCTTCCCATCCGACGAACCGGGAGTGGGCCAGATACAGGAACATCCGTATGCTCACCTCGGTGCCCGCTGGGTACTTACCGTCGGGTCCCGGTGGGGGATCAAGTACCGGCTCCCAGAAACCCGGTTCCGGAGTAAAGGAGATGCGGAACCGGGCGGTTATGGTAGCCTGCACTGCGGCGGCAATGGTGGCCTCGACGTCGACCGGTGGTTCGGTCGGTTTGGGTGTCGAACCGATGGGAAGGGTAGTGGATACAGGAGTGGCCGTGGGGACGGCTTCCACGGTCGCCCGCACGTGTGCCTCGACCGTTGCCTCTACATCGGGTGCGAAACCTGGTGTCGAGGGGAATGGGACTGCGGTAAGGGTAGCAGCCACTACCGCCTCTATGGTGGCGTCAACGTCGGAGGTCGGGCTGCGAGGAGGTGTAGGCTCACCGTCTGAGCACGCGACCAGCGCCAGGGCTGAAACTAGTGCCGCGGCTACGGCCCATTTCATGGAGGGATTATATCTCATAAGGGAACCAACGGACCTACAAAGGGCGCTTTACGGGGAGGCCCGGGCGGCGAGGGAACTTGGCCGGTGTTGGCTTCACTTTGTCCACCACCACCAGCACCCTCCCGTCCCTCAGCCCCTCCACGTCGACGCCCCGGGCCTCACGGACCTGGCCTCCCAGAACTTCCATGGCGTGGATAGAAGCCGCCACCTCCGGGCCGATGTCCCCCTTCTTGTGGGTCACCGCAATCCCGCCATCCTTGCAGAAGGGCAGAGCCAGCTCCATCAGCACCTGCATCCGGGCCACTCCACGCGATAGGACCGCATCGAAGCTTTCCCGGAGGTCGGGTCGGTGGGCCAGGTTTTCGGCGCGGCCGGTGTACACTTCCACGCCCTCAGGCCCGAGAGCTTCCACCAGGTGTGTCAGGAAGGAGGTCTTTTTGGCCACCGAGTCCAGCAATGCAAGGGTCATTCCAGGGAACACCAGCTTCAATGGCAGGCCCGGGAAGCCGCCGCCGGAGCCGATGTCCAGGACGCGGCCACCCTTCCTGACCGCTTCGGGCAGTACCAGGGACGCGGTGAGGGAGTCCACGAAGTGCAGGAGTTGGACCTCCTCGTAGTCGACGATGGCAGTGAGGTTCATTCGACGGTTCCAGCTGCTCAGCTCGTGATAGTAGCGGCGGAACCCCTCGACCTGTTGCGGTGTGAGGTGCAGGCCCAGCTCCGACGCGCCCCGCACCAGCAGTTCCATCTCTTCGGCCATCGGCGTTATTATAGCATCGGCTTCGCGATGGCTCAGCTTCGTATCATTTGACAGGCCCTAGCCGTGGCCGTAGAATGGGGCCAAGTCGAGCCATGGAGCGAACCCACCTTCTCATCGTACCTAGTCCATCGGTGTCGGCCCAGGGGGGTAGGCGATGTCGACCAACGCGTTCATCCTCATAGAGACGGCGGTCGGGAAGACGAGGGAGGTCGCCGACAGTCTGAAGGCCGTCGGTGGGATGCAGTCCGTGGACGTGGTCACCGGCCCCTACGACGTCATCGCAGTTATCGACGCCCCCGACATTAACACCATGGGTGCGCTGGTGACCGAGAAGATCCACACCATCAGTGGCGTGGTGCGCACAGTAACCTGCGTTGCGGTAGGCAGCTAAGTTCGCCATACCGAGCACCTTCCCCGGGACCGATCTTCGTCTTACACCCCCAATTGCACCCAAGGAGGCGCTGGCCCGTGGACTTCAGATTCTCCGACGAGGACGAGGCGTTTCGCCAGGATCTGCTGAGCTTCTTCCGGCAGGAGATGCCCGCCGACTGGGAAGGGAACGCCAGGTGGCCCGAGGAGGCCGACTGGGAACTCACCAGGCAGATGCGCAAGAAGCTGGCCCAGAAGGGCTGGCTGACGATGAACTGGCCTGAAGAGTACGGCGGTCAGGGCGCCTCCCCGATAAAGTCCACCATCTTCACTGAGGAGATGGCCTACCACCGGGTGCCGGGCCGAGACATCTTCGGCGTACGTATGCTGGCGCCCACCCTGATGATCTACGGTACTGAGGAGCAGCGGAAGACCTTCCTACTACCGATCGCCCGGGGCGAGGTCCAGTGGTGCCAGGGCTACAGCGAGCCCGGGTCAGGCTCGGACCTGGCGTCCCTGCAGACCCGCGCCGTGTCCGAGGGCGACGACTACGTGGTCAACGGCAGCAAGATATGGACCACGATGGCCCACTACGCGGACTGGATGATGCTGATGGCTCGGACCGACCCCGATGCACCCAAGCATCGCGGGATCAGCTTCATCTTGGTTGACATGAAGTCGCCGGGCGTCTCAGTGCAGCCGATCCACAACATGGCCGGGCAGCACGACTTCAACCAGATATTCTTCGACAACGTCCAGGTCCCCAAGGACAACCTGGTGGGCGAGGAAAACCGGGGCTGGTACGTCGGGGTGACCCTCCTGGACTTCGAGCGCTCGGGCATAGAGTACTCTGCCCAGTCCCGCAGGCTCCTGGACGACGTCACCGAACATCTGCGGAGCAACCCCGACGGGTCGGCCTCCAGGCGCCAACGGGTCAGGGACATGCTGGTAGAGCGATACATGGAGGTGGAGGCGGCCCGCCTGCTGGCCTACGGAGTGGCATGGATGCAGGGGCAGGGGCAGGTGCCCAACAAAGAGGCCTCCATGAGCAAGGTTTTCGGCTCGGAGACTCTGCAACGGGTGACCTCCACCTGTATGGAAGTGCTGGGCCTGTATGGGCAACTGCGGCCGGGGGACAAGTGGGCTCCACTAAACGGAGGGGTGCCGGAGAACTGGATGTTCAGCTTCGCCCACACCATCGCCGCCGGCACCTCCGAGGTGCAGCGGAACATCATCGCCTCCAGGGGGCTGGGCCTGCCGCGGGGTTAGGTCAGCTTTAGCAGACCCGCCCCAGCGACCAACGTGAAGAGGAGAGGGTAAATGCCGCAGGAGATCCATTTCGACATACCCATCGACGAGCCGGAGCGGGCGGAGCGCTTCTACAGCCAGCTCTTCGGCTGGACTGCCCAGAAGGTGCCTGTACCCAACATGGAATACTGGGTCCTTCGCGCCGCCGAAGGGGATGCCCTGGGCGGCCTCATCAAACGGACCGCCGCCGGACAGTCCACCGTCAACTACTATACCGTCGGCTCCATAGACGAGGCCCTGCGGAAGGTCCAGGATCTGGGCGGAAAGGTGGCCGTCCCCAAGACACCGATACCTCACGTGGGATACAACGCCCAGTGCGCCGACACCGAGGGGAACACCTTCGGCCTTTGGGAGAACGACCGAGACGCCAGGTAGCACCAGCTACCGTAGACTCTCGCCGCCATCATAATATCAGCTGTCCATCGAGTTAGAAGCGACGGCTAGGTCCCAACATCGGGCACAGATTCGAGGAGGACGGAGTGGACCTCGGGCTGAACGAGACCCAGCAGATGCTGAAGAGCAGCGCCAGAGAGTTTCTGGAGCAGGAGTGCCCCACGACCCTGGTGCGGGCCATGGAGGAGGACGACAAGGGCTACTCACCCCAGATGTGGCAGCAGATAGCCGAGCTTGGCTGGACCGGAATCGCCTTCCCGGAAGAGTACGGCGGTTTCGGAGGGGACTTCATGGACCTTGCGGTCCTGCTCGAGGAAACCGGCCGCGCCCTGATGCCGGGCCCCTTGTTCTCCACCGTAGTGCTGGGAGGGATGACGGTGCTGGATGTCGGCACCGATGCGCAGCGCCAGGAGGTCCTTCCCCGGATCTGCCGTGGTGAGGTGTTCATGACCCTGGCCCTCACCGAGCCCAGCGCCAGCTTCGAGCCCGATGGGATCCAGACGAAGGCTCGCCGTGACGGCGCCGACTACCTCATCGACGGGGGCAAGCTATTCGTTACTGACGCCCACCTGGCCGACCTGATGATAGTCGTGGCCCGCACAGGGAGCGACGGCATATCCGCCTTCCTGGTGCCCGGAAACAGCCCGGGCATCCAGGTGCACCCTCTCAATACCCTGGGCTCCGACAAGCAGAGTGAGGTGATCTTCCAGGGTGTCAGAGTCCCGGCTGACAGCTTGCTGGGTGAGGCCGACGGGGGGTGGCCCGTGGTGGAGCGCGCCCTTCAGAGGGCCGCCGCCGCCCGGTGCATGGAGATGCTGGGAGGAGCGGAGGCCGTCCTGGACATGACCACGGATTACGTCAAGCAGCGGGTGCAGTTCGGCCGCCCGGTGGGCAGCTTCCAGGCGGTGCAGCACCACTGCGCCAACATGGCTACCGAGGTCGAGTGCAGCCGGTTCACGGCCTATCAGGCCGCCTGGAGTCTCTCCCAGGGGCTTCCGGCCTCCAGGGAGGTGTCCGTGGCCAAAGCGTGGGTAAGCCAGGCCTACAGGAGGGTCTGCGCACTGGCCCACACCTGCCACGGGGCCATCGGATTTACCCAGGAGCACGACCTCCAACTCTACACTCGCCGCGCCAGGGCCCACGAGGTCGCCTTCGGGGATTCCGCCTTTCACCGAGAGCGGCTGGCCGAGGCCCTGGGAATCTAGCGTCGGCCCTACATCTTCCCTGGACGGAGGCATACATGACTACCGGGGACTGCATCTTCTGCAAGATACCGAGGGATAATTCGGCGAAGACCCTCTACAAGGACGACAGGATATACGCAATCAGGGACCTCAACCCCCAGGCGCCGGTGCACCTGCTCATCATCCCGAACCAGCACCTGGCATCGCTGGCTTACGTAGGACCGGGCCAGGTGCCGGTGATGGGCCACATCTTCGTGGTCGCCGAGGAGATGGCGCGACGGGAGGGGGTGACCCTCAGCGGCTACCGTCTGGTCCTCAACCAGGGTCCCGATGCTGGCCAGGCCCTCGAGCACGCCCACGTACACCTGCTTGGCGGCAAAAAGCTGAACGCACTGGGGTAGCGGTGGCCACTGGGATCGAAGCTGCAATCGAAGGGAGGGTGGATGCCCTCCCTTCCGGTCTTCGCGAGCACATACACCGAGTCCTCCAGGAGGCCCTGACTCTGGCCCATCGCCACGACATGGACCAGGACAAGGTGAAGTTTGGCGCCCTGGCCCACGACGTGGCCCGGGCAATGAAGGGCGATGATCTGCTGTCCCGAGCGCGGGAGATGGGCATACCCATCCACCCGGTGGAGGAGCGGTTGCCGGTCCTACTACACGGGCCTGTGGGGGCCGAGCTGCTGAAGCGGGAAGGTCTGGACGACGGGGAGGTCTACGACGCGGTGTACTGGCACACCACCTGCCGCGCCGGCCTGGGACCGGTGGCCAAGGCGGTCTACCTGGCGGACAAGCTGGACCCACAGAAGATCGCCCGCTATCCTTTCCAGGCAGAGCTCCACGAGCTGGCGGCCCACAGCCTGGATGCTGCGATCCTGAAGTTCCTGGAGCGGGACCTCTGCTCCTTGCTCCAGGAAGGAAGCCTTCTACATCCGGCCTCCGTGAATGCGCGAAATGAGCTCTTGCTCAAAGCTCGGTAATCTCGTGCGCCTCCGCTCTCGGCAATGCACCTGCCGGCGCCCCGGCGCATCCTAAAAAGCAGATTTGGCGTACAGGGGAGCCTTTATGGATGTGAGACTTTCGGACGAGGCCCGGGACCTGATCGAATCCCGTGGCGGGTCGGCGGTGGTGGACATCGTAGCCTGCTCGACCTGAACGGGACCCTTCTACGAGGTATCGGTCGATACCCATGTAAGCGGCAGAAGGGACATGTCCAGATACGATACCGTCGTCCAGGAGGACCTGCGGCTCCTGGTATCCAAAGACCTGGCTCGAAGCACCAGGGAGCTACAGCTGGACGTAGGGAAGTTCCTGTTTTTCTTTCGGCACCTAAGGGCTTACGCGGTGCTCTCCAATGGCGCGAAGATCGGGCGTGGTTTCCCGCGGCTAGCCGACTAGCGTATCCTACTGACGCCCCAAGGGAGGCAGCACGTCTTTCACCCAGGGGATCAGGTCGTCCAGCACCTCCTGGCTGATCTCGTGTTTCATCGGGTACTCCCTGTACCAGGGCGTGTACCCCTCCCCCTCCAGGAAGGCTTTGGCCTGCCGGGCCATGTCCACCGGCGCTATATCGTCGTTGACTCCGTGGGAAATGAAGATGGGCTGGGTCCTTTGCTGGGGTAGCTGGGTGCGCAGCTCCTCCTGGTCCTGCAGGGAGGAACTGAGGGAGGCCAGCCCCGCGAAGGTTTCGGGCCTGGGCAGGCCGCAGCGGTAAGTCATGGAGCCCCCCTGGGAGAACCCCATGAGCACCACTTTCCCTGGAGAGACGTGGTACTGCTCCATCACCTCGTCGAAGAAGGTGCCCAGCATCTCCCTCGCCTGCTTCTTGTCCTCGGCGGTGGCCTTTCCCCACGGCGGCGTCCAGCCGTAGCCGGTCTGTCCCAGGCCCACCTGGAAGGGCAACGGTGCGTTGGGACAGGCGTAGAGGTATCCTTCGCGGTCGATGGCCGGGGTGAGGCCCGCCAGGTCATGCATGCCGGCCCCGAACCCGTGCAGGAGGATCACCAGCGGATAGCTGGCCTCAGGACTGAAGCCGTCGGGCTCTATGGCCAGATATTTGAGGGACCTGCCCTGGTACTCCGCAGATTTCACGATCGGCTCGGGCTCCTTTCCGTTCTGTGGCGGTTCCTAGCAGCCTGGATCGCACCAAAGATGCTCCGCCTTGAGGGAGTTGTTGAAGGCGCCGACCGGGTTCAGGTTACGGATACGGTTGTCGGCATAGTGGCCGAAAAGCCTCCAGAAGAGGGGAACCACGTGGTTGTCGACGTGGATGAGGATGTGCTCGGCTTCCGCGACGTATCTCAGACGCCCAATCCGGTCCAGCGCTCTCCGTTGGGCCTGGAAGAGCTCTTCGATGGCGGGGTGGCTCCAGCTTGTGTAGTTGGTCCGCGCCCCCTCGGTGTAAATGTCGGCCAGGAAGTCGTCGGGGTCGTTTATCATGTGTGCGTAGCCGCCTGGGGCAAGCTCGAAATCGGCCTCGCGGAGACGGGCCAACCAAACGGCCGTCTCAGTCACCTCTATTGTGGGGCGCCAGCCTAGGAAAGTTCCTAGCTCGTCGGCCATTACCTCAGCTAAAGCGCAAAAATTCGTCACGTTCGGGCATACCAGGCTGACCGCGAAACCATCGGCAACTCCGGCCTCGGCCAGCAGTCGCTTTGCTTCCGCTAAGTCGTCCGGGTGCTTGCCCCCGTCCTGGCTGATCCGGTAACCGGCCATAGTCCGCAATGTTTCTTCGCTTAATCCGAACCAGGAATTGGGCGGGAAGGGACTGCCCAGAAAGCTCTGGCCCGCCGCGAAGACCTCGACGAAGGGGTCACGGTGCGCTGCCAGGTTCATGGCGCGCCTTACTCTGGGGTCATCGAAGGGCGGCTGCTGAGTGTTCATATGTATCCAGAAGAGGCTCAGGGGTCCCACCCACTGGACTCTGCCCTGGTCCTCAGCGAGCCTGGCCAACTCGTGGTTTTCCTCGTTGCTCAGGCCGTTGAAGGGGTGGACGTGGCCAAGTAGCTGGCCGGCCCGGAAGGCGGCCATGATGGTGGCCGGGTCCTGGATGACAAAGTATGTCATGCCGTCCCAGTAGGGTCGGTTCTCCTTGAAGTAGTTTTCGTTCCTCTGATAAACGAGTCGCTCTCCACCCGCGACCTCCACCAACCTGAACGGACCCGAACCGTTGGCGTTCTCCGGCCGGTTCATATCTTTCCCGCTCTCGACGTGGTGCTGAGGGATAATCTTGAACCACTCGGTGGACAGAAGGGATAGAAACGGCGCGGCCGGGAAGGGGGTGACCACCTCCACGGTGAGGTCGTCAATCACCCGGGAGCTCTCGTAAAAGGGGGCGATGGCACCTACCCGAGGCCTGGACTGGTCCGTGTCGACCATGCTCTCCAGGCTAAAGACCACGTCTCGAGCCGTGAGCTGAACTCCATAGTTCCATCGGGCGTTCTGGTGGAGGCGAAAGGTCCACCTCCTCCCGTCGGGGCTCAGCTCCCAGCTCTGGGCCAGGTCACCCCTTATGTCGAAGGGGTCGTCGGTCTCCGGGTTGTACTCCACCAGGCCGTTGTACAGAGGGGCGACGTGGGACAGACAGCCGATGCCGCTGCCACATTCGTGAACGTTGAAGTGGGAGACGTCCGCGTTGGTCAACAAGGCCGGGTGGCCGCCAAGTCTAACACAACAAGGAGTTGGGGTGTCCGGAGGTCTGGTCGGGACAAGGGGTCCCTGGGCCCTGAACCGCGCCGTGAAGGTGATTCTGGACCCGGTGGTCAGACCCAGGTCCTGGGGCGTCCTCAGGAAGCTTAGTTCCGCCTTGAAGGCCACGGCCTGTCCGGGGTTAACTACGGCGATGACTGCCAGTGGCCTCGTCGGGGTAGGTGTCGGGGTCGGAGGCGGCGTAGCAGTGGGCTGAGGCGCGGCGGTAGGCGCGGGGGTTGGGGCCGGGTCACCCGCCGGGCCTCCAACCGGGCGGGGTGTGGGAGAGAAGGTCGGCGTGGCCGTCCCGATGTGTATGAACACCGCGACTACCTTTAGATTGCGGTCCACGGTCACCATGGTCACGGGGTTCGTGCCGGAGGCGTCTCCCTCCCACCTGACGAACGCGGCATGGGCCAGGTTTAGCCGCGCCTCCAGCCGCACCTCGGTGCCTTCGACATACCGTCCGTCGATACCAGGCTCTGGGGTCATGTGTATGGTCCCTATACCTTCGGGCTCAACTCCGGTGAAGATGGAGTATCGCGCCGGCTGCTCGAAGCGAAGGGCCAGAACCTCCCCCACCGGAGAGCCGTCGATCCGCACGTCCGTGATGTCGACTCCCAGTGCGAAGGGCACGTCGCCGCCGTTCTCCACCCACAGCGGCACTTCGGCCGGCTGCTTGAACTGTCCGAAGGCGTTCACGTCGGCGATTCCGAAGTCCAACTCCGTCAGAGGCTCCTTCGGGTCGATGCTCTTCCAGAGTAGAATCGTCTCCTCAGCCGTCTCCACCGTGCCCACGATCACCGAGCCGTCCACGTCCCTGCTGATCTCGGTGAGGGCGTAGGCCAGGCTTCCCGCCAGCACGAACAGGACTGCTACCACCAGGGCTCCCGTTTTGGGTTTTAGCCACTTCCTCAAGGCGCCTCCTCAGTAGGCTGATTCGGGGGACGACAGCCGTTTCGTACCGGGCTACACCGCCAGGCCGCCATCGATTCCGATTACCTGGCCGGTGACGTAGCCCGCGGCGTCGGTGCAAAGGAAGGCCACGACCTCGGCCACGTCCTTCGGAGAGCCGAAGCGGCCCATCGGGATGCGGGAGAGGACATTTTGCCGGGCCTCCTCGGACAGCTGCTCCACCATAGCGGTGGTGATGTACCCGGGGGCAACGGCGTTGACGGTGATGTTGCGGGAGGCAACCTCCCGGGCCATGGCCTTGGAGAACCCGATGAGGCCGGCCTTGGAAGCCGCGTAGTTCGCCTGGCCGGGATTACCGGAGAGGCCGACCACCGAGGACACGTTGATGATCCGCCCATGGCGCTGGCGCATCATGTGGGCCAGGACCGCCCTGGTGCATAGATAACTGCCGCGGAGGTTAACGGTGATCACCTCGTCCCACTCCTCGGGACCCATACGGATGAGGAGCTTGTCCCTGGTGATACCGGCGTTGTTTACCAGGATGTCCACCGCTCCCCAGGTATCGATGACCTCTTTGACCAGGGCTACCGCTTCGGCCTCCACCGAAACGTCGGCTCCGATGGCGGTGGCCGTACCCCCGGAGGTGGAGATGGCGTCGACCACCCGTGCGGCGCCCTCCCATCCCGTGCGGTAGTTCACGGCGACTTTAGCGCCGGCCCCCGCCAGACGTATGGCGATTACCTCCCCTATCCCCCTGGAGGCGCCCGTCACCAACGCGACTCTTCCATTCAGATCCAACGGTGGCCCTTTCTAATGTCGGATTCTTATCGGGTAGCTCGGGTGCCGGGCCGGCGCCACGATGGGGAACCATGGGTCAGGAGCTCCTGTGGTTAGCCGACCTTTGGGTCTCGCAGCGCGGCCAGCTCCTTGCGCATGTCTTCTACGAGGCCGAGCTCGACAAACCTCCTGGCCGTATCGATGGCGCCGGCGACTCCATCGGCCTTCGAAGCTCCATGCCCTACGATGACCGTTCCGTTGACACCGAACAGGGGTCCGCCCATCTTCTTGGGAAGGTTGTTCACCTCCCAGACCTTTGAGGTGAGGGAGTCAATGGCGTCGGAAGGTACAATGCCTTCAAGGGCCTTCCTGAGATAAGCAGCCATGGTGGCGCCCATGCCCTCGGTGAACTTCATCAGCACATTGCCCACGAAGCCGTCACATACGATTACGTCGGCCCTGCCAGTGAAGAAGTCCATCCCCTCAACGTTACCCACGAAGTTCAGGATGCTCTCTTTGAATAGCTGGTAGCCTTCGTGGACCTGGCGATTGCCCTTGGATTCCTCGGCGCCAACGCTGAGAAGACCCACCCGGGGGTTCTCTATTCCCAGGAAGCTTCGGGCGAAGACGGAACCCATTGCAGCGAAATCCAGGAGAAGATGGGGCCGGCAGTCAACGTTGCTGCCCATGTCCACTACAACGGTCTTGGGGGCCAGCCCGAGGAAGGGTCCGCCCAGGCAGGGCCGCTCCAATCCTTCCAGGGTGCCCAGGATCAGGACGGCGCTGGCCACCGTGCCTCCCGTCGAGCCCATGGACACCAGTGCGTCGGCGTTTCCATCCTTCAGCAGGCGGGTCGCCACTACGACGGAGGCCCGGGGCTTTTGCCGGAGGGCTTGGACCGGATGCTCCTCCTCTACGATCTTGCCCTCCGAGGGGACCACCGTGATGGGCAGGCCTACGCCTCCGCTTTCTTGTAGCTCGGGCTCTAGGTCCTGCTGGTCCCCCACCAGGAGTATCGCCACGCCACCGGATCGAGCCGCCAGCACGGCGCCCCTCACGATCTCTGCAGGCGCATGGTCGCCTCCCATAGCATCCACTGCGACACGAACTAGTGCGCCTCGGTTCTTTCCTTCGGCTGCCGTCATGGACCCTCCCTACGTTGTTCCCTGAACCTCAATCGGTCAGGCTCAGCTGTGCGGTCCCGGCTATAAGATCCTCTCCACGTTGGTTCCTCAACCCTACAGAGCACTCCATCGAATGGCTTCCGTCCTGGTGGCCCTGTTTGACCACTTCACCCCATGTCGTCACCCTGTCTCCGGGTCGGGCGGCTGCCTTGAACCGCACCTTCAAGCGCCCGGTTTCGAGCCAGCTCTTGCCGAAGGCCTGGGTCAGCATCTCGCAGACGAAGGCGAGGGTCAGCATGCCGTGGGCCACGATTCCACCGAACTGGGTCGTGGAAGCGAACTCCGGGTCCAGATGGATGGGGTTGTGGTCGCCGGAGGCCTCTGCGTATGCAGTGATCTGCTCTTGTGTGACGGTCTTGCCGACCGGGGGCAGAGCGGTGCCTTCGCTCCAGCTAGTCACCCTCTGCCTCGGTCGCGGGTGCCAGCACAGTGCTCTTGGCACCGACAAGGACCTGGCCATCCTTCCCTGACATGGTGAAGCTGACCGAGATGAAGTGCCAGTCCCCTCTCTTCGACGGCCGTGAAAGGTTGGCCACGCAGGTTACCTCATCGCCCAATCGCACCAAGCGTTTGCACTCCAGCTCCTGGGCAGCGTGGACGGTGCCTGCAGGCAGTGCTAACTTCTCTAGCAGGGCGCCTATGGCCCGGGCGGCCAGGGCCAGCGGAGGTACCGCTTCCAACTCATGGAATACAGTGGAGGCGTCCGACGTCGCGCCCAGGTAGCTTTCGAGGAACCGGCGGTCAACTGTCCACCGGCCCAGGTCCAGGGTCCCCTCCTTGATGGCCGCCATCTGACACTCCTGACAGGGTAAGCGCCGTTGATTATAGCATAGCCCGGAGAGCGGACGACCTACGAACGCCTTCGTTTCTCCTCTTTTCGACAGGCCAACACAACTGTATAATGCCTAGCTAACGGTCCTGGAGCTCACCCGAAAACACTTTCCTTAAAGGAGGCGTGATGACCGGAGCCAGGGTATTGCGTTTCGACGAGATCCCCTCCATCGATCGGGGCGGAGGTATATACAGTAAGCCCCTGGTGGTGGAGGCCATCGGCGCCAGGATATTTTCCAGTGGGGTGTCAACCTTCCCGGCCGGCACTTCCATCGCCGTGCATACCCACAACACCGACGAGCAGGTGACCCTCCTGGATGGAGACGCGGTAGCCGAGATCGAGGGACATCAGGAAGCGGTCCAGCCCCTGGATACCACCTTCATTCCGGCGGGAGTGCCCCACAGGTTCATCAACCGGGGCGGTGGCAATATGAGGATCCTGTGGGTATACGGCTCGATTCACGTGACCCGGACCTACATGGAGACCGGAGAAGAGACGAGCCAGTTCGGGGAGCTGTCCCAGTCGTGATGTAGGATCCCCGTCACACCGGCGAAAGCCGGTGTCCAGTCCTGGCCATGGATTCCGGCTTTTGCCGGAATGACGAGTTCCGCGATGCCTATTGCGACTTTGCGGGTTTCACCATGACTTAAGTTTAGGTGCTTTCTCCGGGCCCGAAGGGGAGCAGCATGGCCTCCACCCTGGCCCAGGCTCCACTACCGGCCAGGCTGATCACGCTTCCTGCCTCGGAAGCCTCTTTCCTGACATAACCCAGGCCGATCAGGTTGCCGGTGTTGGGTAGCTTGACAACCGAGGTCACCTGGCCTACTTCCTTGCCGTCGCTGGCCAGCTTAACCCCCGCCTCCACCGAGGCGTCCGGCTCGAAGCTGAGGGACACAAGGTGCTTCTGTACCTTCTGGTAGGTGTCAAGGCGGGCGATGACCTCCTGGCCGATGTAGCATCCCTTGGTGAAGCTGATGGACCCCCAGAGGCCCGTTTCCAGGGGATTGTAGTCCTCGGACAGCT
Source organism: Dehalococcoidia bacterium (assembly GCA_965248975.1). Taxonomy (GTDB): domain Bacteria; phylum Chloroflexota; class Dehalococcoidia; order Lucifugimonadales; family JAGWBF01; genus CBDFKU01. The sequence goes on from CBDFKU010000010.1 coordinate 93,825, forward strand.
CCCTTCCGTATTCGGGGGCGCCCTCCTCCACCCTGATCACTTCGTAGGCCGCTGTGCCGATGGGGACGGCCCCGGCCGCCACGATCGCCTCCCAGACTGTCTGAGCGTCCTCGGCGGCCACGACCACCTCGAATCCCTGCAGGTTCACCACGGGCTTGCGGATCACGTGGCCTTCCGAATCCGCGATCTTCACGGGAGTGGACTGTAAGGGCTCGAAAGCGCCGGGCTCGACTCCAGCCAACCGCTGGAGGACGCCCTCGGCCTCCGGCCCTAGCACCGAGATCATGGCAGTCACGGAGGTGATGTCCTCCAGCGATACGTCGTCGGCGATGGTGTACTTGTCGATCCACTCGATTACTCGGTCGGCGCTCTGGGGGCTGGTGAGGAGGAGTACATGGTCGCCGAGGTTGGCGACTGCCACCAGGTCCAGGATGCGGCCACGGTCCGTCGTAAGAACGGTGGGGGCGCCCCGTCCGGGCTGGAGGGACACGACCTGGTTGGTGGAGAGGCGGTTGAGCAGGTCCAGCGCGTCGGTACCGGTCGCCCGGATCCTTCCCATGTAGGAGGAGTTGTAAACTGCCGCACCTTCCCTGGAAGCTCGATACTCGGCCAACAGGTCACCGTATGTCTGAGGCAGGTCAAAACCGTGGGACTCGTAGAAGCCGGCGCCCGCCGCAGTCTCGGCGTCATAGAGGGCCGTTCGTTGTGGAGCCATAAGCATATCCCCTTACCTGGCCGGAATTGAACACGCCGCCCCGAGAGGCGGCGTTCATTGGTCGGTCCTGGGTTTCGGCCGTTTACACTCCGAAGGAGTTACCGCAGCCGCAACTTTTCTTGGCGTTGGGGTTCTGGAACACGAAGCCCTTACCGTTCAGGCCATCGGAGAAGTCCAGCTCCGTCCCGGCCAGGTAGAGGTAACTTTTCTTGTCGATGTAAACCTTTACACCGTTGTTATCCACGATCTTGTCGTCCGGGCCGGCCTCAGCCTCGACGCTCAGGGTATACAGCAGCCCGGAGCATCCACCGCCCTTCACCCCAACCTTGACGAAGAAGTCGTTCTCTAAACCCTGCTTCTTGGCGAAGAACTTGAGCTTCTCCGACGCCTTGTCGGTAACCCCGATCGTAAGGGTCCCATCCTCGGCTACGACTGTCATATCCCCTCCTTGTACCTGGAAGCGCAAAACGTCTTGCGACTAAGGCAATTATAGATGCCTACCGAATCCCGAGTCAAGGGGACATGCCTGGTCGTATTTGTGTAACGCGCCGTGCCATCGTTTCCGGGCTGCGCGGGCCGAGTATACGGGCTCAGAATATGGTGTAAAATAGGATGTCGTTCCGATCGGCGCGGAATCCTAGCTAGCATGTGGAGGTGAACCATGGACTTTGGAATCAAGGGCAGAGTCGCTATTGTGACGGGCGGCGGCCGGGGGTTGGGGCTTAGGTGCGCCACGTCCCTGGCTCGCGAGGGAGTGAACGTATCCATCTGCGGCAGAACCCAGAGCACCCTGGACGGCACCGTGAGCGAGCTTAAGTCGCTGGGCGTGAACGCCGTGGGAATCGTGGCCGACATATCGGAGCCCGCAGACGCCAAAAAGGTGTTCGATGGTACAGTGTCGGCCCTGGGGCCCGTGGACATCCTGGTCAACAACGTGGGAGGCCGACGCGGTTCCACGGTAGTGGATACCACCGAAGAGCAGTTCAAGGCAGGCTTCGAGTTCAACCTCTACGGATCGCTGCGGCTCATGTGGCTGGCTATCCCCGGTATGAAGGAGCGGCACTGGGGGCGGATCATAAACATCTCCTCCATATGGGGCAGGGAATACGGTGGTGCATTCGACTACATGTCGTCCAAGGCGGCCCTCAACGCGGCATCCAAGTTCGCCGCCGTCGAGCTGGTCAAGGACAACGTGCTGGTCAACACCGTTGCCCCCGGATCCATCGTCCATGAGGAAGGCGGCTGGGAAACCTTCACCCAGACCCAGCCACCCGAGGTGGTCGCGGAGTTCATCGACCGGAACATGCCGGCCGGGAAGTTCGGTTGGCCGGAGCCTGTGGGGGACATCGTCGCCTTCCTGGCCTCTGAGCGGGCCAGCATGGTCACCGGGACCTGCATCAACGTGGATGCGGGGCAAAGCAAGACCCTGATCTAGGCTTGCGCAATTACCCAGGCTGCACAGAACCGGCCCGCTCCAGCCGTTCAAGGAGCGGGCCGGTGACTCGTCGGAGCATAGCTGGGTTGGAGTTCCAGAAGAGACCTTCTAGAACTCCAGTGTCACTGTAGCCTTCTTTTATGATTGGCTTGATGAGCTGGAAGAAATCCTTCGAAGAATCGAAAGGTACGTTGTAGCTCCTTATTGTCGAGGCCAACTGGCTAACGAGGTTACCGAAGCCGGGCACAGCACGTCTAAGCCCCTCGTCTAGGAGCAGCAACTTGATTAGGTAGTCCTCCATTGCATGGTTAGTAATTCCAAGGGCAATCAGATCGGGATCGTTTTGAAGGCCCATCGGGATAACGGCCAGCGTAACGTCTCCGATCTGAAACAGGTCCTGCGGATCTGACAAGCTGATCGCCGGACTCTCTAGGTGGTTAGAAACCGAGTCCCTGTGGGATTGAACGACCTGTTGGGCGTTCCTGCCGTTCAAGTCCTCAGCTACAATGATCTGCTCGGTACCGGCGGATAGTTGGGCTTTAACCGCGTCCTGAATCTTTTGTCTGCTTCCACCTACGTGTCCGGGAACCAAGGAAACGTTAGGAGGAAACGACTCTAACGGTGTTAATCTGTTGAAGAAGGCTAAGTCGGTGCCTCCCTCCACGATTAGAGGTATCTCAGGCACCTACTTGGCACCTATGTATTTATCTCATACCGGATGTCGTGCCCTATGTCCGTGAGGAGCTTGGCGTCGGGAAGGGATAAGCTTCGGGCGTCGAACTCACCCTTCTCGTTCAGCCTTACGTGGTGCATCCGGAGGTCGATTTCTTTCTCTTCGGCAGTCTCCTGGGCGTAGGTCATGAACTCCCAGCTGTGGGTGGTTAGGAAGAGCTGGAGGTTCTGCCTCTTGGCCAGCTCGAAGAGGGTCTGGGTCAGCTTCCTCAGGGACTCGGGGTGCTGGTGGGTCTCCGGCTCCTCCACCATCAGGATGGTGCCCTCCAGCAGCATCCCCAGGGCCAGGATGTTGAGGGTACCGCAACCCGTCCCCCAGCCAGTCGACGGCAACGCCACGCTCCGGCAGTCCTGCCGCTATCCGGTTGTATCTGCCGAAGTCTCCCCGATCAAAGGCCTCAATATTGAGTTGATATATCTCATTGACCATTTCTCGTAAGTCTCGGTCACGCCTATCAAGGAAAAGGGTCCCCCAGATTTTCTCAAGAAACGGACCTCGGAGAGAACTTGTGTCTAGGATGTGCGCAGGGCCAATAAACTTCATGTTATTTATGGATATATCGGCTGTGCCGCCCCAGTTATGAATTAATTGGTAGTTAAGGTCGTTAACAGACCATGCTAGGGCTGGCCGGACGTCTTTTGTTGCGCTGGCACCTACATTCGCCGTAGCAGTAACCTTTGTCTGCTGTTGTTCGGGCCACCATTCTTGGCTCAACTCACCGCTATTAAGAAACCGCGCTGCTAGGATAAGGGGGTCGTCAGCACGTAGCATATAGTGAAGGTCCAGATAGTCAACCTTCCCTCTATCGATTCTCCTTTTGATTACCTGCTCTATCCCGTCTTTGCCAAGATAGTCTGTCCTTGCAAACGCGCACCGCATCAGCAGCAGGGCGTCCAGCACCGTGGACTTTCCCGAGTTGTTGCGGCCCACTAGTACGTTGACTTGGGCCAAATCCCGGACGGCCCCCTCTTTTATTCCCTTGAAGTTCTTGATCTCCAGGCTGCTGAGCATACTCTTCACCGCAGTGTTGTAGTTTGGGTAAAATTATAGCATGGTGAATTTTGACCAATTTTCGCCCCGACCCGGACCCCTGCCTTGACGCCGGCACCGGGGTGTAATATCGTTTCCTCACCCCAAATGTTCACCCACCTTCACGTACACACCGAGTACAGCCTCCTGGACGGCGTCAGCCGCATACCCCGGCTGGTGTCTCAAGCCAAGGAACTGGGCATGGACGCCCTGGCCATCACCGACCACGGCTCCCTCTACGGCGCGGTCGAGTTCTATTCCCAATGCCGGGAGGCGGGCATCAAGCCTATCATCGGGTGCGAGGTCTATGTCGCCCATAGCAGCCGTCACGAGAAGGGGCCCTCGGAGAGGAGTCCCTACCACCTGACCGTCCTGGCCCGGGATAACCAGGGTTACCACAACCTGATCAGGCTGGTGACGCAGGCCCACCTGGAGGGGTACTACTACCGGCCGCGTATCGACCGGGAGCTCCTCGAGCAGTACCACGAAGGACTGGTGATCCTGTCCGGCTGCCCCACCGCCGAGGTGCCCAGACTGATCACCGAGCAGCGGCTGGAGGACGCCCGGGAAGCCGCCCTGTGGTACAAGGAGCTCATGGGAGAGAAAGGCTTCTTCCTGGAGCTTCAGCGCCACGCCTACGTGGACGAGCTGCCCGCCATCAACGACGCGCTGGTCGAGATGAGCCGGGACCTGGACATACCCCTGGTGGTCTCCAACGACTCCCACTACGTGCACCAGGCCGACTCATACCTCCAGGACGTGCTCATCTGTATCCATACCAACACCACGGTGCACGATGAGAAGCGCCTTAAGATGGAGGACGACTCCTTCTACCTCAAGAGCTCCGAGGAGATGGCGGAGCTGTTCAGCGATTTCCCGGAGGCGCTGAAGAACACGGAGTTGATCGCCGAGATGTGCGACGTTAGTCTGTCCACCGGCGAGCTCCATCTCCCCAGCTTTCCAGTCCCCGACGGGGCCGACCCCGAAGAGTACCTGGCTGGCTTGTGCTGGGACGGCCTTAAACGGCTGTATACCAAGCCGTCCAAGGAGATCGAAGAGCGGCTGGCCTATGAGCTCGAGGTCATAAAGCAGACTCAGTTCGCCAATTACTTCCTGGTGGTCTGGGATATCATCTCCTTCGCCCGCCAGAACAACATCCTGCTGGGGGTCCGGGGCAGCGCCGCCGCCAGCCTGGTCCTCTACTGCCTGGGCGTCACCGAGGTTGATCCGCTGGAGTACCGTCTGGTTTTCGAGCGCTTCCTCAACCTGGAGCGCAAGGAGATGCCCGACATAGACATGGACTTCCAGGACGACCGTCGCGACGAGGTGCTGGCCTACGTCACGCGGCGATATGGCCGGGACAAGGTGGCCCAGATCATCACCTTCGGCACCCTGGGCGCGAAGGCGTCCCTTAGGGACGTAGGCCGAAGCCTGGGCATGAGCTACGCCGACGTGGACAGGGTGGCCCGCTTGGTCCCCTTCAAGGCGCGCACTCTGGACGACGCCATGGCCACCAGCTCCGAGCTGGCTGAGATCTACGACTCCGATGAGGCCATCCACAAGCTGGTGGATACAGCAAAGGCCCTGGAAGGAACCGTCCACCACGTGAGCACTCACGCCGCAGGTGTGGTGATCGCCAGCGAGCCCCTGACCGAGTACCTTCCCCTGCAGAGGCCCAAGGGGGACGAGACCAGCGAGATCGCCATGACCCAGTACGCCATGGACCCGGTGGCCAAGCTGGGCCTGCTGAAGATGGACTTCCTCGGGCTGACAAGCCTGACCATCCTGGATAGGGCCGTCAAGATGGTGGAGCAGACCCGGGGAATAAGCATAGACCTGCACCGCCTTCCCCTGGACGACCAGAGGACCTTTGAGCTGCTGTCTTCCGGCAAGACTACCGACGTTTTCCAGCTTGAGAGCGCCGGGATGCAGCGGTACATCAAGGACCTCAAGCCCTCGTCCCTTGGGGACATCGCCGCCATGATCGCCCTCTACCGCCCCGGACCCATGGAGCACATCGACACCTTCATCAACGCCAAGCACGGCAGGACGCCCATCTCTTACCCACATCCCAGCCTGGAAGACCTTCTGAAGGAGACCCATGGCGTCATCGTTTACCAGGACCAGGTCCTCTTCATCCTCCAGGCCTTTTCCGGCTACTCCCTGGGACGGGCCGACACGGTGCGGAAGGCGATGGGGAAGAAGATACCCGAGCTGATGCGCAAGGAGCGGGAAGGGTTCCTGGAAGGGGCCAGGGCCAAAGGGTTCACCCACGAATTGGCCGAGCAGGTGTTCAACCTCATCGAGCCCTTCGCCGGCTACGCCTTCAATAAAGCTCACAGCGTGAGCTATGCCCTCATCTCTTATTGGACCGCCTACTTCAAGGCCAACTTCCCGCTGGAGTATATGGCCTCGGTGCTCAATTCGCGCCTGGACCACCCTGACAGGATGGCCGGCGCCATCAGCGAGTGCTTCCGCATGGGCGTGCCGGTCCTGCAACCCGACGTCAACAAGAGCGGAGTTTTCTTCACCCTGGACAAAGACGATAAAGGGGTCCCGGCCCTCCGCTTCGGGCTGGCCGCGATCAAGAACGTCGGTGAGAGCGCCGTCCGACCCATCGTGGAGGAGCGGGAACGGGAAGGTCCATTCCAAAATCTGGACGAGTTCTGCGGGCGGGCCGACCTGCGGTCTCTGAATCGGCGGACTCTGGAGAGCCTGATCAAGGTCGGCACCCTGGACTCGATGGGCAACCGCTCCGCTCTGCTGAACGCCGTTGAGCGAATCCTTTCCATCGCCCAAAACGAGGCCCAGCGGCGGGAGTCGGGCCAGTCCAGTATGTTCGACATGGGGCCGGGCACCATGGAAATGGCCCCAATCGCCGATGTCCTCGACAACGGCAGTGACGAGTCGCCTTGGGAAAAGGTGAGGTGGGAGAAGGAGCTGCTGGGAGTGTCGATCTCGGAGAACCCCTTCAAATCCCTGGCCCTGGTAAACTCCAATGGCGCCGTCACCTCCAGCGATCAGTTGGACCCTGAGATGGACGGCCAGAAGGTGAGTCTGCTGGGCCAGCTAGCCAGCGTCTCCGAGCGCACCACACGGGACCAACGCCCCTACCTCATAGGCACCCTGGAGCTGGTGTACGGAAGCACAGAAGTGATCGCCTGGCCCGATGTCCTGGAGAAGACCCGCGATGTGTGGCAGGAGGGCAACTTGCTGAAGGTGTCGGGTAGGCTTAAGGTCAGGGGTGACGAGTTCTCGGTCCATTGCGACCGGGCCGAGGTCTATTCAGCCGACGACACCGTCACTGACGCGGCGCCCGTCGATCCGAAACCTGTCCGGAAGGCTACCACGGAACCTGCCGGGGCCGAACCTGTCCAGGCGAAACCCGAGAAAAGAGATAAGCCGGAGCCGCAAAGGGACATCACCATAAGCCTGGTGGAGTCCGGGGACGGCGAGGAGGATGCCCACCTGCTCATGGAGGCGGCCCGCGTCCTGCTGGAGTACACGGGCACCTCCCGGGTCCACCTGGAGATATCCACCGCCGGCAAGCGGGTGCTCATGGACCTTCCGATGATAACCACCGCTTACTGCGACGAGCTTCACAAGCGCCTTGAGGGGCTCCTGGGGGTCGGAACCGTTTGTACGGTCGAGGAAAATGGGAAGGACGGGCCTTAGACTCAGCCTTGAGTGAGGCCCTCGGCCTCCAGAAGCATCACCTTTTTGTCCAACCCTCCGCCGTAGCCTACCAGTCCTCCATCGCTGCCGACAACTCTGTGGCACGGTATGACTATGGCCAGGCGGTTCTTGGCCATAGCCTGTCCCGCTGCTCGGGAAGCACCCGGCCTCCCTGCGGTGGCTGCCAGCCAGGCGTAGCTGCGGGTCTCGCCCGGGGGTATGGTCCGGCAGGCCTCCCAGGCCGCTTTGAAGAAGGACGGGGCGTCGGCCAGGTCCAGGGCGATGTCGTCCAAGGACGTTAGCTCCCCTTGGAAATATGCCTGGACGCGACGATGGATGTCTTCCAGGGCCTCAGGCTCTTGCGCGGCATTCACGGCGTCGGGACCCAATTCTTCCAGAGCTTCTTGAGGTGACGGCCGGAAAGCCAGCCTGCGGAGGCCGTGACCGGATACCAGGGCGCCCGCCCACTCATTGCCTACGGGAAATATATCGTACCGTCGGTCGCTCATTGTGGCCTCCTCCCAGCCGGCTCGAAGTGCGGTAGTGGACTGTAGTTCTGGTCCTTCGAGAGGACCCACTGGGGCCAATGCTATCGGACGTCGGCGGGCTCTGCTCAGATCAGGCGGGGTATTCCCTCACCCAGGGCGATCCCGAGGCCTGCGGCAATGGCGCCGATGACAAGGACCTCCAGCCCTTGCAGGAGAGGCGGCTGCTTCGAGATGTGGCCCTTTGCGACGCCGAGGACGAACAGGCCCAGGAGCGTCCCTCCTGCGGAGATGGCGATGGCCACCCCCACGTCTATGAAGTCCAGGAAGAAGTAGGGGAGGAGGGGGACTATGGCGCCGGCTATGAATGCCGTGCCCATGGAGAGGGCGTCCTTGACCGGGCGGGAGGTAATCTCGGGGCTTATCCCCAGCTCTTTCTCCACCAGCGTCCGCAGCCATAGGTCCTTGTCGGCGGATATGTGCTCCGCCACACCCTTAGCCTCCTCGAAGCTCAACCCTTCGCGTTGGTACAGGACCACCAGCTCCGCCAGCTCTTCCGCCGGATGGTCCTCCAGTTCCTGGGCCTCCTGGGCTATCTCCGACTTCTGGATGTCCTGCTGGGCCTTGGACCCGAGATACGCACCGGTGGCCATGGAGATCATCCCCGCCAGCGCACCGGCCAGCCCGCCCACCAGAATAGCGGTGTTGCCGATGTCGGTCACCGCCAAGGCGCTCAGTAGGGCCAGGGTGCTGATGAGGCCGTCCTGGGCCCCGAAAACAACTTCTCGTATGCGGCCGAGGGAGGCCAGGCGCCAGCGCTCGTCGGCGACCTCCGCTCGGGCGGCGGCGTAGGTGGGCGACACCTCCGCTTCCAGGGTCCGGGTCCTTGCACCCACGGCAGCGGTCCCGGACCATCCGCCGGCCTTCCCGTCGCCGATCTCCCCGGCCTCGCCCAGCTTTGCTTCCAGGGATTCCAGCGCCCCGGTAAAGAGCTCCAGGTGGTGCCGCTCCCGGTCCATGGCCAGGGTGAAGGTCTCGGCCGCGTCCATACGCCCTTCGTCCAGGGCTTCCCTGATAAAATGCGGGTACCTGGTGCTGATCTCCTTGGCCTCGCCGTTTATCACGGTGCGCAGGTTCTCCAGGCTGGACTTCACGTCTCCAGAGACGCGGAGATGGTTCATCCCATGGATGATCTCCGCCCCGGCGATCTCCTGGAAGATCTGGGCTACCTCGGGGTGCCCTTCGGACAGGGCCTGGTGGACGAAGGCGTTGTACTTCAGGCACGCCATCGCCTCGCTTATGATGGCGTTCCACAGGTTCCGTTCGGTTTTCGATAGCTTCTGATCTACTTTAGCCATGGTTAGATCCTAAGGGGCTCACTGGACGGCGGCTACCAATGGCCGTCGCCCGACTCTCTTAGCAGGTCTCCCTCTGAGTGTAGCACCCTTGAAGCTGTGGGCAACTAGCGTAGTACCCGTCCAGGTCCGTTTCTATGACGACAGCGAAAGAGTGGCACGTCATTAGATTCTACGGAGCGCCCTTGAATTTCATGGTTGGTGCCCCCAAGGGGCTTCGATCCCCTGATCTCCACCTTGAAAGGGCACGGCCCAAAAAACAACCACTTTAGCTTTAGAGCTCCTCTCTACCCTAGCTACAGCGCCCCTCCTTTCTCGTAATGGGTAGAGATCACAAATATTATCTACTCCTCACCACAACCTCCCCTGCATCGCCACTCTCTCCGGCGGAACCTCGAAGTAGCCAGCCAGCTCCTGGAGCGTGTGCAAGCCTTCCCTTCGAGCTTCCCGCTCATCCACTAGCAGGGCGTAGGCAAACTCCTCGGCCTCTTGCTCTAGTTTGCCCCCTAACCCGGAACACGTTCTGAGCCATACTTGATTGCCCTTGCCATGCAGAACCACATGGCCAATGGCGTGGGCTATCGCCCAACGCCGCTCTCGCTCCTTGAGGTGGCCAGCAACAGCGACATTTCCTCTGTACTCGATCTCATCCACTCCACGCGCCCGGAAATCGCGCGGGTCAATCTTCAGACCGAGGAGCGCAGCCACCTTTTCCACATCCACGTACCCGGATGCACCGCAGGCTCGGCGCAGGTGCTTAGCTTTCTTGCTGGCGTTCACGCCGTCTCCGCTCCTCGCGTTCGTCCACAAAGCGAATGTAGTCTGCGATGTCCGCCATGGCTTCGTCCGACAGATTCTCGGTCGTCGCTCTCAGGGCAAGGTTAGGCACGCTCATCACGAGCTCTCGGTTGGTCTTGATCTCCTCGGGAGTTAGAGGCGGGAACCCTGAGTCCTCTTCACCCAGTAGCCACTCTACGGACCTGTCGTAGAGATTCGCCAGGGCATGAAGTATTGGCTCCGACGGACGTTGTTCCCCTTCCTCGTAGCGCGAAATCGTAGGGGATGACGAGTCGAGAGCATTGGCGACCGTATCCAGCGTCATCCTCTTCTCACGCCTTGCTTGTCTCAACCTTTCGCCCAGGCGAGCGTCGTCGTCGTCCAGTTCTTCCTCCTCGTCGCCGAAGAACCACTCCACGGGCTTGTTGTAAGTGTGGGCTAAGGCGCGCATGGCTGGACCAGAAGGGTTCACACGATCAGTTTCATAGCTGTAAATCGTGTGAGGGTCGACTCCGATCGACTCACCAGCTCCCTTCTGCGTTAAGCCAGCCTCAATCCGAGCTTGCTTTAGGCGTTGCCCTAATCCTTTATTGCTCTTGTCACCGCGTCCCAAACCATAGCCTCTTTATGTATCTTAAGTCCATACACTTGACAAATAATAGGATTTATAATACAGTGATTTAAGCAAAATGCTGTATGGTAACTACAGTAAGAGGTAAGCATGCATAGGACCCCAACCCAACAGAAGCTAGAAGCCCAGCGAGGCAGCGACATAGCTCAGATACTTCGGGAAACCCTAGAAGCCCGAAGAGGTCAAAAGCACATGGTCACAATTGCTGCCATGGAGCTCGGAGTGACCGACGCGACGTTCTATCAGTGGTGCCGGGAGTTTGGCATCGATGTAGACGAGTACAGGCGTCCTGTAGCTGAGGCGCTGACCCAAGCCAGCAAGGAGTCATAGCGATGGGCCAGACCACAGTCAGATCACACACACGGCGGGGCTATCAGGTCAGGGCTCATACCAGGCAGACAGATGGCCGGAACATCGCCGACGTTCTAGCCCGGGACCTGGCCAGAGCGTATGAACAGACTGACCAGGACAGAGCCCCAGGGCGGATATCTGGAGCCGACCCTGACTGCCCACATCCCGGCTGGTACCCGATCAGGCAGCACCTGCTGGATATCCCATACGAGGAGAGCCCTATCCTGGCCTACTGCTGCACGGACTGCGCGGCGAGTAGGAGAGTCGTGGACGGTGCCCAGAGTGGCAGCTAGTCGTCCCAGGAAGCGGGGCCGGAGCGCCTACGAGGTACAGGGTGTGTCCATATGCGCGGCATGTGGCGGCAGTGGGCGTACCACCAACCAGAACTGGCTCTCACGGTCTCGCAAGGGCGGAAACAGGTCTTACATGAAGTCGGTGGAGCCGGGAGCTATGAGCATGAGGCAGCGGGGCAAACTGGGCGGACGGCCAAGGCTCCCCACTCTGGCAGAGATCGAGGCCACCAACAGTGCCACGGAGGAAGAAGGCCCAGGACGTGAGGACTACAGAAAGGAGGCCAAGGCGCTGGAGCCACGTCCTGGGCCTTCCGTGATTCAGAGTATACCAGAATGAGGGCGCACCCTGAGCTATGTATGGCGGGGAGGAGGTGCAGCTCTATCGGCGGGAAGGACCAACTAACCAAGCCGCGCCAGGGCATTGTACGGGCGAGAAAGGGGGACCAATGACAACCGCGATTCTATCCAAGGCATCAGCAGAGTGGGCCAGCAGGCCCGACGATCAACGGTATCTCACTCTTGGCGACCTCAAGGCTGCGGTCCAAGGGAGGCGGCATGAATCCTGGACCCTGACCACCCCGGTCCAGGACCTCCGGGTCCAGGTCGACGACGGGCTGGAGGTGGAAGCATACGACATTACCAGGGGCGAGCACCGCCTTCTAAGCCCCACCCACTGGGCTTTCGGACAGCTATCCCAATACGCCCAGGCCCCAGCGTCCTACCTCCGCAAGCTCCCCCACGAGCTGGCGGGGATCAACCTGCAATGGGGGCTGGAGCACACTCCCATCAGGGACGAGTCCCTGGTGTTGGGGCAGACAAACGGGGCCAACGTGCTCCGGTCCATGACCTCCACCAGCTACGGGCGCATCTGGGACCAGGAGGTGGTGGAGGCAGTCGAGAGGGTGAACCATGATGGCCGGTGGCAGGTGCCGGCAGCCAGCTACACGACCCAGAATCCCAAGCGGGCCACCACCCTCTACGCCTCGGACAGGGACGTGTTCCTTTTCCTGGTGGACCCGGACAACCCCATCGAGGCAGGTAACGAGACGTTGTTTCGTGGGTTCTACACCTGGAACAGCGAGGTGGGAGCGGCGGTATTCGGGCTGACGACCTTCCTGTACCGCTACGTCTGTGACAACCGGATCATCTGGGGAGCCACCGACGTCCAGGAGCTACGGATACGCCACACCAGGGGGGCGCCGGATCGGTTCGCCTACGAGGGGCAGCGGTATCTCGCCAGGTACGCCGAGGAAGACACCCGGAAGACCGTTGAGGCCATCAAGGCGGCCCAGGCATACGAGCTTCCCCAGGGTGCGAAGGAAAACAAGGGCTGGGACAAGTGGCTCCAGGACAGGGGATTTACCGGCACCCAGGCGAAGAACGCCGTTGCATCAGCCATCGCTGAGGAGGGGCAGGCCCGGTCCTTGTGGGACATCATCCAGGGGATCACGGCGTCTGCCCGGCAGATACAGCACACCGATGAGCGGGTGAAGGTGGAGACAGCGGCGGGGAACCTCATGCGCTACGTCGAGGGATAGCAGGTGAGGCCGGGGAGCATGGCTCCCCGTAAACCCCAGGCCCCGTGCCAAGGCGAGGGCAATCAAGGAGGGTAGCGGCGTGATAAGCCTGGAGGAATCGGAGAGGTCACGACCATGAGCTGCAATCCCAAGTCTCGTGAGTGTTTCGTGGGCTCCCACCGCAAGTGCAACGGCGAGGTTCCCCACCTGAGCACCCCGCCGACGCCCTGCCAGTGCGAGTGCCACGCCAGGGATCGAGAGCTGGTGACAGCGTGATCACAGCTAAGCGCAGGGGGGCGGAGTTTCATGCGGATGAGGCCAAACCTAAACCTGTATGCGTCCACTACTGGCTGATAGAGACGGAGAAAGGCCCTACAAGCGCGGGGTTCTGCGAGCGCTGCGGGGAGACCCGCGCCTTCTCCAACGTGCTCCCGGATCGTTTCGACGACTACCGCCGCCGGCCCGCCGAGAACAAAGTGGAGATCCCTACTGGAAGGAGGCTCTTGTGACTGCGAATGCTAGCCCACCGACGGCTCCACTGGACGATGAGGCGGGAGAAACCGAAGCGGTCCATCTGGGGGAGAAGGATCAATACCCCGAGGACAGCAGCCGAGCCATAGGATACATCTATCTGGAGTGGATAGCCAACTTCAGCGTGGACCCGTGGGCCAGGAGGGCAGCGCGGCAGGTGCAGGCGGCCCTCGGGCTGAAGGATGTGGCGCTATGACGAGCAAGCTTTACTGCGAGATATCCGATTGCAGGAGCTCCACCAGCAAGCTATTCAACTGTGGCGAGTGTCGCAGGTTGGTATGTGAAGAGTGCTGGCAGCGCGGGCACCATTGACAGGAAGGAGACTTGATCATGGCAAAGCGTCGGAAGCCCAAACCCAGGAGCGCACCCAATCGAAAGGGGATGATGCCCGGGGAGTACCGCAGGCGTTCGGCGGTCCACGTGGAGAGACTGGCGCAGACGGGAGAGCAGCCGATCTACGGCGACGAGGACCTGATGGTCACCGACACCTACAACGTCTACACGCGGCGTTTAGACAACGACTGGACCCACGTGGTGGAGCTCAAGGGAGAAGTGTTCCGTCTTCCCGACAGGGTGTTCAAGCAGATCGAACGGCACCGCAAGTCCATAGCGGCCGAGGCAGCCCGAGTTCGCAGTATGGAGCGGGCATCGCAGCTGAGGGCGCAGGCCAAGGAAGACCAGGAGGAGGCGGCTGCCTCAAGCGAGTTGGGTTCCAGTCGATTCAGCGGTGGCTTTTACCGCAATCTTTCAGGCCGTGTGGATACCGAGGACGTTGAATAGCCTACTTCTAGGGATGATCGGGTTTGCGGCCACAGCTTTCATAGCGATGGCGGCAGCTATGTATCTTTCCCAAGAAGTACGGCGATTAAGAAGAACAATACAGCGACTCCAAGAAACAGAAAACCAAACCCCGCCTGACCATCATTGAAAAGCAAGGCAAGGAGGGAAGCCCAATGGCAGACGCAAAGAGGTGTGATGCGTGCGGGGAGTTCTACGCAGAGGGCCCGGCAAAACGATACGCGACGGGAATAATCGTGGAAAGGGGCCTGAGATCATCTGCTCCGGTCTGTCTAGTGGTGGTAGCTAAGCAAGCAACAGATTCGGGGCTCCGCAGCGACCCGGTGGATCTCTGTGCCACGTGCATAGACCACGCGCTGGTCGATGCGGTCCGGAGCCAGGTCCGCGAGCAGCAGCCCACGGGCGTCTAGCACCAGGAGGCGTTAGATCGATGCCCTACTGCGATTTGTCGTGGAAGGGAGCTTGCCGAGCCGAGGCGCGACTCTGGGAGGAAACGTCGAAGCCGGTGGGAGAAGAGGAATGAACTGTTTCGTGGATCTGTTCGGCAAGCTGGTTCTGATGTCGTTCTTCGCTTGGCTCCTCGTTCTAGGAGTAGCTTTGTCGGGTGCGTTTGTCTATGGGGTGATCAAAAAGCCTCAGCAACTCCAAGAATTCCTAAGGCCACGCCAGTTACGATGCCCGAAATGCGGAGAAGGGACAGGAAGGGAGAGAGGTCATCAATGATCTGCAAGTCGGTGTTTGCGAGCCACCGTATCGGGCCCAGAACCACAAAGAAAGCAAAAGCGGAAGCCGCGAACCAGCGCATAGGAGGGTATTCCGGTGTGAAATACGCAGCGATGGCCGAGATGGTAAAGAACGCCACAGACGTTGCAGTGCCAATGGGAAGTTCGATGCTTGGCATCATTGCCGCAGCTCTCCCACATCAGAAGGATAACATACTCCTCACCCAGGGACTCTGGGGCAATGCCTAACCAGATCCGTAGTGAGGGATCGGAGCTGTACGAGAAGGACAGGCCAAGGCACAAGGAGGAGAAAACGGGAATGGCGACAGAAGCAGTCCCAGCGGAGGGGCAAGAGCAGGCCCTTGCGAGAATCCGGGAGACGGACCAGCGGGACGAGGAGCAGATCATCGCGCTCCTGGCAGGGGAGCTCGTCCATGAGTACGTCTATGAGTTCAAGGACGGCGCCGGACGCACCCAGCGCGGCCTATCGTGGGCCGGCATACGTGAGTACTCCCAATACCGCGGCAACTTCCGGATCGAGAAGCCCGAGGTGGAAGATCTGGGGGACGCCTTCCGAGTGATGGTCCAAGCGACCGACCTAGATAGGAACGTTACCCTGTGGGCGGGGACCCACCAGCCGAAGTCGATCCGGCTGCGGGACGGTAGGGGAGTAATCGCCGACGACTTCGCCTACGAGAAGGCGATCTCCAAGGCGCAACGCAACGTGATCAAGAACCTGATGCCGGTGACGGTGGTGGCCAAGGTCATAGAGGAGATGACCGGCGGCCGGCCTCTGGCGGGAGGGCGTGGCAACGGGAGGCCCGCCATGAGGAAGCCGACGAAGAGGCCCGAGGCGATTCAGGGAGTACCGGAGAACGCCGGCCAGCTTATGGCGTGGTCCTATGAGCGATACGGGCTCAGCACAGACGATGTACGGAGGATTCTGGATATAGGCCTCAGGGACACGATCTACGACCTGGGGGACGCTTGGGGCCGGGTCCAGCTGCACCAGAAGGCTGCCGTCGCTGACTAAGACCGGCCAGCCTAGCCTTGCTGCCTCAGTCCGATGAGAGGGTGAGTTTCGCATGTGCCGCACATACACAGAGGACACGATAGATTTTCAATGCTCAGACTCATGGCGGGACCATTACTTCGAGCGGGGCCTGACGGCCTTCCATAGCCCCGGATACAAGGGCTGTAGGGACAGGCTGTGGGACGGACAGGAGCGGCTGGAGGAGGTTGTGAGGGCGCTGGCGGACTTGGTACGCGGAGCGCCCGCCCGTGACCGGCCGCCGGACATGTCCGGGGTGTCCGGCGGACATGTCCGACAGGTGCAGGCACAGACCCTTCATGGCTACACGAGAATCCCATGAGCGACCCTAGAGTGGAGGCCAACGTCAGTGCGGGCGTCTACGTATTCAAGTACCTGGAAGAACGGATAGCCATTCGGGTGGACCGCATAACGGAGGACAAGAAGACCCTCTGGGGTGAGATCACCATCCGGGGCTCCTTCCCCCCGGAGCCTGGTTGGCACCACATATTCCACGAGGGGCTGAACCTGTTGGCCGGGAGAACCCGGAAGCAGATCGCGAGCATGTTGGCGAATCAGGTGCAGCAAATCAACTGGGATGAGGTCCTGGAGCAGGTCTGCCTCGGTGTGATCCAGCGGCACCGGGAAGGTGAAAAGGTCGTCCAGATACGAGACGTCCCAATACCAGAGTCAATCAGATGGAGAGTCGAGCCAATGATCATGGAAGGTGTGCCGACGCTGATATACGGATTTGGGGGTACGGGGAAGTCATACCTGGCCGCCTATCTAGCCTCCCTCATATCCGAGGGGTACCCGGCACAAGGGTTTTTACCGGAGCCTGGACCGGTGTTGTACCTGGACTATGAGAACACGGAGTCAGAGAATGCGCGGCGCTTCGACGCCATTCACAAAGGGTTAGGGCTGGGGGAGCGGTCAGCAGTGCATTACAGGCGGTGCTCCCAACGTCTGGCGGCGGATGTACAAGAGGTGCAGAAAGCCGTACTCGAGCGGGGCATACAGACCGTGATAGTGGACACCGCCGGACCAGCCTGCGGAGGGGACCCGGAGTCGGCCCAGTCCGCCATCCAGTTCTTCATGGCGCTTCGAAGCCTCAATGTGACCAGCCTGGTGTTGGCCCACAAGTCGAAGGTGACCGGGGCCACGGGGCCTTTTGGCAGCGTCTACTGGACAAACTACCCAAGGAACGTGTTTCACGTGAAGGCGTCCCAATCGGAGGATGAACACGTCACCCACGTCGGTCTATTCCA
The DNA here is from genome assembly GCA_965248975.1 of Dehalococcoidia bacterium. Lineage (GTDB taxonomy): Bacteria > Chloroflexota > Dehalococcoidia > Lucifugimonadales > JAGWBF01 > CBDFKU01. The sequence continues at coordinate 111,170 of CBDFKU010000010.1, forward strand.
TGAGAAGGCCAACGACGGCAAGTTGATAAGACCCATCGGATGTCGCCTGGAGTTCCTCAGCGACGGGGAGGTCCAATGCCACAGGGAAGATATCAGAGACATCCCCGAACTGGAAGAGAACCTGAGCGTAGCCGACCGGATAGGCCATACGTTAAAGCGGCATGGCGCGATGTCCTTAAACGACATCGCCGACGAGCTGGGGGTAAAGCCCAATACTGTTTTGATAACCCTGCGCCGGCATAGTGAGATGTTCTCTCGACTACCGGGCAACTGCTGGGGGTTTATACATAGCGGGTGGGACACCGGAGGTGACAGGACTGCATGACACTCCCCCTAAAGGGGGAGAGTGTGTCATGTCATGTCTCCGGGGGACACGTCACATGACATGTCACGTAGATACAGGGTCGTAGCTAGCAGGCGACTGATACGTGACAGTGGGTGTGACACCACCCGACAAGAAAATTTCAAGGTGAGTGTCACCTGAAATGCAGGAGAACTTATGCCTGAACAACTGTATCGAGTAGTGTCGCTAGAAGGTAGCGCAGTGATCTACCCGGAAGACGGCTGCGAGGCTGGCGGGCCGTCGTGCCTGGAGTGCCCTTTGCCCGCCTGTGTGCTTGATACGCCTTTCAGCATACAGCGTCAGAAGCGGAATGCCCGGTATCGGGAGTACGTGGAGGCCCTGGGGCAGGGTATGACGGCGCGACAGGTGGCATTGGGCTTCGATGTGTCGGAGCGTGTAGTCTACCGAGCGCGGGCCTGGGCTCGTAAGGAGGGAGTGACCCATGAGTAGCGGTCGTTATGCGGCAGGCACCGACGTGGACGTTCCGCTAGTCATGCGGTTCAAGGGACCAGGGACGTTGGACGCTTTCATATCCGCATTGGCTGTTCACCGCTTCCATGTCTGGCCCGACCAGGACTACACCGACAAGGAGGGGTTGCTTTGATGAACCTAGCTGAACTACAACGCGAGGCGCACGCTATCGCCAAGGACCACGGCTGGTGGGACGAGCCGAGAACCTTCGGCGACTGCATCGCAGATGTTCACGAGGCGTTAAGCGAGGCGCGGAGGGCGTATCGGGAGCATGGGCTGGAACATGGAGCAGCAGCGGTGTGTGACTGTTTCCAATCTCTTGGAGGGCACGCTGCTGACTGTCCTGCTTACGGCTATTTCGACTTTGCTACACAGAAACCCGAAGGCGTCGCGTCCGAGCTGGCCGACGTGGTGATCCGGGTGGCGGACATGGCGGAGTGGTACGAGTGGAAGTTGCCGCAACGACAATTGCTGGCGTTCGATCCGAACGAGTCGTTTGGCGAACACATCGTGAGTGCTCATGAAATGCTCAGTGATGTGCGTGGGTCCGAGCCGACCGATGTGTTGAGCGATTTCGTCGAATACATCCGAGCAATGGCCGCCCGCTACGGCATCGACCTGGACGCGGCGATCAGGGCCAAGATGGAGGGAAGGCGCTGTAATGGCACCGATAGTTGAAGTTGAAGTCGATATCGCCGACTTCTCCACAGAAGATTTACTTGAGGAGCTTGAGGCACGCATGAAGGAGGGGCGCCCGTGCCCAGGCCTTGCCCAGGTCTTGGAACATGTCGGGCTTCGCCGCGAGTGTACAGATGCGTTGGCCCGCTATCTCGGCGGTGACATGTCCATGTCCGAGGCCGTCGAATTTGAAGCGGCGATGGCATGGTATAGCAATGGGCGCGGAGGGAAGGCGCTGTGAGCCGATATAGGCAGCTACGGGGAGTCGTGCGGCATGTCCTCCCAAGGGTCCGGGACGGCAAGATTGCCACGCGGGACCCTATGGGAGCTGCGTTCTGGGGAATGAAAAAACCGTACGGCACCTGTTGTTGGTGTGGCCTGACGGTCAGGCCTCCGGCCCGCTACTGGCACCTAGATTGTGTGGACCAATATCGAGCGATGCGTGGGGAATCGGTCGTGCCGACTGGCCCTCGCGTCTGTGAGCTCTGCGGCGAGCCAGGGCAGGAGATCGACCATAGGGTGGCGATCTCGGTGGCTCGCAAGAACGGCCCCAGAGAGTACGTCCGGGCATTCTTGCTTGAGAACCTGCGTTGGCTGTGCCGTGCCTGTCATGTCGCCAAGACGCGGAGCGACCGGCGGGCCATTATGCCTGAACCGTTAGACCGACCGACCACATCATCTCAGAAGAAACCGACCCCCGTGTTGGCCGGGGCGCTGCTGCCTGGGTTCTGTGACGGAGGCAAGGCGCTGTGAGGGAAGCCACATTCGTCTTCACTTGCCCGTCATGTGGTGATCCTTGTGCTCAGACGGTCGAGCCTTCCGTCGATATCCACAGCGGAACTGGCTACACATGCGACGAGTGCGGCGAGCACGTGATATTCGAGGCCATGACCGTGGCGGAGTACATGACCTACTGCGACCTACTGCGGCAGGCCCATGAGGCTGCGAAGGGCGGAGGGGAGGCGCTGTGAAGGCTATCACGTTGCACCAGCCCTGGGCGTCTCTGATCGCCCACGGTGTTAAGGATATCGAGACCCGCTTCTGGGCACCGCCACGAAGCTTGATCGGGCAACGAATAGCGATCCACGCCGGTCGAACGAGGGAGGTTTCCAGGAAACTCCATCCTGGAACCCTTCGTGCTGTGCTCGACCTGTTTGGAAACGGCTGGGGCGGTCGGATTCCGCTAGGTGCGATTGTCGCTACGGCTCTGTTGGAAGATGCCCGGCAGGTGGGGTTTCAACGCTACGCGGAGAGAGTCCTAGCCTCGTCGCCGTCTTATACAGGGTGGGTAGAACCCGATCCCCACGGTGACTTCGCCACTGGCCGGTGGTTGTGGTTCCTCACGGATGTGGAGCCGTGCATCCCCCCGGTCCCTGCGGTGGGGCATCAGGGATTGTGGGACTGGAAACCTAACGAGGATGGGCTGTGAATACCATCATTCGATTCTTCAGGCGTCCGAAAGCGTACGTCCGCTACTGGGGCTGGCTTGTTTGCTGGCACCTGGAATGGCGCTGGGTCGGGGGAGACTGGGAGTGGTGGTGGTGGAACACGATGGACTATCCCGAAGGCTTGCCAGGAGTACCACGGCATCCGAGGGCCTTCGCAACTGTTCGGTGGATTCGGAAGTGGGCGGGCCGAATACGTGGCCCGTACTCGCATCGGTCAGATTTCACCGACCCTACATCTGGCCTCTTGCATGGGGCCAAGGGTTGGAGCGAGAGGGCTTTTGCTGACTTCCTGGAGCAGATCGACCCTGAATTCTGCGAGGAGTGTGACGAGCTCCATAGTGACTGCCAATGCCAGGAGAAGGCGCTATGACGGAGATCAAGAAGGCTTGCCCGAAGTGCGGGAAGGACCTGGCGGTCCAGGTGAACGGCGAGACGCAGGAGGAGTTCCTGGGTTGTAGCCAGTACCCAGAGTGCCAGCACACAGAGCTCCTACCCATGGATATGGTCCTACGCCGCCAGGGAGCGGCGATGCTGCCGGGGTTGGGGAGCTGAGCATATCGTGAATCCCACCTGGGACATCCTCCAGGGTGACACCATTGAGGTCATGCGTGGCATGGAACCGGAGAGCGTCCACTGCGTCGTAACGAGCCCGCCCTACTGGGGATTGCGGTCATACGGCGTGGACGGGGCCTACGGGCTGGAGCCGACGCTGGAGGAGTATATCGAGCGCATGGTGGAGGTGTTCCGCGAGGTGCGGCGGGTGCTGCGGAAGGACGGGCAACTTTGGCTTAACCTTGGGGATGCGTATACGTCTACCGGGAGATCAGATAGGAAGGAATCCCCGGGCGTCGGAGCAAAGCAGGCGATGAAAGCGCCCGGTAGAGATGTCGTCTGGCAGCCTGGTGGAGGGTCGAACTTTGGCTGGTCATTGCCCGGTGGCCTCAAGCCCAAAGACCTAATCGGCCTGCCCTGGCGCGTGGCCTTCGCGCTACAGGCCGACGGGTGGTGGCTCCGGTCAGACATAATTTTCGCCAAGAAAAACCCGATGCCAGAGAGCGTCCGGGACCGGCCCACGCGGGCTCACGAATACGTGTTTCTGCTAGCGAAATCAGGAAGTCCGATCTACTGGACACACCGTGATGGCTACGGGTCCAGGGTACAGCCAGCACCGGACTACGACGAGGATGGCGTCAACCTGTGGCGTGGCCATAGCTACTTCTACGACGGGGATGCTCTTAGAACACCAGGGCAAGAACACATGGGCCAAGCGGGAACATTCAGCAGGAGTGGGGCAGTATCCAAACATGTCATTCCCGGACAAACCGTAGCGGAACATCGCCTACGGGATGACCGTGTTCCTGCCGGAGCCAACAAGCGCACGGTCTGGAGCATCGCCACGCAGCCCTACAAGGGAAGTCACTTCGCCACGTACCCGGAGAAGCTGGTGGAGCCGTGCATCCTGGCGGGCACGTCGGAGCGCGGCGTCTGCGGCGTGACGGGCGATCCGTGGGAGCGGGTGGCGGAGCGGGAATCAATCGAATTGCGGCCCAACTCTGGTTCCATTAGGGGGAACAGTCCGAGTCTAAACAATAATTCAAGAATCGGGCAACCGGAACGCGGGTCACGATCTGTCAATGTAACCACCATCGGCTGGCAGCCCACCTGCGGCGCACCGTGGGAGCGACTGGTAGAGCGGTCTTATGCGAGTCAACGTCCAGTAACGGTTCATGGTGCCAGAGGGTCTATCAAGCGAATGGGAGACGGTGTTGTTGTAAAGACCACCGGCTGGCAGCCGACCTGTGACCACGACTCGGAGCCGGTGCCCGCCACAGTCCTGGACCCGTTCTGCGGCTCCGGCACCACCGGAGTCGTTGCACTCCGGCATGGGCGGTCTTTCATCGGAATCGAGCTGAATCCTGAGTACGTGGAGATGGCGCGGGCGCGGATCATCGCCGACGCGCCGCTGTTGAATGCACAGGCTGAATCTAGGGCTGTGGAGGTGCTGAAGTGAGACCCATGGGACAGCGCACCCGGAGGGGTGAGGTGCAACAAATGTTTCCGTCTAGGGAGGAACCGCATGAGAGACCTTTGTCATTCGCTAAAGCGCCCTATGACTCCCTGGGGCGCATGGAAGGAGAAAGGCCGGTACAAAGCCGCGATGAGAGCGAAGCGTTCAG
>CBDFKU010000011.1:0-136366 GCA_965248975.1 Dehalococcoidia bacterium
CCCGCTATCCGCGCCTTGCTTCTCGCAACCTTGACCAGGCTGGGCGAGACGTCTATTCCCACCACAGCCATACCGGCCTGCGCCACCGGCACGCTCACCCGTCCGGTTCCACAACCCAACTCCAGCACTGGCCCGCCCGACGCTACCGCCTGCTCCACGTAAAAGAAGATGTCCTCAGTTAAGTACGCGTAGACCCGATCGTAGGTGTCAGCCCACGTCGAATCGCGGTTTTGAGAGGTGGGCTGTCGTTTACTCATGTGAGCACAGCACTGCAATTGCCAGTCGACCACAGCTTCTAGTCCATCCCCGGCGAGAGGACGGTGGCACTGACGGTCTCGTCGTAGAGAATACAGGCCCTTTACTAGCAGAACGACGAAGATTCTCCAGGATATGCGACAGAGACCTTCGAGTTATCGCGGCCGAGAAGGGATCATTTAATATAAGGGAGGTGGCCTTGGTCTACAAGCTGCTCTTTTGCCTCTATCCTCTTTGCTTCCCAGGCACGAACTTCATCGAAAGGGAGTTCACACAATGACGATTGTTGGTTGCGGTAAAGCCTTCTCCGAAGAATACGTGGCCCAGATGGCCGCCGCAGTTAACACACTCGATCTCCGTTCGCTCACCATCGGGATCGGGTAAGTGGTTCACGGCTCCTGGTATCTCCTGATCAAACGCCGGCCAACCACAATGAGCGTCAAACTTGTCAGCAGAGCGATAAAGTTCGGCGTTACATCGCCGGCAAGTATAGATGCCTTCCTCATAAAAGTCGTCGTACTCCCCGGTGAAGGGCGGCTCGGTTCCTTTCGATTCGATCACGTATCGCTCCTCCGCCGAAAGCGGATTGTAGTTTGAGTCGTCTATGTTCAATCTTAGCCTCGCATTACCGGTTCCACTCTGCACCGGGTCAATCCCTCTTGTAACCAAGAAGGGGCCGGTTTAATTAGCCGAGTTCGCCTCGAGAGGGCCGTGTGCCGTCCAAAACCAAGTCCTTCTGGTGCGACTCGTTCAATGGGTTTCCTCAGCTTTCGCTGAAGACCTTCCATTTTGGAACACCAAATCCTGAGTTCAATTTACCATTTGTCGGGAGAAGATTACAGTACCAACGCCTGGTTGAGCTAGCGGCGGCGAGTAACGACTCTATATAGAGCCGTTACTCTCACAACACACCCGATTCCCCGTTAAGAACTTCGGCCAGTGTCCGGTAGTCCAAGGCCTGATGGCGCCCTTTGGGTGTTGTAGAAGCGAAAGTAGTCGTCGAGCCCGGCCTTGGCGCCCCGCCCGTTGGAGTAGGCTCTCATGTACACCTCTACTGCTCCCGATAATAGCGGTGGCCACTCGTGTATGTCTGGGCCCACATGGGCATCAGGCAGTGGGCGCACCTGATCAGGCCCTTCAGGAGGTATTCTCGCTCCGGTCTGGAGTCCAGGGTCTCTGACCTGCCCGAGTTTCTCTTGAGCGCATCCTGGACAGTGAGGAATACCTCCTCGGACACCGTGGACTCATGGGCGCGTAATCCCTGTTGGTTCAGGGTTGACGCGAGCTGGGAGAGGGTCACCGTACGCGAGGCGTATCGACGTAACAGTTCTGGGGACACCGACCCATCGTCTTGACATTCGTTGGCTTTGTCGTAAAGATATTGTGGTCCGCATAGCGGCATAGGAAGCAACGGAGGGGTGTATGGAAGTTACCGGATTGAGCCTTGGCAGCCGTCGTGGGGGCGACGATGAAGAGATCGTCGTGGTGGCTCGGCGGGCCGACGAGCTGGGTTACGACTCCATATGGGTCGGCGAGTCTTGGGAGAGGGACGCCTTTACCGTACTGACCATGATAGCCTGCAACACCAAGAGGATTCGACTGGGCACCGGTATCGCGACTGTCTTTAGCCGCACCCCATCTCTGCTGGCCCAGAGCATAGCTTCACTGGACGAGATCTCCAAGGGTCGCGCTGTGCTCGGCCTGGGCACAAGCGGTAAGCGGGTCATCGAGGGTTGGCACGGTGTCAAGTATGAGGGGCCACTCCAACGCACCCGGGAGTACATAGAGATCATCCGTCTGGCCCTCTCCGGGGAAAGGGTAAATTACCAGGGGCGCTTTTTTCAGCTACAACGCTTTCGGCTGCTGGTCCCGTCTGTGCAGGAGCGAATACCCATATTCGTCGCGTCGCTGGGGCCTAAGAACCTCGCCCTGACCGGAGAGCTGGCCGACGGCTGGCTTCCGACCTGGGTCAACGCGGATCACCTGCCGGAAATGAGACAACGTGTCGAGGATGGGGCGAAAGGAGCGGGCCGCGTCACGGCCGAGCTGACCATGGCCCCTCAAATGCCCGCTTTCGTCGGCCGAAACCGGGATGAAATGGCGATGGGAGAGGGCCTGATAAGGGACCACATGGCCTACTATGTCGGTGGCATGGGGAACTACTACGACGAGCTGTTCAAGCGATATGGTTGGGGCGAAGAGTCCGGATTGATCCGGGAAGCCTGGGCCAACAATGAACGTGAGAAAGCGGCTTCCTTGATCACCCAGGACATGCTGGATAAACTGACGATACTGGGTGACGCCGAAGAGTGTCGCGATAAGCTGAGGAACTTCCGGGAAAAGGGCGCCGACATCCCGGTCATTTTCCCTCCCCACAAGTGCCCTCTGGACTCGCAGCTGGCTACTGTGGAGGCCCTGGCGCCCAGAAGCTAGGATCTTGGTAGGAAACCGTGTTGGAGCAGGTCCAGTTAGAAAGATACGTCTTGGAAGGGGTCCTGGGCTCCGGCTCGGACTATCAGGTCCACGCGGCGAAGGACATCCAAACGGGATTCGATGTGGTCCTCAAGAGGCCCAATCCCGACTACATCGCCAGGAAGCTGCACGACGGGGTCGACCGTCTGAGCGAGCAGCTAATCGACATTCACCGGTCCATGGGGGACTCCCTGGTCCACGTTGCGAAAATGGTGGGATATACCGAGGTCACCCGCCATGACCGATATTTCGGGGACTCCTTTACCGAGAGCTATCGGGTCCTGGTTAACGAGAGGGCCCCGGGGCTCCCCCTCGTCGGCGACATAAGGGATAAGTTCAAGGGGGTCCCCGTCGGCCTGGTCCATAACCTCTTCGCCCTGTTCCCCCTGGCCCCCCACTCTATGCAGGGATACTTCGGTATCCAGCAGCAAGTCATGGACGTCGAAGAGGCGTTCAACCGGTCCGGTTACCTCCTGCTGGATCTCCGGCCGCAGAACGTATACTTCGACCCTCGGGATGGCAGGATAACGGTGATTGACATCGGGACAATCCCCTCCCAGGGGGCCGTTTCTCAAGGTGGGGTAAGCCTCGGAGGGCAGGCCACGGATATCCACAACTTTTTTGCCGAGGTGTTCAGGTTCTATGTCACCCCCAGTGACCCTCCGTCCGATGCGGCCGCCTACGGAGCGCCCGCCGGTATGAGGAGCGTACCGGATTTCCACCAGCAGATGGCCATGCTCATCGATGGCTTTTCGATGATGGAGGACCGGCGTCTCCGGGACGCCGCGGTGGCCATCCTGGAGAAAATCCGGAAGCGGGCCTACAGCTCCTTCGCGGAGTTTCGGGGAGACTTCGGACGGTACCTGGGTTTGTTGGAGGAGAGGATGCGGTACCACGCCGGTAACGACGGAACGATTACCGAGTGGAAGAGGGCGGTGGAGCTTCTGTTCGACGGACACTGGAAAGGGTACCTCTTCGACCCGTCCGTAGATCTACAGGGTTACGCGGTTAGTACATGAACAACGGCAAAGCGGCAGCCTTTCAGGACAACTCGGTCCACGGAGAGGACTGCTTCCTTATCCGTGAGTTGAGTGACTCTTCGTACCTGGACGCCGTGCTGGACGGTGTAACCCAGTGCGGGGGTGAGTACGCCGCCCGTTTCACCGCCGATGTCCTGTGGAACACCCAAATAGAGGGTCTGGAGGCGCTCCTGGAGGCCCTGGAAGGAGCGGCGCGGAGTTTGTTCGAACGTGGGAGAGGACGAAACCTGCTCACTACCGTCTCCGTCGCCTTGAAGCTGGGGGATGATTTACACGTAGTGAACGTGGGCGACAGCCCCGTGTACCTTGTGCGAGCGGGCGTAGTGGAGGAGCTAACCGCCATCGGGAGGCCCGGGCTTCTGACCGGTCTGGTCGGTGGCATGCTGGGGCTCCGCCAGGAGTTCACCTACCACCACAGGCAGTCAACCCTTCGATCTGGAGACAGGCTCGTCCTGGCCACCGACGGCCTCGTCAACAACATGCCGACAGAGGAGTTTGGGAGCGTTGTTAGCGGTGCCTCATCGCCCGATTATGCGGTAGCGGCGATCAAGAGGATGCTTGAAGAGAAGGCAGGTGCTCCCGACTTCTATCTGAGCAGGAAAGACGACCAGACGGCAGTCATCCGTTACCTTTAATAACAGGCATTGATAGGGCCTAGATTAATGCGACCGACCCAGGGATACCACGGGGACGCTAGGAATAAGCCGCGTACAGCCCTCCGACTATCAGTCCGAACAGCAGGTGCACTACGAAAAAGCTCGCAGCGGTCTCGATAGAGTAGTTCATGGCGAAGGGGCCGGGTCGCCGGAGCTCCCTGGAGCGCATCAAGGGATGAATCTCACCCACTAGGGCTAGTCCGCCGCCGGCCATCAGCCAATGAATGAACCCGATGAGAACTCCCCAGCCAAGCACCGACTTGTCTCCCGGCTCGAAGAAGGGAACGAAAAGGGCGGCGTAGATAAAACCGAACATGGCCACTACGATGCCGTGGGTTATTGCGCCGGTCACATAGACCATCGAATCGCTGCCCCGGGGCGTCACCATGGTACCAAGCAGATGGAACAGATCCATCCGCTGTTAGCAACCAGCAAAAGTGGGACACATTGGGACCCGAGAGATCAGGTGCTGGATGGGGGTCTGGTGAGCTCTCTGAGGGCCCTGTTATAGCGTCTGCGGTTTTGGATGGTTTTGGCCTTCACCTCCTTGTATCTTGGTTTGGGTGTGTAACAATCACTTCACTTAGGTGGATCGGGGTGCGGCAGACCGGTTTCTCCTTGGTTATGGAAGACCGCCAGAAAGCGAGGGTCGCCGCACCCCTTCCGAATAGAGCCCGAACAGTTGCCTGGGCCAACCAAGCCCGCATCTTGCAAGGACGGGCCAATAATTCGCAGGAGGTGCTCGTGGAGCAAGAATCGATCTACGTAGGCATTGATGTAGCCAAGGCCCAGGTGGACGTCGCAGTCCGTCCTACGGACGACAGATGGGAGGTTTCCCATGACGAGACAGGAGTCCGGCAGCTGGTCTCCCAGCTGAAGGCCCTTGAACCGGTCATGGTGTTGCTGGAGGCTTCGGGCGGCTTGGAAGTGCCGCTGGTGGCTGCCTTGGCAGCCGACGCGGTGCCTGTGGTCGTCGTCAACCCCCGCCAGGTGCGGGACTTCGCCAGGGCCACCGGGAAGCTGGCCAAGACCGACGCTCTGGACGCGGCGGTTCTGGCTCACTTCGCCGAAGCGGTTCGTCCACCCGTGCGCCCTCTGCGAGACGCCGAGACCCAGGCCCTTAACTCCCTGGCTGCCCGCAGGCACCAGGTGATGACCATGCTGGTCTCGGAGAAGAACCGCTTGAGCGCCGCCGCCATCGCCGTCCGTCCCCGCATCGAGGCCCACATTGCATGGCTGGAGCGAGAGCTGGACGACCTGGATGAGGGACTGCGGCAGACTCTCCGCCAGAGTCCCGTATGGCGAGAGAAGGATGACCTCCTGCGCACCGTTCCCGGCGTGGGAGAACAAGTCTCCATCTCTCTCCTGGCCTATCTGCCGGAGCTGGGCACGCTGGACCGCCGGCAGATCGCCGCCCTGGTAGGGGTGGCTCCCTTCAACCGGGACAGCGGCACCCTGCGGGGCAAACGCACCGTCTGGGGTGGACGCGCCCGCATCCGCGCCGCCCTGTACATGGGAGCGCTGGTTGCCAGTCGCTTCAACCCTGTTATCAGGGACTTCTACCAGCGGCTGCTGGCCGCTGGTAAGCCCAAGAAGCTGGCCCTCACAGCCTGCATGCGCAAGCTGCTCGTTATCCTCAACTCCATGCTCAAGCATCGCTCACCCTGGCGCGACCTGACTCCGGCAGTCGCCGGTCATTCCTCTTGACTTTCAAGACAGTTGCTTTCTGCGTTGTAGGATCTCTTGCCGTCTTCCCTTGAGCACGTCAGATGGTGTCACGTTGGCCAGGGCCTTGTGATAGCGCCGGTAGTTGTAGTAGCTGACGAACGCCGCGATAGCCGCATCGAGGTCAGAGGGCAACTCATAGGGCACCTGGTTTACGTCCCGTTTGATGCTCTGGTGGTAGCGCTCCAGCTTCCCGTTGGTCTGAGGGTGGAAAGGGGTTGCCAGGATGTGCTTGATGCCAACCATACCCAGGTAGTCCCTGAATGCCCTCGAGACATAGCCCGGGCCGTTGTCACTCAGCAGCCTAGTGCGGTCTGTGACTGGAACTTGATCCATGCCGGTCCTGTCCACAGCATCCTGGACCACCTCGATGAAGGAGTCGGCCGTCATGTCTTCCTGGAGCCTGTGAGCCAGGATGAAGCGGGAGTAGTCGTCCATCACGGTCACCAGGTAGTAGTAGCCCCAACCTACTACCCTGAAGTAGGAGGCGTCGGTGGCCCACATCTGGTGAGGGCCTGTGGTCTTGCGGTGGTACTCCTTACCCGCGGCCAGCTTCATCTCAGGCCTCTTCACCAGACCCTCCCTGCTCAGGATACGGTAGACACTCGACTCTGAGACACTGAAGCCCTGGTTGTCGGTGATCCACGCGGCCAGCTGACGGCAGCTCAGCTCCGGCATCTCTCTGGCTGCTGCGAGAACTGAGCGTTCTTCCCGAATGCTGAGACGGTTCCACGGGGGCTTGCCGCCTCCTGCATGGTCCTCAAGTCCTTGTTGGTCCTGGCGTCTGAGCCACCGGTAGTAGGTGCTCTTAGGGATACCCAACTCGCTGAGGGCCTTTCGTTTAGGGAGGGGAGACGAGGCTACTTCGGTAAGTACTTCTGCCTTCTCCACGGCGCTCATCCGCTGGTACCGGTAGCTTCCTGGGGCATGGGGATGGCCGTTTTTTTGAGACGGTACGCCTCCAGCGACAGATCGGCCACTAGCTCCTTGAGCTCCCCGTTCTCTCTCTTGAGCTGCCCTACCTCATGCTGAGTGGCGTCCCGCATCGTGTCGCGGGTCAACCTCTCCTTGCCCGCCTCCATGAACTCTTTGGTCCACGAGTAGTAGGAGTGGGGCTTGATCCCCTCCCGCCGGCACAGGTCGTTGACTGTGACCTCGCGGCGGAAGCCCTCCAGAACAATTCGGATCTTCTCTTCGGGGGTGTACTTACGTCGGGTAGCCGCCTTCACCGTGCGAACGAAGGACCTCGTCTCCGCGCTCCGTTCCTCGGCGGCCTCTGCTTTGTCTACGTCTGACTGGGACACATCTGCTCCTTTCTGTGGGTAACTCTACCCTCACTTCAGGAGCTCTCGCCACCCTCCAAACTCTCGGGTTTTCTTACCCTCCGATGTGTCCCATTATCGCTGACGGCCTACACAGTACCCGCTCAGGCATTCCACCTCGTAGGGCCGTGACGGCGAATGTGTGGCGGAACATGTGAGTGTGAAGTCTCGGGATAGCCGCCCTCTGCCCTATTCTCCTCAGCATCAGGTACAGCCATGTGGGCTTCATTGGATTGCCCCTCTCGTCAACCCACAGCATACCTTCTGACTCCTTCGCTAAATTGCCTCTAGCCTGAAGATACTCCCACACCGCCGCCACCGATCTTTTCCCCAAAGGCATCCACCGCTGCCTGCTCCCTTTACCCATGACCAGCACGGTTCCTATGTCCAGATCAAGATGGTCTACGGTGAGCTGGGCTATCTCGTTCCTGCGGCCTGGCGTGTCTAGGAGTAGGCACAGGGCGGCACTGTTGCGGACAGCTCGAAAGCGTCCCCCTGGTGTGGTCGCGTGTTTGGGGTCGGTGATGCTAAAGAGGTTGAGTATCTGTTTCTCGGACAACGTGGGCACGACCCGCTCCTCTACCTTGGGGTGAGGGATAAGCCCCAGGGGGTTTGACTCCACGTGGCCCCGTTCCAGGAGCCAGTTGAAGAATCTCTTGATGCGGCGGTACTGGGTCTCTATGTGGGAGCGAGAAGGGGGCTTCAAGTCCTTGTCCCGCTCCCCAAACCAGCGGGGACGTTCCTGGAGATAGGAGAAATAGCCTTCCATGTGGCCGGTCGTAATTTCTTCAACTCCCGGCCAGCCTTGGGACTCGGCATAGGTAGCCAGGAGGCCCACGGAGAACTCCAGGGATTCCAGGTACCGAGGGGCGTATCTCCCTGATGCTCTCAGGGAAATGAGGAACCCTTTACCGGCCTCCCTCAGCCCAAGCCGTTGATGAGAAAGGCGGAGATCAGTAACCTTTTTCTGAGCCACTCTTCTGCGGCGCTGGAGCCTTCAGAGGAGCTATTTTGTGCCTGAATGTCTTGATTTTGCCCTGTTTGGTGGCGCATGCGGGGTTCGAACCCGCGATCTCCGCCTTGAGAGGGCGGTGTCCTAGGCCACTAGACGAATGCGCCCCGGTTCACCATCTCAACGGCCCCGGCCTGTCCTTTACGGCGTTGGTGAGGTGGCTGGGGATCGTGGATTCGAACCACGGCTTGCAGATTCAGAGTCTGCCGTCCTACCACTAGACGAATCCCCACTATTGGAAATTATAGCATCCCGGACGAGAGAGCGACAAGCTTCCCGAACCGCTTGCAATCCGAGGTGCCTAGTGTATAATATTAATGGCCGAAGTTAGGGGTGCCGGACCAACGGGTATAGCTCAGGGCGCTGGATGACCTCGACTAAGCCACACAGATCATTTTGGAGGTTCTCCAGTGACACTATCCGACAAGACCCTGACCTGCGTGGAATGCGGAAGCGGCTTCACCTTTACGGCCGGCGAGCAGGAGTTTTTCCAGTCCAAGGGTTATACCAACGAGCCAAAGCGATGTCCCACCTGCCGCGAGTCCAGAAGGTCCCAGCAGAGGGGTTACGGGTTCGGCATGCGGGAGATGCATCCGGCGGTGTGTGCCCAGTGCGGTGTAGACACCACCGTCCCCTTCAGACCCCGAGGAGACAGGCCGGTCTACTGCAGCGACTGCTTCAGCCGCATGAGGGACACCGGACCCCGCGGCTTCTAGCACGTCCCAAAGAACCAGGCTCCGAACCCGGCAGAGTTCCCATTCCTCCCATCTGCGTCTTGTGGTTCCGCCCGGCAGAATCAGGCCTTCGTTCCCGGTTCATCCTGGCACGGGCACGGAGGCCTTTCCTATTAGCGACCCGTCTGGTCCCGGCCGTCTTGGGCCTGGCATCTCCTCACTCCACCAGACAGCTCTCAGGAGTTTGCTTCGCATGCGATTCCGAAGTCAGTTGAAGGTAGCCAGATGAAGTATAAAGACCTGCGAGATTTCATAGGCTTCCTGGAAGGCAAAGGCCAGCTCCAGAGGATCACCACCCCCGTCAGCTGCGAGTTGGAGATAGCTGAGATCTGCGACAGGGTGGTCAAGAAGGGCGGGCCCGCCCTTCTCTTCGAGAACGTGGAAGGCTACGACATTCCCGTCCTGATAAACATGTACGGCACCGAGCAGCGCATGGCCTGGGCCCTGGGTGTCGAACGGCTGGACGACCTGGTCGAGAGGGTGCGGAGCCTCCTGGGCCTGATGCAGGGCCCGCCCAAGGGCATCATGGAGAAACTGCGGACGCTGTGGCAGCTGCGGGAGATGGCATCCTTTCAGCCCAAGGTCGTGGGGAACGCCCCCTGCCAGGAGCTGGTCTTCACCGGAGATGAGATCGACCTGAACCGGTATCCCATCCTCAAGTGCTGGCCCATGGACGGTGGCCGATACATCACCCTGCCGCTGGTCATCACCCGAGACCCCCAGACCGGCACTCGCAACCTGGGGATGTACCGCATCCAGGTCTACGACGGCCGAACGGCGGCCATGCACTGGCAGACACACAAGGTGGGAGCCCACCACTACCGGTTAGGAGGTGAGCTGGGCCGGGAGCGCATCGACGTGGCGGTGGCCCTAGGAGGCGACCCCGCCACCATCTGGACCGGCTCGGCGCCCCTGCCTCCGGACATGGGCGAGCTGATGGTGGCGGGCTTCATCCGCGAGGAGGGGGTGGAGCTGGTCAAGGCAAAGACGGTGGACCTGGAGGTCCCGGCCCACGCCGAGATGATCATCGAAGGGTACGTGGTCACCGGGGAGGAGCGCATGGAAGGCCCTTTCGGCGACCATACAGGCTACTACTCCATGGCCGACATGTACCCGGTGTTCAACGTGACCTGCATCACCCAGCGACGCAGTCCCATCTACCCCACCATCATCGTTGGGCGGCCTCCAATGGAGGACTACTTCATGGGCAAGGTCACGGAGCGGGTTTTTCTGCCCATCATCCAGACGGTCCTTCCTGAGGTCGTTGACATCGAGATGCCCGCCGAGGGAGTGTTCCACAACCTGGTGATCGTCTCCATCAAGAAGGAGTATCCCGGTCAGGCTCGCAAGGTGATGTACGGACTGTGGGGGATGGGCCTGATGTCCCTGGCCAAGGCCATAATCGTGGTGGACCACTTCGTCGACGTGCACGACCCCTCGGAGGTGGTCTGGCGGGTCACCAACAACCTGGACGCCGCCCAGGATGTGATCTTCGCCAGCGGCCCAGTGGACGACCTGGACCACGCCTCGCCCACCCCGAAGTTCGGCAGCAAGGTGGGCGTGGACGCCACCGCCAAGGGCCCCATGGAGGGGCGCCAGCGGGAGTGGCCTCCGGACATCGTGATGAGCCCGGAGATAAAGGCCCTGGTGGACGGCAAGTGGGCCCAGTACGGGCTGTAAGGGGATTGGAGTGGCTCGACGTGGTTCTTCTACAGGTCAGAATCAGCGAACGGCTCGTGCGGGTGAGTACTACGTCGCGGCAGAGCTGAACCGTAGGGGTGCCTACGCAGTAACTTTCACTGGCAACATGCCAGGGATAGACATTATGGCGACCGATCCTAAGCAAGGTCGGACTCTCTATATCCAAGTCAAGACCAAACGGAAAGGGACTTGGTATTCAACAAAAGAGACGGGAAAGAAAATTCTGCTAAACGAGGATGAAGACCGTTTCTGGGTTTTCGTAAATCTGCCGCCTGGTACCAAAGATTCGCCTCAGTATTGGGTAGTTCCGGAATGGTGGATTCTTAACGATATCTACGGACGTGTAATTGAGTGGCGGGAACGCATCAAGGGAAAGTACAGCCTAGAAACTGAGCCTTCGCACCATGGAATAGCCGAAAACGAGTCTCCTGTTGGAAAAACCGGTGGGATATTTTGAAGTTGAATCTGAAGCCATCGGCGGACAGGGATGCTTAAGGTCATCGGGGCGCCTGGCGCGGTTACCCACAAGGCCCACCTCTTCATCGAGGCGGTGCGCTTCGAGCATACGCTGTTCGCACTGCCTTTCGCCTACATCGGCATGCTGCTGGCTGCCGACGGCTGGCCCACTCTCTCCCAGTTCGTCTGGGTCACTGTCGCCATGGCCGGGGCGCGCACGCTGGCAATGTCCTCCAACCGCCTCATCCATCGAAAAGAGGACGCTGCCAACCCCAGGACGGCCAACCGTCACCTACCCAAGGGCCTGCTGAAGCCCTGGGAGATGGGCATGCTGATGCTGGTGTCGGCGGGGGTGTTCATGTTCGCCGCCTCCCAGCTGAACACCCTGGCGCTGATCCTGGCCCCGGTGGCGGCGGTGGCCGTGGTGGCCTACTCCTACGCCAAGTACTTCACCTGGGGCTGCCACTTCGTACTGGGCTGGGCCGACGCCATCGCCCCGGTGGGCGGTTGGATCGCCGTCAGCGGCACCCTCGACCCGGAGGCGGTGCTGCTGGCGTTCGCCGTGGCCAACTGGATCGGCGGCTTCGACATCGTGTACGCCTGTGTCGACTACGCCTTCGACGCCCAATACGGCATCCACTCCATACCTCGCCGGTTTGGAGTACAGGGGGCCTTCTGGTGGTACCGGGGCATGCACTTGCTGACCTCGGCTGCCCTGCTGGCCCTGGGCCTCTGGATGGGCCTGGGCTACTTCTACTACATCGGCTGGGGCTATCTTACGGCCCTGCTGATCTACGAGCACACCCTAATTAAGCCCCACGACCTGTCGAAGCTGCAGCTTGCCTTCTTCACCATCAATAGCTACATCTCCTTGGGCCTGTTGCTGTTCGTTTTCCTGGCGGTGGTGGTGACATGAGCATGCCGGGACCATCTGCCCCCGTGGTGGTGGGGGTCTCGGGGGCCAGCGGCTCCATCCTGGCCCGGGAGACGGTGGACGAGTTGATCCGCCGGGAGATGCCCACCGCCCTGGTGTGCTCCAACGATGCCAGGCTGGTGTGGCAGGAGGAGATGGAGGAGCCCTTCGGTGAAACCCTGGCCCGCTGGCAGGAGCACCCCCACTTCACTCACTACGGGATCAACGACATGAGGGCACCGGTGGCCAGCGGGACCTACCCCACCCGCGGAATGGTGGTTGTGCCCTGCAGCATGGGTAGTATCGGCGCCATGGCCAACGGCCTGGCCAGCAATCTGCTGCTCAGGGCCGCCGACGTCTGCCTCAAGGAGAGGCGGCGGCTGGTGGTGGTGCCCAGGGAGACGCCCCTGCACTCGGTGCACCTGGAGAACATGCTGACCCTGTCGCGGATGGGCGTCGTGGTAGTCCCTCCCGAGCCTGCCTTCTACCTGAAGCCCGACAGCGTACTGGACGTGGTGCGCTTCGTGGTGGCCAGGATCATGGTGGCCCTGGGCCTGGACGACAGCATTGAGCAGCGCTACCAGTACCGGGGGCCCGGCCAGGTATGACCCGGCCTTCGGCGGGCTTCGAGGCGCTGCAGGGCGAGGAGAAGCGCCGCTACGTCGGCGATATGTTCGCCCGCATAGCCCGCCGCTACGACCTGATGAACACCCTAATGACTGGCGGCATGCACCATCGCTGGCGCCGGACCGCGGCGCGGGTGGCGACCCGTGGCCTGGAGGGAACGGCCCTGGACGTGGCCACCGGCACCGGAGACCTAGCCTTCGCCCTGACCAGAGAGAAGGATGTGAGCGTAGTGGTGGGCGTGGACCTCCTCCCGGAGATGGTCATGAGGGCCCGGCAGAAGGCTTCCGACCTGCGGACCGGTTCTCGGGTGCGGTTCGCCATATCCGACGCCCTGTCTCTCCCCTTCCCCGACGACACCTTCGCCTGTGTTACCACAGGATGGGGGCTACGCAACATGCCGGACCTGGAAGGGTCGTTGAGGGAGTTGGCCCGGGTAGTGAGACCCGGCGGAAGGGTAGTGTCCTTGGAGAGTATGCCGCCGCCCGGCGGTATACTCTCTCTCCCATTTCGCGTCTTCCTCCACCACGTGGTGCCCCTAATGGGCCAGCTGGTGGCGGGAGACAGGGAGGCCTACACCTACCTGCCCCGCTCGGTGGACCGGTTCCTCACCGCAGAAGCCCTTGCTCGGTCCTTCGAGAAAGTGGGGTTACGGGACGTCGGATACCGTAGAATGGGCCTGGGCGCCGTGGCGGTACACTGGGGCACGGTAGTTTGAGGGGTCTTGGGGTGGTCTTGCCGACGCGCGCCGCAGTCTATAGAATCCAGGGTTAGAGGCCGCGAGGAGGATGACATGCCTATAATCGACCACAAGACAGAACCTCCTTTCGAGGAGATGGAGGGCCGGAAGGCCCGGCGTTTCGTCAACAAAGAGGCCGGGGCCCAGTCCCTCACCATCGGCGAGCTGGTGATGCATACAGGCTCGGCGCTGCGGTTGCACACCCATCCCACCGACGAGGCCATCCTGCTGATCGAAGGCAGCGTCCAGATGGTGGTCGGCGACGAGACCCACGATGGTTCGCCCGGCGACACCCTCCTGGCGCCGCCGGGGACTCCCCACCGGCTGGTGAACGAGTCGGGGGCCGATGCCCGGATGTACACCATCTTCCCCACCGACAACCCCACCACGGCCTACGTGGACTAGAGGATAATGGTCCAGAACGCCATTGCCATAATGTGTGACTGTGACGGCACCCTGTGTCCGGACACCACCAACAGGCTGGTCTCGGAGCTGGGTCTGGACCTTCGCGGCTTCTGGGCAGAGGTTGAGAAGCTGGTGGAGGACGGATGGGACCCTCCCTTGGCCTACCTGGGCAGGCTCTTGAGCCTGTCGCGCGCGGGAGCCACCGAGCCCATCACCAGAAGCCAACTACAAAAAGTAGCCAGCGGGGTCCGGTTCTATCCCGGCGCCCTGGAGTTCGTGGACCGGCTGCGCCGGCGCCTCAACGACAACGTGGAGTTCCGCGATGCGGGCGTGGTGGTCGACTGGTATATCGTCAGCAGCGGCATCGAAGAGATACTCAAGGCCACGCCTCTCGGAGACCTGGCGACGGAGGTCTTCGCCTGCGCCTTCGATTACGATGCCAAGGACCAGGCCACGACCATTAAGCGGGCCGTAACCTTCACCGAAAAAACGAAGTTCGTCTTCGCCATAAATAAGGGCATCTCGGGGGACGAACTGAGGAGACGCCCCTATCGGGTCAACGACGCCCTCCATCCTGAGGAGCGCAGGGTGCCCTTCGAGCACATGATCTACATCGGCGATGGGCCCAGCGACATCCCCTGCTTCTCCATGATCAAAAACAGCAAGGGGCACGCCATCGGAGTCATGCCTCCCGAGGACACGGAGCTGCGTAAGCCCTACGAGCTGGCCCAGGGGCAGAGGCTTACCGTGGGGCCGTACACCGCCGACTATCGGGAGGGCAGCGACCTGTTCAAGATGCTCTGGAGGATCGTGGAGGGAATAGCCGACTCCATCGTGGTGGAGCGGGCCCAGAGGATAAGGCCTGCTCCCGCCCACTGACAGCGCTAGTCCACTCGCTCCATCTCGTCGACGATCCTGGCGCCCTCTGTCAGAATTCGGTGCACCGGACATCGTCGCGATATCGTCAGCAACCGCTCACGCTGCTCCTCGTCCAGATCTCCCTTTACCAGAATGCGGAGGCGGATCAGGTCGGCGGGCGCGTTTCCCGTGTGATTGGAGCCGGTGCGTTCCTCGGCGGGAGCCCGTTCGTGGCTGAGCTCTGTGGAGACCCCGTCCAGGGGCCAACCCTTCCTCCTCGCATAGAGGATCAGGGTCATGGAGGTTCAAGTTCCCAGGGCCGACAGAAGCAGCTCGTAGGGGTTGGGGCCTAGCTCGTCGCCGCCATAGTGGGAATCGTCGGCCACGAAAGAGTGGCGGGCCGTGGTGATCAGGTGTCGGAGATTGTTCAGGCTCTCTACCCTTACAGTTTCCATACTCCGCTCGCTTTACAGAAAATTCTGGCCTTGCATTTCCAGTATAGGGAGCACCAGTTCGCGGGACAAGGACGGACACAGCTGCGGTCCGGCGTATCGAGAGTTTTTCGATCCTCGGCAAGCGGCCTCTAGACCGCTGAGAGCGCCGAGGCCGCAGAGAAAAATAATACAATCTCAGTGTTCTCTGCGTGCTCTGCGGTAAAATCGAGGCATCGGGAATGGATGACCACAAGGCCCTGTAGGCGTGCCCGAGTTCCCTTGACACCCCGAAACAGGTGTGTTAGCTTCTCAAAGGCTTAAAGTCCGGGATATAAAAGTCTGGGAGCCTGCTATGTGGCCAATCGCTACAGCAGCCATTATCGCGGGGATTGGGCTCCTCTTTGCGGCCCTGCTCGCCCTACGGGTAGTCAGGGCCGACGAGGGGAACGCCAGGATGATAGCCATCGGCCAGGCCGTCAGAGAGGGGGCGCTGGCCTTCCTGCGCCGGGAGTACCTTACGCTTGTGCCCTTTGTCTTGGTCGTGGCCGTCGCCCTCTGGCTCCTGATCGATTGGTACACCGGTGACTCCTGGGTACCCCGAACGGCCATCGCCTACCTGGTTGGGACCGTCTGCTCGGCGACGGCGGGGTTCATCGGCATGAGCGTGGCCATTCGCGCCAACACAAGGACTGCCGCCGCCGCCATGAAGGGTCTCAACCCTGCCCTGAGGATCGCTTTCTCCAGCGGAGCGGTCATGGGGATAACCGTGGTGGGTGTCGGGCTTCTTGGCGTCAGCATTCTCTACGTCATCTTCGAGAACATCGACTACGTCATAGGCTTCGGCTTCGGCGCCTCGTCCATAGCGCTGTTCGCCAGGGTGGGTGGTGGCATATTCACGAAAGCAGCCGACGTGGGCGCCGACCTGGTGGGTAAGGTCGAGGTGGGCATCCCCGAGGACGACCCCCGGAACCCGGCGGTGATCGCGGACAACGTAGGCGACAACGTAGGGGACGTGGCCGGCATGGGGGCCGATCTCTTCGAGTCCTACGTCGGCTCCATCATCGCGGCCATCGCGCTGGCCGCGGCCGCGGTAGAGAGCATCCCCGGCCAGGACTGGAAGAGCGACGTGGCCGTTCTCCCGATCCTTATAGCTGGAATGGGAATCGTGGCCTCCATTCTGGGCACTTTCATCGTCAGGAGTGGTGAGAACGCCAACTTCGGGCAGCTTCTGTGGGCGCTGAGGCGGGGCATCTTCGCGTCGTCGGTGATGGTCCTGGTCTTTGCCCTTGGGGCGATCTACTGGCTGGACCTCGATGGGCTGATAGGCCCCACGGTCAGCGGCTTCGATATCTTCTGGGCGATAGCCGCGGGGCTGGGTGCCGGAGTGGTCATCGGGTTAACCACCGAGTTCTATACTTCCTACGACTACGGCCCCACCAAGCGGGTGGCGGAAGCCGCTCAGACCGGGGCGGCGACTACGATGATCAGTGGAATCGCCACTGGCATGCAGAGCACCGTTATCCCTGTACTGATCATAGGCGGGGCGATCCTGGCCGCCTTTGAGATGGCCGGCTTCTACGGTGTGGCCATGGCGGGGGTAGGCATGCTGTCGACCCTAGGCATCACTCTGGCGACCGATGCCTATGGCCCGGTGGCGGACAATGCCGGCGGCATAGCCGAGCAAGCCCAGCTGCCGCCCGAGGTCCGCCAGCGTACCGACTCTCTGGACGCCCTTGGCAACACCACCGCCGCCACTGGCAAGGGGTTCGCCGTCGGATCAGCAGGCCTCACGGCCCTGGCCCTGCTGGCGGCCTACGGTCAGGCGGCGGACCTGGAGACGATAGACCTGCTGAAGCACACCACCCTTGTCGGGCTGCTGATTGGGGCCATGCTCCCCTTCCTGTTCTCCGCCATGACCATGCAGGCCGTAGGGCGGGCAGCTTTCGCCATCGTGAACGAGGTGCGGCGCCAGTTCCGCGAGATCCCGGGCATCATGGAAGGCACCGGTAGACCCGAGTACGCCCGTTGCGTGGATATCAGCACCAAGGGAGCGCTCAGGGAGATGATAATCCCCGGCCTGATGGCGGTCATAGTGCCGCTAGCCGCAGGTTTCATCCTGGGCATAGAGGCTCTGGGTGGGCTGCTGATCGGCGCCGTGGGGGCCGGGTTTGTCCTGGCCATCACCATGGCCAACGCCGGTGGGGCCTGGGACAACGCCAAAAAGTACATCGAGCTCGGCAACTACGGCGGCAAGGGCTCGGACCCGCACAAGGCCGCGGTGGAAGGCGACGTGGTGGGCGATCCCTTCAAAGACACCTCGGGCCCCTCTCTGAACATCCTGTTGAAGCTGATGGCCATCGTGTCCCTGGTGTTCGTCCCCGTCTTCCTCAAGGTGGAGCCCCTGATCGACAAGATCTAAGCGCCCCGGCTATAATAGTCTGGAGCCGCAGGGGCACATTCCGTCTTCCTTCGGAGCGATGCCGCCTCGGCGCTCGTCCAGCGGGCGTAGCTCAGTGGTAGAGCGCTAGCCTTCCAAGCTAGCTGTCGTCGGTTCGATCCCGATCGCCCGCTCCAGCTTCAAACCTGAAAGCTAGCCTTTAGATAAAGCTATTCGTGTGGCTTGGCGGTGCGCTGTCGGACTTCGGCCCTTCCCAAGAACCTACTGCGCGGCCTGGTCAGTTACAGGCGTCATGGACCGCTTGAGAAATAGCGGCGAGCCGGGGGTTGTTTGTGTCACGGCCTCTGAACCCGTTGGTGATGTAGCCGACTGCCAGCCCGAGATTGAAGTCGGCCCAGCCGATCGAGGTCCCGGCTCCGCCGTGGCCGAATGTTTTCAGTGGGTCTCCCGCCGGTGTTCCCATCCTTTGGTCGGCTAACATCAGTCCCAAAGAACGTTGGGCGAAATCACCGAGCGAGGCATCTACACCTTCCACTTGCAGGCCGGTTGCTTCATCAACGGACCCGGCGGTTAAAACCTCTGTCCCATCAAGCGAACCGTGCCGCTCCATCATGGCGTAAAACCTTGCCAGGTCTGCCGCAGACGCGACTCCACCGGCTCCGGGCACTATGGATCTGAGAACCTCAGGTTCATTGAACGTGGAGGCGTACCCGTTTGGGTCCGCCTCGTCTTCCATCAAATGGATTCTCGACACACTGCTCTCCTTACCAGACGGCAGACCTACGTGGGTATTGTTCATGCCAAGAGGCTCGGCAATCTCGTCGGCAAGGAATCTGTCGAGAGTACGGCCGTCAATCCTGCGAACCAATTCGGCGATGACCCAGCCGTAATTGATCGGGTGATAGGCCATGACTTCTCCAGGAGGGTATTCAGGCGTAGCCTGTTCCATTGACCGGGTGACCTTGCTCCAGTTCGACCAGTCACTCCAAGGAAGTGTTTTCGGAGTTTCCGGGAAACCGCCCTGATGGGTCAGAATATGGCGTATGGTGACGCCTTCTTTTCCATGTTCGCTAAATTCGGGCCAGTATTTGGAAACGTGGTCGTCCCATGCCAGGCGCCCGTGCTCCTTCAACACATAGAGACAAGCGGCGGCCAGAGGTTTGGTGGATGAAAACAGGACGAACATCGTATCCGCTGAGACTGGCCGTCCGGAGCGGTTGTCGGCTACGCCGCCGTAGATATTCAACACCAAGCTGCCGTACCGGTAGACCGCCAGGCCAGCCCCGGGGTGGAGCCCACTATCGATCTGGTGGTCGAAGAGGTCTTTGACTTGTTCCAACTTCTTCCCGTCCATCGCAACGGAGCCTGGGGTGCTCAATGTGGCCATAACGTCTCCTCCACATATGATTGGCCCATTCTAGCACGGCATCTAATAACCCCGCTAAGGAACTGCGTGTCGGTTAAATACCTGCGCACATTCCCCTCCCTGAGAGCACTCGCTTTGTATTCTCCGATCCCCATCGCCCGTTCCCGCCACTACCTGGCACGACCGCCCCTATTCGGCTATCCGTAACATTTTTTCTTATTGCAGAGACCACACAAGGGGCCGGATCGCCTTGGACGATCCGGCCCCTATAGCCGTTCAGGGATTGGGCCCGGTTCCTTAGTCGGCACCCTCGGCAGTGAGGGCCACGGCAGGGGCTCCGAGGGGGACCGTGGTCTCCTCCTCGTGACCCGTCTTGGGCAGCCAGTCCAGCCACCTGGGCAGGTACCAGTTCCAGTCACCTAGCAGCTTCATGCTGGCCGGCAGCAGAACCGTTCGGATCAGTGTAGCGTCGATCAGCACCGCAACACCAAGCCCGACTCCCATCTGCTGCGTGTCTATTTGCCGCCCCAGGGCGAAAGTGCCGAAGACACCCACCATGATCGCTGCCGCGCTGGTTATCTGTCCAGCCGTGATCTTGATCCCTCTAGACACCGACTCTTCGTTACTGTACCCCTGGTCATGGGACTCTTTGATCCGGCTGAGCATAAGCATGTGATAGTCCATAGACAGCCCGAACAGGATGGCGAAGAGGAACAGGGGCAGCCACGGTCCGATCACCCCCGGGGCCTCGGAGCCGAGTAGGCTGATTCCCCAGCCCCACTGGAACACCATCACCACCACTCCATACGCGGCGCCCACGGACAGCAGGTTCAGTAGGATGGCCTTCACCGGAATCACGATGGAGCGGAACATCACCAGCAGGAGCAGGAAGGCCAGCCCCAGCACGAAGGCGAACACGTAGGGGGCCGCGTCGACCATCTTATCAGTGAAGTCCATGCTGCCGGCGGTCATCCCGCTGACATACACCTGGGCGTCGCTGCCGACGAAGGCTTCGGGTATTATGTCATCGCGCAGGCGCCTGACTGCGTTCTCCGATACCTCCTCGTCCACGCCACCCTCTAAGGGCACCTGCACATAGAGGAGGTTGCCCGCGGCGTTAACCGTTACCTCGGAGGGCGCGAAGAAGGTGTCATCGCTCTCCAGTCTCTCGATGAGCCTGTTTACCGAGCCTTGCACACCCGCGGAGTTTACGTCAGGAGAGTCTACGATGATCCAAGCGGGCTCCGCCAGGCCGGCGCTGAAGTGCTCTTCCAGTAGCTGGAGGGCCCGCTTGCCTTCGACCGCGTCGTGGTAGGAGTCCGAGCCGTTGGCGAAGGCAAGGTTCAACGAGAACAGCGGTATCGACAGGGCGATGAGTGCGCCCGTGGTGACCGTAGCCAGTATGGCGGGCCGAGCCAGCACCTTGTCGGTTATGGCGCCCCAGACACCGCCGCCATTGTCCTCCTTGCTCTCCCGCCCGATGATGGGCAGCCGTAGCCTGTTAACGTTGTCGCCCAGAATCCCCAGAATGGCGGGCAGCAGAGTCAAGGAGGCCGCCAGGGCCAGGAATACGACGATAATGACTGCTGCGGACAGAGCGATAAAGAGCGCGCTGTCGGTGATCATCAACCCTGCCAGGGACAGCAGCACGGTTACACCGGCGTAGAACACTGCCCTACCGGTAGTGTTGCACGCTACCGTGATGGCCTCAAGCTTGGGTCTGCCGGCTCTCCGCTCGTTGCGGTAGCGACTGACGATGAACAGGGAGTAGTCTACGCCCACCGCCATTCCCATCAGGAGCACTACCTGGGCGACAAACTCGACCATTGGAAACACGTGGCTCACCAGGGCAGCTACGCCCAGCGCAGTGAAGATGGCACTCACCGCCATGATAAGGGGTACGGTCGCAGCCACAACTCCGCGGAAGGCGATCAGCATCAGGCCAAGCACCAGTGCCATGGTCACTAGGATCATGTTCGCGAAGTCTTCCTGGTCGATGTCATCCAACTGCTTTTGTAAAGAGGCGGAACCAGCGATGGCTATCTCGAAGCCATTGGCGTCCTCTGCGGCCGCGTGGACCGTATCGAGAATGGCATCGACCTTCTTATCCGCATCATCGAGATCGCCCTGGATCACGACCTCGGCCAGCAGCACGTTCCCGTTTTCCGATACCATATTCGGAGCGTTGGTATCGTAGGAGCTGGCCACGGACTCGACCTCGGGAAGGGCCCTCAGGTCCTGGACCAGTCCCTCCACCGTGGAGCGAAAGACGGGGTCGTCTACGCTGAGGGATGAGCTACTGAAGACGAGCTGCTCGGTGGGGACGGCAACAACGTCGAATCTATCTTCGACAAGGTCAAACCCAATGCCTGACTCGCCTTCGCCGTTGTAGTCTAACTCCTTCGTTTCCACGCTGCTCATTACGAATATCGCCAGAACCAGTACCAGCACCGAGCCGGCGACCACCCACCACTTGTGGCGGGCGCTCCAGCTGGCGATTCTGCCAGTGAAGGAGAGACCGGACTCGCCGCTGCTAGAGTGGCTTTTCAGGTAATCCTTCTCAAGGGCTCCCTTGATTCGTCGGACACCACTGTTATTCATGGCTCCCCTCCCTTTTTCGTTCGTTGCTGATCATTGTGCGCCATGACTCGACGACCTTCATCGGCAGGATTGATGATTTTGGGATGGACAAAGGTGGGGCGCCCGGCCTCGGCCACTCGACCGATAGCGGCATCATCCTTTAGTATGATCCTTGCTCGGCCCGTAGCTGACGGCCTCGTCGCTGTGCTTGACGCCAAAGTGGGCCATGGCTACACTTGATTGGCAGCTAGGCCATTATGAAAAGGAGCCATCGACTGGATGACAGATGTCCTTTCGCTCATCACTGATGATGTAATGATGATGAACTGCCTACCGCTCTCCTTACCATTGGGACGAATCCCGGTTACGCCATCGATGGGAGCGTCGTTTCCCAGGGAGGAAAACGTATGAGGAGCTACCCCTTGTCCTTCCAACCCGTGGGTTCGCGGGCCATCAGCGTCCGGCGTGGGCTTCTCCTGCTGGCGACGCTGACAGCAGCTACGGTCCTCTTTGGGGCCTGTGGCGGCGGCTCGAACGACGCCGGGGAGAACGGAGAGCAGGTCCAGCTCGTATACCAGGACTGGCGGTCTGAGTGGTTTCCACCTATGGCCCAGGCTATGCTGGACGAGTTCCACGCCACCCACCCGAACATTCACGTCTTCTACTCGCCCGACCCTGAGCACGTGGAAGAAACGATGCTGGCGGAGATGCAGGCTGGCACGGCGGCCGACGTTTTCCAGGGCTGCTGCACCTTCTTCCCCATATAGGCGCAGGAAGGCTTTGCCCTGGACCTTCGTCCCTTCGTCGAGGCGGACCTGGATAAGTCCTTAATAGATGACTGGGACTCCGCCCAGTACGAATCGTTCTTCACCAAGGACGGCAGGCAGTACGGACTGCCCAAGTACCACGGCGCTCTGGCCCTGTACTACAACAAAGACCTCTTCGACCAGTACGGGGTGGAGTATCCCGATGAAAGCTGGAACCACGACGATTATCTGGCGGCCATGAAGCTTCTGACCCACGACCGGGACGGCGACGGTCGTACCGACCTGTGGGGCAGCATGGTCGACATATCGTGGGACCGGATTCAGATGCACGTGAACGGCTGGGGCGGCCATCTGGTGGACCCGAAAGACCCCACCAGATGCGCCATGGACCGGCCCGAGGCCAGGGACGCCCTTGAGTGGATACGGGCTCGCATGTGGGACGACAAAGTGATGGCCACGTTCCTGGATATACAAAACCTGGGTACGCGCGACTCCTTCATATCCCAGAGGATCGCCATGGTGGAGGACGGTTCGTGGGCGCTGAAGGACATCCTGGCCAAGTCCGACTTCCGAGTCGGGGTGGCCCCCTTCCCGGCAGGGCCTGTCCGGCGGGTCACCCTGGCGACTACGGATGGATACGGGATCTACTCCAGGACCAAGCACCCCGAGGCGGCCTGGGAGCTGGTCAAATTCCTTATCAGCAAGGAATACGGCCTGGCCATGGCCCGGGCCAATTTCCTGCAGCCTGCACGGGAGTCCCTGGTGGATGAGTGGGCAGGTTTCGTTCGTGAGGAGTTCCCCGAGAAAGCCAGGGACGTCGACATCGCCGCCTTCGCCGACGGACACGTGAAAGGCTACTCTGTGACTTCCGAGGTGTTCCCCAACATGGCCGACGCCACACGGCTGACGTACGACGCATGGTTCCAGATCTTTACCGTGGGGCAGGCACCCGTTGACGACATGGAGGCGGTTTGCAGCCAGATCGAAGCAGCCCAAGGCGGGATTTAGTAGGAGGGTTCATGCCAACGGGGGTCAGCGGCATGTTCTTCCCGGCCGCCCGTATCTTGTCGTTCCTGGGAAGGAGCCTGCGCACAAAGATAATCGCCTGGTTCTTCGTTCCGACGGCGATTATTCTGGTAGCCGTTGCCCTGGTCAACTTCTACTCCTATCAGGACGTGACCGAGGACCTGGTTATCGAGCGCGATCAGGACAGGACCCACCTGTCGGCCGTGCAGTTGGAGACCCAGCTCGAAGACTACACCGACCTCTTGGCCGACGTTGCTCGTGACTCCAGCTTCTTCAGTGAGGACCCTCTGAGCCAACAGAACGCCCTGAACCAGGTGCGCAGCCGGCTGCTTGTGTTCGACGGGGGTGTCCTGGCCCTGAACAGCAAAGGCACCGTGGCAGCAGCGCTACCCGAGAGTCCGGATATAATCGGACAGAACTGGTCCAATACCGAGACTTTCCAACTAATGCTCCGGACTCCTGGCCCCCTGTTCTCGAACATCCTGGAAGGGGGGCCTCAGGGACCTCCTATCGCCACCGCCGCTGTGCCAGTGGTGGGGGAGCGGGGCGCGCTCCTCGGGTCATTGGTTGGCAGATTCGTCCTGACTGAGACGGCGGTCAGCTCTTTCTACGGGACCATCGTGAAGCTGCGCCCGGGGCAGAGCAGCCGGACTTACCTGGTGGATGCTAGGGGCCGAGTGATCTTCCACTCCCGGGCCGACCAGATCGGTGCGGACTTCTCGGCTCAGCCGGCAGTCCGTCAGGTCCTGGATGGGCAGGTGGGTGCGATAAGGACCGAAGATTTCGACGGAGCCGACATCGTAGCGGGATTCGCCCCCGTGCCCGGAACGCCGTGGAGCCTGGTCACCGAAGAGAGCTGGAGCGTGCTGACCAGCGGCAGCCAGG
The DNA here is from genome assembly GCA_965248975.1 of Dehalococcoidia bacterium. Taxonomy (GTDB): domain Bacteria; phylum Chloroflexota; class Dehalococcoidia; order Lucifugimonadales; family JAGWBF01; genus CBDFKU01. The sequence continues at coordinate 24,369 of CBDFKU010000011.1, forward strand.
GCTACCAGCGATTCCTCATATTGCTGCTGGCCCTGGGTGTGGCCGTGCCCATCCTCTTCGTCGTGATTGGGCTTAGAAGGATCATGAGGCCCTTGGAGCACCTGGTGGGTGCCGCCAGGGAGGTGGCCCGGGGTAACTTCGGCCAGAGCATAAACGTCACGTCCAGGGACGAAATCGGGCAGCTGGCCGCGGAGTTCAACCTCATGGCGGCCCAACTCAAGGAATCGTATCAGGACCTGGAGCAGCGAGTCGCCGACCGGACGGAGGAGCTGCGAGAGAGCGAGGAGAGGTTCCGCGCCCTCTTCGAGGATTCCCGGGACGCGATCTTCATCAGCTCCGACGGCAATGTGATCGCCGCCAATCAGGCGGCCCTGGAGATGTTCGGGTTCACCAGGGAGGAGGCCAACGGCTCCGTCGTGAGCGATCGATACGCCGACCCTGCTGACCAGGGTAGGTTCCGGAAGGCTATCGAGGCGGCGGGGTCCATCACGGACTTCGAGGTCAAGCTGCGCAGGAAAGATGGCACCGTGATGGACTGTCTCCTCACTGCCTCCATAAGGCGCGGTGTTGACGGTGATGGCGGTGGAGAGATCCAGGGACTCGTCCGGGACATAACCCAGGCCAAGCGGGCTGAGGAAGAGCTAAGGCAGAGCGAGGAGCGGCTACGCAACGTGGTGGCCGGGGCTCCCATCGTCCTGTTCGCCCTGAATCGTGACGGGCTGTTCACATTCTCCGAAGGTAGTGGACTCGGGGCCCTGGGGCTCGAGCCGGGTGAGGTGGTGGGCAAATCGGTCTTCGAGATTTACCACGATGTTCCTCAGATCGGAGAAAACGTACGCCGCGCCCTGGCCGGCGAGGAGTTTACGTCGACTGTGGAGGCACCCGGGCTCACCTTCGAGACCAGGTACTCGCCGCTGCGGGGCGAAGATGGCCAGGTCGCCGGGGTCATCGGTGTCGCCACCGACATCACCGAGCGCAAGAAGGCCGAAGACGAGCTGGTCGAGCAGGCCCGGGAGCTGGCAGTGCTTGAAGAGCGGAACCGCATGGCCCGCGAGATCCACGATACCCTGGCCCAGGGGTTCACCGGAATCGTCCTCCAACTGGAAGCCGCCGAGCAAGCCATGGACGGCAGCCCCGCCGAGGCTCCGGGACACCTTACCAGGGCCAAGGGCCTGGCCAGGGAAAGTCTCCAGGAAGCCCGGCGCTCGGTATGGAACCTGCCGCCCGATACCCTGGAGCGGCTGCCCCTGGGCGCCGCCTTGCAGGAAGAGGTCCGGCGGTTCGATTCCGAAGGCCGGGAGAAGGCTACATTCAGCCTTTCCGGTGAGCACCGGGACCTGCCAGCTAACACCCAGGCCTCCTTGCTCCGCATCTGCCAGGAGTCCCTCACGAATGTGAGACGTCATGCCCAGGCTTCCAACGTCAAGGTAGAGCTGACCTTCGACTCCAAGACCGTAAGCCTCTCAGTCCAGGACGACGGCGCGGGCCTGGACTCCGGTGGAGCCACGGTCGATGGGGAGCGAAAGGGCTTCGGCCTGACGGGCATGGAGCAGCGCGCCCGCCTGCTGGGAGGGAGCTTCGATATAAAGAGCCGCCGGGGCAAGGGTACTCAGGTGGAAGTAAGGATACCGGCGCCGTAGCGCCCAGAAAAGGCGCTCGGATCCGGCAAAGGAGTGTCTGGGGATGGAGGCCATAAAAGTCCTTATAGTGGACGATCACACCGTGGTGCGTGACGGGCTCACCACCATGCTGGGCAGGGAGAAAGACTTCAGCGTAGTGGGCGAGGCCAAAAACGGCGTGGAGGCCGTGGATAGGGCGGGAAGGCTACGACCGGATGTGGTTCTGATGGACCTGCGGATGCCCGAGATGGACGGGGTGGAGGCTATGCGCCGAATCGGGACCGCGGACCCGGAAGTGAAGTTCATCGTCCTCACCACCTTCGATACCGACGAGTATATCTTCGATGCCATCGAGGCCGGGGCCAAGGGCTACCTCCTCAAGGATGCCTCTCGTGACGAGCTGTTTCAGGCGGTGCGAGCCGTGCACCGGGGCGAGTCCCTCATCCAGCCGGGTGTCGCCGCCAGGGTTCTGGACCGGTTCGCCCAGCTCTCTCGCCAGGCGGCCCAGGCCCCGGGACCGTGGGCCCTCTCGGGGAGGGAGCTGGAGGTGCTGCGTCTAATCGCCAGCGGCGCCGCCAACAAGGAGATCGGCGTATCCCTGAACATCAGCGAGAGCACGGTCAAAACCCACGTAGCCAACATATTCCAGAAGCTGGATGTGAGGGACCGCACAGAGGCGGTGGCCCTGGCCATGCAGAAGGGGATCATCAAGCTCTAGTGTCCTGAATCAATACTACGCCGAATTAGCCCACCGCCACGTTGTCATGCCAATTGCCACTAGTACTCAGTCAACCTGTGATTTGAAGGATATAGCCGATGGAGTTTCGCCCTAGCATCTTGGGTGTTGAAGCGCCGATGGATAGAGGCTCGGGCGGCGTTTCGCTCCCCCTCCAGGGCCTGAATTTCTCGGCGGAGGGCAGCCTCATCGGGGACACGCCTCCTCAGGCAAGATCGGGCCAGGACGCTGAACTCGATCTCCGCCATGTTGAGCCAACTGCCGTGTTTGGGGGTGTGGTGGAACTCCAGCCGCTTTACGATACGCCGGGCCTCAGGGGCAGGAAAGGCCTCGTACAGGGAAGCCGGGCGATGAGTGTTCAGGTTATCCAGAACAACTCGCACCACCGGGGCCTCCGGGTAGGCCTCATCCACCAACCAACGCATCTGACGGGCGAAGTCCTGCTGGGTCCGCCGCTGGGTGATGGCCACGTGTCTCCAGCCCTGCAGCGGCTCGCAGGTCAGGAACAGGTTCCGGGTGCCCTCCCTTCGGTACTCGTAGTCCTGTCGCCGCGGCTGTCCCGGCTTCGCTGGGAGGGCGGCCGTGGCTCGCTCAACAGCTGAGTCGAGGTCTCGTCAAAGCAGACCACCGGCCGCCGGGGGTCATAGGGCTCGGCATACAGGTCCAGCACATCCTCCATGGCTGCCACAAAGTCGGCGCTCACCTTAGGAATACACCATTCCTTCTTCTGCCACGGCTTAAGAACGTTTTTTTGAGCCGCTTGCGGATGCCTTCATGGGACATGGAGGGCACCAACCCTAGCTCTACCACTTTCCCGGCCAACAGCCGCAGGGTCCAGTGGTCGTGGCCCTCCGGCGCGGCGCTGCAGGCCAGGGCGATGAGGTGGGCCTCTCCCTTGTCGTCCAGCTTCCTCCGTGGCCTGGGCCTGGGCCTTTCCAGCAAAGCCCCCTTCATGCCCTCTTCAGCGAAACGCCGCTTGATGCGGAACACTGTGCCTACGGAGACGTCCAAGGCCTCAGACACCTTGGGAGCCTTCCAACCCTCATCGCTCTTTAGTAGAATCCTCGCCCGGGTCATCACACGAGCCCGGCTCTTCCCACTTCGAATCAATTGCTGGAGTTGTTCCCGGTCTTCCTGGTCCAAGCGCACCCTATACTTTTCCCGTCGTCCCATCACTGCCACCCCTTGGGTAGATTCTGTCTTCCCAAAGGGTAGCAACTTTGAGTGATTTCTTAAATAATTACCAACACCGAGTTGACTGAGTACTAGCCCCACCAAAGATGAAAATGGTGTTCGTCAAGTTCCTTCCCCCTCGATGGGGGAAGGTTAGGATGGGGAGTGGACCGCGCCCCCACCTTAATCCTCCCCCGCAGAGTGGGGAGGAGACTAACGTTACCCTGCTTTCGTAGCAATCCCCCATGCCGGTTGCCACCGGCACCACGAAGTATGAAAATGGCCACCTCGGGCCCTCACATAGGCCTTACGGCCACCCCTCTCTCTATGGGAGAGGGGCCGGGGGTGAGGGTATTCTCGTAGCAATGACGTTGGCGGTTTTCTCACTCACCCCGCGCCTTCTCCGTTCACCAGGACGATGTGCTTCAGCCACTCCGCCGAGGTCTCGGGGTAGTCTTCGCGGAAGTGGGCGCCCCTGCTCTCCTGGCGGAGCAGAGCCGCCTCCGTTATAAGCCTGCCCACCAGCACCAGGTTCGCCAACTCTATAGACGCCCGGCAGTCCTTCGGCTTCCCGGACCGGTCCCATGAGCAGAGCACCTCGGCGGCCTCTTCGAGCCTGGAAGCGTTTCTGACCAGGCCGACCGCGGTCTCCATAAGAGTCTGCAGCTCCGATAGGCTCAGCGGAGGAACCGAGGACCCGGTCCGATCCCGCGGTTCCAGTGGCACCACCATCTCCGGCCTCGTCGTACTGTCCTCCTGGTCACCGTTGCCCAGGGTGCGCTCCACTACCCGGTGGGCGAACACCGAGGTGTCCAGCAGGGAGTTGCTGGCCAGCCGGTTCGCCCCATGGACGGCGGCGCAGGCAACCTCGCCGGCGGCGTAAAGCCCCTTCAGTGAGGTCTCGCCCCAGGTGTTGGTCTTCACTCCGCCCATCATGTAGTGGGCCGCTGGCGCCACCGGGATGGGCGCCGTGGTGATATCCAGGCCGTGCTCCAGGCAGGTGCGATATATGGTAGGGAATCGAGCCTTGATCCGCTCCCCGGGTAGGTGGGTCACGTCCAGCAAGACATGGCTGCTGCCGGTCTTCTTCATCTCCCCGAACACCGCTCTGGACACGAGGTCCCTGGGCGCCAGTTCCGCCATGGGGTGGAACTCGGCCATGAAAGCACGCCCCTCCACGTTGCGGAGGATGGCGCCCTCGCCACGCATGGCCTCCGAGATCAGGAAGGTGGGAGCTCCCTCCAGGCGAAGGGCTGTCGGGTGGAACTGGAAGAACTCCATGTCCATGACCTGGGCGCCGGCTCGAAACGCCAAAGCGACGCCGTCGCCGGTGGCAACCTCGGGGTTGGTGGTATAGCTGTACGCCCGTCCAGCGCCGCCGGTGGCCAGCACGGTGAAGCGCCCCCTGAAGCTGTGACGCTCGCCGGTGCCGGCGTCCAGGGTCTCGACGCCTACCACTGTGTCTCCCTCTACCAACAGTCGAGTCGCCACGGCGTACTCCACGACGGGGATGCCTGCGTCGCTCACCGAGCGGGCCAGCGTCAGTTCGATGTACTGCCCGGTGGCGTCGCCTCCGGCGTGCAGCACGCGGGGCACCGTGTGGGCACCCTCCCTGGCTAGAACGATCTCTCCGTGGGTCGTGTCGAAGCGGACCCCTTCGTGGATCAGGTCGGCGATGCGCTGGGGGCCTTCGCGGGCCAGTATCCTCACTGCCTCGGGGTCGCAGAGGTCCGCGCCGGCCTCCAGGGTGTCTCGTATGTGCAGCTCGGTAGAGTCACCCTGGCCGATGGCCGCCGCGATGCCGCCCTGGGCGTAGCGGGTGTTGCAGTCGTCGATCCTGCCCTTGGTCAGGATCAAGACCGAGCCGTGGGTCCTGGCCGTGATGGCGGTGGTCAGGCCGGCGATGCCGCTGCCGATTATCAGGTAGTCGTATTCGTCTGCCATTTAGACAAGTCCTCGAAAGCCTGATTTTATCGTAGATTCCAGGACTGGGGCGATGCTATCGAGGGGCAGGCCTTACGGAGGTCCAAGGCGGACAGATGACATGGTCCGCTCATGGTGAACTCGTCGAACCACCGTCTAGGAGCGCAAGAACCCGGCTAAAGCCTTAGCCTTCCTTGTTGTAGATCTGGATGCGGTGGCGGCAGGTGTCGACGACGTATAGGGTGTCACGGTCGTCCACCTTGACCGCCGTGGGCGCCCAGAACAGCTTCTCTACTGCTGCGGACCTCGCCCTGGCGGCATCTGCGGTCTGTGCCTCCGCCGGAGGCTCCAGGTCGGACCTCTGCCTGACCTCGAGCATGTCCATATGGCCGGAGGTGAACCATTCGTCGGCCCACTTGGTGGGTCCGCCCTCGCCCCTCAGCTCGGCGCGGAGGCTGCCGTCGGGATTGAGCACCTGGACCATGTCGTTGCCCCAGTCGGCCACGTAGATGCAGCCATCGCCGTCCACCGCCACACCTGCTGGGCGACTGAACTGGCCGCCTCCATGGCCCGAGGCGCCGAAGGTAGCCAGGTGGATCCCATCAGAGTCGAACTTCTGGATGCGGTCGTTGCGCCAGTCTGCCACGCAGACGTTCCCCGACCTGTCCACGGTGATACCCCAGGGGAGGTTGAACTCGCCGGCGCCGCTGCCCCTCCGGCCCCAGGCGCTCAGGAAATGGCCGTCTTTTGTGTAGCGCTGTACGCGGTTGTTCAGGCCGTCCACCACCAGGAGGTTATCTTCCCGGTCAAAGGCGATGCCCGCAGGGCGGTCGAACTGGCCGTCGCCATCGCCCGGGACGCCCCACTTGTCCAGGAATCGCCCCTTTTTGTCGAAGATGGATATGCGTTGGAGGGCCTCGTCGGAGATGTACACGTTGTCTTCCCTGTCGACGGCTATGCCTACCGGCCAGATGATCTCGCCGTCTCCGGTGCCTCCGGTGGCGAAATAGCCCAGGTACTCCTCGTCGGCGGTGCACATGGTGACCCGCTTCCAGGGCATGTACCTTCCCTGCTCAGCCGCGCCCCGGTTCACCACGTACATGATGCCATCGCTGGCAATGGCCATGTCGACGGGCCTGAAGAACCCGATGTTCTGGATGTTCATCAGGCCGACGCTATGGCTGTAGCGATATCCTGTTTTCGTGACCATTTCCGCCCCCTTCGTAGACTGCGCTTCAGGCGAGCTGGAACTCGCGGGTACCCGCGATAAGTTGAAAAGTCTGGAGGATATGATGGGTCGACCAGTCCTTTTCGTCTTTGGGTCGATCCTCGCCTGAGGTGATGTGAGCCATCAGCTCCCGCTTCGTGTCCGTGGGCAGGGTCAGGGGGCCCATCAGGTCGAGGCAGGCGTCCACCAGGCCCTCCGGTGACAGTCGTCCCAGGGTTCCGACTCTCTGCACCATTGACATGACGCCCGGGTTTTCGATGTCGGCGAACTGTTGGGAGGCGAAGTTGACACGGTCCACCAGGCTTCCGGTGGTGATCCACTCGGTGCCGGTGTGCCATCCTTCCACAGAAGGAGGGTCCAGGAGGCTCTGGCCCATGTTAGTGGTCTCTTCGGTCAACCTGACGTCATCCATGCTGGGGAACTGGTGGCCTCCGGTCAGGCGCACCGTTCCCACCACCAACTCCGCGGGGCTTTTCACCTTGGCGAAGGAGGCCTCTTTGAAGAAGTCGGAGTTGAAGAGGGCCCGTAGCACCGAGCGGATCTCGTAACCCGACTCGACGAAGGCCCGACTCAGAGCGTCGATGGCCTCGGGGTCTCGGGGAGGGACATCCTGCCAGGCCGGGACCTGGGCTTCGTCGGCTACGAAGAAGTTGTAGAGGTGTCGTGCGACGAAGTTGGCCGCGGCGGGATGCCTGCAGATGATGTCTATTATATCCTCGCCGTTGAACCGACCCGTGTGGCCAAGGAATGTCTTCTCGCCGTCGTCGTGGTCCTCTTCGCGGTACTCGAACTGCCACTCCAGGGGACCGAAGGGGTAGACGATGTCCTGGGCGGCCCGCAGAGCATGCAGGGGCTCGTTGTGAATCGTCCAGCCCGTGAAGGCGCGGGAGCATTCCCTGACGTCGTCCTCGGTGTAGTTACCCACCCCCATGGAGAACAGCTCCAGGAGCTCCCTTCCGAAGTTCTCATTTACCGCATCCCTGTGGTTCTGGGTGTTGTCCAGCCAGAAAAGCATCCCAGCGTTCCTGGATACCTCCAGGAGCAGGGTCCGGAAGCTGCCAAGTCCGCATCGGCGGAACATGCTCACCTGGGTGACGATCATCCTGGGGGAGCACAGCTTGGTGTTGGCCGTGGCGAACACGCCGTGCCAGAAAAGGCCGATCTTGTCTTCCAGGGGCCTCCGGGTGTTGACCAGGCGGTAGAGCCAGTTGGTCTGGCAGCTGGGCAGGATGTTTAGGTCGTCCTGGTCTAGGTGATAGCGCCGTAGCAGGTCGTCGTCCTCCAGCGCCGGTGGAGCGTTCTCAGGGTGAAGAAGCTCTTCGACGGTGGCCTCGTATCCCTTGGCGACGTATGCCTCCAGCTCCTCCCGGGTGGCGCCGAAACCGGCGCGACGCAGCAGATGGGCCATCTGGGCGATGTCGGAGTCTGCCATTTCAACCTCCTGACGTCAGGATCGTTGCCCCATTATACATTTTGTTTCGACCCAGCGTAAATCACGAAGGCACGGAGGGCTTCCAATGCGTCTCCGTGCCTTCAGGTTTTCGGGTTATTATGGGCGGGATTCGAAGCTCAGTCCCCGGCGACCTCCTCTTTGACCTTGCGCTTGGACCTCCCCTTCTTCCCGCCTTCGTCCTTAACGACGATGTGCTGAAGCAGCGAGACTTCCCGGCGCATGGCCGCCTGGGAATGGCTGGTGTACTCACCCATGTTCCTGAACTTGTTGTACCGATTCTTGGCCAAATTCTTGGCAGAGATCTTGGAGAGGGCCGTGATCTGCCGGACTATGGCCAGCTGGAGCTCCTGGGTGGCCTCCTTCACGTCGGTGTGGGCGCCCCCTTCGGGTTCGGGCACGATCTCGTCGATTATGCCCAGCTCCTTGCAGTCCAGGGCAGTGAGGTTTAGGCTCTCGCCGTCCTGTCCCTGTCTTGGCGGGCCCCGATGCAACCTGCTGGCGCTCTCCCCCGGCGATATGGGCGAGTAAACGGCGTACTCCTGCATCAGCACGCTGTCACCCAGGCCCAGTGCCAGGGCGCCTTCGCTTCCGCCTTCACCCACGATGACGGAAACTACCGGCGTGGGTACCTCGGCCATCAGGGACAGGGTCGTGGCCACCGCGTTGCCCACCCCCTGTTCTTCTGATTCCAGCCCAGGATGGGCGCCCTGGGTGTCCACCAGCGTCACCACGGGCAGCTTGAACCGGGCGGCCAGGTCGATGAGGCGCCTGGCTTTTCGCAGCCCCTCCGGATAAGTGTGATACACCTCGCCGGGGATGGCGTTACGGTCCTGTCCGATGATTACCACCCTATCCTGTCCCAGGTATCCCATGCCAGCCACGATGCTGGCGTCGTCGCCGCTGACTCGATCGCCCTTGAGCTCGATGAATCCGTCGACCATGGACCTGATGTAGTCCGCGGAGGAGGGCCGGTCGGGGTGTCTCGCTACCTTGAGCACGTGGTCCACGTCGGACTCGCCCCGCGGGTCTCTGGAGGACATGGTCCTGGCACGCTTGATGGACTCCCTCTCAGGGCTTAGCAGGCCCAGAATGGTGCCCAACTTGTCCCTCAATCCCTCCCGGTCCACCACGTTATCCAACAGCCCTTGCTCCAGGTGGGCTTCGGCGGTGTGGGCATGCAGGGGCACCGGCTTGGTCGACGCCTCCCGGAAGGTCTTCATCGGGGCGAGCCCGATAAGGGAGCCGGGCTCGGCCAGGATCACGTCGGCCAGGTTGGCGAAGCTGGCGTAGGCCTGTCCGGTTGCCGGGTTGGAAAGCACTACGATAAAGGGGACCTCCTTGGCCCGCAGCTGATTGGCGGCGGTGACGGTCTTGGCCATCTGCATCAGGGAGAGGACCCCTTCCTGTATACGAACGCCGCCACCACTGACCACTGCTATGAGAGGGTGCGTCACCTTGGCAGCCATCTCGAAGGCCAGGGCCACTTTCTCCCCCACGACGCTGCCCATGCTGCCGCCCATGAACCCGAAGTCCAGCACCACCATCATCGCTTTGTTCCCTGCGATGGTGCAGTGGCCGGTGACGGCCGCCTCCGTGAGACCGGTCCGGGTCTGGTCCTGGGATAGGCGTTTCGGGTAGGAGCTGCGGCTGGAGAAGGAGATGGGGCTAAGGGACGCGATGGACCTGTTGGTCTCCCGGAAACTTCCCTTGTCCACAATAAGCTCGATGCGCTCCCTGGCGGTCAGGCTGTAGTGGAACCGACAATAGGGACACAGGCGGTAGTCCTGGTACAACGGGGAATCACCGAGGACTTCCTCGCACACCAGGCAGTGGTCTCGCCTCACCGACAGGTAGCTGCGATCGAGGGTAGTGCCCCTCTTCAGCAGGTGCACGAGGAATTGCGAGAGATTCTTCACCGGACTCCCATGGCCTCGGCCACCGACGCCAAGGCTGTTATTTCCATACTACAACCAAAATCGCTCAAATGAAAGGGAAACGGCCACATCGAGGGGCCCGGAACTGCCGAACCGAGCGAGGCCGTTTCGGAATCTCTCCTGGCCGAAAGCTCAGCGGTCGGCCTTCCATTCATCTTCTAGCATCCCGTAGAGCAGCGTGTCCCACCAGCGGCCCTTGAAGTACTCGTTCTCCCGTAGCCGGCCTTCCATCCGCAGCCCTACCCGCTCCAGCACCCTGGCCGAGGCGACGTTGTCCGCGATGCACCACGAGGAGACCCGGTGGAGCCCCAGCTCCCGGAATCCGAAGGCGACCATGGCCAGGGCCGCCTCGGTCGCGTAGCCTCGGCCCCAGTGCTCCGGCGCCAGATCGTAGCCGATGTCCGCTTCCCATTCGTTCTCCGTCTTGCGCCGGATTCCGCAGCTGCCCATTACCTCGCCGCCCTCCGACAGCGTGATCCCCAGCTGAAACCTTCGGCGCGGCCGCTCCTCCTGCTGGTCCAGAAACATCTCCACGAAAGCCCTGGCATCCGCCTTGGTGCGATCGGTCCATGGATAGAGCCTGAGATAGCGGGGGTCCCTCTGGTAGGCCAGCACCGCGGGCTAGTCGTCGGCTACGAACTCCCGCAGAATAAGGCGGTCGGTGACTATGCGCATAGCAGTATGGTTACGACCATCCCTCGCCTGCCGTTCGATTACAACGGCGACCGGGCCCGGCTATCTCCGGTTGCCGGAGCGGGTGATGACTCCCTCGTCTTCCAGCTCCTGCATGAGCCGCACCGCCTTGGAGTGGCCGATCTGCAGGCGTCGCTGCAGCACCGAGGGAGAGATCTGAGGGAGCCTCTCTGCCATCTCCCGGGCCCTGTCCAGGAGCTCCTCGTCCTCGTCGTCTTCATCGTCCGCATCGGAGTAGGACTGGTCGTCCAGTGAGATCTGCGGCAGCGGCGGACCCGACTGCGCCCGCCAGAACTCCACCAGCTTCTCGATCTCCCGGTCGCGCACCAGGGTGCCCTGGACTCGCCTGGGCTTGGGAGAGTCCGAGCTTAGGAGGAGCATGTCTCCCTTGCCCAGCAACCTCTCAGCTCCCACCGAGTCGAGAATTACCCGGGAGTCTACCTGAGAAACCACGGCAAAGGCGATCCTTGCGGGGATGTTGGCCTTCAGGAGCCCGGTGACCACGTTCACCGATGGCCGCTGGGTGGCCAGGATCAGGTGTATCCCGGTGGCCCTGCCCAGCTGGGCCAGGCGCACCAGGGCCTGCTCGACCTCGTAGGCGGCGGCCATCATCAGGTCGGCCAGTTCGTCTATGATAATTACCAGGAAGGGCAGCGGATCGGAGGCTTTCTTGTTGTATCCCTCGATGTTCCTTGCCCCCGACTCCTCCATCAGCTTGTAGCGCCTCAGCATCTCGCCCTGGACCCCCCGGAGCACCACCAGGACCTCATCGGTGTCCACGATCACCGGGGTCACCAGGTGGGGAATACCGTTGAATGGGGTGAGCTCCACCCGTTTTGGGTCCACCATTATCATGCGCACGCTGTCGGGCCCCTTGGTCAGCAGCAGAGAGGCCACCACGGCGTTGATGCAGACGCTCTTGCCACTGCCCGTTGCGCCTGCGATGAGCAGATGAGGGAGTGCGCTGAGGTCCCCAGATATAGGCTCCCCGCCGGTATCCTCGCCTAGGGCCACCGGGAGGCCGCCCTTGGCCGCGATCTTCTGGAAAGCTGCGCTCTCGGCCACGGAGCGCAGGACCACAGTGCTCGGATGTGGGTTTGGAACCTCCAGCCCCACCAGGGATTCGCCGGGCACCGGGGCCTCCATACGAATGTAGGGGGTCTTCAGCGCCAGGGCCAGGTCCTTCTCCCGCATAAGGATGCTCTGGACCTTCACCCGGCTCATCTCCATCCCGGGGTCGTCGTCGGGCTTGGAGCGGATGCCCCTGGCCTCACGGTACTTCTTGACCCAGCCGGGAACGAGACCGAACCTGATGATGCGGGGTCCGGTGCGGATGTCGTTGACCGCCACCTCCACCCGGTGCTCGCCCAGCGAGGCCTCGATGTGCTGGGCCATCTGCTGCAGGACGGCCTGGGAGACGGGACGGCTTTCTCCCTTGGTCAGCAGCTCGATGGAGGGGAGCTCCCAACCCCTTCCCTTACGGCCATTCTCTTTTCGGACCGGCTTGTCTTCGGGCTCAGGCTCCTCGGGCTCCGCCGCCTCTGCTTCAACCGATTCGAGGGTGTCGTCCGGGGGTGAGGCCGGCACCTCGAAGGCGACCTCTTCGGAGGGCGCTGGTGCTGCCTTTTGAGGCCTGGTCACAAGAGCCTTGGCAATCTGGACTACACGCGTGGCCAGCCACTGGTAGGCCAGGGACGTACCCAGGAGGGCTCTCTCGAAGGCTTCCCTGTAGAAAGCGGATGCCCTTCGCGGGAATACGGCCAGCGAGCCCGCGATGACGATGGCCGCCACCTTAACGGCCCCCAGCGCAAGGGGAGTCCCGCCCAGGACTTGGCCCCAGTTCCCTCCAAGAGATGCGTCCGACGCCACCCAGCCGGCCCCATCGACCATGGACATGATGCTTAGAGCCACTCCCACCAGAAAGGCCGAGCCCACCCACGCCCTCCAGTAGATCCGAAGCCAGATCCTCCTGTGACGTAGCACGTGGGCCACCGTCGCCAGATACAAGGCCACCGGTATCAGACCGTAACCCAGCGCGTCCAGGGCCCAATCCCGGGCCGCGCCCCAGAACAGCAGGATCAGTGCAGGGGCCAGGAGGAGGGCTGCCGGCAGGGCGGCCATGCTGAGGACCTCTACCCGAGACGGGGAGCGCCTCCGTCGCGGGCCGTCCCCGTTCCGTGGGACCGACCGTCGGGGTCGGCCTCCGCCGGAGGATGGCCTCGGAAGCTTGGCTGTCTTGGTGCGGGGCACTATACCTCTAGGGAGATGGGCATGATCATCGGGCTTTTGCCCGTCTCTTTGAGCAGCAGCTTGGTTACCGTATCCTTGACACGCGCGTTGGTGAAATCCCAGTCTATCGGAAACGTGGGAGTGTGGTCCAGAGACTCCACGACCGAATCCGCCACTTTTTTGAACACCTCGGGCCGCTCCTCCAGGTCCAGGAAACCACGGGAGATCACCTCTGGAGGGCGTGCCGGCAAGCCGGTTTCCTTGTCCAGCGTCAGCACCACGACGAGGACTCCATCTCTAGAGAGGGCCCGTCGGTCCCCCAGCACGGTGCTTTTGGCGCCCATGACCCTGCGCCCGTCCAGGTATACGTGGCCGGCGGGAACGGTGTCCACCACCTCGCCACCGTCTGGGGTCAGCTCCAGGACATCGCCGTCTTCCAGCACAAAGGTACCCGACTCGGGCACTCCCATGGAGCGGGCTATGGCGGCGTGGGCCACCAGGTGGTGGTACTCCCCGTGGATCGGCACGAAGTTGCGCGGCTTTGTTAGGGAAAGCATCATCTTCAGCTCTTCCTGGGCCGCGTGGCCGTGCACGTGCACCATGGCCACCCTGTCGTAGAGCACGGTGGCCCCCTGCCGGAAGAGGTTGTCGATGGTCCGGGTGATCACGGTCTCGTTCCCTGGAATGGCCGTAGCGGAGATGATGACCGTGTCTCCGGGGGCCACCTGAATGTCCCTGTGGTCCCGGTTGGCGATCCTCACCAGGGCCGACGTGGGCTCACCCTGGCTACCGGTGGTGACCAGGACCACGTTCTCCAAAGCAAGCTGCTTGGTCTCTCCCAGGGGGAGGAGCACACCCAGCGGGTCAGACAGGTAGCCCATCTGTATGCTCAGCTTGACGTTTTCCACCATGCTCCGACCGACAATGCCCACCTTTCGGTTGTGGTTGCCGGCGGCGTCGATCACCTGCTGAATGCGGGATATCAGGGAGGCGAAGGTGGTCACCAGGACCCGACCGGGGGCGTCTCCTATGGCTCTGTCCAGCGCCTCGCCGACCACCTGCTCGGAAGGTGTATAGCCCGGAGCCTCGGCGTAGGTCGAGTCCGAGAGAAGGAGTAATACGCCCTTAGCCCCGTAGCTGGCCATCTGTACCAGGTCGGTGGGCTTGCCGTCCACCGGGGTGTAGTCGATCTTGAAGTCGCCCGTATGAACAACGTTGCCTACCGGGGTTTCGATGGCTATGCCCATGGCGTCGGGGATGCTGTGGCATACAGGGAAGAACTCCACCTTGAACTTACCCAGCTTTATCGGCTTGCCGGGCTCCACCATCTCCAGGGTGGTTTCTCGCAATGCCCTGTGCTCCTTGAGCTTCACCGAGATGAGTCCGTGGGCCAGCCTGGGCGCGTACACCGGCACCTGAAGCTGGGGCAACACGTAGGGCAGGGCCCCGGTGTGGTCCTCGTGGCCGTGGGTTATCAAAATGGCCCTTACGCGGTCCTTGTTCTCCACCAGGTAGCTGACGTCGGGGATTACCAGGTCGACGCCGGGCATATCTTGTTCGGGAAAGAGCACCCCGCAGTCGATGACGATGATGTCCCTGTCATACTCCAGGGCCATCATGTTTTTACCGATCTCCCCCAGTCCGCCCAGGGGAATTACTCTAAGTGGAAGTCTTGGCATCTTTTACCTTTCGCATGATCCGGTTGGATGATCTGAACGCGATGGAATCCAACGCCCCTACGGCGACGGGAGCAGGAGCCCTAGAAAAGGGACAACTGCTCGGGCTCCGGGTCGGGGGAGCTGGCAGGTTGCTCGACTTCGGCGGCCGGGGCCCCTTCCAACAGATCGGGGATGGCCTTGAAGTCATCCTCGATAACCTTACCCAGCTCCTGTCGGTGCAGGGCAGCGGCGGGATGCATTACGGGAAACACTGTGAGGCCTTCTATTTGCCGGGCCTTTCCCCTGGCTCTGCTAATGCTCTCTTTGGGGAAGAACTTGGCCAGGGAGAACCGGCCCAGGGTGACCACCAGCTTGGGGTTCAGCAACTCGATCTGCCTGTCCAGATATTTGCTGCAGGCGGCGATCTCGGCAGGCAAGGGGTCGCGGTTGTTGGGAGGCCGGCACTTCACCATGTTGGCGATGAAAACATCCTGCCGGGTTAAGCCGATCGACGCCAGGAGCTTTTCCAGAAACTGGCCTGCGGGTCCCACGAACGGACGGCCATGCCTGTCCTCCTGATAACCTGGCCCCTCGCCTATGAACATGATCGGGGCATCCGCCGGACCTTCGCCCGGAACCGCATTGGTGCGGCTGCTGCTCAGGGGACAATCGGTGCAGGCATGGACTCTCTGGGCGATTTCCTCCAGGTTGTTCATCTAGGCCAACCCTACAGTTCTATTATACCGGAACTGCCGCCGCCGTGGCCGGGACACATCGGACCCCCTCTGGGAATCGAACTCCTCCACAATGACCCGGTGGTCCGAGGGCGCTTACCCGTCGTTGACGCCGTGGCCCTTCAGGTAGTCGATGGCGTCTTGAAGCGTGATGATCTGTCCGGCATCTTCGTCGGATATCTCGACCTTGGTTTCCTCGGTGGAGAACTCCTCCTCGAAGGCCATGATCAACTCGGCCAGGTCCAGGGAATCGGCGTTAAGGTCGTCAACGAAGGACGCGCCGGGGACGACTGCGTCCTCATCGACGTCCAGCTTGTCGGCCACTATGGTCATCATTCTCTCGTAAACGGTAGGCATAGCCTCACTTCCGTCCTTGACTTACCGTGTCGCCGGCCTCCTTCGATTCCTCGGAAGGGGGTTGTTCGATGGCGTCCATTATAGAGCCCAGGACGCCGTTAACGAATCTCGGCGAGCTTTCGCCGCCGAAGATTTTTGCCAGCTCCACTGCCTCGTTGACAGCGACTTTGCGGGGTACCCCCTGCCCGAAACGTATCTCCAGCAGTGCGAGACGCAGCACGTTCCGGTCGATGACTGGGAGTTGCTTCACCGGCCAGGCGGGCGCAAACCTTTGGATCCACTCGTCGATCTCCTCCCGCCGCCCTACCACCCCTTCGACAAGCTCCAGGGCATAGTCTGATGAGGCTTCGGGTAACCGGGCCTCCCCCTTCAACCATTCGAAGCAAGAATCCATGGAGTGGCCCGCCACGTCCAGCTCATAAAGCGTCTGGAGGGCTACTACCCTGGCTTGCCTCCTGAAGTAGGCCGAGTTTCCCTTCGGCATATCCCTTGCGTTCTAGGTTCTAAAGTGCTGGTGCGGCGTGCCCAATCAGCCCACCCCTGGCGCTTACCTCGGCCGTTTTCTGGGCCGAGGACAGGTCTGCCACGTGTAGAATTTCCACCTGCCTGTCCTTATAGGCGGCCGCCGCGCTGATTCTCTTTATGAGGCTTCCCAGGACTTTGCCTGGACCGAACTCGATGAACCCTGAGACCCCGGAGTCTATCATGTGGTCCACTGACCTTTTCCACTGCACGCAGCTGCATAGCTGGGCCAGGAGCTCATCCTTGACCTCCTCCGGGGTGCTGAGGGGCGTGCATGTGGCGTTGGCGACGATGGGCACCGCCGGCGCGTGGAAGTTCACCCCTTGGACGGCCGCTGCGAGTCCATCCCGTGCCGGAGACATCAAGGACGAGTGGAAGGCGCCACTGACGGCCAGAGGGATCGCTTTCCTGGCACCCCTCATGGAAGCCATGTCCACGGCCCGGGCTACGCACACACGGTCGCCGCTTATCACTATCTGGTCGCCTCCGTTGATGTTGGCCATCTGGGCGCCGGTTTCCCGGCAGATGTCCTCTATGGTTACCTCGTCCAGCCCGATGATGGCTGCCATACTGCCCGGCTGTTTCTCGGAAGCCTCCTGCATCAGCCTTCCCCGTTCCCTGACCAGCCGCATGCCGTCGGCTAGCCCGATGGCGCCCGATACGACGAGGGATGTGTACTCGCCCAGGCTGTGCCCCGCCAGGGCCGATGGCGGGGGCATCTCCCCCCGGTATAGCTCCTTCATGGCTTCGAGGCAGGCCAGACTGGTGGCCATGATGGCCGGCTGGGAGTTTATGGTCTGCCCCAACTCCTCTTCGGGACCTTCGAATATCAGCTTGGTTAGTTTGGTGGAGAGGATGTCGTCAACTTCGTCGAAGAGCCTCTTCGCCGCGACAGAATTCTGGTAGAACTCCAGGCCCATGCCCACGAACTGAGAACCCTGGCCCGGAAACACGTATGCTGTTTTAGCCAACCCTTGCTTTTCCGTATCGGCCTCCGTATCCGACTCATTCCCGATATTAAATATCGATAATAGTGCGTTGTATTGATGCCTGGGAACTACGACCATCTTTATGCTCTATAGACCCACCTCCTTCATATTTCCGGCATATTTCCGGCCGTATTTTTCCGGGAGATCTCTCCAGGTCTATTCTCGCTCTAGCCCCACGACCTGCCTGCCCTTGTAGAATCCGCAGCTCAGGCAGGCGGAGTGGGATAGTTTGGCCGCGCGACACTGGGGGCAGCGGGATGGATGGACCGGCTTCAGTCGGTAGTGGGCCAGTCTTTTGCCCTGTCGCGACTTGGTCAGTTTCTTAACAGGCAGTGCACCCATTATACTCTCTTCTCTTCCTTATCGTTGATCATCGTGGAGTCGTTTTTCCCAGTTCCTGAAGGGGTGTCCAACGGGGATCGAAGATCCCTTCCCCGCACAGACAGTTGGCTTCGTTTCTGTTCGTCCCGCATATAGGGCAAAGCCCCTGGCAGTCCGTTCTGCACACAGGATTCATCGGCTGATCGGTTATGGTGGCCTGTCTCAGTGCCTCGCTCAAGTCCAGGATGTGGCGCTGGTCTATGGTGAACAAGGTGTCGTCCTTGGGGACGCGCAAAGACTGACCCGTGGTTACGTCGATAGTGGGGAAGTACTCTTCCTCTATCACGACGCTGAGAGGCCGTAGGAAGCTCCCGAGGCACTCCCACAGACGGCCCATTGGCCCACCTCCAGTTTGGCTCTGACCAATATGCCCTTGTCCGTGCGCATGAGCGAGACGCGACCCTTCGGGGCGGTGGTTAAGGTGGTGTTTGCCGAAGGTACGGGATCATCGAACCCGTAGGAGCGGGTGGAGCCGACCGGGTCCTTGAGGAGTTGCGCTACATTGTATTGCATTGAACAGAAAATGGTTATATGTCGATCCAAGCGGGTAATTATAAGTGCTAAGCTGGGCCTCCTGTCAAGTATCGTTATCCGAGGGTATTCCCTTTTCGCGGTTTCGTCGTGGGCGGGCCGGTCCTTTGGCTAAAAAAGGGTGGCCGGCTACTTAAATAGACAGGCCGCTTGAGGGTGGATAGACCTCAGGCCTCGCTTTTCGACGCTTCTTCCCCTTCCCATTGACTTTTTCGCCTCTTGTTCTTTTGAATAAAGTCCACTATATCTCGTGTCGCCGTGCCCGGACCGAAGACACCCTTTATGCCCCATTCCAGGAGGGTTTGCCGGTCCTCCTCGGGGATTATGCCGCCCGCCACCAGCGTCACGTCCTGGATCCCCCGGTCCTCGAGCTGGCGCAGGATCTCGGGAAAAATCTCCATGTGAGCCCCGGAGAGGATGCTGAGACCGATAACGTCCACGTCCTCCTGGGCGGCCGCCTCGGCGATCATCTGCGGCGTCTGGCGTATGCCGGTGTACACCACTTCCATCCCGGCGTCGCGAAGGGCTCTTGCGATAACCTTCGCTCCCCGGTCATGGCCGTCCAAGCCCGGCTTCGCCACGAGAACTTTTATCGGTACGTCCGATTGCGCCATGGATGGGACACCTCTGTCGGCTCAGGGATTCTGCACCAGCTCCGTCAGTATACCATGCACCGATCTGGGATGAATGAAGGCGATGATACCAGAGAGGCCTGGCCTGGGTTCCTGGTCCACCAGATCGATGCCGGCGGCGCTCAATGCCTCCAGCGTCCCCGCCACTTCGTCGACGTGAAAGGCCAGGTGGTGCAGCCCCTCCCCTCGGCGCTCCAGGAACTTGCCCACCGGACTGTCTGGGGACAGGGGCTCCAGCAGCTCCAGCCGGGTCTGACCGATGGGAAGCAACGTCGCCCTGACCCCCTGATCCTCCAGCTCCACGATCTCGCCGGGCGGGACCTGGAAGGTATCGTGAAAGAACCTGGTGGCGGCCTCGATGTCCTTCACCACGATGCCGACGTGGTCGATGTAATCTACTGTGCATGGGGCGCTCTGCATAAAACCTCCGGCGGGACCAGATTGCCCGCCAAGATCTGGATCTACTCTCGTTCCAGATCCCGGGAGACCTGGGCCAGCAGCCGGAGCGTGCGCTCCCGTGACGCATCGCTGTCCACCCCGGCAGGCACCGGGGAAACGATTATCTCCGAGACGCCGAAGGAGAAGATCTCCTTCAGGCGTTCGGCGACCCGGGTCTCGTCTCCCGACGGGACAACGGCGTCCACCATGGCTTGTCCCCATCGGCCATCGGTGCCTTCGGGAAGGCCCGCCGTGGTAAACAGCTTCTGGAACTCCGGAAAGAAGTAAGTGCCGAAGAAGGCCTGGACCCCTTCCACCACCTCTGAGGCGTCGTCGTGGACGCATACGGGCACGTGGGCTACCAGGGGCGGCACCGGCCGGCCTGTGGCCTCGGCGCCAGCCTTGAGGCCCGGTATCCCTACGTCCCGCAGATATGTCCCCGGCAGCAGCCAGGTGATGGCGCCGTCGGACTCGGCTCCGCAAAGCTCGAAGGACTTGGGCATCAGGGCCGACCCCATGATTGGCATGTCCATCGGCGTCCTGATTTTGGCGTGGGCACGATAGTAACGGCCGTCGAAGTCCACCGAGCCCTGTTGGATAAGCGCCTTGAGGATGCGCAGGTACTCCCGCAGGTGCCCCAGGGGAGCCTTGTACTCCATGCCGAATATGCCTTCAACGCCCTGGCGGCGGCTGGGCCCGACTCCCATTCGGAAGCGCCCTGGGGCGATCTGCTCCAGCACCTGGAGCTGCTGGGCCACGGCCACCGGGTGACGCGGGAACGTGGGGGTGATGGACGACCCCATGAGGATCCGCTGGGTCTGGGCCGCGGCCGCGGCGAACACTGTGACCCCGTCCAGGTGGGCACCCACGGTGATCAGCCAGGCGGCGGGGATACCCATATCCTCGGCCCGCTTTATTCGGTCGAGGATGGGTCCAGTGTCCTCAAGCTGCCGTACAGGGCCGGAAAAGTCCACACCGATTCTACGAACTGTCATCGTCCCTCCATTTTAGTGTCATCCTGAGACGCCGGCTATTGAGTATAGGTGGCGCTGAGTTCATACGGTAGGCTCGTCTGGCGCGGCACAGTTTACCACAACTAGAGCGGGTACTGGGACATGAGCTGCCGGGCGATGATCAGCCTCTGGACCTCCGAGGTGCCTTCATAGATGGTGGTCACCCGGGCATCGCGGAAGAGGCGCTCCACCGGCAAGTCCTTGAAGTAGCCGTATCCGCCGTGGATCTGGAGGGCCGTGGAGGTCGCCCGGACGCACATCTCGGAGGCCAGCAGCTTAGCCATGGACGCCTCGTTAATGAAGGGCAGGCCGTTGTCTTTCAGGGTGGCGGTGTGCATCGTGGCAACCCGGGCGGCGTACACCTCCGAGGCCATGTCGGCCAGCATGAACTGGATGGCCTGGTGGTTGGCGATGGGCCTGCCGAAGGACTGGCGCTGCTGGGCGTACCTCATCGACGCTTCAAGGGCTGCTTGGCCGATTCCCACGCACTGGGCGGCGATGATGATCCTGCTGGAGTCCAGGATATCCATGGCGTAGTTGAAGCCCCGCCCCTCCTCTCCCAGCCGGTTACCCACCGGGACGGGAACGTCCTGGAGGGTCAGCTCGGTGGTGCTGGAGCTGCGCATACCCATCTTGCCGTGTTGCTTGTGGGCCTGGAAACCCTGGGAGCCCTTCTCCACCACGAAAGCGCTGATCCCCCGAGTGCCCTGGCTTTTGTCCTGAGTGGCGAACACGACCGTGTACTGGGCGTTGTCGCCGTTGGAGATGAATATCTTGCTGCCGTTCAGGTAATAGGTGCCGTCCCTTAGCGTGGCGCTGGTCTGGAGCCCGGCGGCGTCGGAGCCACCGCCGGGCTCGGTCAGGGCCCAGGCCGCCATCATCTCGCCCTTGGCCAGCGGTGTCACGAACCTGAGCTTCTGTTCCTCGTCGCCGAACTGGTGGATCGTCTGGGTTCCCAAGGATGTATGGGCCACCAGGGTCACGCTGGTGGAGGCGTCGCCCCGGGCGATCTCCTCCTCGGCGATGACCATCTGCCGGTAGCCGCCGCCGCTGCCGCCGTACCTGGGGTCGATGCCGATGCCGGTGAGGCCCAGATCGGCCATGCCATTCCAGGTCTCCCAGGAGAACTCTTCCTTCTCGTCAAGCTCCCGGGCGCGCGGGACCAGCTCCCGCTCGGCGAACTCCCGCACCGCCATCTGGAGCATCCGTTCCTCTTCGGTTAGCAGCAGGTCAGGCATGGGGGCCTCCTAGGAGAATTCGGTGATCAGCATGGGAATGGGTGAACCCGTGGTCGTTCCGATAGCCTTGGTCACCTGGGCGCCGGGTACTAGCCCAGTGACGCCGGTTCCTTCTGTCCCATGGACTCGAATATCATGTTTTGCGGGTCCGTTACCCGTTCGGAAGCGTCCAGGATCTCCAAAGCGACGATGTGGCCCTCCCCATCGTAGTCGGCTATGATTCCCTCGCTGATCTCGTCGCTCTCCGACACGGAGCTGTCGTTGAGCTTGATATCCAGGATGTCGACATCGGGCCAATATGCCACGCCCATTTAAGGTTACCTCTCCCAATATCTGTCCATCTTCGAGGTTTTGTAAAACGTTAGGACTAAGAGACGTCCTTCGCTTTCCTCAACCACCACTCGTAATAGCAGATCCCTTGAAAGCATTGTATCAAAGAATCTGCCCTGGTATATACAGCGACCGGAGTGTCCCGCTACCCTTTGCTGTGGGTCATTGATAACCTGATTAAGGACCTCGGGCGGAATTTGCCTGCCGTCGAGCTCTTTCTCAGCGTGCGAATGGAAACTATTTCCATCGAGCCCGCCTAAAACGGGGTGAACTCGCCCTGCTCGCCGAAGACACCCCGGAGCACGTCGCAGATCTCCCCGACGGTGCAGTAGCTCTCCACGCACTCCAGTATTGCGGGCACCGTGTTCTCCTCGCCCCGGGCTACCTCTCCCAGGCGGGCCAGGGCGGCCTGCGCTGCCTGCGCGTCTCGGTCCTGCCGAACCTGCCGGACGCCCTCTATCTGGCGGCGGGTCTGCTCCGGGTCCATCTTCAGCAGGCCGGCGATGGGAGGGGTGTCGGTCACGTAGCGGTTCACGCCCACGATTATGCGCCTGTCGGCCTCCACCTCGCCCTGATGCTTGTAGGCGGAGTCGTGGATCTCCCGGATCTGGTAGCTGCGCTCCAGGGCTGCTATGGAGCCACCCATGTCGTCGATCTGCTCGATATAGCGGGTAGCCTTCTCCTCCAGGGCACTGGTGAGGTTCTCCACGTAGTAGGAGCCTCCCAGAGGGTCTACCACGTCGGCCACGCCGCTCTCATGGGCCAGGATCTGCTGGGTACGCAGCGATAGCTGCACCGATTCCTCGGAAGGGAGGGAAAGGGCCTCGTCCCTGGAGTTGGCGTGGAGCGACTGGGTACCTCCCAGGACGGCGGCCAGGGCCTGGATGGCTGTGCGGATGAGGTTGTTGTCCGGTTGCTGGGCGGTGAGGGTCACGCCGGCGGTCTGGGTGTGGAACCGCAGCATCCAGGACCTGGGATCCTTGGCGCCGAAACGGTCCCTCATGATCTTGGCCCACATCCTGCGGGCGGCGCGGAACTTGGCCACCTCCTCGAAGAGGTTGTTCTGCGAGACGAAGAAGAAAGACAGGCGCCCGGCGAAATCGTCCACGTCCAGCCCGGCGTCGATGGCGGCCTGAACGTAGGCGATGGCGTCAGCGAAGGTGAAGGCTAGCTCCTGAACGGCCGTAGCCCCGGCCTCCCGCATGTGGTAGCCGCTGATGCTGATGGTGTTCCAGCGGGGCACGTTCTGGGCGCAGTACTTGAAGACGTCCACGATCAGCCGCATGGAGGGCCTAGGTGGGTAGATGTAGGTGCCCCGCGCGATGTACTCCTTGAGGATGTCGTTCTGGATGGTGCCGTTCAGCTTGTCCGGCGACACCTCCTGTTTCCTGGCCACTGCTATGTAAAGACACAGGAGGACCGATGCGGTGGCATTGATGGTCATGGAGGTGCTGACCTTGTCCATTGGGATGCCCTCGAACAGCGTCTCCATGTCGCGGAGGCTGCTGATGGCGACGCCGACCTTGCCCACCTCGCCCTGGGCCAGGGGATGGTCCGAGTCGTAGCCTATCTGGGTAGGCAGGTCGAAGGCGATGGACAGGCCCGTCTGCCCCTGCTCCAGCAGGTATTTGAAGCGGCGGTTGGACTCCTCGGCGGTGGCGTAGCCCGAGTACTGGCGCATCGTCCACAGGCGGCCGCGGTACATGTTGGGCTGCACGCCCCGGGTGTAGGGGTACTCTCCGGGGAAGCCCAGGTCCCGCTGGTAGTCGAAGCCCGATGCCTCATCGTCCTCGGGGGAGTAGACCGGCTCCTGAAGGATACCAGACTCGGTGAGGAACTGCTCCTCGCGCTCGGGGTGGCGTTTTACCGTGGGGTCCAGGGTCTTCTCCCGCCACTCCTTCTTGCTGCCGCTGCTGGTCATGGAGGACTCCCTTCAGGGTGTCGGTGCGTTAATAGCATGGGCTGAGGGTCGTCTGCGGTCATCGTAGATCAAGCGAACAAGGCAGCCATCATTATAACATCTGGGGGAGACTCAGCCGGTTCCATTAAGCACCAATCGAATGAGCAGAAAGAACCGGCTGGTAGCCTGAGGCGATGGTCGAGACAGGGTGCGTGACCCTGGTGTTAACCTCGGGGAATTAGCTCCGTCACCCTCGCCATAACTTCCGCCAGGGGAACCACGGCCGCGTCCTTTTCGTGACGCAGCTTGACCTCTACCGACTCCTGGCGCAGGTTGCGCGGGCTCACCACCAGGCGCACCGGCATGCCCAGCAGGTCGGCGTCGTTGAACTTCACGCCCGCCGCCTCGTCTACTCGGTCGTCGTACAGGGTCTCGATGCCCTGGCTCCAGAGGGTCTTGTACAGCTCGGCGGCGGCCCGCGCCACGGCCTCGTCGGTGAGGTTCAGGCCCACCAGGTGCACATGGAAGGGCGCTATCGGGGCGGGAAAGACTATGCCGCCGTCGTCGTGGTTCTGCTCGATGGCGGCGGCAAGGAGCCTACCCACCCCTATGCCGTAGCATCCCATGAGGATGGGATGCTGATGGCCGTCATGGTCCAGGTAGTTGGCCCCCAGGGTCTCGCTAAAGAAGGTGCCCAGCTTGAATATGTGGCCAACCTCGACTCCTCGTATCGCCTCCAGCGGGGCGCCGCAGCTAACACACCGGTGTCCCTCCTGGGCCAGGGCGATGTCCGCCAGCAGGTCCACCTGGAAATCCCGGGGATAGTTGGCGTTGCGGATGTGGGTGTCGGGCTCGTTGGCTCCCACGGCGAAGTTGGAGCCTATCCCGATGGACTCGTCCCCGACCCGCTTGATGCTCTCCAGACCTACGGGGGAAGCTGAGCCGACTACCAGTCCCGCCGTCGTCACCTCTTCGTTGCTGGCCAGACGCAGGTCGTGGTTGCCCAGGAGATTCTTCAGCTTTACCTCGTTCACCTCCAGGTCCCCCCGGATGGTGACGAACACCACCTCTCCGTCGGCCACGTAGAAGACGGCCTTGAGGGTCTTGCTCGCCGGGATGCCTAGGAAGTCGGCCAGGGCCGCGATGGTCTTCACGCCGGGAGTCGAGACCCTCTCCATGGGTAACAGGTCCTCGGTTTCTACCGGCGGCGGAACGGCCCTGGCCTTCTCCACGTTGGCGGCGTAGCCGCAACCGGGGCAAGTCAGCACCGTGTCCTCTCCACTGGGCGTGGGCAGGATGAACTCGTGGGAGTCCTTGCCCCCGATGGCCCCGCTGTCGGCGTCCACCATCAGGGCGGGTAGCCCACAGCGGCGGTAGATGTTGCGGTAGGCCTGGGCCATCGCCTGGTAGCTCCGCTCCATGCTGGTGTCGTCGGTGTCGAAGCTGTAGGCGTCCTTCATGTCGAACTCTCGGACACGGATGAGGCCGGCCCGAGGGCGTGGCTCGTCCCGGAGCTTGGTCTGTATTTGATAGAGCACCGCGGGCAGGTCACGGTAGCTCTGGACGTTGGCCCTGACGATGTTGGTCACGACCTCTTCGTGGGTAGGCGCCAGCACCATGGGCCGGCCCCGGCGGTCCTTGAGGTTGAACATGCCCTCGCCGAAGGCGGCGCGGCGGTTGGTTTCATCCCACAGCTCGGCCGGCTGCAGCACCGGCATCCGGATCTCCTGGCCCCCTGCGGCGTCCATCTCCTCCCGGATGATGGACTCGATCTTGCGCAACGAGCGCCAGGCCAGGGGTAGGTAGCTGTAGACGCCTGCCGAGACCTGAGAGATCATGCCCGCCTTGAGCATCAGGCGATGGCTGGCCGTCTCGGCTTCGGTGGGGTCGGTCCGCATGGTCCGCGAAATGAGCTGGGTGAAGCGCATCGAGTGGCCTCTGCGGAGGCCTACACCTTCTCCACTTCTTCCATGAGGGCGGAGAGCATATCTTCGGCGGACACCACACGGGCCTTCTGTCCCTTTCGGAAGATGACGGCCCGGCCCGCGCCAGCGGCTATCCCCACGTCCGCGTCCTTGGCCTCTCCCGGGCCGTTTACCTCGCAGCCCATCACGGCGACCTTCACCTGCTTGTCCACCTTTTTAAGCATCTCGTCGACGGTGTTGGCCAGCTTGATCACGTCCACGTCGGCCCGGCCGCAGCTAGGGCAGGCCACCAAGGTGGTGCCCTTCTGTCGCAGGTTCAGGGACTTGAGGATCTCGTACCCAGCGGCGACCTCTTCGGTGGGGTCGGCGCTGAGGGACACTCGGATGGTGTCGCCTAGGCCCTCGTACAGCAGCAGGCCCAGGCCGATGGCGCTCCTGATGGAGCCAGACTTCATCGTGCCCGCCTCGGTGATGCCCAGATGCAGGGGATAGGGCACCATGTCGGCGATGCGCTGATAGGCTTCCACCGTTGTGGGAACGTCGAAAGCCTTGAGGGATATTTTGATCAGGTCGAAGTCCAAGTCCTCCAGGAGGCCGATCTCCCATAGGGCGGTGGCGACCATGTGGTCCACCAGGCTGTATTCCCCCTCGGTGGCCTCTTCCGCCTTGGCCAGCTGGTTGACCATGTCCATGTGCCGGGAGAACCCTCGAGTCTTCCCGATGGCTCCCACCGGGGGCAGGCTGCCGAAGTTTACCCCGATGCGTATGGGGATCTGGCGCTCCCGGGCGGCCTGGACCACGGTCTTGACCTGCTCTTCGTCGCGGATGTTGCCGGGGTTGAGCCTGAGCATGTCCACGCCGCCCCGGATGCACTCCAGGGCAAGCTGGTAGTGGAAGTGGATGTCGGCCACCAGGGGGATGTTTATCTGCTTCTTTATCTCGGGGATGGCCTTGGCGGCCTCCATGTCCGGCACGGCGGATCGGATGATGTCGCACCCGACCTCTTCCAGCTCCTTAATCTGGCGGACCGTGGCCGCCACGTCCCGAGTGTCGGTCTTGGTCATGGACTGGACCGACACCGGGGCGTCGCCCCCCACCTTGACCTTGCCTACGTAAACGGGTTTGGTCACCCGGCGATTGGGCATGCAATTGCTCCTAAAGTTTTGCGTTTCTCGCGGAAAAGCTACGGCACCAGGCTGCCACCCTCGACAAGCCTCACGATGTCGTTGTAGGTCAGCGGCCCCAGGATCATCGCCATCAGCACTACGAACCCCACCAGATGCACCAGGCCTTCCTTCTCCGGCGGGATACGCTTGCCCCTGCGTACCCACTCGATGGCCACGAACAGGATGCGGCCCCCGTCCAGTGCCGGGATGGGCAGTATGTTCATGAAGGCCAGGCTTACGCTGAGGATCGCCGCCAGGGGTATCAGGGAGATCAGGCCGTGCTGCCTGGCTATCTCGCCGGTTCCCTGGGCGATGCCCACCGGCCCGGCGAAGGGTATGTCGCCATCGTCGCTGACCCAGTCGACGATGGCGTCCTTGGTAACCTTGGGGATTGTCCCAATGAACTTGAAGCCCAGGGCCATCGCATCCCAGGGTGGGCGCACCGGCTTCGCTTGCTGACCCTCGAAGTCCACCGTTATTCCGACCGATGACTCTTTGGGCAGGGCATCCTTCAGGGGCACCAGGCGGATGACCTGCTCGTCGCCTCCGCGTTGGATGTTGATCTCCGTCATCTCTCCCAGGTTTCGGTCTATCCGGCTGGCCAGCTGATGGAAGGCCTCCACCTCGGTCCCGTTCACGGCCAAAATGACGTCTCCCGGGAGGATCCCCGCCAGCGCCGCCGGGGATCCGGGTGCGACCTCCCGCACCAGGATCTCGCCCGCTATGTCCAGGGTGATGCCGGTGGCTCCCTGTCCGGGAACCGGGTCTACCCGGGGCATCAGGCGGACGCTGCGCTCGGTGCTGCCCCGGAGCAGCAGCCACTCTATCTCGGTGCCTCGGCTGGCGTTGATCCGGTTGGTGAGGTCGTTCAGACCGGTCACCGGCTCTCCGTCGACCGCAAGGATCACGTCGCCGGAGATCACACCTGCCAGATCGGCGGGAGAGCCGGAAGACACGTTCATGACCCTAAGCTCGGCGATGGTGTCCACCGTCAGGCCCGTGGCCACCTCCTGGGGCAGGGAATCCACCCCGGGCACCAGGCGGACCAGCCGCTCCTTGCCGTCCTGGCGCACCAGCAGCTCTACCTCCGTCCCGCGGTTTCGGCTGAGCACGCTGGATAGCTCGCTGAAGGTCTGCACCTGGTTTCCGTTGACCTCCAGGATGGCATCGCCCGGTTGCAGCCCCGCCAGCTCGGCCGGGGACCCCGGGTCGGGCTGGCCCACCTTGAGTTCGCCCACGGTGAAAATGAACAGGCCTGTGAGTAGGACAATTGCCAGCACCATGTTCATGAAGACGCCGGCCACCAGCACGATGAAGCGGGTCCCTATGCCCTTGCTGGCCAGGCTACGGGGCTGGCTGGGGTCGTTTTCCCCCTCCAGGCGGACGAAGCCACCCAGCGGGATCAGGTTTATGGTGTATTCGGTTTCGCCCTTGCGGAAGAGGCGCACCAGCCTGGGTGGGAAGCCCCACCCGAACTCGTTGACCTTTATGCCGAAGGCCTTGGCCGCGGCGAAATGGCCGAACTCGTGGACTAACACCACCACGGTGAGGACCACAAGAAACTGAATTATCGTGATCAAGACATCCATGGGCTATCAGATTCCTATATCAAGGGTTCGGCGGCAGAGCCACTCTTCATAATCCATCTCTGTGCCTGGGTCTCTGTGGCCAAGTTCAGGCTATGCTGTCGATCGGGCCGGCAACTTCCTCGCTACCTCGCGAGCCCGCTCCCTGGCCCATCTGTCGGCGTCCAGCACCTCGTCCAGGCTGCCTCCCGAGGAGGGTGTGTGGTCCGCGACCACCTTATCGACCGTTCGGTAAACGTCCATGAACCCGATCGCCCCGTCGAGGAACATCTCCACGGCTACCTCGTCGGCGGCGCTGAGCACAGCCGGGTACGTGCCTCCCCGTCTGCCGGCCTCCAGGGCAAGCTCGAAGCAGGGATACCGCTTCGGCTCCATCGGCTCGAAGGTGAGCGAGTGGGGAATCGTCGTATCCAGCCGCGGTATCTGCTGGTTTTCGAGACGCTGAGGGTAGAACAGCGAGTACTGTATCGGCAACCTCATATCTGGTGGGCCCATCTGTGCCTTCACTGAGCCGTCGGCGAACTCCACCATGGAGTGGATGATGCTCTGGGGATGGACCACCACTTCTATTTTATCCCAGGGAACGTCGAAGAGCCAGTGGGCCTCCAGAACCTCGAATCCCTTGTTCATCAACATGGCCGAGTCGACGGTAATCTTCTTACCCATCCTCCATGTTGGATGATTCAGGGCCTGGGCAGGTGTAACCTCCTCCATGGCCTCCAGGGGAGTGGTTCGGAACGGTCCGCCGGACGCGGTAATGATGATGCGGCGTACTGGCTGCTGCTCTCCCTGGAGGCACTGCCAGATGGCGCTGGGCTCGCTGTCCACGGGCAGCAGCGTGCCGCCCCCTTGTCCCGCCAGGGACATGACCAGCTCGCCGCCCATGATTATCACTTCCTTGTTGGCCAGGGCGACGGCCTTCTTGTTCTCCAGCGCGCGCACCGTCGGTACCAGTCCGGCGCTGCCGACGGTGGCCGCCATGACCAGGTCTACGTCCGGCTCGCAGACCATCTCTTCCATGGGGCAAAGGGAGATGTCCGGAGGCAAACGGTCCATCTCATGTGGGGAAGAGCAGCAGGTCAGGCGGGGTTTGAACTCTTCAATCTGGGCTGCCAGGAGGTCGAGGTTCTGTCCCGCGGCCAGCCCGACCACCCTGAACTGGTCTGGGAAGGCCCGGACGATGTCCAGGGTCTGGCGGCCTATCGACCCTGTGGATCCCAGTATCACTAGTCCCCTCATCTTTTCAACACCTCGCGGCAGCGCTGCGGCTATTCGGAGGGCTCCAGTGCGAACGCAACCAGATAATACACCACGGGAAGGGCGAACACAATCGAATCCAGACGGTCCAGGACCCCCCCGTGGCCCGGAAGGATGCCGCTGGTATCCTTCACTCCGGCGGCGCGCTTGAGCCGTGATTCGGTCAGGTCGCCTACCTGGGCCACCACTCCCACCGCCATTCCCATGAGCGCCCGTTGCCAGATGGGTACCGACAATTGTATTAGAGCCCCCGTCGCAAGGGCAATGCCAACCGCCAGCGCGAATCCACCAAAAGCTCCCTCCCAGGTCTTGCCGGGGCTCACGCTGGGGGCCATCTTGTGGCGGCCGATGGCCAGGCCCGTGAAGAGAGCGCCAGTATCGGTGGCGAAGGTCACCAGCAGGGCGAAGAGCAGCCAGTTCCTGCCGAAGTCGTCGGGACCGTCTATCCCTCGAAGCATCAGGGCGTGGGCCAGCAGGAATCCCACGTAGATCGGACCGGCCAGGTTGTATAGCCAGCGGGCCGAAGCGCCCTGCCCACGCCGACACACGGCCAACAGTAGGAGGGATACCAGGACGCCGGTGCCCAGCAGCATATGAGGAGCGAAGTCGTACCAGGGATCGGCCAGCTGTCCGGCGACGACGAACAAAATGGTCCAGAGGACACCGAAGTACGTCAGGACTGGAGAGATCGGTGCCCGGGCGATCCTGTAGAACTCGGCCACCCCGACGAGGGCTATCAATGCGACCAGGACGGTCAGCCAGGGGAACCCTAACCAGATTGCACCGACGAGGAGCGGGATACCGACCAGGGCGGTGAGTATTCGCCTGGCCAACTCTTACCCTTCGGGTGGGCGTCTCACTTAGATGGGTCCGCCGGGCCCACTGTTCCGAAGCGCCTCTGACGCTGTCCGAAGGCTTCCATGGCCTCGGCTATGTCCGCTTCGGCCAGGTCGGGCCAAAGGGTTGCGGTGGGGTAGTATTCGCTGTAGGCCGACTGCCACAGGAGGAAGTTGCTCAACCGAAGCTCGCCGCCGGTGCGGATAATCAGGTCAGGATCGGGCAGGTCGGCGGTGTACAGATATCGCCCGAAGAGGGCCTCGTCCAGGTCCTCGGCGGGAATGCCCTCGCGAACCACCTGTCGGACTGCCTCCAGGATCTCGGCCCGCCCACCGTAATCGAAGGCCACGCTGAGGGTGATGGAGACGTTGTCCTTGGTTAGCTCCTGGGCATAGGTCACGGCCTCCTGCAGCTTGGGAATGAGACGGTCCACCCTGCCCAGATGGAGGATGCGCACGCCCCGCTCGTGGAGTGCTCTGGTCTCCTTGTTTATGGACTCTTCCAGGATGGTCATCAGGCCGGTGACCTCTTCGTGGGGCCGTTTCCAGTTTTCCGTGGAGAAGGCGTAGACGGTGACGTACTTCACCCCGTAGTCGGACAGGTACTCCAGCACCGGCCGGATATTATCGACACCGGCTCTGTGGCCCGCCACCCGGGGCAGGCCCTGCTGCTGCGCCCACCGGCCGTTGCCATCCATGATGATGGCCACGTGCTCGGGAGCAGGTAGGGTATCGTTGTCAAGCCTGGATTTGAGTTCGTCCTTCAGCCGCATCTTAGGTTGGAACTAGACCTCCATTATCTCCACTTCTTTTGCAGCCGATACCTGGTCCATTTGGGCTATTTGCGAATCGGTGGCTTTCTGGAGGTTCTCTTGGGCCCGACGGTTTTCGTCCTGAGAGATGTCTTTGTTCCGCTCCAAGGTCCGCAGCTGCTCCAGGGCGTCGCGACGGACGTTGCGCGCGGCCACCTTGCCGTCTTCCACCTTCTTCTTGAGCACCTTGACCATTTCTCGGCGGCGTTCCTGGCTGAGAGGGGGGATGGGGACCCGGATGACGCTGCCGTCGTTGGAGGGATTGAACCCCATGTCCGACTTGAGCAGGCCCTTCTCGATGTCCTTGACCGCCTGTTTGTCCCACGGTTGGACCATGATCAAGCGGGCTTCCGGAGCGGTAATGCTGGCGATCTGGTTCAGCGGTGTGGGGACACCGTAGTAGTCCACAGTCAGGTTCTCCACCAGCGCCGGAGTAGCCCTCCCCGTTCGAATGGACCCCAACTCCCTCTTCAGCGCCTCTACGGACTTGCCCATCCTGGAGTCGGCGTTGGAAAGTACATCTTCTATGCCTGGGGAATCTGCCCCCTTCTGCGCTGCCATCTCTAGGTCCTTCCCGAGATAAGCGTGCCCACCGCTTCTCCCGAAAGTATTCGTCGGATGCTGCCGGACTCGAACATGTCGAAAACGATGATGGAGAGGTGGTTGTCCATGCAAAGAGATAGGGCGGTTGTGTCCATCACCCCCAGTCGGAGATTGACTGCGTCCAGGTAGTCCAGATGGTCGAACCGCTTTGCCTCGGGATACACGTTGGGATCGGCGTCGTAGACACCGTCGACGTTATTCTTAGCCATCAAGAGCACGTCCGCTCCGATCTCAACGGCTCTCAACGCGGCGGCAGTGTCCGTAGTCATGTAGGGGTTGCCCGTTCCTGCTGCAAAAACCACCACCCGGCCCTTTTCCAGGTGCCGTATGGCGCGCCGCCTGATGTAAGACTCGGCCACCGCCTGAATCTGGATAGCCACCTGGGTGCGGGTGACCAAACCGATCTTTTCCAGTGCATCCTGAAGGGCTAGAGCGTTGATCACGGTGGCCAGCATGCCGGCATAATCGGCGGTAGCCCGGTCCATGCCTCGCCCCTCGGCATCCTTGCCGCGCCAGATGTTACCACCCCCGACGACGATCCCCATCTCGACTCCCAGATCCGTGGCTTGCTGGATCTGGCTGGCGGCGTAGCGCACGGCGGTCGCGTCGATGCCGTACTCCCCTTCGCCCCTGAGGGACTCACCGCTTAGCTTTAGGATTGCCCTTTTATAAGTGGAGGAGGACACTGCCCATTCGACCCCTTACTCTCCTAGGGCGAACCGGGCGAACCGTCGGACCTTCACGTTCTCGCCCACTTTTGCGTTCACTTCTTGAACGAGATCCGAGACAGTACGCGAGGGGTCCTTGATGAAGGACTGTTCCATGAGGCACACCTCGGCCAGTGGGCGAGACTCGTCCTCGGTGGCGTCACTCTTGTCGATGTAGGTAGTCGACGGCATCGCGGCAACCTGCATGGCCAGGTCGTGGGCCAGGCCCTTCAGGTCCGGGGTGCGGGCCACGAAGTCGGTCTCGCAGTTTACCTCCACCAGAGCGCCCAGCCGGCCTCCAGTGTGGATATAAGCCTCCACCAGGCCCTCCCTGGTCTCCCGGTCCGCCCTCTTGGCCGCGTCGGCCAGGCCCTTGCCCCTGAGGTAATCCAGGGCCCCATCCACATCGCCCGAGGACTCTTCAAGGGCCTTTTTACAATCCATGACCCCCGCCCCGGTCTTCTGGCGGAGGTCTTTTATCAGCTCTACCGGTATTTCCAAAGCTATCCTCTTCCGCTGGTTGGTTATCTCCGGCGCTATTTCAAGGACGGGCGGGTTCGTACCCTATCGCTTCGTCTTCAGGGTCGTTTCCGACGCCGGACGGGATCTGCTCGGACGGGGCCACCGCCAAGTCCGCTGCTGTCCCTTCTGAGGGTCCCTCTCCGTCGCTCTTGGGGGCTTGCAGGAAGTCTTCAGCGGTAATTGGCGCATCGATTTCGAGAGACTCTTGCTCCTCGGACTCGGCGGCCAGGTCTTCCTCAGCCTTTTTCAATGCTTCCCTTTGCCGCAGACCTTCGAGGGCTGCGTCGGCGATGCGGCTGGACATCAGTCGTATCGATCTTATGGCGTCGTCGTTGCCAGGAATGGGCAGAGTTATCAGATCGGGATCGCAGTTGCTGTCTACCACCGCAGCCGTGGGCAGCCCTATCCGACGGGCCTCGGCCACGCAGATGTCTTCTTTCTCCATGTCGACGATAAACATCGCACCGGGTAGAGACCGCATATCCCTGATCCCACCGAAGTACTTCTGCAGGCGGGCCAGCTCTTCGTCCAGCTTGAGGGACTCCCTCTTGGTCAGGCCTTGTAGGTGTCCTTTTTCCTTGCGCTCCTCTAGCTGGATCATGTAATCCACCCGGGAGCGAATGGTCTGGAAGTTGGTCAGGGTGCCTCCCAGCCAGCGCTGATTGACGTAGAACATGCCGCACCGCGAGGCTTCTTCCTGAATGGCGTCCTGGGCCTGCTTCTTGGTGCCAACAAAAAGAAGGTCGCCTCCTTCGGCGACGATCTGGGTGATGGCCCTGCAGGTCGATTCCAGCATGACCAGAGTCTTCTGCAGGTCGATGATGTGTATACCGTTACGATGGGTAAAGATGTACCGTTTCATATGGGGGTTCCAGCGGCGTGTTTGATGCCCGAAATGGACCCCCGCCTCCAACAGAGATTTCATCGTTACCGGCTCTCGCGGAGGAATCGGAATCTCTGCGACCTGTACCATGACCCTGCCTTTCTGTTCTGCCGGCGCCGAACGCCTTATTGCCCAGCATCGCGAAAAGCGCGCGACCTGACTTACGAGAGGTGCGCGCCTCCGGGGAAACAACCCACAATGCTACGTATTTAGCTTTGGGGTGAGTATAACACAGGGGGAGTTCCCCAGGCAACCGCCTTCACTTGCGATGCCGGCTCAGCGGAAGGCTGGTATCACTCGCCGGCTCAGCGCCTCCATTATAGCGCCGATCGCCTCCGTATCGCCCGTCAGGGGAGATATCGCCAGCTCATCCACACCCACGTCGCGGAAGGCTTGGGCCGCGTCCAGGACCTCCTGCGGGTCCGACGACAAGTGGTATCGGCCCCGACTGGCCTCGGTCGAGTCGTGCCGCCATGTCCAGCCGAAGGGATACGGGGACCTGCCGGGGGTCTCTGCCACAAGCCCGGGCCTGTTCCTCCAGGTAAGCCATACCCCGCCCCAACTCTTGAGGCGGCAAGCCGATGGGATGCCAGCCGTCCCCTGCCCGGGCGGCCCTGCGAATGGCGCTGCGGGTCACGCCGCCGACCAGGAGGGGCACGTGGGGCTTTTGCATCGGTTTGGGCGAGAACTTCATCGCCGGGAAGCTCCAGTACGTTCCCTGAAAGCTCGGGTCCTCCTGGGTCCACAGCTCCTTCATCAAGGCGATGGACTCGTCTGTGATGGCGCCCCTTTCGGCGAAGGGGCTTCCCATGGCCTCCAGCTCTTCCCGGATCACTCCGACTCCGACGCCCAGCAGCAAGCGCCCTCCTGACATCACGTCCAGGGTGGCGGCCATCTTGGCCAGGCGTATCGGGTTGTGATAGGGAAGGACCAGCACCGAGGTGCCCAGGGCTACCCTGCTGGTGATGGCCGCCACGTAAGAGAGGATGGTCAACGGTTCGTAGTAGGGCCGGTTCCCGATGCGGTCATAGACATAGCTGACGTTGAAGACGTGCTCGCTCACCCATACCGAGTCGAAGCCCAGCTCCTCGGCGCTGGTGGCCAGCCGGAATATGGAGTGTACGTCCTCCACACCCCAGCTGTCGGGCAGACAGATACCGAACTTCATGTGACAACCCCCGCTGGGCAGTGTAAGTATGTGGGCATTTTAACCGAGGTATGACGGGGTGGCAACGAGGCACGGGCGGTGAAGCCAAACCGTATGCCTGTCGATGTGCTAGAATCCCGCCAGAGTTTAGTTCCCAGAGTTTAGTTCCCAGAGTTTAGTTCCCAGAGTTTAGTTCAAGGAACGTTGGCTGGCGATGAGAGACGGCGTCCTGGACAGAGGAACCATACTGGCGCTGATGCAGGCGGCCGAGCCCCTGATTCAGGGGTACCTGGACCTGGAAGCGCAGCTCCAGCCCAACGGCTTCGACCTGACCTTGAAGGAAATGAGAGAGTTCACTTCCTCCGGGAAAATGGGCCCCGGTTCGGGCGCCTCGGTCCTGTCCGAGACCAGGGAGCTACCGTTCGGCGCCGACGGCTATCTCCGGTTGCCCGTGGGTTCGTTCCTGGCGACCCTGAACGAGATAGTGCACCTACCCCTCGACGTGATGGGGCTGGCCAGGCCCCGTTCCAGCCTGCTCCGTTCCGGGGTCGCGGTCCACACGGCCGTGTGGGACGCGGGGTACCGCGGCCGTTCCCAGGTGCTGCTCACGGTGCACAACCCCTTCGGCTACCGCCTAGCGAGGAACGCCAGGGTGGTCCAGATGGTGTTCCTGTCTCTTGACCGGCCTCTGGAGGAGGGATATCGGGGCAGATTCCTGGGGGAGAACCTGTGACCGTCTGTGAGACGGGAGGGCACGTCGATGACTGAGCGTTTCTCGTCACTGCTCAGGGCCGAGGTCGATCCCATCTGGCAGAGGATCTTCGACAATCCCTTTCTGCGGGAGCTGCAAGAGGGCACGCTGCCCATCGAAAAGTTTCGCTTTTATCTGGCCCAGGACTATCTGTACCTGGAGGGGTTCGCCAGGGCGGTGGCGCTGGCTCTTGCCAAGGCTCCCGACTCCCGGAACCTGGAGCTGCTGTCCCGTCGCATCGTCACTCCGGTGGAGCGACCCCTGCATCAGCGCTTGATGTCCCTGGCGGGCCTCTCTCTGGAGGACGTGGAGGAGATCGGGCATGCCCCGACGAATCGGGCCTACATCGACCACATGATCGCCACGGCGGCGTTGGGAGACCTGGGCCAGACCGCGGCCGCCCTGCTGCCGTGTCCCTGGAGCTACCACGAGATCGGAACGCTCCTGGGGCCGGTGGAGCACCCGGTGTATGGACAATGGGCCTCGCCCTATGCCGAGGGCCTACTAGAGGAAAGCACGGCCGCCTGGCGAGGCTTTCTCGACGAAGAGGCGAAGGGGGCCGGCGCCAGGCAGATGGAGGCCATGCGACGGGCCTTTCTTGTCAGTAGCCGCTACGAGTATATGTTCTGGGACATGGCCTACAAAGGGGAAGGCTGGCCGGTCTGAGCGGGAAACGGTTGACATGAGGTAGGCCGTTTACTAGGCTGAGGTTGGCCTCTGGAGATACCGGTAAATCATATGCGGGAGGCGACTTATGGCGCATTATCTGGTACAGGTCTCTTACTCTAACGACGCGGTGGCGGACCTGGTCAAGAACCCCCAGGACCGGGCGGCGGTTATTCGATCGCTCATCGAGCAGCTGGGAGGTAAGCTGCACGGCTTTTACTACGCCTTCGGCGATTACGACGTTGTAGTCATCGCCGAAGCCCCCGACAACGTCACCATGGCGTCCGTGGCCATGGCGGTGGGGGCCAGCGGCTCCATGAAGAGCTTCAAGACCACCGTGCTCATGAGTCCGGAAGAGGGCGTAGAGGCCATGCGTAAGGCCGGCGGGGTAGGATACAAGCCACCGGGCAGCTAGCGGCGGCTAAGTCTTTCTGTCGGACCTTCTCTGCAGCAGGTACCTGGCGACAAAGGCGGCCAGAGCCACCAGGACGGCGATAATGAGCCATTGCTTTGTCGTCGGCCTGCGCTGCATCTACCTACCCCTTTCTAGGCGTCGTCGGCGCGGTGGATCCTGGCCTGAGTCGGGTTGAGCCTCTTACTTCCATGATATCACAGGGGGCGACTCGGCTCCTGAAAAGGCCGTCAGCTTCTTGGGTCAGGACCCCGATGGAAATGGAATGGAACGCCCTTCGACAAGGTCAGGGTAGAGCGTGAGAACAACTGTCTTCGCCGGTGGACAGCGGTTTCCGCTCGTGGTGACGACGTGGACCCGATTATACCGTTCCAGATTATCCTGGAAAGAACTCTACCTTCACGGCGCGGTTGACTTTTTCCCTAGCGCATTGAGCGGCTTATGGACAAGAATTTAGCACCACATCCCAGAGTCACGAAATACTTGAGGCCGCCCCCAACGGGCGCTCACCCGAGTCAAACATACCATCAGCCCGACTCATCGTCGAACTCAGGCACAAGTCTGGCCTGACTCCCGGCACGAATTCCCACCGACTCCGCCAGACCGGCGTTGATCTCCAGAACATATAGTATCGGTCGAGGCGGGGAGTAGACCTCACGGCTCGTCCCTTCGAGAGCCGGAGGTACGTTAGCGGTAACTCCGGCCACAACGCCGTCGGCGTCTATCCACACCATGTCCAGAGGAATCTCCATTCCCCTCATCCCGAAGCGGGGGAGTCCCTCCACTTCGTAGATGAACAGCATCCCCTCTCTGTCGCCCAGGTGTTCTCTGCCCATCAGGCCTGTAGCTCGCTGCCCTCGCGTAACGGCCAGCTCCACATCGAAGATGGCTCCTTCAAACACTACCTGCTGGCTCTGGTATCGAGGGACGGTGAGAATAGGCGTGGGAGGTGGAGCAACCGTGGGCAGCGATGTGGGGATCGGTGTAGCTGTGGGAGTGAACGTCCGGGTAGGTGTAGCTATGGGAACTGGGGTCCGGGTCGGTGTAGCCATAGGAGTGGACGTTTGGGTAGGTGTAGCTGTGGGCTGAGAGGCAGGTGTATGCGTAGTTGTCTGTTCTGGGGGCACAATGGCCGTGGGCGTCGGGGAAAGAGTTGGCGTTGCGGTCGGCGTCGTGCACCCCATGGCAAACAGTGTACCCAAACCGAAGACGATAGACCAACGAAGCACGGCTCGCATAGTAAGAATCGTAGCAAAATGGCCTAGCGTTGTGAACCCTGAACTTGGCAAGGGCTAACAGCGGGTGAGCCTCCCGAGCCAGCTGTAGGAGAGCTGTGGTCCTCCCCGCGTCACCGTCGCCCGTGATACATCTAACCTCTCGCCTGAGTGGAGCTACTGGATAATCCCGGTACCAAGACAAGGATGACAAGGATGGGTGCTGCTAGTACTCAGTCAACCTGTGATTTGAAGGATATAGCCGATGGAGTTTCGCCCTAGCATCTTGGGTGTTGAAGCGCCAATGGATAGAGGCTCGGGCGGCGTTTTGCTCCCCCTCCAGGGCCTGAATTTCTCGGCGGAGGGCAGCCTCATCGGGGACACGCCTCCTCAGGCAAGATCGGGCCAGGACGCTGAACTCGATCTCCGCCATGTTGAGCCAACTGCCGTGTTTGGGGGTGTGGTGGAACTCCAGCCGCTTTACGATACGCCGGGCCTCAGGGGCAGGAAAGGCCTCGTACAGGGAAGCCGGGCGATGAGTGTTCAGGTTATCCAGAACAACTCGCACCACCGGGGCCTCCGGGTAGGCCTCATCCACCAACCAACGCATCTGACGGGCGAAGTCCTGCTGGGTCCGCCGCTGGGTGATGGCCACGTGTCTCCAGCCCTGCAGCGGCTCGCAGGTCAGGAACAGGTTCCGGGTGCCCTCCCTTCGGTACAAAGTAGTCCTGTCGCCGCGGCTGTCCCGGCTTCGCTGGGAGGGGCGGCCGTGGCTCGCTCAACAGCTGAGTCGAGGTCTCGTCAAAGCAGACCACCGGCCGCCGGGGGTCATAGGGCTCGGCATACAGGTCCAGCACATCCTCCATGGCTGCCACAAAGTCGGCGCTCACCTTAGGAATACACCATTCCTTCTTCTGCCACGGCTTAAGAACGTTTTTTTGAGCCGCTTGCGGATGCCTTCATGGGACATGGAGGGCACCAACCCTAGCTCTACCACTTTCCCGGCCAACAGCCGCAGGGTCCAGTGGTCGTGGCCCTCCGGCGCGGCGCTGCAGGCCAGGGCGATGAGGTGGGCCTCTCCCTTGTCGTCCAGCTTCCTCCGTGGCCTGGGCCTGGGCCTTTCCAGCAAAGCCCCCTTCATGCCCTCTTCAGCGAAACGCCGCTTGATGCGGAACACTGTGCCTACGGAGACGTCCAAGGCCTCAGACACCTTGGGAGCCTTCCAACCCTCATCGCTCTTTAGTAGAATCCTCGCCCGGGTCATCACACGAGCCCGGCTCTTCCCACTTCGAATCAATTGCTGGAGTTGTTCCCGGTCTTCCTGGTCCAAGCGCACCCTATACTTTTCCCGTCGTCCCATCACTGCCACCCCTTGGGTAGATTCTGTCTTCCCAAAGGGTAGCAACTTTGAGTGATTTCTTAAATAATTACCAACACCGAGTTGACTGAGTACTAGTGGCCTCGATCGTATGTGGGACATGCCGGTGAATTTGAGTCCAAGAAGTCTCCTAATGGAGACTCAAAGGCCTACCTGAATGCAGCCGCCAGAGGGCTAAGCGTAGTGATAGGCGGAGAAGCGATTGCGGGAATCTTACGCATGATCCCCTTGCCTGCATCTTAGAATTTATATAACCTGGCGGCGTTCCCACCGACAATCTTGGCCTTCTCGTCCTCGGTGCACTCCACCAGAATTCTGCGAGGATCTCCTGACTCCTGGGCCAAGTGCTTTCCGGATGGGGATAGTCCGCGCCCCACAAGAGGTTGTCCACTCCTATGATCTCGCGATCCTTTATACCCTTGGAATCCTGTTGGAAGCTCAAGAACACGTTGCGGTGGAAGAAGTCACTGGGTGCCATGTCGCTCTTGAACCTGTATGGCGTCCATTCCCTAGGCCTCCGGAGGTAAGTGTAGTCGATCCGGTCCAGGAAGTATGGCACCCAGGCCAGCTCAATTTCGATCGCCCCTATCTGTAGCTTTGGATACCGCTCGAATACTCCGGCGAAGATCATGTCTGCTATGGACACCTTGGTCCAATGGTCAATGTTAGACGTGACGCCAGGCCTGACGGTCTCGAGATTCTGAAAGGCGGCGGGACCTGGACGGTTGGTGCCGACGTGAAGGCTTAATGGGATCTCCATGTCGCTGGCAGCGGCCCAAAGCGGCTCGTACATTGAGTTATCGTAGAGGCCTGCGCCCGAGGATATACGGTTATCATGGCCCCTCGGAACCCAAGCTTCACACAACGCTCCAGCTCCTTTATCCCCACTTGTACATCGTCGACGTTGATCATGGCAATGCCGCACAGCCTTTTGGGGGCCACGCTGGAGAACTCGGCAATCCAGTCGTTGTAAGTGGTGACAGGTGGGTGATGAATTCGCTATCCGGTATTCCGTAGAGGAGGAGTCCAACGGTGGGATAGATCATGTCCACGTCTACCCCATCTATGTCCATGTCTTTTACATGCTCTTCAGGGATCCAGCCACCGAGCCGTACATTTTCGTAGGTAGTGTCCGCACCTTTGATCGTCAGACTCTCGGGGTTTTCAAACCTCACTTCTGTCTAGGTAGCTGAGAAGGCACTGCAGACCTTGTTACCATCGCAGTGCCACCAGTCGCTCCCGTCATCAGCGCGAATCACCTGCGGCGCCCTCTGCTTGAATTTGCGGTCTACCCGGTCTTGCCACAGGTCTACCGGCTCCATGACGTGATCATCCGACGATATGATCCTGTGTTTGATTCTCGTGGAAGTGGCCATCCCTAGTCCTCCTGAACTTTGTTTTAATGTTCCCAGTTCGATCCCTATCTAGGTTCCGGTAACTATACTGCGGAAAAAAGGGTTATCAACGTTTGATTCCGATCATGAACCGCCGCCTGCAGGAACCGACTTGGCACCGGCCCCGTTACAGGAAACCGTAATAGACTACGATAGCGGGTGTCTGCTAACTGCGACGGAATATCGTCAGGCATCAGCAACCAGTAGTCCCAACCCCTTGGCGGGTCAAGCGAGCTAGACACCATCCCACACCTGGACATCAAGGGGAAGGAGGGAAGGAGATAAGTTGTCCTCAGCCAGGACTCATGCTAATGTATAGCCCGGCGGGAGATGGATTACAGGGAGGAGCATGGAGCGTATAGGAGTAGGTTTCTCCAGGGGCCTGGCGCCGAAAGAGGTGGTGGAGTGCGTGCGGCTGGCCGAGGAGCTGGGCTACGAGTCGGCCTGGATCGCCGAGGGGCACGGCGGGGACCAGTTCTCGATCCTCACGGCCTGCGCCACGGCCACCAGCAGGATCCTCCTGGGCACCAGCATCACCAGCGTCTTTGTCCGAAGCGCGCCCACCATCGCCATGGCCGCCGCATGTGTGGACCACTACTCCGACGGCCGGTTCATCCTGGGACTGGGGTCCAGCCACAAGGTCCAGGTGGAGCCGGAGCACGGCCTCACCTTCGCACAGCCGGTCCAGCGGCTCCGGGAGTACATAGAGATCGTAAGGAGCTTGCTGCGAGATGGAGAGGTGTCCTACCGGGGATCCGTCATCAACATCAAGCGATTCGACCTGTGGTTCCAGCCCTTGCGGAAGGAGATCCCGATCTACGTGGCGGCGGTGTTCCCAAAGATGATCCAGATCTGCGGCGAGATCGCCCAGGGCACCATCCTGACGTGGTGCACCCCTGAGACCGCCAAGAGCGCTGCGGAGCACGTGGGCGTCGGCGCCAGGAACGCCGGACGGGACCCCGGGGAGGTAGACGTGACCTCACTCCTGTCGTGCGTGGTATCCGAAGACGCGGAGGACGCCAGGGAGAGGATGCGGGACTCCATCGCCGGGTGGGGCGTCCAGTTTCCCCGGTACCGCCGTTTGATGGCGGAGGCCGGGTTCCCTGAGGAGATGGAGGCGGTGCACCGGGCGTGGAGAGACGGGGACAGGGAGCGGGCCCGCAAGCTGGTACCCGCGGGGCTCATCGATCGGATCACCCTGGCGGGCACACCCGAGCATTGTCAGGAGAGGTTACAAGAGTACCGGGAGGCGGGCCTGAACCTGCCCATCATCTCGGCCCGTATTTCGGGCGACGACGCCATGGGCCAGGCCACGGACGCCATCCGCGCCTGCGCTCCCCGATAGGGCGGGTCACTCTGAATACTTCGTCCACGACGTCGTCGCAATCTATCCTTTTCGAAGCTATCGATCTGACCGCCAGCCGACTAGAACGCAAGGACATCATCGCCGAGGATATTCTTGTTATTCGCCCAGTCCACGGCATATCCGATGAACTTGTTTGCATGGGTGCCGAATTTGCCCTTATGTCCGCCTGTTAGTTAGCTTCGGCCGGTCTGAGCCGTGGACCGGTGACTTCAACACGCTAGGCCGCCGCCGCAAGCAGCACTTCCAGCCTGTGTTGCAGTATGGTTCATCCCTCCCCCGTCTCCACCGCTAATATCGTCGTAACTGTGGTATGAGTAAGCCGTATTAGGCTTAGTATGGTTTATATTGTCTCTAACAATGTCTGTAATAGCCAATCAGTGAAGTAAAGCGCCAAAGCAGCAACCTCGAACTCCCCGTCTAAAATCCACCTAGATAGCCACCTAAAGCTTGTCGTATTGGTCGGACTGGTCAAGGTTAGGTAGTCCGATCTGTGCCACTAGCCTCTTCCACGTGTGTGTCGTAAAATACCCGCATGGTCGAGGATGCGGGTGAGAGTTGAGGCGAGATCTACAGAGTCAAGGAGCCTTCATATGTTGCCTGCCGATGTGCGCGAATTCGTGTCAAGGAATCATCTGTCCACACTTTCGACTTTTCGTCGCAACGGGGCGATCCAGCTCAGTCTAGTACTAGCGGGGCCGTATCGGGACGGCGTCGCCTTCTCTACACCAGGTGGCAGAGCCAAACATAGGAACCTATCGCGTAGAGGTTACGTCAATAGGTGTGTAAACGATATCAGGCGGCGACCTTCTCAGCCGTTGATTCAATGGCGATTCCATCCGCATACTGTGCACCGAGATAGACGTCTTCGATCAACTCAGGGGCCTTCAGACGCCTGAAGCGCTGTTCGGCGAGCATCAACATTTTCCAGATCACCGCTATCGCCCGATCGACCCTCTTGTAGCGCTTGGCGGCATCGGTCCGAAGCCTGAGGGCCGCGAAGGGTGATTCTACCGGGTTCGTCGTGCGAAGGTGCCCCCAGTGCTCCTTTGGGAAGTCATAGAAGGTGACCATGCGGTCCCAGTCCCGCTCCAAGGCCTCTGAGGCCGCCTCGTAGGAATGGTCGCCGCACCACCTGGTGAACACCGTCCTGAGCCGCTCAGCCTCTGTCCGAGTCGGCGCGTAGGGGATAGTACGCAGCATGAGCTTGGCCTGGTCCTGTTGTCGCTTTGGAAGCTTGGCGAGCACGTTTACGATCTTGTGGTTCCAGCAGCGTTGCTCTGCCGCCTGCGGATAGACGTTGCGCAGAGCTCCCCAGATGCCCAGGTGTCCGTCTCCAACCACCAGCCTCGGGCAGCTCAAGCCCCGGCGCTTGATGTCCCTGAGCACCTCGGACCAGTTCTCTGTGGACTCCCTGTATCCGGGAACAGCGCTCACCACCACCTTGCTCCCGTCGCTCAGGGCCGCCATCACCACCAGTACCGCCGCCTTCTCCTTCTCAAGACCAGCCTTGACGTAGACTCCATCCACCCACATGTAGACCACTTCCAGGTCATCGAGGGGCCGGCTGCGCCATTGGGCAAGCTCATCGTTCCACTTGGACTTCAACCGGGCCACCGTGCTCGCCGATACCGGTGCGTCCTCTCCCAGCAGCCCCCGCAAAGCCAGATCGAAGTCGCCTTCGGATAGACCGTGCAGGTACAGCTCGGGGATCAACTCAGCAACCTTCCTGGTCCTGTTGACGAACAGCGGCAGCAGCCGGCTCTCGAACTGCTCCTCGGTATCGCGGACTCGCGGCCGCCTCAGCTGTATCGTTCCCGAACTCAGCGTAAGCCTCCGGGCTCTGCCGTATCCGTTCCGATAGCCGGTATCTGAGTCCGAGTCGGATCTGAGCGCCGACTTCGCCCTTCCCAGAAACTCCGTCACCTCCTCCTCCAGCAACTCCTGGATCAGCCTCTGGACCTGGCTTCGCACCCAATCCTCCAACTGCTCCCACTCCGGCCTTGACTCCGACCTACTCTCAGTGCTTTCCTTCCTCATGGGCGGTCTATCTCCTCTCTTGGGCCTCGAGCCCGTGTTGTTCAGAGAGAGGGTACACCGCCTGACTGTTTACACACTTTTTGAAGATACCTCATCGCGTAATCCCAGGTGTTCAATCTTGATCTCTACGCCCGACTGGTTTAGTGGTTACGTTGTAATCGAGGGTAAGGTTCAGATAATGGACGAGGACAACACAGACCACCTGCTCTACTCGGTGTCCTACGTGATGTCTATCGAGCCACCGCCGACTCCGAACATCCTGACTGGGATGAAAACGACCAAACCATGATGAACGAGCATCGCGTTGTCGTAGTCGTCAAACCCGACCACGTCTACGGAACAGTCCTTTGATCGATTGATCCTAGAGCG
Organism: Dehalococcoidia bacterium; assembly: GCA_965248975.1. GTDB lineage: Bacteria > Chloroflexota > Dehalococcoidia > Lucifugimonadales > JAGWBF01 > CBDFKU01. The sequence continues at coordinate 69,111 of CBDFKU010000011.1, forward strand.
CTATAACATGCGGATTAATCAAATCCTCGCTCGCCCCGCTTATCTGTGGAATCAATGTGTTTCTGCCGGTATGAGTTTTAAGCCAGCGCTATGACTGACCTACCTAGCGGCACGATCACGTACCTCTTCACCGACGTTGAGGGAAGCACTCCGCTTTGGCAGCTCCACCCAGATGAGATGAGAAATGTTATGGCGCGCCACGATTCCCTAATAACATCCACCGTTAAGGCCAGCGGTGGCACGGTGGTGCGACCTAGAGGAGAAGGAGACAGCATCTTCGCCGTTTTCCTTCGTGCCTCAGATGCAGTGGAAGCTTCCTGCTCTGCGCAACGACTCCTATTGCAGGAGTCTTGGCCGGAAGGCATCGCCATTAACGTGCGCATGGCCCTGCACACCGGTGAGTCTGAACTACGTGATCATGATTACTACGGGAACGCGGTGAACCGTTGCGCCCGGCTCAGGTCCATCGCCCACGGCGGCCAAATCTTAGTCTCCGAGGCCACTGCCCAGTTAGTCCGTGACGATCTCTCAGGGGACATAGAGCTCCGTGGGCTTGGCTCCCATCGGCTCAAAGACCTGCAGCGCCCGGAGCATGTATTTCAGCTGATTCACCCTGATCTGCCTGCAGATTTTCCTACCCTTAAGTCCTTGAATGCCCATCCTCACAATTTACCTGTGCAGCTCACCAGTTTCATTGGCCGTCAAGAGGAAATCGATGAAATCAACGGCCTCTTAGCCTCAGCTCGCCTGGTCACGGTGGTGGGCGCCGGTGGCTCCGGTAAGACGAGGTTGGCACAAGAGATCGGAGCCTCAGTCATCGAGAATTATCCCGATGGAGTCTGGTTTATCGGCTTAGCGACTCTGGCGGACCCCAAAATGTTGCGGCCACATGTCGCTGATACATTCAGCGTGGGCGAGGACGCATTGTCCGGGTTCCTGCAAGGGAAATCGATCCTAGTAATCCTGGACAACTGCGAGCACCTGATTGTTGGGGCCGGCTCGCTGGTTCAGTGGCTGCTTTCTGCCCAGGGTGTCAACGTGATTGCCACCAGCCGGGAGGCGCTGAACCTGGTGGGTGAGCGGACGTTCCAGGTGCCACCGTTGCCAATCCCGGTGCAGGAAGCTGCCCAAAACATCATGACTGGCTGCCCTTCGGTGGACCTATTCATTGAACGGGCTAAGTCTGCGAATCCCTCATTCCAGCTGACAATTAGTAATGCAGTTTCAATTAACCAGATCGTGCGGAGAATCGATGGTATTCCATTGGCGATAGAGCTGGCAGCGGCTCGCGTAAAACTGCTCCAACCGTCCGAGATTGCCAGTCGCCTTGAAGAAAGTTTCAAGTTACTCAAGGGTGGGCCGGTAAATGCCCTGCCGCACCACCAGACCCTCGAGAGTTGCATCGACTGGAGCTACGACATGCTGGAGTCGGAGCAACAGACGCTGTTCCGCCAGCTTTCGGTGTTTCAGGGTGGTTTCACTCTTCTTGCCTGCGGTGCCATCAGCGGAACCGAGGATGAATATGAGGTCCTCGAGTCCCGGGGCCAGTTGGTGGATAAATCGCTGGTGCGGACGATGCCCGCCGGCGATGAGACTCGGTACTACTTACTGGAGCCGTTGCGTCAATATGCCGCCGCCCGTATCACCTCAGACGAGGAGGCAGAAGCGGGAGGCCGACACGCGCGGTACTTCCAGGAGCTAGCCGAGCGGGCTGCACCGGAGCTTCGTGGCCCAGGCCAGCTCGAATGGCTGGCGCGGTTGGAGACAGAACACGACAACCTCCGCGTCGCGCTGGCGTGGAGTCTGGAGGCTGGCGAGACAGATGTCGCACAGCGTACGGTGGCCGCCTTGATGTGGTTCTGGATAATACGCCGGCACGTGGCCGAGGCTATGGAATGGTACGATCGGGTGCTGGCCGCCGACGGAGGCTCTCTACAATCGCGTGCCTCTGCCCTTATCCATGGTGGATTTATACAAACGATGGTCCAATACGAAGACCTCGAGGGGTGCCTGGCACGGGTCCGTGAAGGATTATCTCTGTTTATACAGCAGGGAGACGAGCAAGGGTCAAGTGCAGCTCAGACCTACGAAGCCGTGATACTGTGGTGGCAGCGGGACCATGAAGCTTCAAGGCGTAGGTTAACCGAACTGCAGACGGCCATGCGTGCCAGTGGGTTCGAGTGGGGAGATGCGTTTTGTGAGTGGTTCCTGGGTTCTATCGCGTGGTTTGCTGGAGACATAACACGGGCATTCGAGCATAACAGCCGAAGTTTGAAGATCTTCCGTCGCATCGGCGACTTCGCGTTGATAGTCTGGACGCTCATCCGCCACGCAAATATCTACCTAGAATCCGGCGAGTTGGACCAGGCTACAGTGCTCTACGATGAGTGCCTTCCTATGATGGGCGACCTGGGGGACCGTCACGGTGCGGGCGCCGTATTGTTGGGACTCGGGATGGCAGCGCACTTCCGCGGCGATACGAAAGAGGCCCAGCTACTCCTGGTGGAGGCGCAAACGCACCTGCGGGAGGGGGGCGGCGGCCAAGGACTATCCTGGCCGATTTCGAACGTTCTGGTCGACACCCGCACCCACGACCTATTGGTCGAGGCCACGAACCGGTATCAGAACGGCCTGAACCTGCCACCTGCTGAGTGGGCACGGATGGTGTGTTCCGACGGGGAGGCCTGGCGCGCACGCTCCAGAGACAACTCCTAACCTGCTCATAAAGGGCAGATCCAGATATAACCTGAAAATCCACAAGTAGACCCGCCCTGCCCATGACGATCCCCTGTTGACTTCAGGGCCCGTCTGTGGGAAATTCACGGTGTTGCCAGAACGCCGTCCCGGTAACTAAACTGATTCTAGTGATCCACTGTGGGCCAAGCTAACACCAGAAGGAGGTAAACGTGCTATGGTAACGCCCCTTGATGTTATACCGTCCTTTCACCAAGCATTTCGCAATGATATGCGAGCAATTGACGACGCTGCCTACAAAGCTGCTGCAGGGGACGGCGATTTGTCACCCGTCGTAGAGAGGCTTCGCTTTTTCAGCGAGGTTCTAAAGTGGCACGCAGATGGCGAGGATGAGCTGGTGTTTCCGGCCACGGAGAGAGTGGCCCCGCTGGTGGCGAAGGCTTACTTCTTAGACCACCGTGAGTTCGACACGATGACCGAGGGCCTGGCTAAAATTACTGCCGCATCAGACGCTCTTGTCGCAGCCAGAGAGACGGCGGCACTGACGGCAGTCCTAAGGATTCACCTCGACAAAGAAGATGGGCATCTGTATCTTATCCTGAGTGAGCGCACCTCGGTGGAGGAGCAGGGCGCGATAGTCGGCGGTATGGCCGCACATGTGCCACCTGGACGCAATCCGGAGTTCATCCGCTGGTTATTCACTCTGCTGGGACACGATGACCGGGAAATGTGGACCAGGGTCGTGATGGGACTAATGCCCGAGCAGGTATTCGCCGGAGTCAAAACTCTCATCCGCGACACTATTACCGATGATTGGGCCGAGTTGACGAGGCGAATCCCTGAGTTAGAAATCTAGCCAGATGGGCGAAACCAACAAAGCCTGCTGTAAGGTGGCCGTACGTTTTGGGACCGTCTTAGCAAAGACAAGAGCTCGGTTTGCCGCCAAACGTTCACTAACATACACCCTCGTGCTGGTCTCGCGAGCGCCGAAGGCAGCTCGGCTGCCCGCCTACTATCCGCGTTACCGTGTGTTAAATAATCACGAGTAGCGCATAGTAGGTATAGCTTTCCACCCCCGTAACGCTGCCGCCAGCTTGACGGTTGGTGTAGTTCATCCCTCCGCCGTCCCTTTACCGTCGATGGTAAGGGTTTTTTGTATCTAATAGACTGGGCGGCGGCCGTGACGACATCGACCGGCTGCAGGATATGGTGGGACTGACGGAGCGGGCCGGCAGCCAGTTCCGCATCTACTCGTTGGGCATGAAGCAGCGTCTTGGCCTTGGCTACGCGCTATTGGACGACCCAGAGCTGCTGATCCTTGATGGGCCCACTAACGGCACGGACCCGGCGGGAATGGCGGAGGTGCGGGAGCTGATACGCAAACTCGGAAACAGCGGGTTTTCAGTCCTGCTGTCGAGCCACCTTCTCCGTGAAGTAGCGGAGGTGCGACAGTGTGGGATACTGTCCCGCTGCAGGCTTATCGCCCAGGGGCGTATGGAAGAGCTGCTCGCAGGGCGGAGTGCGGTGCTAATCAGGACCACCGACGACGCTAGGCGGCCGAAATCATCTCCTCGCTGAGCTGTGTCTCGGAGCTTAGACGTGACGACGGGGCGCTGGTCGTAACTGCGCCTCCCCGGCGGTCCGCCGAGATCGCGGCCGTCCTCTTCGACCAGGGTGTCCATCTGAGCGAGATGGCCGTCATCCAGTAGCATTACCCAGTGATGAGAGGTAACATTACTAGTACTCAGTCAACTCGGTGTTGGTAATTATTTAAGAAATCACTCAAAGTTGCTACCCTTTGGGAAGACAGAATCTACCCAAGGGGTGGCAGTGATGGGACGACGGGAAAAGTATAGGGTGCGCTTGGACCAGGAAGACCGGGAACAACTCCAGCAATTGATTCGAAGTGGGAAGAGCCGGGCTCGTGTGATGACCCGGGCGAGGATTCTACTAAAGAGCGATGAGGGTTGGAAGGCTCCCAAGGTGTCTGAGGCCTTGGACGTCTCCGTAGGCACAGTGTTCCGCATCAAGCGGCGTTTCGCTGAAGAGGGCATGAAGGGGGCTTTGCTGGAAAGGCCCAGGCCCAGGCCACGGAGGAAGCTGGACGACAAGGGAGAGGCCCACCTCATCGCCCTGGCCTGCAGCGCCGCGCCGGAGGGCCACGACCACTGGACCCTGCGGCTGTTGGCCGGGAAAGTGGTAGAGCTAGGGTTGGTGCCCTCCATGTCCCATGAAGGCATCCGCAAGCGGCTCAAAAAAACGTTCTTAAGCCGTGGCAGAAGAAGGAATGGTGTATTCCTAAGGTGAGCGCCGACTTTGTGGCAGCCATGGAGGATGTGCTGGACCTGTATGCCGAGCCCTATGACCCCCGGCGGCCGGTGGTCTGCTTTGACGAGACCTCGACTCAGCTGTTGAGCGAGCCACGGCCGCCCCTCCCAGCGAAGCCGGGACAGCCGCGGCGACAGGACTACGAGTACCGAAGGGAGGGCACCCGGAACCTGTTCCTGACCTGCGAGCCGCTGCAGGGCTGGAGACACGTGGCCATCACCCAGCGGCGGACCCAGCAGGACTTCGCCCGTCAGATGCGTTGGTTGGTGGATGAGGCCTACCCGGAGGCCCCGGTGGTGCGAGTTGTTCTGGATAACCTGAACACTCATCGCCCGGCTTCCCTGTACGAGGCCTTTCCTGCCCCTGAGGCCCGGCGTATCGTAAAGCGGCTGGAGTTCCACCACACCCCCAAACACGGCAGTTGGCTCAACATGGCGGAGATCGAGTTCAGCGTCCTGGCCCGATCTTGCCTGAGGAGGCGTGTCCCCGATGAGGCTGCCCTCCGCCGAGAAATTCAGGCCCTGGAGGGGGAGCGAAACGCCGCCCGAGCCTCTATCCATTGGCGCTTCAACACCCAAGATGCTAGGGCGAAACTCCATCGGCTATATCCTTCAAATCACAGGTTGACTGAGTACTAGTAATATCGATGATGCGTTAATACACTGGCATCACGTACCGAACCGATACAAAAGGGAGATTCATGCCCAAAGGACACGACGCACAAAAGGCGGTCAAGAAGAAAGCCGGAAAAACGCCAAAGGAAAAACGTATTGCAAAGAAAAGCAAGAAAGCCTCCGATTAACATCAATTGACGTCGGGGATGACCGAGTACAGATCAGCTCTTTGCCAGCTATGGATTTTGACAGCAACGCGTAGAGAGACTCAGGAACTTGTTGAAACGGTCCAGCTTTGGAGGCAACCGCCTGTGGATAGGTGGATAGATAGGGAGAAGACCTATCCTGGGTCTTGCACACACCGAGTCAGGGGTTCGAATCCTCTACTGCCCACCATTCAGAACATCGGCAGACCTCCTGGTGTAATCTGTATAAATCGAGCCTAACCACCGATATCCTCCACCTTGCCCGGTAAACGGATCGCCAAGGTTGTTTGCAAATTGTGAACACCCGACCCTAGTCGATTTCGAAGTGGATGTTCCAAAGCTGTGACTTAATTAACGGCGATTGCTAGGAGGGGCATCAACTGTCGTGGGGGCGATGAACCCAACCCGGTCTCGATGGCCGTCTGTTTTTCCAGCCATATTGGAACGTCTAGGGGAAGCCCCCAACACAGATGGGATCATCGAACTTGAACCCGGCCTTCTGGTCACCTGTGTACGACTCCATCAGTCATTCAGACCAACGCCGTAGTCGCTAGAGATTCCGAAGATAACTGGTGTGTCTTCCTGGCCCTGAATGTGGATATCCGCAGTGGCCTGAAAGCCGGCCCCTTCCTCTATCCAGCCGAACACCGCGATGAGTTTCGAGGAGCGCCATCATTTGCTTAGCCTGGTGGTGGAACGTATTATCGTCTGTAATGGGGTCGTGAGTTTCGAGACCATCATCCCGGCTCGCCGGGATGATGGTCAATTGCGTACACTTAATGGCGAGCTTGTCGAACCACGGCCCTCGGGGGACGCTAGCGGCTGAGGATGGGGATGTGCAGCAGGCGTATGAAGAAGGATCCTATCAGCAGCACCAGGCCGACCACCATTATGGCGATGGAGGGCACGATGAAACCACCCGCGATGTCGGTGGCCATCGAGCCCAGAACGTCGTTTATGACGACGATCATGCTGTCGGGAATGGGGGACGCTCCGGCGATCCCTTCGTCCAGCAGGTCCTCGAACCAGTCCGACAGCTTAGACTTGGAGACCAGGCCGATTATCAGGAAGACCAGGCCGGTCAGGAACAGCGTTACCCCGGGCCATCGCAGCCCCGAGCCGATGTGAGGCAGCCAAACCAGGGACATGCCCACGACCGCTAAGGCCAGGATCAGGATGGCCAACCAGCCTCCGATATACGACCTGTCGATGACGTCCCGGAGGACATCCACGTCGTCCAGGAACTCCTCTTTAGTCTGGTCGTTCTGCTCCGCCGCTATGGCGATCAGGTCCAGGCGGTCCTGATCGTCCACCTCTTTCCGGTCCCGTAGCTCCTGGATGGCCTCGTCGATCAAGGGGTTGGTGATCCCGCGGGCGCCGATTTTCAGGGCACCCTTGACGTTGCCGGCCCCCAGGAGTTCCTTAATCTCTTCGCTCCGGCGCTCCAGTCCGTCCAGGGCATCCTGAGAGAAGCCCTGTTCCTCCAGAGCCTCGAAGGCCAGGTCGTAGGCGTCGTCCACGAACTCGTTCACCACGGGCTCGGTCAGGGGCCTCGATGCGACTGACAGAGCTCCCTTGACGTCGGCCTCCCGGAGCTGCTCCTTGATCTCGTCTTCCTGCTCCAGGAGCTTGTCGATGGTCTCTTCCGGCACCAACCCCTGTTCGCGCACGGCGGCCAGGGCCAGATCGTAGGCCGCCAGCCGCTGGTCCACCGGGATGGACTGAATCGAGGGAATGCTGGTGGGTAGCTGTCCACCGGCCAGCCTCTGGTAAATCCCCTCGATTTGCCGTTCGAAATCCTCGGCGGTGTCGGCGGGGACCACTGTGAGTTCGGCTATCGTGTCGTCCACGTAGCTGGCCACCAGGGCGTCGGGGTCCTCGATCAAGGGCGCCCGGGTCGGGATCTTGCCGTCTTCCAGGGTCCGGTAGATCTCCTCCAGCTCGGCTTGCAGCTCCTCCACGGAGTTGACCGGCACATCCTCCAGGTCGTCGATGCGGCCATCGATGTAGTCGAATATAGAGGCCCTGACCCTGTCCAGGGGCGGGCCGAGCTCGATGAAGACCTCCGGAGTCTCGGTGTCTTTGTTCAGGTAATCGATGGTGCCCTTGATCGCCCCTTCCACCTGGTCCTGGAGGTACTCGGGGGTTATGATCTCGCGAGCCACCAAGGCCACGTCATCCTGGGAAACGTCGATGTTTCCCAGGAGCTCGTCGGTATTGTCCTTGAACTCGGGGTCCGGCAGGACCTCGTCGTAGATACGATCGTATACGTTGTTCTCAGCCAGGTTCTGGGAATAGAACTGGTCGTCTAGGAAGTTGTTGCGAAGGTTGTCCACCATCAGGAAGGCAATGAAGGCGACGACGATTACCACGAAAAGGATGAGGGTTGCCACAGAGCGAAACGCGAAGAAGAAGCAGCCGAACAATCCCAACGGACCTTCCCAAAGCCCTCAACGGGGCAGATTCTGGAAGCGCGACGACCCATTATATCATACGGAACGGGGAATAACCGAACCGCTCGATACACCAGGACGGCTGTCACGGGGGAGAGACCAAGTTCCTTTCCCCCTCTAGGTAGGAAGGCTAGGATGGGGATGAAAGGCACCTATCAATCCTGGTTGGAAGAGCCCTAGTACTCAGTCAACTCGGTGTTGGTAATTATTTAAGAAATCACTCAAAGTTGCTACCCTTTGGGAAGACAGAATCTACCCAAGGGGTGGCAGTGATGGGACGACGGGAAAAGTATAGGGTGCGCTTGGACCAGGAAGACCGGGAACAACTCCAGCAATTGATTCGAAGTGGGAAGAGCCGGGCTCGTGTGATGACCCGGGCGAGGATTCTACTAAAGAGCGATGAGGGTTGGAAGGCTCCCAAGGTGTCTGAGGCCTTGGACGTCTCCGTAGGCACAGTGTTCCGCATCAAGCGGCGTTTCGCTGAAGAGGGCATGAAGGGGGCTTTGCTGGAAAGGCCCAGGCCCAGGCCCAGGCCACGGAGGAAGCTGGACGACAAGGGAGAGGCCCACCTCATCGCCCTGGCCTGAAGCGCCGCGCCGGAGGGCCACGACCACTGGACCCTGCGGCTGTTGGCCGGGAAAGTGGTAGAGCTAGGGTTGGTGCCCTCCATGTCCCATGAAGGCATCCGCAAGCGGCTCAAAAAAACGTTCTTAAGCCGTGGCAGAAGAAGGAATGGTGTATTCCTAAGGTGAGCGCCGACTTTGTGGCAGCCATGGAGGATGTGCTGGACCTGTATGCCGAGCCCTATGACCCCCGGCGGCCGGTGGTCTGCTTTGACGAGACCTCGACTCAGCTGTTGAGCGAGCCACGGCCGCCCCTCCCAGCGAAGCCGGGACAGCCGCGGCGACAGGACTACTTTGTACCGAAGGGAGGGCACCCGGAACCTGTTCCTGACCTGCGAGCCGCTGCAGGGCTGGAGACACGTGGCCATCACCCAGCGGCGGACCCAGCAGGACTTCGCCCGTCAGATGCGTTGGTTGGTGGATGAGGCCTACCCGGAGGCCCCGGTGGTGCGAGTTGTTCTGGATAACCTGAACACTCATCGCCCGGCTTCCCTGTACGAGGCCTTTCCTGCCCCTGAGGCCCGGCGTATCGTAAAGCGGCTGGAGTTCCACCACACCCCCAAACACGGCAGTTGGCTCAACATGGCGGAGATCGAGTTCAGCGTCCTGGCCCGATCTTGCCTGAGGAGGCGTGTCCCCGATGAGGCTGCCCTCCGCCGAGAAATTCAGGCCCTGGAGGGGGAGCGAAACGCCGCCCGAGCCTCTATCCATTGGCGCTTCAACACCCAAGATGCTAGGGCGAAACTCCATCGGCTATATCCTTCAAATCACAGGTTGACTGAGTACTAGATCGCCACCGCCTCCACCCAGAAGGTTGCTCCCACGATCCCGAGACCGTACTCCGGGAAAGGCCGTCTCGCCGTGGCCCTGGTGCACAATATCGAGCTCACCAGGTTGGGCTTGGTTGCCCCGTTGACCAGGGCCCTGACGGACGCGGCCTGGTCCTTGGACACGTACTTCTCCAGCTCGGCGTGGGCCTCCTCTTCATCGGCCAAACTGACCAGGATGACCACCTCCAGATGGTAGATCGCGGTGGGCTCGGTGGCCCGGTAGTCGGCCACCACGCTCTGGGCCGTCGCCCGGATGTCCCGAATGACGGCGGCCGGGAACTCGCCTACCGACGACGCCGGGTACTTGTACACCCGGAGGTCGTCGACTGTGTCCAGCTTGGTGGCTATGTTATCGATCAGTTCCTTCAGGACCCCCGAGGTTGGAGCTACCGCGTCCCCACTCCCAGGGGATGCCTGCGATAGGGACCTAGAAGCTGCCTCACGTCCGGGTCGAGCCCGCGGAGCCCGTCTCCTGCGGAGACCCCGGACTGGGCGGCGAAGCGGGCGTCTTTGCGCTTCCACAGCCGGGAAGCCTGGATAAGACAGGCCTCCACTACCGTTTCCGGATACCGGTAAACGGATATATCGGTGCCGTCGCTGTGAGCCGCGGCGGTGCTGCCGTTGACCCCTCTCACCACCGTGAGATCGTTGGTCGAGATGACGCTGACGTAGAGCTGCTCGCTCTCGATCAGGACGGTCTGCCCCACCGCGAACTTGGAGCCGTCGGTCACCGTGAGGGTAGCCGAGTACTGAGCTCCTTCGTTGATGTCGGCCCCGATGTCCTCGGTCACTTCCCTATACCCCCACTTGCCCGTGATCTGCACCGTCTGCATACCGGTGGTAAAGACATCCTCGTTGCCGGCCTCGACATCCACCGTGACCCAGGTGTAGGGCCGTCCCCAGGCCTTGGTGGGCGCGGAGTTGGGCGGATAGAGGAGATAGTCGGAGGCGGCCCAGGTGGTCTCGAAGGTCCGGTCCAGGTTGTCATCGGTCTTTAGGGATGTCACGCCGATGAGGTCCTGCACCTGCAGTTCTGTTCCGCCGTCTCCGTCGAACACCCTGGTCGCCACCAGCACGTAGAAGCGGCGGTTGCAGTAGCGGTCGACCAGCCTGGAGACCGCTTCTAGCAGGTCCCTCAAACGTGTGTCGTAGGTGGTGCCGCTGATGTTCAGCACCCCGGTGGATTTCAGGGTAGTGAGGTCCGCGTAGGCGTTGGTCATGGCTACGGCTTGGTATAGGAGAATGAGTCGGTGGTGGGGGTAGTGGTGGGATGGTCGCTGTGCCACTGGTCCAGCCGGGCCTTTATGGCCGCCCTAATCTGGGCTTGGGACGGGGCGGAGGGGCCGGGAAAGAAACGCATCTCCCGTACCATGAGGTCCTCGTTATCGTCCAGAAGACGGAAGTGGGCGAAGTATCCCGCACCCGTTTGGGTGACGTCATCGACTTTTACTTGCATGTCTTACTCCACAGCCAAAAGGATTATCGTTATCGTGTTTCCGGAGCCCACATCTATCACGTTGTAGCGAATGTAGGAAACTGGGGCGTCGACTTTGAAGGTGGCTCCTTCAGGAATGGCTCCTTCGTTGATGAGGTCGAACCAGTTTGTGCCGTCCAGGCTTCCCTGCACGTCTATGTCCGCGTTGGATGCTCCCGCCGTGCGGGACCAGGCGCGGGTGAACTTGGACTTGGGGCCCTTGCTCATGTCCAGCGTCGCTCCCGTGCCGTTGGCCGTTATCCCGGTGGCGGTCTGCATGTACTCCCGCTGATAGTCCTCTGCATTGTCCGGGTCGACCAGCTTGACGGCCAGGACGCCGCGCTCGTCGAAGAAGGCGTCTACTCTGTCTGCATCGGTCACGGCGGTAGGGACACCGCTGTGGGCCTTTCCTCCCACCTTGACCGGGTTGCCGGCATCCGGGGCGTCGTGGGCCACCGAGCCGGCGATCAACGGGCGCCCGGCCGAGTCGACCAACAGGTATGTATTGTCGCCGTCGGCCACCGACGGGGCGGTCGCCTGGTACTTGCTCCGTATTTTCAGGAGGCGATCCTTGGAGCCGGCCGGATCGTCGTGCTTCCCTTCCGCGTATCCGCCCATGAGCTATACGTCGTAGTAGAAGATGTAAGCGTTGCCCACCAGGCCGGCCGCGGCGCCCGAAGCCTTGCTCCCGGTGATGTAGCCGGTGGCGCCGCCCTTGCCATCCAGGCGCTGTCTGGATTTCCCGTTGGTTCCCTTGTCCTCGATATTGTCCTCAGCCGCCGCTGCGGCCCCCACGTCCACCCCGTCCAGCAGGTTGTCGGAGCTGGTCGTGGCGTCGACGGCGGTGCCGAAATCGGCGGTACAGGCGGCCGTGGACTTGGTGGTGCGGTCTATGGCGATGCGTACCACCACGATGGCGCTGGACTCCGGGTTCTGCCAGCCCAGGATGCCGCCGGCCGTATCTAAGGCCCCCAGGGCGACCTTGGCGCACCTCAGCGCCACGGGACTGGCGTCCGAGGTCATCAGGTCCTTGACTTGCTCGGCCACAGGACTGTTCTTCGATGGATTGGCCATTGTTAACCTCCTTTTCGCTTGATACCCCTCTCCCTCTGGGAGAGGGGCCAGGGTCAGGGTCTATGCAACACCGGTGATGTTGTACTGTATCGCCGTGTGGGTGGCGCTGGATCGGGTACCCGTGCGCTCGGCGAAAGCGATGCGTAGGCTCATTACCATGATGTTCTGCCTCTTCTGGATGTCCCGGTCAGTCTCGATGGCCAGCTCCCTGCGGAAACCCACCCGCCACTGGGATCGGTTGACGATCAGCAGCCGGCCAGTGTTGGTGCCGTTGCCGCCATCGGTGACTTTGCCGTCGGTGTCGGCCAGCTTCATCTGCTCCGATACGATGACCGGTATCCCTTCCACGGCCCCCAGCTGTCCCCGCAGCAGGGTGGCGTTGGGCCCCAGCTTGTTCAGGGTGCGGAAGTTGGAGACGCTGAGGGACCGGATGTAGCTGTTGACGTCCATGACATAGGCCAGCTCCGACGGTCGGACGCCGTACCTACCCAGCTTGCTGCGGATCTCGTTGAACATGTCGTCGGACACGGCGGCGCCGTGGTTGTTGGCCTGGCCGGTGTTGTCCACCAGGGGCAGGTGGACCAACCCGTCGAAGCCCAGGAGCCAGTGGCCCTTGCCGGCGTCGGTCTTGGATATGGTGGCGCCGTCGGCGTTGATGTTGTTGGTCGTGGTGCTGTCACCGTTCAGCACGACGTCGTCGATGACCTCGGCGGCGTTGCGCACCAGCGAGCTGCGGACCTCCGAGGCCCTGGCGATGATGGCGTCCTCGTCCAGGGTGAGGGACCAGGGCACCTGCCCAACCAACTCGTAGGACGTGAGGGTTTGCTTGGCCGTGGCCAGGGCCGTGCTGGTGGTGGCCAGGTTCTCCGTTCCCGGGTACCAGTTAACGGCCCCCAGCTGAAGGGGGATCTCGAACGGGTCCGAAGGCATCTCCACCCTGGAGAACAGGGGAGAGACCAGCGTTTCCAGGTTCACGTCCATCCACAGGGCGCTGGCCTCCTGGGTGGGTACTAGCTCGTCGCCGGTGCCGGTGGTGGTGCTATCCATGGCGGCCTTCAGGTTGGCCTGCCACTCCTCCAGCATCCTGGGGTTCAGTCCCAGGGGCTGGCGCATCTGTGCGTTGAGGATGCTGCGCATGTGCGCCAGGTCCATCAGGTCCAGGCCTTGGTACTTGCCATAGGGCACCCGCGGCCTGTCCAGCCCGCCGTATTTGGACAGCACGGCCTGCTTCTCGCCGTCCCGCCACAGGTCCTGGATGCGGGCTACCTGGGAAGCCACCCGGTCCACCTCTTCCTTGAGGGGAGGAATCTCCTTGTCCATCCGGGCGTCGTAGAAGTCGCGGATGGACGCCACCTCGCGTTTGATCATGCTCAGCTCTTGGGCTCCGATGGTCATACATACCTCCTTCTTTCGTCTCGGGTTCACACCCGACCTCTGGTACGACTAACGCCTGGCACTCCGTAAGATATCCAGTATCTCCTCCAGTGGATTCCCCTCCGCTTCCTGCGAGTCACTGAAGCCCCGCCCGCTGTAGTAGCTCTGCATGCGGGGAGTCCCGTCCAGAGCTTTCTTCAAGGCGCTCTGGTTGGCGGGAACGGGGGCGGCGCTGATCTCCAACAGCTCCTGTCGGGCGAATATGATGCCCAGGGCCTCCCCGGTACGGCCGTCCCTTCTTGTCTCGTACTGGAGAGGCTTGAATCCCACGGACACCCCCCTCTGATAGCCGCCCCGGTACAGTGATGCCACCTCCTGAGCGAACTCGGTGGGGCCGAACTCCATGGCGGCCATCAGACCTCCGGCGTCCTTCCAAACCTCCACCGCCCTGCCGATGGCGGGCCGGGTGTAGTCGTGGGCCCACAGGAACACCGGGTTCCGGGTGTAGTGGCGTAGGTCCCATCCCTCGACGCGTACCACGTCGCCATGGCGGTCCACCTCTTCGTTGGAGACGACGAAGGTCATCTCGGACTCGCGGCTGCGGCCGCCATTCCTGGACGGCGGCACCACCTCTCGGCCTGCTGGGGCCAGGGCCGCCAGCGCGGGCCCCTGGCTCCACTTGCGGAGATGCGGCGCGTCACTCAGGCCCCGCTCGTAGGAGTCCAGGGCCTCCAGCAGCCGTTCCCGCTCCCACAGCTCCGACTCGTTCATATGGCACCTCTCTTCGTGATGGTTGGGTCCCCTGCGGACAAAAAAGAGGGACGGACCCCACGGGGTCCGTCCCTCTGGTGTTTCGCCTGGGTGTTTTGTTGACTGATTACAAGCCTATCGATTCGGTCCTTGGAGTGTCAATGTAGGGGTGTCAGGGCGCACTTTTTGGCTATCTGGAGCCATCCTTAGTGTATCCTACGTCGTACTGGGGGGCTGCGCAACTCTCAACGGTATGTGGATCATTTCGTGCCCTTGTACCACCACGTGGACCGCGTACTGCGAAAATTTGGGGAATTCTAGGTTGCCGAGCGCTATTGCGATTCGTCCTGGAGTTTCAGTTGCTCCTGGCGGAGGGACGGGAACATTGAAAGTGCCGTTGATCGGAGGAATAAGATCAGCCCCATCTGCATCGATCAATCTAATGATAATCTCTTTGTCACCGGCCGGCAATGCTCGCTCTAATCTGCGCCACTAGATGAAATTGCGGGTGAACTGCCGGCACTTGATTAGTGTGGATTGTATCAAAGCCTATTCCGAGGGCATTGATCTTCCCTCCGACTTCTGCGTAATCACAAATAAATGCGAAGTCGACGTCCAAGACTCAATCTCCTTCCCCTCACCACCGTCGGACTTGGTCCCCTCACCAGATGACTTTAGAGTGACGTTGACTACCGCCTTCTGCGGAATTTGCTGGTGGATCACGACCTTCGTCTCAACTTGGGCCATTTTAAGCCTCCTGTTTACCTAGGCAAACAATATTTCTTTCAAAGTATTTGGGAATGTCAACTACGTGCCAATCAGCGGGTACGGGCACCGGTTCCATGGATATCGCTAATTGGGACTGTGCAGTGGCGCATCCCCCCAGGGGACGTCGGGGAGGTTGCGATCGCGGCGGACCTCGTTGATGGTCAGTACGCCCCGGTCCAGCAGCTTCGCATCCCGCTCCACCCGGCTGTTTTCGTCCTCCCGCGTCGCCTCTATGGCGCTCAGGTCGACTCCACCCGAAGCTCCGGGTAGCCCAGAAGGGGCATCAGCTTCTCTGTGAGCTGCTCCTCGAGGAACTTCATCTCGGGGACCATGGTGTTGCGCCAGAACAGCCGCTCAGCCGTGTTGATGTTGTCGAAGGTGGCCTTCTGGAGGTCCGAGAGAAGCGGCAGCGGCACGCCGTAGGCCCGGCTGACGTCCTCCAGGCTCCAACGCAGCCCCTGGATGAACTCCATCTCCCGGTGGCTCAGGCCCAGGGTCTTGATGTCCTTGATGAAGCTGGCTATGGCGGGGCGGTGTGCGTTGCCCGGCCCCCTGTACCGCTTGTCCCAGCGCTGGTAGAAGTCCTCTACCTCCTCGTCGCTCATGGCCTCCTCGGTGGTGAAGATCAGGTCGGGCTGGGCCGAGTTCCTGAAGAAGTTGCGGTTGAACTTCAAAGCGTCCAGGCCCATGTCCGCCGACAGCCTCAGTGGGGCCACGGGGGACAGGCCGGCGTACTCCTCCAGCGGGTTAAAGTAGCGCATCCAGATCATCTCCTGGGGAGTGTAGGCCACGGGCCCCGTCATACCCAGGTACACGTATCCCCTGATGTACTGCTGCTTATCCGGCAGGATGCGGACCCGGTCGGGCCGCAGGGGCCATATCTCACGCCGGCCGGACTGGTCCCTCTCCAGCGCCCAGAAGGCGGACCCCCACAGGTTGAAGTAGATCTCCGTGGCCCTCCACAGGTCCCCCCGGCTGTACCAACCGTTCACCCGGTCCAGGAGCCGTTGCGCCGGGTGGGCGCCGCCCACCGGCAGCCATCCGGCGGACCCTCCGGCTTCGCCTGTGGGCCCGCCTTCCACCCGCCGTAGCACCGACACGGGGGGACGGGCCAGCGCCTCGCTGCGCACCCGTATGGCGGCGTACACCGGCACCGAGATTGCGTAGTAGTCGCCGTAGGACGTCCTGGCCCAGTCCTGCCCCAACCCGGCCGTCTCCTGGTACCGGTCCACGTCCACGGTGGACGCCCGGTTGCTCTTCCTGGAGGTGGACTCCCGGTCCCTCCTCCTCAGAAATCCGGTGACGCTATTCATGAGGCCCGTGCCGCCCATTCTTCTGCCACGCATAGGTCCTTCTCCTCGTAGTGTCGTTTTGTTAGCCCCACAGCCGTACCCTGCGCTTTGAGAGGAAGCACATCATCAGCGCGTCGGCCTTGTCGGGCGACGGTACGCCGCGGCTGCGCATATCATCCTTGCTCTCCACTATAACCTGACCCAGGCTGTTGAATGAGTACCGCAAGGCCGCCAGCTGCCCCACCAGTTCGTTGTCGGCGGGTATCTCCAGGGCGGAGTCCATGAAAAGCTGGCGCAGGTTCCAGTACCCCTCGGCCCGGAGGTTGACATAATGCGACGGGTCTTTGGCCTGCCTGCCCACGTTTATTCCCTGGACCTTGTGGCCCTGCTCCCGCAGCCGGTCCACCACCCCCGCGCCGATGCCCACCTCGTCCACCACTACCTCCTGGGGCTGCCAGGCTTCGATGGCGTCGACCAAGCGGCCTACCAGCTTCATGGTGTCCAGTCCGCGGAAGGTCTGGACCTCCTCGACAGACATTCCCCGCCTCTTCAGGATGACGCTCTTGTCCGAGCCGAAGCAGGCCACGTCCACCGCGATGCCCACAGGCTCGGAGCTATTAGCGGCATCCAGGCCGGAAGTGGAGCCGGTGCGTGCCCTTATCGCCGCCTCGATCCAGGACAGGGGAATAAGGGTATCTTCCTCCTGGTCGGGGAACTCTCCCAGCACACGGGCCAGGTATATGGGGTTATCCTCGCCCCACACCTTCCGTCGCTCCTCCACCCAGCGGCGGCTTACGAGCCCTCGGATGGGTTTCTTCCCTTTCTGGATATCGGCTTGGAGGTTGGGGCTCTCCAGGGCCGAGATGGTGATGGTGTGGTATAGCTCACGGTCCTCGTAGAATGCCCGGCGGAAGGTGCCGCTCATGGTGGTGGGGTTGCCGATGAGCAGTAGCTTGCAGTTCTCGGAGGTCATTACCGCCTCGATAGCCTCGTAGATGGTCTCCTCGACGCCCTCGGCCTCATCCACCACGATGAGCATGTTGGGGCAATGGAACCCCTGGAACTCATCGTCGCTGTCCGCGGAGAGGCCCATGGCGAAGCGACCCTCGCCCATCTCCAGCCGGGTGTCCAGCAATGTGCCCCCCAGCTGGCGTTTGGCCCGGCGATACAACCTGTGCACCTCCCGCCACAGGACGTAGCGCACCTGGCGGAAGGTGGGCGCCGTGCTCAGCACCACTGCCGGCTCGTAGCTGGACAGGAACCAGAGGATGGCCACGGCGGCGGAGAATCCTTTGCCCAGGCCGTTGCCCGATTTCACGGCCACCCGCTGGTGGGTTTTGAGGGCCTTCAGGACCTCCTTCTGCTTGCTCCAGAGCGTCACCCCGAGCACTTTGCCCGCGAATCCCACCGGGCCCGCGCGGTACTCCTGGCGAGGCTCGATTGGCGGTATCTTGGCGGGCCGATTCGACCCGGTCACGTTATTCATCTGATCCCTTGGCATGAGTTCCTCTGGCATCGAGTCCCTCGGCGTTTATCATCATGGTATCCTTCTGCACGACTGCATCCGCCCCCGGCCTTCGCTGGCAGGGCGGACTGAAGATGTAGCCGCACTGGTCGCATCGGTAGACGTCGTTGTCTCTGGGGAGCCTCTTGGCCAGCTTGATCAACCGGACGCAGCCACATCGTCGACACCCCATCGTCCCTCCTTGATATAGCAAAATAACGGGGGCAAAAATAAAGGACCCGCGTTTCCCTGTGAACTCACGGCCGGCCGGTATCCGGTAGGCCGATGAGTGGGGAAGCCGGGTCCGTCCCTGGCTAAGTTCAGCCTACGATTTCGATTCTGGAGGTGTCAACGACGGCATGGCATAAGTGTCGGAAGACCATTGGAGGTGCTTCCATCCATTCTTATGGGTGCTTTCCCTGTGTACCTGGCGAGAGGGGACATATAGCATGGATCATAGGGAGATAGCTAGATGCTTGCGGTGATTCCGTGGGGCATGGTCATGACCAGCCTCATCCTGGTGGCGTGGGTGTTTTTCGGCGGGCTGATCGACGCCACCACCAAACAGAGCGACACGCTGAAGGCGGTCGAGGAGCTGCACTCGAATCGACTTCGGACCCACGTCGCCATTTCATCCACCAACGTGCTCACTTCCGGCACGGGTGACTGTGGTACCCTCCTGATCGATACATTACTGGTCAACTCAGGAGACGTATCCATCACGGAGTTCTCCGATGTGGATCTGGTCCTCGTTTATACCGGCGACTCCGGCAGCAAGGTGTTTACCCACCCCCTCTATGTCTCCGGTGACCTGGCCCTGGACCGATGGACAGTGCAGGGTATCAGCCCAGACGACTTCAATGTGAAGGTGCTGGACCCCTACGAGACCGCGACGCTACGCGCCAGGCCGGCCTCCCTACCTCAGACGGGAAGCCTGGGCACCGTCGCGGTAGCTACGCCCAACGGGATCACGGACTCGGCCTACGTGGACTTCGACTACACCGGCTTGGACGATTGCCGCTACCTCCACAACAACCCTACGCCGCCCACGGCGAACACCAACCGCCAGGCGGTGTTACCCATGGATGACTCGGCGCCAACGGCCACTACACTGTACAACTATGATGTAGACGTGGATACCGATCTTGGCCGGACCATACAGAAGGGTGGCTCCGGCGCCGGGGAGACCGACGTTGGCAAGTACCAGGCCTGGAGGACCGGGGTCCTTTCCCAACCATTGTCCTTGAGTGGGACCATCGCTGTTGACATTTGGGGCGCCATTCAGAACTACCAGCTGGATAAAGCCGGAATAGTAACCATCTATTTCAGGGACTACAACGGCAGCACCTATACGGAGATCGGACAGGGAACTTTATTCGACGTGGACTGGCAGGCGGGCCCCTCCAGCTTTGTGCGGAAGGTGATCCTTATACCCGGATTCAGCTACACCGTCCCCGCCGGCAACGAGCTGGAAGTGAAAATGATCGTTGGGAGCCTTGCGGCTGCCGAGATGTGGTTTGCCTACGACACCACCACCTACAATGCGCAAGTCAACCTGTCCTACGTTGAACCGACCTTCACCACATTCTACTATTTGCACGACAATCCCACTCCTCCTACGGGCGATAGGGCCGCACAAGCTACGCTACCTATGAACGGCACCGCGCCCACGGCCGCGATATTGTACAACTACGATACCGACTTCGACTCAGATGCCGGGCGGAAGCTACAGAAGACCCCCCTGGGTCTATCGGAAACAGAGTTAAGCAAGCACCAGGTCTGGAGGTCGGGAGCCGTGACCGGTGACCTGGCCATCACGGGCGACGTCACCATCGATCTCTGGGCAGGGACGATAAGCTTCGATCAGGACAAGCTAGGGGTCGTTACCGTGTATCTCCGCGACTATGACGGCGCCACCCATCAGGAGATCGGCCAGGGCAGTGTGTACGTCGCAGACTGGCAGGCGGGATCTTCGACCTTCGTCAAAAGGTCCATCATAATCCCGGAGGTTAGCTACACCGTGTCCTCGGGGGACGAGCTGGACGTCTTTGTGGTGGTGGAGAACCAGGCGGCGGGTGACATGTGGTTCGCTTACGACACCACCTCCCACCCCGCCGTGGTGAAGATTCCCTGACGGGTGGCGGGCCCTTCGACGGGCTCAGAGCTTGTGATTATTTGATCCCTCCCGTTTCCGTCATTCCGGCGTAGGCCGGACTCCAGTTAGCCTTGTGTGCTACATAGGAGGATGTTCGACAATCTTGATTCGTTCGTAAAAACCCCTCGCCAAGCTGGGGCAAGGCAGGGATAATGTGTGGAAGCGGCGAGGTGCTGCACCTGGGCGGGGGAGGTGAGCATGTTCCGAGAGCGAGACCCACAGGTGAGCCTGTGGCAGTCCGAGTTCCTGGTTCCGCCGAAGAAGGCCAGGCGCTTGGAGCGGAGTTGGGCCGAGGTTTTCCGGAACGAGGCGCTCCCCCTGATTGACGAGGAGCGCTTTGCTCCGATGTACTGCGCGGACAACGGCCGTCCCAACCGAGCGGTGCAGACGGTCCTCGGGGTCCACCTTCTCAAAGAGATGTTCAACCTCACCGACGATGAAGCCCTAGAACAGCTGGAGTTCAATCTGCTCTGGCACCACGCCCTGCGGCTGGATATGGAGGAGACCCACCTCCCCCAGAAGACGCTACACAACTTCCGAGTTCGCCTGATGCAGCACGACGGTGGCCGGCTGGCTTTCCAGGAGACCACGGAGCGGATCATCCAGGCGCTGGGTATACGCACCGGAAAGCAGCGGCTGGACTCCACCCACATCATGAGCAACATCGCCACCCTCACCCGCCTCGGCCTGTTCTGTGAGACGATGCGGTTGTTCCTTCGGGCCGTGAGCCAAGAGCACCCAGAGCTTCGCCGTGTGGTCCCAGAGGGCCTTGTGAGGCGCTACTTGAAGGAAGAAGCAGAAGCGACCGACTACGAGGACGCCCGCTCGGGGGAGGGTCGCCGAAGGCTTGGCGTGTGTGCCCGGGACCTCTACCGGCTGGTGGACGGCTTCCGTGGCACGGCTGCCGCCCAACTGGAGGAGTACCGGCTGCTGGAGAGGCTGCTGCGGGAGCAGTGTGTGGTGGGCAACAAGAGGGACGGGCGCCCCGGAGAGGGCGATGACGACGCAGGGGAAGGGGCGGTGCCCATCACCCTCAGGGACCCGAAGGAGGTGCGGTCCGATTCCCTGCAATCGCCCCACGACCCGGAGGCCACCTACAGCGGGCACAAAGGCAAGGGGTACGAGGTACAGGTGGCGGAGACCTGCCATGCGGAGAACGCCACCCAGTTGATCACTCATGTAGAGGTGACCCCATCCAGCGGGAGCGACACCGACGTGACTGTGCCGCTGGTTGACGGGCTGGCGGAGCGGAAGGTCCGACCGGACGAGCTCTTCGCGGACACGGCGTATGGGTCGGGCCGCAACGCCTTCGAGGCCTCGCGCCGGGGGACGGAACTGGTGAGCCCGGTGGCGGGGTCGGCGCCGGGGAACTCCCACGAAGGAGAGGGAGACGGACCGCCGCCGCTCACTGGGGCGGACTTCCAGATCGACGTCACCGGGGAGCAGGCCACGGTGTGCCCCGCCGGGCACCGGTCCGTCGAGGAGTACGAGCTGGAAGATGCGCCGGAGCGGGTAGAGGTTCACTTTGCCAGGGCAACATGCGAGCTCTGCCCCTTGCGGTCCCGTTGCCCGGTGAAGCTGGACCGGCGTGCGGGGGCCTACGTCCTCAAGGCGGACCTGGTGAAGGTGAACATCGAGGGGCGGCGGCGGGCCGAGGCCACCGAGGAGTGGCGCAAGCGGTATG
The DNA here is from genome assembly GCA_965248975.1 of Dehalococcoidia bacterium. Taxonomy (GTDB): domain Bacteria; phylum Chloroflexota; class Dehalococcoidia; order Lucifugimonadales; family JAGWBF01; genus CBDFKU01. Next base: position 90,934 of record CBDFKU010000011.1, read on the forward strand.
CCATAAGGGCCGGGATAGAGGGGACAAACTCCGAGCTGAAGCGCGCCCACGGGCTTGGGCGCTTGCGGGTGCGAGGGGGCCGTCGGGTGCGGCTTGCCGTCTACCTGAAGGCGTTGGCGTGCAACTTCAAGCGGATGGTCCATGCACGCCTGGTGGAGATGGAAAACACGGCTCAGCCGGAGGCCGGGACGGTACCTGCGGTCGCAGCCGCGTGAGGGCCCCGCTCCATAACTTCCATCGGGCGCCCTGAGCCACGGAAGGGGTACTGCACGGGATCCTGCTTGTCCTGAGCGCAGCCCCAAGGGCGGTGAGGTCAGCAGCCGACAGCCCGTGGCGCCTCCCTGCCAGACACCCTCGCACTCCAGGGTCCATCTCTAACAGGCCTTTCTACGAAGGAATCAATCTTGCTCCTGGGCTCCGGCTTTCGCCGGAGCGACAAAAAGGTGGTCATTTCTTCACAAGCCTTCAGGCTGAGCGGGCGGTAGTTGCCAGGCGTTTGGGCTCATCGGCGACGATTTCGGGCCCGGCGTTAGCTGGGGCGGACGTAACGGTAGCCCACCTCCCTTATCGTCTGTACCAGCTCGGGCTTCTTGGGGTCCCGCTCCACCTTTTTTCGCAGGTATCCGATGTACACCCTGACGTTGCTGGGTCCGCCGGGCCGTTCGCCCCAGCACTGATCCAGCAGGTCGTTTTGCGTCAGCACCCTGCCGCCGCTGCGGACCAGGACCGCTAGTATGCGGAACTCCAGCGGGGACAGGTCCACGTCCCGCCCGTCCACCATGACCCGCCTGCGCCCGAAGTCCATGAAGAGCCGGTCGTCGGCGTAAGAATCCTCGGGCTCTTCCCGGTTCCGCGTCCGTCGCAGAAGTGCCTGGACCCGGGCCAGGAACTCGTCCTTTGCGTAGGGTTTGACTAGGTAGTCGTCGGCTCCATGGTGCAGTCCCCGGACCTTATCCTGCTCATCTCCTCGTCCCGTTAGCATCAGGACTGGTGTGTCCGCCAGCTCCCGGATTCTGTCCAGGACCTGCCACCCGTCCATGCGAGGCATCATGACGTCCAGAACCACAAGGTCCGGGCGCCAGGAGAAGAAGGCCCTCAGGCCCGCGGCGCCGTCCCTCTCCGACTGAACGGTGTAGCCGTCCGCCGCCAGTAGGTGATGAGTGAGGGTGCCAGAGCTCTCCTCGTCGTCTATGACCAGTATCCTGCGAGCGTCCGCCATCAACTGCTCCTGCCCAGAAATCTTGCATAATTCTAACAAATTTTGTCTAATACAGTTAACTCCTCAAGGCCAGAATTAGTCCATCGAGTTCGGCTCCTGGAGGTAGGAAATGAAAATCATGAACAGGTTCGCTTTCCGGGTCTCAGGGGTGGTGGTGGCGATTATGGCCGCGGCCATGCTTCTGGGCGTTGCCTTGGCGGGCCCTCAGCCGGTGGCTAACGGAGACTTCGAGGCCGGAGACCTATCGGGCTGGACCGCCTTCAACAACAACGCCGGAGGCCAGGGCGGCTGGTTCGCTTACAGTGGGACCAAGGCTCCACTCACCCCTCCGTCTATCGGCAAGGTACCGGCCCCGCCCCAGGGAACCTACGCGGCTATCACCGACCAGACGGGACCGGGGCTCCGCGTCCTCTATCAGGACATCGCGCTCCCTGCTGACGCCGAGACCCTATCTTTCCTGGTTTACTACGAAAACCGCGGCATAGTCTTCTACACCCCGGATAACCTTGACCCAGAACTCGGGCCGCCCGGTCCCAACCCCAACCGCAATCAGCAGTACCGCATAGACTTGATGGACCCTGACGCTCCCATGGACTCAGTGGCCGCCGGCGACGTGCTGCGGAACCTGTTCTGGACCGAGGTCGGGGACCCGGCCAGCCTGGCGGCCACCCTGGTATCGGAGGATATCTCCCAGTTCGCAGGCAGCACGGTCCGGCTGCGCCTTGCCGAGGTGGATAACCAGTTCATGCTCCACGCCGGGATAGACGACGTGCGCGTCGGCACCGGTGCATCCGGGGGCATTCTAGTGGAGATCGATATAAAGCCCGGCGGCTCCGATAACAACGTCAATCTCAAGAGTAACGGGAAGATCCGAGTGGCGGTCATCTCGGCCCCCGGCTTCGACGCCACCACCGTCATTGATGACTTGTCTCTGTCCTTTGGCCGGACCGGCGATGAGCAGAGTCTGGTGGACTGCGACAAGCCCCACAAGGACGTCAACGGCGATGGTGTCGACGACCTACTGTGCCACTTCGACACCGCCGCCACCGGTTTCGTGGAAGGCGATACCGAAGGCGTGCTCAAGGGAAGGACAGTCGACGGCATTCCTATAGAGGGAAGTGACTCGGTGCGAATCGTCCCGTAGGATATTTAGAGGGAGGACGGGCGAAGGCCCGCAAAAGAGAAGGCGGCCCATCAGGGGCCGCCTTCTCTTTGTTTCGCCTATAGTGCGAGGTCCTAGAATTCGTCCATGTCCTCTATGTACTCTTTGTCCGCCAACATGGAGTCCTGGGGGCCCTTCACGTACTCCTCCAGCTTGACCTTGAACTCGTTGAAGGCGTCCTCTGGCCGGGATTCCCCGGAGGTTATCTTGTCCTTCAGCTCCTCCAGCAGGTACTGATCTGCGTAGCCCTCGGGGACATGGAAGAAGTCGGTGTCGAAGGAGGGCAGGTCGCCGGGGCCGAAGTAGCCCAAACCGTGCATCTCGAAGCCCTCCAGGCTATGGGTGCCCTTGCCCAGGACCTCGCCCGTGGAGGCGTAATGTTCCATCACCGGCTTGAGGCCGTACCGCTGTATGGGGCAGACCTTCATGCACACTCCGCAGGCGGCGTAGCGGGCCATCACCGGCCGGCAGCGCTTGGCTATGACCTTGAACTTCTCGACCCCCCGGTACCATACCTTCTCCCTGGTCAGTGCCCGGCCGGGGCACCGGTTCACGCACACCTGGCATATGGAGCAGAAGGCGTGAATGCCGAAGTCCACCGGGCTTCCGTGGGTCACCAAGGCATCGGTGGTGACGATCATGAGCCTGTGGCGGGTGCCGAAGTGGGGAGACAGCAGGTAGCCGCTGGCTCCCTGCTGTCCCAGGCCGGCGGCCACGAACATGGGAATGACGGCGCTGGACGCGTCGTTGGGACTCTGCACCTGTGCTCGGTAGCCCAGGGAGCGTATGTACTCTGCCAGCTCGAGCCCGGCCCAGCCCTCTCGCCTGTAGGTGGCGAAGACGGCCTTCTCTGCCGGCTCACTAGGGATGGTTTGGGTCTCTTCGTAGGGCTGCTCCATGGCCAGACAGATGGCGTTGCCCAGGTCCCGCCTGACCCACTTCCGCTTGCTCAGGTAGGTGTAGCGATGGTCGTAGGCGGCTATCCCAACCATGGAGAATCCCAACTCCAGGGCCTTGGCCTTGATGTCCTCGGTGACATCCTTGCCTGGGACCGGCTCCGCCGTGGGATCGATGTCCCCCGATTTGGCCGACTCCATGACGACGGGCTTGTTCAGGGTTTCGTGCTCGTCGCGGACCGCTTTGATGTCACTGACGGACCTGGACCACCTCCGGTACATGAAGTTCTCGACGTTGTGACTCTCCAGAGGGTAGTTCCTGGTGTAGAAGTTAACGGTGTCCGGATCCTGGGGAATCCCGGGAACCGTCTCCAGCTCCTCCGGGATGGATATGGTCTCTTCGTGGACCGAGGGGCCCCTCATCGTCTTCGGCACGGTGACTTCGTGGCCTATCTTTAGCACGCTACTCCTCCATCGTTTGGGTCCATCTACGACCTGTGCATTTCGGACACTTATACCCCATTCTTGTCCCGCTTGTCAAGGTATGGGCCTATCGTCTAACGGAAGGTATGGCCATATTCGTTACGAAAACCGTCGCGAACAAGGTGGGACTCCGAATGCGGCAGCCCGGGCCTCAAAGCCTATATGGCTACCGGGTCGCTATCCTTGGACCGAGCCGGGGACTAAGCCGGCTCCCGGTGCTTGAGTATAGCCTCCGCGGCCCGGGTATCGATGTCTCCCAGGTCCACGCCGGCGTCGGACCGTGCCACCCCGAGGTGGGTGTCCCGGACTATGCGGTCCCAGTCCGGATCGCCGTCGTATTTCCCGCGAAGATCGTCCCAGAGGGTGTCCAGCATCTCTTTGTCGAACATGTCCCGTCGCTCCTCCTAGCAGCCTGGACCGGCAATCGGGTCAAAGGTCTGTATTCGCCTCAGGTCTGCTGCTGCAGTGTTCGTCTGACGAATTCGATACCATCTTGGTTGGCGTACCTGTCGCGTAGGTCTTCGAACAGATCGAGCTTCGCGGGCTGAAACTCTGCCGGGTTTCCCTCTTCGTCCATATGAGGGTTGGGGAAGTAGACCCTCAGCACGGTCTCATCGCAGGCGCCGGAGAACCGAACGTAATACAGGAAGGGGACCCCGTGGGCCCGGTCCTCGGCCTCCACGAACTGTATCCCTGTAATCGAGTCAGGCTTCATGTGGAGGTGCCAGTTATCCGCCTCCACGTCTAGGTAGCCGCCGTCCAGGGAGGGCTCCTTCATGCCCTTGGAGCCGTTTTCGCTCACCACCTCGCCGCCGCCCACAACCCACAGCATGCCCTGGAGGCTCGCCAGCTCTCGAATAAGCTTCTCAGGCTCCACGAAGCCCCTCCGTCATACACTCGATCGTATCGCTTCTTCGTTCCGTGTGAGATGTTTAATGGTACCCCAAGTCGTCCTTTTTGCCAATACAGATACCTGGAGGTCTCCCCCTCTATGAGGAAGAGACTTGTTCTCTCCCGATTTGACGGGGAAGAGTTCGAGTGGGGTAAAACGATGCATCCATCTAAGGTTGATTCGTTCGTAAAAACCCCTCGCCAAGCTGGGGCAAGGCAGGGATAATGTGTGGAAGCGGCGAGGTGCTGCACCTGGGCGGGGGAGGTGAGCATGTTCCGAGAGCGAGACCCACAGGTGAGCCTGTGGCAGTCCGAGTTCCTGGTTCCGCCGAAGAAGGCCAGGCGCTTGGAGCGGAGTTGGGCCGAGGTTTTCCGGAACGAGGCGCTCCCCCTGATTGACGAGGAGCGCTTTGCTCCGATGTACTGCGCGGACAACGGCCGTCCCAACCGAGCGGTGCAGACGGTCCTCGGGGTCCACCTTCTCAAAGAGATGTTCAACCTCACCGACGATGAAGCCCTAGAACAGCTGGAGTTCAATCTGCTCTGGCACCACGCCCTGCGGCTGGATATGGAGGAGACCCACCTCCCCCAGAAGACGCTACACAACTTCCGAGTTCGCCTGATGCAGCACGACGGTGGCCGGCTGGCTTTCCAGGAGACCACGGAGCGGATCATCCAGGCGCTGGGTATACGCACCGGAAAGCAGCGGCTGGACTCCACCCACATCATGAGCAACATCGCCACCCTCACCCGCCTCGGCCTGTTCTGTGAGACGATGCGGTTGTTCCTTCGGGCCGTGAGCCAAGAGCACCCAGAGCTTCGCCGTGTGGTCCCAGAGGGCCTTGTGAGGCGCTACTTGAAGGAAGAAGCAGAAGCGACCGACTACGAGGACGCCCGCTCGGGGGAGGGTCGCCGAAGACTTGGCGTGTGTGCCCGGGACCTCTACCGGCTGGTGGACGGCTTCCGTGGCACGGCTGCCGCCCAACTGGAGGAGTACCGGCTGCTGGAGAGGCTGCTGCGGGAGCAGTGTGTGGTGGGCAACAAGAGGGACGGGCGCCCCGGAGAGGGCGATGACGACGCAGGGGAAGGGGCGGTGCCCATCACCCTCAGGGACCCGAAGGAGGTGCGGTCCGATTCCCTGCAATCGCCCCACGACCCGGAGGCCACCTACAGCGGGCACAAAGGCAAGGGGTACGAGGTACAGGTGGCGGAGACCTGCCATGCGGAGAACGCCACCCAGTTGATCACTCATGTAGAGGTGACCCCATCCAGCGGGAGCGACACCGACGTGACTGTGCCGCTGGTTGACGGGCTGGCGGAGCGGAAGGTCCGACCGGACGAGCTCTTCGCGGACACGGCGTATGGGTCGGGCCGCAACGCCTTCGAGGCCTCGCGCCGGGGGACGGAACTGGTGAGCCCGGTGGCGGGGTCGGCGCCGGGGAACTCCCACGAAGGAGAGGGAGACGGACCGCCGCCGCTCACTGGGGCGGACTTCCAGATCGACGTCACCGGGGAGCAGGCCACGGTGTGCCCCGCCGGGCACCGGTCCGTCGAGGAGTACGAGCTGGAGGATGCGCCGGAGCGGGTAGAGGTTCACTTTGCCAGGGCAACATGCGAGCTCTGCCCCTTGCGGTCCCGTTGCCCGGTGAAGCTGGACCGGCGTGCGGGGGCCTACGTCCTCAAGGCGGACCTGGTGAAGGTGAACATCGAGGGGCGGCGGCGGGCCGAGGCCACCGAGGAGTGGCGCAAGCGGTATGCCATAAGGGCCGGGATAGAGGGGACAAACTCCGAGCTGAAGCGCGCCCACGGGCTTGGGCGCTTGCGGGTGCGAGGGGGCCGTCGGGTGCGGCTTGCCGTCTACCTGAAGGCGTTGGCGTGCAACTTCAAGCGGATGGTCCATGCACGCCTGGTGGAGATGGAAAACACGGCTCAGCCGGAGGCCGGGACGGTACCTGCGGTCGCAGCCGCGTGAGGGCCCCGCTCCATAACTTCCATCGGGCGCCCTGAGCCACGGAAGGGGTACTGCACGGGATCCTGCTTGTCCTGAGCGCAGCCCCAAGGGCGGTGAGGTCAGCAGCCGACAGCCCGTGGCGCCTCCCTGCCAGACACCCTCGCACTCCAGGGTCCATCTCTAACAGGCCTTTCTACGAAGGAATCAAGGTTGACAGACTAAGGTTGACAGAGCACTGATTCGCGAACCGGCCCTCAAATTGACACTCCTCGACCTCCGTGTTAGCATTTGGCCTGTTCCCCATGCTGTCAACCATTTACAGTAACTACACCAGGCTCCTGGAAGAGGTCGACCGGGAGTTTGGCCGGGTCCGGGACATCTTCATCGACCGCATGCAGTGTCGCAACGGCTGTAGTAGCTGTTGTAGCCAGCTCTTCTCCATCAGCGCCATCGAGGCGGCTTACGTCTCACGGGCGGTGAAAGGCCTCGACCCGGAGGCTCAGGAAGAGATGCGCCGCAAGGCACGGGAGTATCTCCAGGAGCTGACCGGGGCACCCGTGGACAAGGCTCGGGGCATCGAGGAGCACGGGCGCGTAGTGAACGCCAGTCTGGAGCGGCTGGCCGGAAAGCACCACATCCCCTGCCCGGCGCTCAAGGACGATTCCTGCACCATCTACGAGCATCGCCCCATCATCGCCCGCAAGTGGGGCATCCCTCTGTGGAACCCCAAGAACCCCCGTGTCCTGCAGGCCTGCGAGTTGAACTTCAAGGCCGGCGAGGAGATCGAGGTCGATGGCCTCGTCGAACCCCAGATGTCGTTGGAGTATCGCTGGCTGGCCTTCAAGGATTCGGTGCACCGGGACCTGGACCTGCCCGACGTGGCCGCCACGGTGGCCTCGGCCGTCATCTTCGACTACGAGGCCCTGCTGGAGGAGCGGATCGCCCGAAAAGACGCCGGGTCGCACTAACCCGCCCAGCTTCCCTCTTATGCCGCTGTATCTCGTTCAGTTGCCGCAATCGACCGCCTATACATATCCAAATTTTCTCGGATATACTGGACGTTGGGGACAGTGCGCATCGCCCTTGACTAAATCCCTGGACCGGCTGGAAATCCGGATGGGGTCCTCGTTCGTAGACTCCATCGGATGGGCCATCTGTCTCCAGGGGCGGAGAGGCGTGGGTGGTTAGCTACGACGAGCTGCGGGATGATCAGCTCATCACCTTGATAGCCCGTGGAGAAAAGGATGCCCTGGAGGCTTTCTACGATCGTTATGCCCGCCAGGTGTTCTCCCTCGCCAGGTACATGCTAAGGGAGGAGTCCCTGGCAGAAGAGGCCACCCAGGACATATTTCTGAACCTGTGGCTGAAGGCGGCAAGCTATAACCCCGAGCGGGGGGCGCCGAAGGCCTGGTTCATGAGTGTGGCCCATCACCGCATCATCGACGTGATAAAGGCCAGGAAGCGCAGGGGCCAGTCGATGAACCAGGTGCCCCACGAGCTGCTGGACATGCACCCCAGCGACCGGCCCAGCACCGAGGACCAGGTGCAGCAGACCCTGTCCAGGGAGCAGGTGATCTCGGTGCTGGCCACGCTTCCCGAGAGTCAGCGAGAGGTAATCGTGATGGCCTACTTCGAGGGCTATTCCCAGTCGGAGATAGCCAACAAGCTGGACCAGCCCCTAGGGACGGTGAAGACCAGAATACGGCTGGCCATGCAGAAGCTGCGGGCCGCCTTCAAGTATATCGAGGTGGAATAAGGCTTGGACTGCAGGGCAGTAGAAGAGCTTCTCCCCGCCTACGCGCTGAGCGCCCTAGCTCCTGAAGAGGAGGAGGTAGTTGAGGCGCACCTGGGTTCCTGTCCCTGGTGCCCCGCTCTCCTCAGGGACCAGCTGCTGGTTGCGTCCGCTCTGTCCGGGGTTGCCGAAGGCGCCGAGCTTCCGCAACGGATCAAGGCCAGTACCTTGAAGGCGGTGGACAGCCACCCGGCGCAGATCATGGGACAGAGGAAGCCGCCGGTCAAGCTCGGCCACCTGGCCCTGGGAGCGGCGGCAGCCGTGGCGGTGTTGCTCTTGGCCGCAGTGATCGCCTTGAGCGTTCGGCTGACCGGCCAGGTCAACGACCTCCAGGACGAGAACGATCTTTTGCAGACCCAGGTGGCCCGGCTCACCGAGACCGACGACAAACTGGTCGACATGGTGCTGGAGCAGCGATCGCTGAGCTACGTAATGGCCGTGTCGGACGGCCAGGTGATGTCCCTCCAGGCGGCGGAAGGAGACGATTCCCGAGGGGTGCTGATGATCGCGCCTCATGCCGGCACAGGGGTGCTGCTGACCAGGGGTCTAGAGCCTTCCGCGGAGGACCATACCTACGACGTCTGGCTGGAGAAGGACGGCGAGTCCGTTGCCGTTGGCAACCTGACCGTGGACGAGTGGGGTTGGGGCCACATGCCCCTTTGGCCGAGCCAGCCTATCACCTTGTTCCAGAAGGTCTGGGTGACCATGGAGCCCGCCGAGGGGGACACAAGCCGCGTTCTGTGGGGCAACATAGCCACCGCCGCAGCACGCTGACTGTCCTGGACCTCTACCGGCGCGGTCTACCCCCCGACCTCCACATTCCTTGACACGTTACAGCTTATTGGCTTACCATGGGACCCGTCGCGGCTATGGGTAGATAGGCCCGACGCCTAACCATAGTTGAAATCCCCACGGCGCCGGTCGCAGTAGCCGCTCTTTCAGACATCCCCATCCAACGCGTCCGTCGGTGGATAACGGCGGCACCGGTTTCGGTGCAGAGATTCTCAGCCGCGGCACCTACAGGGCATCACGTTTAGGAGAGGGATCATGCCGGATGACGAGCTGGCCTTTACCCCTGCTCTGGAACTCCGCCGCCTCATCGACTCGAAGCAGGTCTCCGTAGCGGAGCTGACGGAGCTGTACCTTCGCCGCATCGAATCCCTGAATTCCAAGCTGAATGCATATCTGACCGTTACAGGAGACGAGGCCATGGCCTCGGCCCGGGCCGCGGACCATGACCTTTCCCGAGGGCCGGCGAAGGGCCCGCTGCACGGTATCCCCATCTCCATAAAGGACCTGGAGCTGACAAAGGGCATCCGCACCACCATGGGCAGCCTGGTGTTCAAAGACCACGTGCCGGACATGGACGCCGCCCTGGTGGAGAGGGTCAGGGACTCGGGGGCCATCATCCTGGGCAAGACCAACACTCCGGAGTTCGGCACTTCGGGGACCACGGAGAACAGGCTGGGGGATGCCTGTCGAAATCCCTGGAACACCGAGCGCACGACCGGCGGCTCCAGTGGTGGAGCCGGAGCTGCAGTGGCGGCGGGACTGTGCGCCGTGGCCACAGGCAGCGACGGTGGAGGCTCTATCCGAATTCCATCCAGCTTCTGCGGAATCTACGGTATAAAGCCCACCCAGGGGCGAGTTCCCCGCTACGGCGGCGTCGGCCGGCCGGCCCACAGCACCCTGGGACAGTCGGGCCCCATGACACGGACGGTCGCCGACTCGGCGGCCCTCCTTCAGGTGCTGGCCGGACCGGACTCCCGTGACGTCGGCTGCATGAGGCAGCAGCCCCCCGACTTCCTGGCGGGGCTTGACCAGGGGGTGAAGGGCCTGCGGATCGCCTGGAGCCCTGACTTGGGCTATGCCGCCGTGGACCATGAGGTGGTGGAGGTCGCCGGCAAAGGCGCTCGGGTATTCGAGGAGCTAGGCTGCACCGTCGAGGAGGCGGACGTCGGTCTGGAGAACCCATTCCCCACCTTCTACGATCTATTCAGCGTACAGTTGGGGGCCTCCTTCGGACACCTGCTGGAGGAGCATCGAGGCGACCTGACCCACTACGCCCTTGAGACCATAGACCGCGGGCTCAGCCTGTCGGGCCCCGATCTGTCCAGGACCATGCAGTCGGTGGCCGAGATTCAGGCCCACATGGACACCTTTTTTGAGACGTATGACCTCCTCCTGACTCCTACCATGGCGGTCCCGGCCTTCCCGGTGGGGCAGCACCCCGCGGTGATCGGGGGCCGCGAGGTGATACCCTTCTGGGGCTACACACCATTCACCTTCCCCTTCAACATGACCATGCAAACGGCGGCCAGCGTCCCCTGCGGCTACTCGTCCGATGGTATGCCCATTGGCCTGCACATCATCGGGCGCCGGGGGGAGGAGACCACGGTGCTCAGGGCGTCGGCGGCCTTCGAGTCTGCCCGCCCCTGGGCCGGCAAAAGGCCACCGGTATCGTGAGCTCCTTGGAAGGGAGCCACCGGCTGTCTCGGTTCGCCGGGTTGGGTGAACGGCCACCGTCGTTTACCGTCTGGATAGATCGCTGGAGGAGACCGGCATGTCGATTCTAAAGGCCGCGATGGCCATCACCCTTGTGGTGGGAATAGTGCTGGCTGCCATCGGCGCCGCCACCGACTCCATCATCCCTTTGATCGTCGGGGACGTTCTTCTCGTCATCGGGATCGGGATGTATCTAGTAGACCGGCGCACAGGACAGGCGGCAGGCTGACTCCCCGAGCCCGTCCGATGCAACCGGGTCTCCCTTAGCCCGCAATGAGTCTGACCGATGTGCTCCTGCTGGTCATTCGCTGGCTCCACGTCGTGGCGGCGGTGGCCTGGGTAGGGGGAGGGCTCTTCTATTTCTTGGTGCTGCGGCCCAACCTGAAGTCTTCACCGGAAGGTCCGGACCTGGCTCTCAGGCAGATAGGCGAGCAGTTCAGGCACCTGGTCAGCACGGCCATCGCGGTCCTGCTGGTCACCGGGGTCATCCTGACCCTGAGTCGACTGACCTCCGAGTACGGCGGAACGCCCTATATCGTCGTGCTTGTCATAAAGATCGGGCTGGCTCTGTACATGTTTTATCTGGTGCGTTTCCTTCGGCCGCGAACCTACACCGAGGAAGCTCCCGCCGGCGCGAGCCGCTTTCAGAGGCTCACGGGCTTCTTCACAGGAGCCTCCGCGGTTCTGGTCATGGGGGTGATCGTGTTCCTTCTGGCGGACATCCTACAAGCGTTGGTGGAAAACGGGCTCGAAGGGTAGATCCCATTGAGCCCGTTCGCGACCCGAAAAACCTCGAATGGAAGGCATCTATGAAGAAAGATCTGATGGAAATCCTGGCCTGCCCAGTGTGCAAGTCCCCGTTGGAGCTCAGGGTAGAGGAAGAGGAGGGGGAGGAGGTGCTCACGGGCTTCTTGATCTGCGGCAGCTGCGACGAAACCTACCCCATAGAGGACTCCATTCCCAACTTGCTTCCGCCTGAGCTGCGCTCTTAGCTCCCTCCCCGCCCCGCGGCATTCGCTCATCCGAGCTCGGCCCTCACCCTAGCCCTCTTCCAAGGGGGGAGGGGACCTCTGGAGAAGCCTATCGGGATTGTCCGGTCCAAATGCTGGCTCATGCCTGCCAACGCCTTTACCCGGTGCCGTCGATGTCCTTAATAAGAAATTAAAACTTCTTGTCTAGACTGGACAAGAAGTTCAGGACGGCCGGAGGTGCGGCAATGGGTAGTCTGACGAGGGGCCTGGGCCTGGGGATGAGCACCGTGGCCATAGCCGTGGTTGTAGTGGTGGCCTTTCTCTGGGCGGGGCCTGGAGGCGCGGCTTTCTCCCCGGCGTCGGCCTCTGTGCTCTTCGACGAGGACTCGGTAGTGGGCATATACGACCGGGTCAGCCCGGCGGTGGTTGAGGTCAACACCAGCCTGGGGTCGGGGCCTACCTCGCGCATTCTGGGCTCGGGCTCCGGTTTCCTCATCGATATAGAGGGACACATCGTGACCACCAACCACGTGGTAGATGGGGCTGGCCACGTCACGGTCAAGTTCAGCGACGGCACAGAAGCCGACGCTACGATATTGGGCAGATACCCGGGGAACGACATGGCCCTCTTGAAGGTCGAACCTTCGGTGGTAGCAGGCATAGAGCCCGTTACGCTGGGCAGTTCCTCCAATCTAAGAGCCGGCCAGATGGCCGTGGCCATTGGAAGCCCCTTCGGTCTGGAAGGCTCTGTAACGGTGGGAGTGATAAGCCAGCTCGGGCGAGACCTTCCTAGCGCGCTGGGGCGGCCCATTTCCAACGTGATCCAGACCGACGCGTTGATCAACCCCGGCAACTCCGGAGGCCCCCTTCTCGACTCCAGCGGGGCCGTGGTGGGCATCAACACGGCCATCCAGGTATCCCCTAACGGCTCTTCCAACGGAATCGGTTTTTCGGTGCCCATAGATTCTCTAAAAACGTCTCTACCCAAGCTCAAGTCCGAGGAAGTCGTCAGGCCCCCGTGGTTGGGCATCCAGGCTCGGGACGTCGATGCCCAGCTGGCCGAGAGGCTGGACATGCCCGTGAACAGCGGGGTCTATGTAGTCGGGGTGCTACCCGACAGCCCGGCGGAGCAGTCCGGCCTGACCGAGTCGGGCGTAGGACCCGGAGGTCGGGAGGACACAGGAGGCGACATCATAACCCAGGTAAATGGCGTCGGCGTGGACACTACCGCCGAGCTGGTAGCCCAGCTGAACCTTGGACAGCCCGGCGACCCGGTCACGCTGACAGTCATCCGCGGTGGCGAGACCATCCAGGTAGTTGCGACCCTTGGGGAGTGGCCCGACCCAACCATTTCGACGGAGGAGTGGCGTACCGAGACACGACCACGGCCCAGTGACCCAAGCCCTCGCTCCCCCTTAGACGAGTTCAGGCCGTTCGTACCACCCGGTCTCGACCTTGACGGCCTGTTCGAGCAGCTCTTCCCGCAGTTCCCCCGGTAGGCGGTCGCCACCGCATCGATCCGAGGCCCCCGCTGCCTGACCCATGAAGGCGGCGGGGGCCTCTTCTTTTGTCCAGAATATGGGTCAAACGGGCCAGGCCTCCATGTTGTAGGCCATGTCCCAGAACATGTACTCGTACCGCAGGCTGGTCAGATAGGTCTCCCGCATCCGGGACACCTCCTCGGGTCCGGCCCTTTCCGCCAGCCGGTCGGCCAGGCCCCGGGCCCAATCGGCCAGGGCCTTATACTCGGGAGCCACGTACATCCTGATCCACTCGCCATACAGGGGAGCGTCCGGGGGCTCGCCGTTGCGGGCCAGATAGTTGCCTACCTCCCAGTAGCCCCACTGGCAGGGCAAGAAGGAGGCCGCCAGCTCCGGAAAAGAGCCCTGATGGGCCACGTTCAGCAGGAAACGGGTATAGGCCAGGGTAGTGGGTGAGGCCCTGGTCTCCTCCAGCTCCCGGGCGCTTATGCCGAACCGGGCGCAGAAGCCGCGGTGCAGCTCCATCTCGGTGTTCAGGGTCTCGTGCAGCAGGCGGGCGAACCACCCCATGGTCTCCAGGTCCGGGGCCCGGGCCGAGGCCAAGGCCAGCACCCGGCTGTACTCGATCAGGTAGAGGTAGTCCTGCCGGATGTAGTACTTGAACCTCTCCACGTCGAGGGTGCCGTCCCCGACGCCCGTCACGAAGGAGTGGTCCCGGATGGCGCGGCGGATCGGTTCGGCCTCCCTCTCCACGTCGTCGGCAAAAGCCATCGAGCACCTTCCTCAACCAGATGTGTCCCTACAACCAGAGTATACTATCGGATTGGAAGAGATAGACGGGGCAGTTACACATTTCTCATCAAGAGAGATCGGACAATGCCACCAAGCTCCCTAGAAAGGAATGAGCAACATGCTCCTTGATTTGAGCCAAGGGTTAGGTATCATCGCCTACTCTCCAGCACAGTGGTCGGCGTTTTGGACTATGGTAAGTGCACTCGTAACTCTGGGTGCCCTGGCGGCGGTTGTTTGGCAGTTAAAAACAGCCATCAAGAATTTACGTCAGGCTACCCAGTCAAGCACGGACGTCATACGCAATCAACACAATTGGAACCTGTTCACGAATAAGGTTGATCCCGGCCTGCCCGGATTGCCTTCGAGCGACGACACCGAGTATTGGAAATGGCGCATGACACATCTTGACCATCTAAACCTTCTTCATACTCAGTGGTCGAACCGCCCGTTCGTTGGATCCAAAGCGCAACTACAGGGCTGGGTAGGTTGGGCACAATTGCTTCTTCAAGTGCTAGAGGAGGACCGTAAGCATGCGATTATGACATTGGAGTTTGACCCAACCGCCAAGCGGATCTGAAGGCCCTTTTACATATCTTGGAGCTCCATAACTGGGACGTTTTGCCGGGCGACTTCGTGAAATGGCTCCTTGAGGAATGCGGGTTCAGTAGTCTTGGCCTCAAATCTAAGACCTGAACAAGCCTTCTGAGCCTCGGTTGCAAACACTTCCTACGTTGGGCTATCATCGGTTGTACGGACGTGTAGCGAAAGGCGTGACGGGTTGGCCCAGCGGCGTATCATCAAAGAGTTGGAACGGATCGTAGGGAAGGGCAACGTCATCTCCCATCCCGAAGATCTGCTGGTCTACGAGTACGACGGCTCGATAGACCGCGCCTTCCCCGACGCGGTGGCGTTCCCCCTCACAACTGAGGAAGTCAGCCGGGTGGTTGCGCTGGCCCACCGGGAGGGCATTCCCGTTGTGTGCCGCGGCTCGGGCACTGGCCTGAGTGGAGGGGCCATCGCCAGTCTCGGCGGCCTTCAGGTTGCCCTGACCAGGATGAAGAGCATCCTGGAGATTGATATTCCCAACCGCCTGGCCGTCGTGGAGCCCGGGGTGATCAACCTGGACCTGGACCACGCGGCCAACCGCAGCGGCCTGCGATACGCCCCCGACCCCTCCAGCCAGAAGGCCTGCAGCCTGGGTGGCAACGTGGCGGAGAACGCCGGCGGCCCCCATTGTCTGGCCTACGGGGTCACGACCAACCACGTGCTGGGCATGGAGGTCGTTCTGGAGGATGGCTCGGTGGCCTGGCTGGGGGGCAGGGCCAGGAGCACGCCGGGGTACGACCTGCCCGGCGTCTTCGTGGGCTCCGAGGGTACATTCGGCATCGCGACCAAGATCGTGGTGCGCCTGATCCCCCTGCCCGAGTCGGTGTCCACCCTCCTAGGGTCTTCCCCGACGTGGACTCAGCCTGCACCGCCGTCTCCAGCATCATCGGGCAGGGCATCGTGCCCGCGGCCATGGAGATCATCGACTCGGTGTCCATAAGGGCCATCCTCAACGTCACCAAGGGCGTGTTCCCAGCCGATGCCGGCTCCGTCCTCCTGGTGGAGGTGGAAGGTGTGAAGGAGGAGGTGGACGAGATAGGCGGCGAGGTCGAGGCCACCATGTACGACACCGGCGCCATCGAGGTGCGTATAGCCCAGGACTCGGCCGAGCGGGAGCGGCTGTGGGCCGCCCGCAAGGGGGCCTTCGGGGCCCTGGGCAGCCTGGCGCCCAACTACTACCTGGTCGACACCGTGGTGCCCCGGACGAGGCTCGCCGAAATCCTGAAGGTGGTGGCCGAGATCGCCGAGCGACGAGGACTGCTGGTGGCCAACGTGTTCCACGCCGGTGACGGAAACCTCCATCCCTGCATCGCCTTCGACGAGCGCCAGCCCGGCGCTACTCAGGGGGCCATCGAGGCGGGCGAAGAGATGTTGAAGGCCTGCGTGGAGATGGGAGGGACCCTGTCGGGAGAGCACGGCGTGGGCCTGGAGAAGAAGGCCTACATGCCCCTGGTCTTCACCACCGAAGATATGGACTCCATGGTCAGGGTGCGGAACGCCTTCTCACCCGCGAACCGCTTCAACCCCGGCAAGATCTTCCCCGGAGGCCCGGAGCACGGCCAGGACGTACAGCGCGGCGCCGTCCATGCGGCCGGTCCTGGGGTGTACATCTGATGGAGGTTTCGGGTTGACGACACGAACGGAAGAGTACCAGGCCATGAGCAAGGAGTTCCTTCGAAAGGGTCGGGAGGCACTGGTCCAAGGGGACCTGGAGCAGGCCTCGGAGAAGCTATGGGGCGCGGCGGCTCAGATGGTGAAGGCGGTTGCTGAGAAGCGTGGCTGGTCCCACCATGGGCATAGGGACTTCTTCAGAGTAGTAAGCCGGCTAGATCAGGAGCTTGGGGATCCAACTTTGCGAGACCTATTTCACGTGGCCAATAGCCTACACTCGAATTTTTATGAACATTGGATGACCAGAGACTACTTTGAGAGTGGCCTGGAAAAAATACAGGAGTTCGTGGCGAAACTGGAGACAGTCTAGTCCGCAATAATGACCTCCCCATCCGATTCACCGCCGGAGACCATGGGCCACGACCCAACGGTGCCTCCTGAACGCCTGGTCGAATATTCCGTGGACGGCCTGATCCCCTCCGCCGTGGTGACCCCGGAGGACGTGAAGGCGGTCTCTCGTGTACTGTCCCGGGCGTCGGCCGAGGGCGCGAAGGTGACGCCCCGGGGCGGCGGTACCCGGATGGACCTGGGCAACCCGCCCACCGGCCTCGACCTGATTCTCGACCTTGGCCGCCTGGATGGGGTCCTGTTCCACGAGCCGGCGGACCTGGTAGCCAGAGTGGAAGCTGGCATTACTCTGGAGACCCTGCGAGGGCGCCTTGCCCAACGGGGACAGTTCCTGCCCCTCGAGGCGCCCCTTCCTTCCAGGGCCACCATCGGAGGGATCCTGGCCACCAACGCCAGCGGTCCTTCCAGGCTTGCCTATGGCACGGCTCGGGACTGGCTCATCGGCGTCACGGTTGTGCGCTCCGACGGCGCCGTCACCAAGGCCGGGGCCAGGGTTGTAAAGAACGTGACAGGGTACGACATGAACAAGCTCTATACCGGTTCCCTCGGGACCCTGGGGGTGGTCGTCGATGCCACCTTCAAGCTGTCGCCCCTGCCCGTCGACGGGAGGACGGTTATTGCCGGCTACCCTTCCCTGGACTCCGCTCTGGACTCCTCAGCCGAAGTTCTGCGGCAGGCACCTGCGACCCCCCAGGCCCTGCACGTGATCAACCGGGATGCCATGGAGCGGCTGCCCGATTGGACCGCTTCGAAGGAAGGAGAGGTGTTCTTGCTTGCCCTTTTCGAAGGCCGAACCACCTCCGTGTACAGGCGGGCCGATGAGTGGGCCAGGGCCGCAGTGGGAACGGGTGGCGCATCTGTCCTTAGCCTCTCTCATGAAGATGGTCGCTGTCTATGGCAGAGTTTGACCGACTTGGGCTGGAGGCCGGAGAATCTGCCCAGCCTTTCCGTGAAGATAAGCATCGTTCCGTCCTCGTTGAAGAGCTTCCTCGCCTCGGTCGAGGCCGAGCTAAAGCAAGGGTCCGGCCACAGCCTAGTGGCCGACGTAGGTTTCGGACAGCTGCGCTTGCTATGGTGGACTGAGGATACGGTGGAGGACCTGGAAGCCATCGTCCGCCGCCTGCGAGAGACGGCACGGCGTCACTCGGCCAGCGTCGTCGTGGAGCGCTGCCCTCTGGAGCTCAAGAAGGTAATCGACGTGTGGGGAGACGCGGTTGACGGCCTGGAGATCATGCGTCGCATCAAGGGGGAGCTGGACCCCACGGGAACGCTGAATCCCGGACGTTTTGTGGGAGGAATCTAGCCTTGAGCATCAGAGCCGGGACTCCACTGAACTCTGAGCCGGGTTTCCAGGAAGGCGAGCTTCCCGCCGACCAGGACCTCTATCGCTGCGTTCACTGTGGCCTCTGCCTCAGCGCCTGCCCGACTTACGTGGAGCTGAGCCTGGAGCCCGAGTCTCCCCGGGGGCGGATCGCCCTGATGAAGGCGGTCAAGGAAGGACGCCTGGGCATTAGCGACCGGGTGGCATCCCACTGGGAGCTGTGTCTCCAGTGCCGGGCCTGCGAGGCCGTATGTCCTTCCGGAGTGCCCTTCGGCCGGCTCATGGAGGTCACCCGCGACCAGGTACGCCGGCTCCGAAAGAGTTCGTGGCGACTCAGGCTGGTGAGTATGTTATTTCTTCGCGGCGCTCTCCCGCATCCATCAAGGTTGAGGCTAGGCGCCGCCCTTCTTCGAACATACCAGCGATGGGGCCTCCAGAGGTTGGCAAGACGTTCCAGGCTGTTAAAGCTGCTTCCGGGCGGTATCGCAGAGTTTGAGGCAGGGCTTCCCACATTCTCCAGCCCATTTTTCGGCCCCACCTCCCGGGTACACCCGGCGCAGGGCGAGAGAAAGACGACGGTGGGTCTGCTGTCGGGCTGCGTAATGCCCCTGGTCCACGGGCCAACCATGGAGGCTACGGTCCGCGTGCTCAACCGGAACGGCTGCGACGTGGCAGTCCCGCCGGGGCAGGGCTGCTGCGGCGCCCTGAACCTGCACAGCGGCGACAGGGAGATGGCCCGCAGGCTGGCCCGGATCAACATCGATGCTTTCCTCAATGCCGGGGTTGAGAAGATCGTGGTAGCCTCTGCGGGCTGCGGCTCAACGATGAAGGAGTACCGGGACCTGCTGAAGGACGATCCAGAATACAGCGATGCCGCCGAGCGCTTCAGCGCCATGACCGTAGACGTGAGCGAGTACCTGGCAGGCCTGCCCTTCGATCCTCCTAAGGGGGAGGTCGGCAAGAGGGTGACCTACCAGGACTCCTGCCACCTGGCCCACGCACAGCGCATCACCCGGGCCCCCAGGGAGATCCTCGAAGCGATACCCGGCCTGGACCTGACAGAGATGGAGGACTCCAGCCTGTGCTGTGGCGCCGCCGGAATCTACTCGGTAACCCAGAAGGAGCTGTCCAGCAGGCTGCTGGAGAGGAAGATGGAGAGCGTTGCCGCCACCGGAGCCGATACCGTGGTTACGGCGAACCCCGGCTGCGTGATCCAGTTGGAGACGGGACTTCGCCGATCAGGCATACCCGCTCGCGTATGCCACGTCGTGGACATCCTGGACGAATCGTACCGTAACGAGGGCCAAGGGTAGCGTATCACGTGAAGATAGCGACGCGCCGATGATCGGGTGCTCAATGTTTCCGGGCCTGGTGCTGATCTTCTTCGGGGTGCTGCTGCTCCTGGAAAACCTGGGCGTGTCCGATGACCTGGTGGGCAAGTACTGGCCGGTGGTCCTTGTGATACTGGGCGTGGCCAGCTTCGTCAATATAGCCCGGTTCAGGAATCGCATCGATCGATTCCGGCGATTCCGGCGGCGCTGGCCCCCCGACATCGGCGAGGGACCTTAATACAACCATTGGGGATTGGGTGTATTAAGGATCGAGTCTTACCTGACCCGTAGGAAAGCGTCGACTCTGCCAATTAGCCTGGATCAGAGATGTCTTGGGCTAGTTCGCCCCTATGTCATGTGAGAGTCCGGGTTGCACGTTTGTCGCGAAGCAGTGCCTCCCCTTGCAAACTTCTTCGAAGGTCACGGTTGTCCCCAGCCTCGGCGGCCAGTCTGCGTCCTGTCGGGGAACCGGGTTCACGAAGTGAATCTCATCTCCCGTACCGTCTTCCACGATGATGCCGTGAACTCCCGAGGGGTTGACCTCGGTGATCTGTCCCTGGGCGGCCAGGGCCGTACCAGCCAGCGCCATCAAGGATCCCAGAACGCCTAACACGATAATTAGCTTCCAAGCCGTCGTGGATCACCCTCCCTACTCATTCGTTTATTCATGAGGTCGAAATCTGGTCTCATCCGGTCGCGGCCAAGGCTCTCTGGGCTCCGGCCATGCCTGCGCCCGTGGCTACCTCGTAGCCCTCGTCGGCCAGGATGCGCTCCAGGGCCGAGAGTAACGTCAGGACGTTGCTTTCCCTAGACGACTCGCCCATCAGGCCCACGCGCCAAACGCGGCCCGCGATCTGGCCAAGACCGCCGCCAATCTCGATGTTGAACTCGGTCAGCAGGCGGCGGCGCACCTGGGCCTCGTTCACTCCCTCCGGCACTCCGACGGTAGTTAACGGGTTTAGCCGGTGGTCCGCGTCAGCGAACAGGTCCAGTCCAAGTGCCTCCAGGCCGGCCCTGAGGGCGGCGGCGTTTCGGGCATGGCGACGGATGCGCTGCTCCATCCCCTCTTCCATCCCCATCCTGAGGGCCTCCCTGAGGGCGTAGTTCATGGATATGGGCGCCGTGTGGTGGTACACTCGATTCTGGGACCAGTAGGTCTCCAGGTCCGACAGGTTGAAATAGAAGCTCTGGACCTTGGTCTTGCGCTCGCTCATCACGCGGGCCGCTCGCTCCCCTATTGTGATGGGCGCCAGACCGGGAGGCGCTCCCAAACATTTCTGGCTGCCGCTGTAGCAGACGTCTATGTCCCATTCATCGACGGCCATGGTCTCCCCTCCCAGGGAAGTTACTGCGTCGACGATGAGGAGGGCGTCGTAACGATGTGACAGCTCGGCTATCTGTGGCAGGCTGCTGAGGACGCCGGTGGAGGTTTCGGCGTGAACCACGCCCACTGCCTTGACCTTGCTGTGCTTGCGCATCTCCTCTTCCAGGGACGACAGGTCTGGGCCTACCGGCTTCCCCCAGGGAAACTCGACTGTGTGGACTTCCGCACCACAGCGGGAGGCGATGTCGGCCATCCGGTTACCGAAATAGCCGTTGATAGCCAGAACAACGGTGTCGCCAGGTTCCAGGGTGTTGCACAGGGCGGCCTCCATACCGGCGGTGCCGGTCGCGGAGATGGGGAAGGTCAGCTTGTTGGAGGTCCGGAAAGCTATCCTCAGCATCTCCATCACGTCGTCCATTACCCGAAGGAAGTCCGGGTCCAGGTGCCCTAGGATGGGCTGGCCCATGGCCTGGAGGACCCTGGGATGCACGCTGCTGGGCCCGGGCCCCATGAGTATCCGCTGGGGCGGGCTGAACTCCTTCAGATAGTTGCTCATCGTCGTTGCCCTCGGCACGGAGTTGAAAACGCCTCAGGGGCGCGGTTTGCGTCCACGCCCTTAGGTGCGAAGCTGACCCTAGACCACCGGCGAGGAACCGCCGTCGATATTGACGGCGATACCGGTGAGGTAGCTGGCCCGGTCGGAAGCCAGGAAAGCGATCACATCCCCTGCCTCCTCGGCCTCTCCCGCACGTCCCAGGGGAATGCCTCTGCCCTGGTGGGCCATCCTGTCGTAGTACTCATCCAGGGTCATGCCGGGCTCTTGGGAACTGGCCTGGTCGTACCTGCGCTCCCACTGGCCGCTCTTTATGAGGCCGATGCAAACGGTGGTTACCAGGATGTTATCAGCGGCCAGGTCGTGGGACATGGCCTTGGTCAGCGCCACCCCCGCCGCTCTGGAGACTGAGGTGGGAACCGAGCTGGGACCCGGGGTCTTGGCCCCCAGGTTGGTGACGTTGATTATCCGACCGCCGCCTGCCCGGCGCATGTGGGGCACGGCCTCTCGGGAGAACCGGATGGCCGCCCACAGCTTCTGGTCGAAGTCGGCTCCCCACGCCTCATCGGTCACCTCTTCGAAGGGTCCGGAGGCCGCCTGGCCGGCGTTGTTTACCAGGATGTCGATCCTGCCGAACTTCTCTACGGTCGTGTTGACCACCTTCTCCACGTCCGCAGGGACCGTTACGTCCGCCTGGACGGGCAGCACCTCGTTCTCGGTCCGCGTCTTGATCTGGCCGGCCGCCGCCTCCAAAGGCTCCGCGGTCCGAGCGCATATGGTGACGCGGGCGCCCTCGTAGGCCAGCCGCCACGCCGCGGCCTTCCCGATACCGTTGCTGCCACCGGTGACGATGGCCACCTTTCCTTTGAGTCCCAGGTCCATTCGGCTACCCCCTCGCGCGGTCCCCTGTAGAGACCCGGACATTATATCATCCGGGGCAAGGTGGACTTGATGCTCAAGCCCGTCGATCGTCGCGGATCGCCTTGATGATCCGGGGCAGGACCGGGATCAGGTCTCCCGCCAATGTGCCTGCGTCTCCCAGCTCTTCCCGCACTGCCTCGCCCGCTGCTCCATGGAGGTATACCCCGCAGCAGGCCGCGTCTTCGGGGGACACCCCTTGGGCCATCAGGCTGCCGATGATGCCGGTGAGCACATCCCCGGTCCCCCCAGACGCCAGTCCGGGGTTAGCGAAGGGGCTGACCAGGCACATCCCATGGGGCTCGGCTACGGCGGTGAAGGCCCCTTTCAGGGCCACCACCGTGCCCCAGCGTGCCGACCACTCCGTGGCCGATTCCGTTCGCGTTGACTGGATGTCCTCCGTGGTCAGGCCGGTCAAGGTGGACATCTCCCCGGGATGAGGGGTCAGCACGAGAGGGAACCTGGCGTGCCTCCACCAGCCATCTATGCGAGCCAACGCGTTCAGCCCGTCGGCGTCGACGACGACCGGCAGGTCCGGTTGGGGCTCGGTAAATAGCAGCCTCCGCAGGAAGTCGACCAGACCCTCGGACCTGCCGAACCCGCAACCCACCATGAGGGAGCTGTACTGGTCCAGGCGCTCCCTCACCAGCTCGGCGCCGTCGGGGTGGAACCTTCCCCCGGCATCTTCGGGAAGGGGAAGGTGGATCACCTCGGTCAGCTTGGACGCAGCTATCGGGTAGATGCCTTCTGGGGAGGCCAGGGTAACCAGGCCAGGTCCCGTCCGGGCGGCTCCCTGGGCGGCGAGGTAGGCTGCGCCAGCATAGCTCCGTGATCCCGCGATAACCAGGGCGTGGCCGAAGCTGCCTTTGTGAGAATCCGGTGGTCTGGCAGGGAGCCTGTCCCTCACCCAGCCAGAGGTGAGCAGCTCTAGCACGATGTCACGGGCCAGGTGGCTGGGAATGCCGATGTCCACCACTTCCAGGCGGCCCGCCAGCTCGGCCGCTGGA
Source organism: Dehalococcoidia bacterium (assembly GCA_965248975.1). GTDB lineage: Bacteria > Chloroflexota > Dehalococcoidia > Lucifugimonadales > JAGWBF01 > CBDFKU01. Next base: position 114,156 of record CBDFKU010000011.1, read on the forward strand.
AACCCGAAGTGGCCCGTCTTGGGGTAGCCGAAGGCGACCGTCACGTCCGCCGCTGGTGACGCCGGGTCGGCCTCGCCGGTATCGGCATTCACCCCGGAGGGCAGGTCCAAGGCCATAACGGCCATGGCGGGGCTACGCTCCCTGGCGGTCCGTAGCTTGAGCAACACTTCCCGGATCACGCCGTCCAGCGGGCGGGCTCGGCCGGTGCCCAGTACCGCGTCTACCACCAACTGTGAGCGGGAGAGCTCCTCGTCGAGGCCGCTGAGGTCGTCGTCGGCAGAGGCGACGACTCCGGCTTCACGGGCTGAGGACAGCTTCGGGTCCTCTGCCCTGCGTTGCGAGGCCAGGAAGACGGTGACCCGCGCTCCCCAGTGTTGCAGGTGTCGAGCCACTACTAGCCCGTCGCCACCGTTGTTGCCGGGTCCCACAAGCACCAGGACACGCCGGCCGGCCGCACCTCCCATGACCTGCCGGGCCACGTCGGCCGCGGCCAGGCCGGCGTTCTCCATGAGGGTGTCGGTGCTAACCCCTTCAGATGCGCTGGCCTCTTCAAGGCCGCGCATCTGGTCCACGCCGACAATTTTCACGGGCCGGTCTCCTGGGGGGCGGCCGGAGGGTCCGGGATCTGGCCCACTACCGATGCCACCGCGTACTCTTTGGAGTGAGTGAGGCTCAGGGCCAGCTCGGTGACGCCCAGCTTCTCGGCCCGGGCCTGGGCCCGTCCGTGGAGTTGGATCGAAGGAGCGCCGCTGGGCGCCCTGACCACCTCGATGTCCTTCCAGCCCACGCCCCTCACGCCCGTGCCCAGGGCCTTCATGGTGGCCTCCTTGGCGGCGAACCGTACCGCCAGGTTCTGGGACCGGCCCCTGCAGTACTCGATCTCAGCTTCGGTGTAGATCCGGTTCAGGAAGCGCTGTCCCCAGCGCTGGTGGGCCTTCTGGATACGGTCGATCTCGATGATGTCTATGCCAGAGGTAAGCATTCAGGGAGACCTCCGTTCTCTGGGATCGACGCGTCGCGGACGGCGGGAACGGGTCCGCCGTGCTTTTGGCGAGGGGGGTCCGACCGAGCGGTCGGAGGGACCGAAGGGGAGGGAGTGGGCCATGGCCTACCTTCTGGAGGTGTCGACGCTATCCAGAATCCTGGAAACCGAGTAGCTTCGGTTCAAGGTATAGAAGTGGATCCCGGTAACCCCGCTTTTCCACAGCTGCTCGACCTGCCTGGTGGCATGCTCTATCCCAACCTCGCGAGCGGCGGCGTCGTCTTCGGCGTACTTGTCCAGCTTGGCGTCCAGGGCCGGGGGAATCGTGGCCCCACATATAGCGGCAAACCGCCGAATCTGAGGCGTACTCACGATGGGCAGAATCCCCGCTATCACCGGCGCCTCGATGCCCACCCGCGCGGCACGTTCCATGAAGTCGAAGAAGTCCCGGTTATCGTAAAAGAGCTGGGTTATGACGAAATCGGCTCCAGCCTCAACCTTTTTCTTCAGGTAGGCGACATCGGTGTCCAGGTCGAGAGAGTCCTGGTGCCCTTCGGGAAAGCAGGCCCCTGCTATCCCAAACTCGAAGTTCTCCCTGATGTAGGCTATCAGGTCGGTGGCGTGGGCGAATCCGTTCTCAGGCGGCACGAATTTATCCTGGCCCCTGGGGGGGTCGCCCCGCAGTCCCAGGACGTTTTCGATGCCGTCCTGCTCCAGACGGACCAGGACGTTATGCACCTCTTCCGTCGTCTGGGCCACGCAGGTGATATGGGACATGGGTACCAGGTCGGTATCCGCTTTGATCCTGGCGACGACCTCCACCGTCCTGTCCCGGGTGCTGCCGCCGGCTCCGTAAGTGACCGAGACGTAGCTGGGCTCGTACGCCCTCAGCTCATCGATGGTGCCAAACAGGGCCTCCACCCCTTCGTCGGTCTTGGGTGGGAAGAACTCGAAGGAGATCGACCGTTTACCCGAGTTGAACAGCTCTATGATCTTCATTCACATACTCTATCGTCTGCCCGTAACACGGCGGAAGCCGCCGGTAAGTCGTTGGATGGTTTGGCGGTTTCGGGACATGGGGATGCCGGAAGGCAAGCGGGGACTTCCGTCGCAGAGTCTGAGATAACGAGTGTCACGTTCGATGCATAGGTCAATTATATTCACCGGTCTGGCCCTTGTCCAACTGTGGGCCTCGAGATTGTCCATCATTTAGGGCTATGCTATCATGACGGGGTCCAAACGCCCTTTGGGAAGCGAGATATGGCCAAGATACTGGATGGCGCTGCGACATCGAAGAAGATCCGGGCCGAGGTCGCTCGGGACGTCGCCGAGATGCAGGCCAAGCACGGCGTGACCCCCGGGTTGGCGGCCGTGCTGGTCGGGGACGACCCGGCGTCGGCCATCTACGTGCGCAACAAGGGGCGGGCCTGTGAAGAAGTGGGCATGTTCAGCGAGACCTTCCACCTGCCAGAGGCGACCTCCGAAACCGAGCTGCTACAACTGGTCGACAGGCTCAACGGCGACCCACGTTTCCATGGCATCCTGATGCAGCTACCCCTGCCCAAGCACATCGACGAGGCGCGAGTCCTGATCGCCCTGGACCCAGGGAAGGACGTAGATGCCCTTCACCCGGCCAACGTGGGCAAGCTGACCCAGGGGAACCCCGATTTCCTGCCCGCCACCCCGGGCGGAGTGCAGCAGATCCTTCTGCGCAACGGCTACGATCCCGGAGGGAAGCACGTGGTCATCTGCGGCAGGAGCAACATCGTTGGGAAGCCCCTGGCGATGCTCCTGATGCAGAAGCAGGCCGGGGCGAACGCCACCGTGACCGTATGCCATACGGGCACCAAGAACCTGGCCAAGGTGACCCGGCAGGCGGACATACTGGTGGCCGCCATGGGCCGGGCAAAGGCTATTACCGGGGAAATGGTCAGAGATGGCGCGGTGGTCGTGGACGTCGGCATCAACCGCGTGCCCGACGCCTCCCGTAAATCGGGCTACCGGTTGGTGGGTGACGTCGACTTCGAGGTGGTCTCGGAGGTGGCCGAGGCTATAACGCCGGTGCCAGGGGGGGTTGGCCCGATGACCATCGCCCTGCTCCTGGTGAACACCCTGACCGCCGCCCGTCTGAGCATCCACGGACAGGCGTGACCCCCGGGAACATGCGGACCGGCGACTTCGACTATCACCTTCCCGTGCACCTCATCGCTCAAACCCCCGCAGAGCCCCGCGATTCCTCCCGCCTCCTGGTATTACACCGCGACACCGGACGAAGGGAGCATCGACGGTTCCACGAGCTCCCCCGATGCCTGAGGGAAGGGGACGTCTTGGTCTTCAACGACAGCCGGGTCATCCCTGCCCGACTGTATGGCATGAGGGAGGACACCGGGGGCTCGGTGGAGGTGCTGCTGCTGTCCCGGATCCAGTCCGGTGTTTGGCGGGCCATCGGCAAGCCGGCGCGCAGCCTGGTGCCGGGGCGGCGGTTCGTGTTAGACGGCCAGGCAGGCGTGGGGGCGTGGATGGAGGTCCTGGAGGTCTCCGAGGACGATACTCTGACCCTCCGCCTGTCCTCGGAGGAAGCCGTCGAAAGGGTTGGCCATGTACCCCTGCCTCCGTACATCCACTCCACCCTTGAGGACCCGGAACGCTACCAGACCGTATACGCCAGGATTCCTGGGAGCGTCGCAGCGCCTACTGCGGGGCTGCATTTCACGCCCGAGCTGATGCGGGAGCTGGAGACCGCTGGGATACGGTCGGTGTACGTTACCCTCCACGTAAGCCTGGACACCTTCCGGCCGATCCACGTCGAAGACCCTACAGAACACGCCATCCACGGCGAGTATTTCCACCTGGACCAGGAGGCAGCGACAACACTGAACCGCGCCCGATGGGAGGAGCGCAGGGTGATAGCCGTGGGCACCACCTCGGTGCGGCTCCTGGAGCAGGCGGCACTGCTCTCCGAGGCGGCGGGTTCCTCCGAGCTTGTGGCCTGCTCCGGGCGGGCCGACCTGTACATCCTGCCGGGGCACCGCTTCCGGGTCGTGGACGCCATGATCACTAACTTCCACCTGCCCCGCACCACTTTGCTGATGATGGTCAGTGCCTTCGCCGGTCGGGAGCTGGTGCTGGAGGCCTACGGGGAGGCCATCGCCCGGGATTATCGCTTCTACTCCTTCGGCGATGGGATGCTTATATTGTAGATGGCATGGCACTGCAAGGTAATGATGTGATATGGTGGTATTACTAGCTATTTTAGTATTGGCAGTCGAAGGCGGTAATGATGAGTGGATATGTCACTACAGTAACTCAAAAGGGCCAGGTCACCATCCCAGGGGAGCTTAGGCGAGTATTGAACCTCAAGCCGAAGGATAGAGTGGCTTTTGAGCTAGTGGGAAAAGAAGTGTGGCTACGGCCGGTTGTGTCAACGCTATTAGCGGGTTATGGAGCGGTCAAGCCCAAGAGAAGGCCCGAGGATTTCCGAGGGATAAGGCAGGAGGTGGAGGAAGAGGTAGGCGATAGTGACAGGTGACAGGTCCGTGTCCTGGTCTGCAATTTCCGATAAGGGATGGTGATGGTCAGGTTTCTGGACACTAACATCCTTCTGCGCTATTTAACCCAGGACGATATAGCGAAGGCGCGGGCATGTCTAACTCTCCTTCTGAGGATAGAGCGCGGTGAGGAGGTCGTGGTTACCTCGGACCTGGTTATCGCCGAGGCTGTCTTCACCTTGCAGTCGCCGCGCCAGTATGGCCTTCCGCGGGACCGCATCAGGCAGCTTGTAGAGCCTATCATCTCTTTACGTGGTCTGAGGCTACCCCGGAAGGCTCTGTACAGCAGAGCGTTCGATCTGTATTGCGATAAAAGCATCAGCTTTGTCGACGCCTATAATGCCGCCTATATGGAGAGCCGAGGGGTGAAGGAAATCTATAGCTACGATACGGACTTCGACCGACTAGAGGAGATAAGCCGGATTGGGCCCGAAGGATAGCACCTCCTCGATCCCTTCCGAATCGAACCCCCTCCCTCCCATCGTCCTGATACACGGCGCGGCCAACTCCGCCGGAGTTTGGACCTTCTGGCAGGGGGCGCTGGCCGCCCGTGGCTGGGCCTCCCACGCAGTCGACCTGCGGGGCCACGGCGCTGGCGAGCCCGCCGATCTGTCCCACACCACCATGTAGGACTACGCCGACGATGTCCGGTCGTTCATTGGCCGGCTGCCAAGGTCAGTGATTGTCATGGGGTGGAGCATGGGCGGGCTGGTGGCCATGATGGTTGCCGCCACCGGTAAGGCCGTGGCCTGTGTGGCACTGGCACCCAGCATGCCGGCCCGGCAGGTCGACCCGACGGTGTCTCTGCGGGCCGGCGAGTTCGGCCCCGAGGAGTACGGCATCGTCACCGACGATCCGGAACGTCAGCCGTCGATGCCCGACCTGGACCCGGAGGACCGGAGGGTCGCCCTGGCCTCGCTGGGCCGGGAGTCGAGGCTGGCCCGTGACCAGCGGCGGGCGGGAGTGATAGTCGAAGCCCTTGGCTGTCCCCTGCTTATCGTGACCGGCACCGCGGATACCGCGTGGCCCCGGGAGAGCTACGGTGGCCTGTGGCTGGACGCCGACCACCTGACGGTAGAAGGGGCCTCTCATTGGGGGCTGGTGCTCAATCGACAGGCCCTGGCGGCTGCGGTTCCGGCCGTCCTGGAGTGGCTGAAGGGCAGGCCGTAAACTATTCCGCTATCTGCGCTACAGCACGAAGGTCGTGCCGACGCTGCTGGCCAGGTAGGCCTCGGGCATGGCGTTGGCGATCTGGTGCACGGCTGACCAGCCGGTACAGTGGCAGGGGACCAGATAGCGGGGGCCGATGTGGTGCAGCGCCGCGACGGTTAACGGAATGACCGACTCGAAGAGGCCGCCGGTAAGATGGAAGCCTCCGATGACACCGTGGACCTTCTCCACACCGGTCATCCGCTGAGCGTTGCGGATGATGTTGATGATGCCGGCGTGGCCGCATCCCGTCACTATCACCAGCCCTTTATCCCGGACGTTGACGACGGCGCACTGGTCGTCCATGATCAATGGATCGGGCTCCCAGGCTCCGCCCCGCCGGGCGTGGTGGATGGGGAAGCCCATCTCGAAGTCCTCGGTGCGGGCCACCTCCCCCGAAACCAGGATCATGTTGTGCACCAGAGTAGACGGCCCGGGCTCCTCGATAACCTCGATGTTCTCCTGCCTCAGGTCACTCATCTGTGGCGGTGGCAGGCCTATCTCGTACCCGTCTGGCAGGACGATCTTCCGCTCCAGCAGGGCGTCGGGGTGCAGGAGCAGGGGTAGCCGGTGGGCGCCAAGCCGGCCTACCAGGCCCCGGAGGCCCAGGGCATGATCCGGATGCCCGTGGCTGAGGACTATCGTCTCGATGTCCGAGGCGGCGATCTCCAGGACGTCCATGTTGTACAGGAGGGCCCTGGAGCTGAGCCCCGTGTCGAAGAGGATCGCCCCCGTGCTCTCGCCATGAGAGACCTGGATGAAGGCGGAGAAACCATGCTCGGCAATGGGGATTTCTTTTTCGAAGGGGTTGGGGTTGGCGCTGAACTTGGGCAGCCACCGGGGGCTCATCGGGTACCGCTGAGCAACCTCGCTGCTGGCCATGAGGGGATCGAGGGAGTTGTCCACGATAATGGTGACCCGTACCTCATCGACCTCGGGCAGCTGGATGGTCATTCCGCTCATGACCCCTCCTCTCCTCCTGCCGAACTCAGGCAGGCTGTTGTAGTAGCTGCAGCACGTTACCGTCCGGGTCCAGGAAGGTGGCTATCCAGCCGCCCCAGTCCTCCCGCTCCGGCTCTCGGATGAACTCCACTCCCTGTTCCTTAAGGCGCCCGTGCTCGCCATTGATATCGGTGACGCCCAGGTGGATCATGGTGCGGTAAGGGTCTCTGGACCGCCCTTCGACCCCGTCGTGCAGCCCCAGGTTCAGCCGCATCTCGCCGAAGACGAAGTTGACGAAGTTGCCATGGTGGCGGTGGACGACCAGGCCCAAAGTGTCCCGGTAGAAGCTCACCAGGCGCTCCAGGTTGTCCGTCCATATGGTGACCCCGACCACGTTATCGATCATGAACCGTGCCTCGCTGCAAGCTAGATAGGTGTCTGTCAGAACCTAACCGGAGAGCTCCCTGACCTTGGCCCCGATGTCTGCCGAAGTTACCAGTGCCTCGCCGACCAGGGCGGCATGGACGCCCAATCCCTTGAGCTTGAGCATGTCCTCCCTGGTGCTTATGCCGCTCTCGCTGACCACTACCTTTCCCCTGGGCACCAGGGCCGCTATCTCCTCGGTCACCGAGAGATCGGTGCTGAAGGTGCGCAGGTCCCGGTTGTTGATGCCGACGATCTCCGCTCCGGCATCCAGGGCCACTTGCAGTTCCTCCCTGGTGTGCACCTCGACCAGGCACTGCATCCAGAAGCGGCTGGCCAGGGCCAGCAGCTCCCGGATTTTATCGGGAGTCAGGATGGCCACGATGAGGAGGATGGCGTCGGCGCCACTGGCCCTGGCTTCGTACACCTGGTAGGGATCGAACACGAAGTCCTTGCGCAGCACGGGAATACCCTGGGATAACACGGCCTGCTTCACATCCTCCATGTGTTCCAGGGTCCCCTGGAACCGGGGGTCGGTGAGCACCGATATGGCGGCGGCCCCGTTGTCCGCGTAGGTTCGGGCCAGGGCTGCGGGGTCGAAGTCGGCTAGCAGCAGCCCCTTGGAAGGGGAGGCCTTCTTGACCTCGGCGATGAGGCGCACCCGCTCCCCCAGCAACGCACCGGACAGGTTCAGCGGCCTGGGCTGGTCGGTAATGCGTCGCTCCAACTCCACCAGCGGCGCCTCGGAACGCTGGTGCTCCAGTTCGCCGCGCTTGGCAGCGACGATGTCGTCAAGGATCGTGGCCATCTAAGCCAGTCTGACCTCCTCCCCTTTAACAAGGCTCGTCAAGGAGCCCAGCACGAACTCCCTAGCCCCCTGGATTTCTAGCAGGACCGGCTTACCGTCGGCAGAGAAATGGGTGACGATCCCATTCGCCGCCTTGGCGTAGTCGGCGGGTTCCGTTGAGAGTTTCAACACCAGTATGTCCACATCCCCGCTATATCGCTGCCGCCTTGACTAGCCTCAACCACCCCTGTATCAGAGATCCCGGCTGAGCTCCCCCAGCTGATCCACCTTGCGCAAGGCCGCGCCCACGTTGATGGCGTGCCTCGCGATCACGACCCCTTCCTTCAAGTCCGGTGCCCCATCCCCCGCCACCAGGACGGCGGCGCTGTTCAGCAGCACCACGTCCCTGACCGGACCTTCCTCCCCCTGGAACAGCCGGCGCAGGGTCGCGGCGTTCTGCTCCGGGCTTCCTCCTTTGACCTGCTCTATCGATACCCAGGGCAGGCCCAGGTCAGGGGGGGACACAACGTAAGAGTCGACGCGGCCCTTTCGGAGCTCCCAAACTCGGGTCGGCGCACCCAGGGTGAGCTCGTCCAGCCCATCCTCGCCGTGCACCACCAGGGAATGCTTGGAGCCCATGAGCCTGAGCACCTCGGCCATCACCTCCCCCATATCGGGATCGGCGATGCCCAGCAGCTGGCGGCGGACCCGGGCCGGGTTGGTCAGCGGCCCCAGGATGTTGAATACAGTTCGGATACCTATCTCCCGGCGCACCGGCGCGGCGTGGCGCATGGCGGGGTGAAAAGTCGGGGCGAACATGAAGCCGATCCCCACCTCCTCGATGCACCTCCGGACTCCTTCGGGGCCCAGGTCTATCTTCACACCCAGGGCCTCCAGCACGTCGGCGCTGCCGCAGGACCCGGTGACGGCCCGGTTGCCGTGCTTGGCTACCTTCAGTCCCGAGGCGGCCGCGACGAAGGCGGCGGCGGTGGAAACGTTGAAGGTGCCCTTGCCGTCCCCTCCCGTGCCGCAGGTGTCCACCACCGTGCGGTCGACTTCCACCTTCAGGGCGACCTCTCGCATAGCGGTGGCCAGGCCGGCGATCTCCTGTGGGGTCTCTCCCTTGAGCCTCAGGGCCGTGAGGAAGGCCCCCAGCTGGGCCGGGCTGGCGTCCCCGGCCATGATCTGGCGCATGACGTCCGAGGCCTCCCCCATGCTCAGGGACCGGCCCGATACCAGCGACTCGATGGCCTCTTTGATCAACGTGTCACCCTGGCCGGATATTGATCAGGCTTAGCCGGTCCACAGGTGTCTCTCGGGGGTGATGCGTATGACGGCCATCTCTTCCCCGGCCATGGAGTCGGCCCAATCCTCACCCTCTTCCGGACCCAGGTATCGGATGGACAGCTTGCGATGGAGCTCCTGGGCCTGGGTGTTGTCCATCACTACCTCGGCGTGCCCCAGGACGGTGAGGGACCTTATTTGCCGGGATGTATCCGTGATGCACAGCGCCACCGATGGATTCTGGCGTACGTTGCGCACCTTGGCAGCGTCGGCCTCGGTCGTAAGGGTGAAATACTCGCCGTCGTATTCGTACCACACCGGGAAGGCCTGGGGTCCGCCGCTGGGATAGACGGTGGCCAGGATGGCCAGGTAGGTCTTCTGGGTGAACTCGAGGACTCTCTTGGAGGTTGCGGTCAGCATGGTGCCACCTCACATCATATGACTGACTAATTAGACGCGCACCCTAATTCTGTGAGCCTCTACCAGAAACAGTCTCCCCCTGTAATGATCTGTGTCAGGATTAGCAGATAAATACTCTTTCAACCTATCAGTAAGCCGAGGGAGAGCTTCGGGATGATTCCTGACTTGGAGAGCTACTAAGCCCTCGTAATCGGCTGGAGGATACCACACGATATCCGAGAAATCTCCGTTCAGAGAATTCAGAATTGCATCCAACGCTTGGGCTTGAGACATCACGACTTTATCCGCTGAATCTACCTGAATATAGTCCCTGAGGCGAAAGACTTCGTAGCCCGCGTCTATGAGCGTTTGGATAACCGAGGTCGGGACGCAATGGTCTACAAAGAATCTCAGTGCTCCTATGAGGCGACCTCGAATTCAGATAGCTCACGAGCGTAATCCAGACAGGCACTGATATGTTCCTTTGACAAATCCGGAAGCTCAAAAATGATCTCTTCAAGGGTATAATTTGCCGCCAAATATCCCAGGACAAGGCCCACAGGTATCCTAGTCCCCTTAATTCTGGGCTTGCCTCGAAGTACTTCGGGCGTACTTTCGATATTATCTCTCCAGCTTGCTGTCAACCGGTCTTCCTCTCCGACAGTCCGCTCGGTCCTTAAGCATTACGGCGAAGCCTAATCATTCTAGCACAGTACGAGCCTGCTTTTCTCAAAACCCCGGTGATTCCAGATCGTCGCATGAACGCACGTGGTCTTAACCGGGATTACAGCCCGTCCAGCCAGTTCCGCAAGAGGTCCTTGCCCACCGATGTGAGAATGGACTCGGGGTGGAACTGCACTCCCTCCACCGGATACTCTTTGTGGCGCAGGCCCATGATGATCCCCCGGTCCGTCCAGGCGGTGACCTCCAGGGAGTCCGGCAGGGCCTCCCGGTACACGGCCAGGGAGTGGTACCGGATTGCCTCGAAGGGATCGGGGAGGCCGGCCAGGATCCCCCGTCCGTCGTGATGCACCATGGATGTTTTCCCATGCATCATCTCCCCGGCGCGGTCCACCGTCGCCCCGTAGGCGTACCCGACGCACTGGTGGCCCAGGCACACCCCCAAGGTGGGTATCCTGGGGCCGAAGCGGAGGATGACGTCGTTGGAGATGCCCGCCTCTTTAGGGGTGCATGGCCCGGGAGAGATGATGATCCCCCGAGGGGCAAGCGCATCGATGTCCTCCAGGGACATCACGTCGTTGCGGGCCACCGTCACGTCGGCTCCCAGCTCACACAGGTATTGGTATAGGTTGTATGTGAAGCTGTCGTAGTTGTCGATGATCAGGATCATTCAGAGACCTCCACGAACTCCAGCCAGTTGCCGTCGGGGTCCTGGCCGTAGATCGCCTTGCGCACTACCTTGCCGTCCTGGATCAAGGGGACCGGCGGACCGATGAAGCGAAGGCCTCTCCGGGACATCGCCTCGCTGAACTCCTGTATACTCTCGACAAAAAATGCCAGGTGGGTGGCGCCCAGGTCGTTGCGCTCGACATGGCCCTCGGCGCTGGGCGGGACCACGTACTGGATCAGCTCCAGGTTGTGGCCGTCGCCCATGTTGAGGAAGGCCATCTCCAGGTGAGCGTTCTTGAAGCCGACCAGCTTCTCGATGTAGTCGCCGGTGCGAGTCATCGTGTACACCAGCTCCAGTCCCAACACATTCGTGTAGAAATCGACAGAGCTCCCCAGGTCTCGTACGACGAATCCTGTGTGAAAAAAAGACTTTAGCATGTTACTCCCTTCCTTTGCCCCTTGTTTTTTATCATCTCTCTCTCATTGGGAGAGGGAACGAGGGTGAGGGCTAATATTTTACCCAAGCCCCTCCGCCCGGTCGATCGCTCTCAGCATCGCCCTAGCCTTGTGGAGGGTCTCCTGGTACTCGTCCTCGGCGGTGCTGTCGGCCACGACGCCCCCGCCTACCTGGATGCTGGCGACGCCGTCCTTGATCACGCTGGTGCGGAGAGTTATCGCGGTGTCCAGGTTGCCCGAGAAGCTGAAGTAGCCCACAGCGCCCGCGTAAGGGCCGCGCTTCTGTCCCTCGAGCTCGGCGATGATCTCCATGGCGCGGATCTTGGGCGCCCCCGACATGGTACCGGCGGGGAAGCAGGACCTCAGGGCGTCGTAGGGAGTAAGCTCCGGCCTCAGCTTGCCCACCACGTGGGAAACCAGGTGCATCACGTTGGAGTAGCGCTCCACGCTCATCAGGTCGGTCACCTGGACAGTGCCAGGCACGGCGACCCGGCCCACGTCGTTGCGGCCCAGGTCCACCAGCATGATGTGCTCCGCCCGCTGCTTTTCGCTTTCCCTGAGCTCCACCTCAAGGGCCGAGTCCTCCTCCGGGGTCTCGCCCCTGGGCCGGGTGCCGGCGATGGGATGGTAGTCGATATGGCCATCTTCCACCCTCACCAGGGTCTCCACCGAGGAGCCCACGATGTAGAAGTCGTCCAGGTGCAGGTGGTACATGTAGGGCGATGGGTTGAGGGCCCGCAGGGCGCGGTATATCTGCAGGGGATGGGCTTCTGTCTCCCTGGAGAGGCGCTGGGACGTTACCACCTGGATAACGTCCCCGGCGTAGATGTACTCCTTGGCCCGCTCCACCACCTCCGCGTAGTCTTCCTTGGTGAAGTTGGAGCCCATCGGATGGCCGGCGGGCGTCAAGCCGGCCGGCAGGGTCGCAGCGGGTGGATCCAGCGGCGCCGAGAGGCGCTCCACTAGCCGGTCGATCTTATCGGTGGCCTCTCGATAAGCACCTTCGATGTCGCCGTCCAGGTAGACGTGGCTCACGACATTGATGACGTGCTTGACGTGGTCGAACACCAGCAGCGTGTCGCTGAACATGAACACGGATTCGGGCAGATTCAGCGGGTCCACGGGAGGCTCGGGCACCCGGGGCTCGAAATACCGGACGACGTCGTAGGCCAGGTAGCCCACTGCTCCGCCATGGAACCGCGGAAGGTCTGCGATGGGGACCAGTCTGTACCGGTCCATCTCCGCCTTGATCGGGACCAGGGGGTCGACGGCCCCGTCGACCTGGCCCGGACCGGTCTTGAGCACGGAGTAGGGCTCGGTGCCGATGAAGCTGTAGCGGGCCAGACGCTCGCCGCCCTCCACGCTCTCCAGCAAGAAAGAGTAAGGGGGCCGGGCCACCTTGAGGTAGGCCGAAACCGGCGTCTCCAGGTCGGCGTCGATCTCCCGGTACACCGGCACCAGGTTTCCCTGCCCCTGCAGCGCTTTGATCTCGTCTAGGGTCGGATGATACATCGTACTTCTTCCATTGTGGTATCCCCAGCTTCAGTCGTAGTTGACGTGCATCGCCTCGCGGACTTCCCCGATAGTCTCTTTCGCAATATCTCTGGCCCTTTCAGTACCGCTCATTAGGGCTGCCCACACCTCTTCCGGACGGGATTCATAGTAGGCTCGACGCTCCCGGATGGGATCGAGGAATTCGTTCAACGTGTCGATTAAGCGATCCTTTACTTCAGAGTCACTGACCTTCCCATTCCGGTATCGATCCTTAGATCGTCAACTTCTTCAGTGTTTGTGTTGAATGCGTCATGATATAGGAAGCCGGGATTAAACTCCACGACTCCCGGATCCGTTGAACGTAACCGTGGGTGCTCCCCTGTTGTGTCTGTAACCATGCCCTTGACCTTCGTCGCTACCGTGGCTGGATCGTCCCAAAGATCGATGGTGTTGCCTAGGCTCTTGCTCATCTTGGACTGGCCATCGGTCCCAACAAGACGTGGCACCCTGCCAACCAGGGCTTTCGGCTCAGGGAATACGGGTGCGTAAGTACGATTGAACTTGCGGGCAAGCTCACGGGTGAATTCGATGTGAGGAAGCTGGTCCCCTCCGGTAGGGACCAGGTCGGCCTTGGGCAACAAGATGTCGGCTACCTGGCTTACGGGATAGTTGAAGAAACCAACGGTCACCTCTTCCCTCGCACTTTTCAGCTGTGCGATCTCGGACTTGAGGGTCGGGTTGCGCTGTAGCCAACCCAATGGCGTGAGCATACTCAAGTACATCGCCAATTCAGCGTGCTGCGGAACATAGCTTTGTATCACGAAGGAAGACTTTTGGGGATCCAGACCCACTGCGAGCCAATCCCTAGCCACTTCCGTTACTGACTGGCGGATCCAGTCGATGTCGCCCAGGTGGTCTCCCAGGGCCTGATAATCAGCGATCAGGAAGTAGCAATCGTAATCATCCCGGAGTTTCAGCCAACTCTCCAGCGCGCCGGCATAGTGGTCCAGATGGAGCTTTCCCGTAGGCCGTATGCCTGTAAGAACCCGCCTGCTTTTCACAGTTCGATCCATAAACAAAACTCCCAGTCCACAAGGGACGGGGAGTTCCCGCGGTACCACCCTAATTCGCCGTCGGCCTCATCGGGGAGCGTGGCTTCCGGCGCGACTTAACCGGCTGGGAGGGGCGCGCTCTACCCCTCCGTGCCGCGGGCCCGTAACGGTGCCCAACCGGCTCGGCCTACTCTCTTCTACACAATACTTAGGTAGAAGGTTTCGGCCTGCGGCTCCGAGGTCCATTCGGCTCCAGCGCTGGCGCCGGCTCTCACCTTACCCGGCTCGCTGAGCCCCCGCTTTGGAGCGTACTCCTCCTCTTCGCAGCCTTTCATTATTTGTGATTTGTGGCTGAAGTATAGTCGTGGCATCGAGAAGCTGTCAAGCTATAAGAGGTCGCGCTATCCCCCGGCCGGTCCCCCGCCGAGGCCGGGCTCGGTCATCTTCGCCGGCTCCAGCAGCTCGTCTAGCTGCTGGCCGGTGAGGGAGGTCAGCCGGGTGGCCGTCTCTCGGATGGTGCTGCCGGTAGCGGCGGCCTCCTTGGCGATCTGGGCGGCCACGTCGTAGCCGATGGCCGGCGACAGGGCGGTGCCCAGCATCAGGCCCTTCTCCACCATCTGGGGTCCGGTGTCGGTGGCAACCAGGCCCTTCACGCACTGGTCGGCGAAGTTGTCCGCCGACGAGGCCAGCAGAGAGATGGACTGGAGCAGGTTGTAGGCCGCCACGGGCATCATGGTGTTTAGCTCGAAATAGCCGCCCTGGCCGGCCAGCGCTACTGTAGCATCGTTGCCCACGACCTGTGCTACAACCTGGATCACCGATTCGGCGATGACAGGGTTAATCTTGCCGGGCATGATAGAGCTTCCCGGCTGCACCTCGGGCAGGACCAGCTCCCCGATCCCGGCCCTGGGCCCGCAGCCCATCCACCGGATGTCGTTGGCGATCTTGTGCAGGCTGATGGCCAGGGTGCGCAGCGATGCGCTGGCCTCCACCGCTGCGTCCAGGGTGCTCTGGGCCTGGAAGTGGTTGTCGGTCTCCCGGACCTGGACACCGGTCATCTCCGAGAGTATCTGGCAGACCCGCCCCGCGAACTCTGGGTGGGTGTTCACCCCGGTGCCGACCGCAGTGCCTCCCAGTGCAACCTGAGACAGCTCCTGCCGGGCGTGGTCCACCCGGCGGATGCCCTGCTCAACCTGGCCGGCGAATCCCATGAACTCCTGGCCCAGGCGGACGGGCGTGGCGTCCTGGAGATGGGTGCGGCCCGTCTTGACTATGGGCCAGAACTCCTGGGACTTCTTTTCCAGGGCAGACCGCAGGTTTCCCAGGGCCGGGACCAATCGCTCCTGGATAAGGATGAGGGCCGACAGGTGAATGGCGGTGGGGATGACGTCGTTGGACGACTGGCCCATGTTCACATGGTCGTTGGGGTGGACCAGCCGGGAGCCGCGCTCTCCTCCCATGATCTCAGTGGCCCGGTTGGCGATGACCTCGTTGGCGTTGGTGTTGGTGGACGTGCCCGAGCCGGTCTGAAAGACGTCCACCACGAAATGGTCGTCCAGGCTTCCGTCGGCTACTTCCTGGGCGGCTTCCACGATAGTGCCGCCGATGTGGGCCTCCAGCAGGCCCATGGACATGTTTGCCCGGGCCGCCGCCAGCTTGATCAGTGCGAGCGCCCGGATGAAGCTGCGTGGCAGGCGCAGGTCGCTGATGGGGAAGTTCAGCACCGCCCTCCTGGTGGAGGCCCCGTAGTAGGCGTCGGCGGGCACCTCCATGGTCCCCATGGAGTCTCGCTCGGTCCTGGTACTCTGCTTAGTGGCCACTATTTATCCTCCTAAGGTTGCTCTAAGGTTGCTGCTTGTCCTTCTCGGTGACTACAAACGGTCCCAATCCTCTTCAGAGAGTCCCGCCTGCTTTAGGATTGAGCGAAGGACCGGCAGCGGGATGTCTCCTGGATGTATGGGCACCGTGACTCCTTGACCTTCGCTGTTCAAGAACCGGCATGCGCCCCTTTATGGCGCACCTGACGGAAGCCGGCTCGTTCGAGTTTCCTCACCACTTGGCGTGCACGAAGCGGCCTAAGCGGCATACTTTGGATACCTTACCTTGAGATACAACCCTTGGCCTGTCTGCTTTTCCACAGGGATGGGTTTACCCTCTGCCAGGAGGCATTCCAGATGGAAGGCGACCATGTTGCGGAGGTTCTGGAAGGCTTTCTGGCTGTCAGCACCATAGTCGGCTATCCCCAGTGTGGGAACTTCGACCACCACCTGACCCGTTTCCCGGTCCTTGACGACTTTTACCGAATATTCGAAAACTTTATCAAGGTCCATTTACAACCTCATAACCTGGCACCTACCACCCATGGTCCATCTTGTCCCGTAGGATCGGCACCAGCTCGGCGACGGGGACTCGTATCTGCGCCATGGAGTCCCGCTCACGGATGGTCACCTGTTTGTCCTCCAGGGTGTCGAAGTCCACGGTAACGCAGAAGGGCGTGCCGATCTCGTCCTGGCGGCGGTAGCGACGCCCGATGCTCTGAGCGTCGTCGTACTGGGTGGCGAAGTGCTGTCGGATCAGGGCATGCACCTCCCGCGCCGTGGGCACCAGCCGCTCGTTGCGGCTCAAGGGGAGCACGGCCACCTTCGCGGGGGCGATGTGTCGCTGGAACCGCAGCACCACACGGATGTCCTCCTTGCCGGAGGATGTGTCGGTCTCTTCGTCGTAAGAGTCCAGCAGGAACGCCAGTGCGGCCCTATCCACGCCGCCCGACGGCTCGATGACGTAGGGGTAGTAGCGCTCATGGGTCTCGTCGTCGAAGTAGGTGAGGTCCTCGCCGCTGGCCTCGCTGTGGTGCTTCAGGTCGTAGTCGGTGCGGTTGGCGACGCCCTCCAGCTCGGCCCAGCCCCAGGGGAAGCGGTACTCGATGTCGTAGCAGTCCTTGGCGTAGTGGGCCAGCTCGTCCTCACCGTGGCGACGGGTGCGCAGGTTCTCCCGGCGGATGCCGTGGTCCACGTACCAGGAGAGGCGCTCCTCCAGCCAGGACTCCAGCCAGCCCTCGTCGGTGCCGGGTTTGACGAAGTACTCGATCTCCATCTGCTCGAACTCACGGGTGCGAAAGGTGGAGTTGCCGGGCGTGATCTCGTTGCGGAAGGACTTGCCGATCTGGGCGATGCCGAAAGGCAGCTTGCGGCGGGTGGCCACCAGCACGTTGGCGAAGTTGACGAAGATGCCCTGGGCCGTCTCCGGGCGCAGGTACACCTGGCTGGCGGTGTCCTCCACAGGGCCCATGAAGGTCTTGAACATCAGGTTGAACTGGCGGGGATCGGTTAGCTCCCCTCCGCAGTTGGGACACTTGGACCCATCGGGGAGGTCGTCGGCCCGAAAGCGTTGATGGCAGCTCCGACACTCCACCAGGGGGTCGGAGAAGCTACCGACGTGGCCGCTGGTGATCCACACCTGCGGGTG
Source organism: Dehalococcoidia bacterium (assembly GCA_965248975.1). Classification (GTDB taxonomy): domain Bacteria; phylum Chloroflexota; class Dehalococcoidia; order Lucifugimonadales; family JAGWBF01; genus CBDFKU01. The sequence goes on from CBDFKU010000011.1 coordinate 131,547, forward strand.
CATCAGTATGGCGGAGTCCAGACCTACCATGTCGCCACGGACCTGGACCATCGAGCGCCACCAGGCGTCCTTGACGTTGCGCTTCAGCTCAACCCCCAGGGGGCCGTAGTCCCAGGTGGCGTTGAGGCCGCCGTAGATCTCGCTGCTCTGAAACAGAAACCCTCTCCGCTTGGAGAGGGATAGAACCTTGTCCATGTTCCCTTGATCGAGGGTGCGTTGCAACTGGCACGCTCCTTGTTCAGTCCATAGGTAACAAGGGTACCAATTCGCCCTATCGATGTAAAGAAAGGCGCCGGACGGGGCCAAGCCCGGGGGCGGATCCTACTCCCGGGGAAACATGGCCTCCCCTTCCTCGAAGGTGACCCCGTGATGACGCATCATGGAGGCGGTGTTTGCCCTGGCGATGGCTCTGAGCACGTTTGAGACGATGCCCACGTTCGTGCGGATATCTTTGTGAGGTGCCGGAACCACCACCGAGGGTGTGGCGTCCAGCAGTCCCCAGCCAGGCGGGACCTCGTGGCGCCGGATGAGACCCCTGGGCGCCATGATGTAGTGGTAGTCGGCCACCGCCAGGAACCTGGGGTCCCGGAACTTGATGCTGAACCGCTCCAGCCGCTCATGATAGGCCTTCTCCTGTCTGGTCACGCGCTCGTAGTCGGCGTTGGCCAGACGGTAGGCCTGTGTGTCCTCCCAGCTGTCGGGGTCTTCTTCCTGGCGTGCTCGGTCGCCCGGCGCAGGATCTCCTCTGCCAGCTCGGTCCGTCCCTCCACGACCGGCTCCAAGTCTCCCAGCTTTGCCCGGTCGCCGGGGCCGTGGTCGTCGCGGAATAGATCGGCGCGGCTCGTCTTGACCTCGATGGCGTAGATGACGTTGCCTCGCCCTACTCCCACCAGGTCTATGATCCTGCCGGCAGGACCCTCCAGAGCTACCTCCAGCCCGACGGACCGGCAGCGGGCGCATTTGTACAACCACTCCCAGGCCGCCCACTTGAGCTCGTAGGTCGCCTGGGACTCGTTGCCTCTCTTAAAGGAGCCCTCAACGGCCGTCAAGGGAATCCCTTGGGGTCAGGTTGATCTCCACCAGTATCCTCCGCTTGTCGGCCCGCCCGTCCGGGTACTTCAGCCGTGAGACTTCTCTGGCCAGCCCTTCGTCGCACACCAGGCGAGCCGATGCCGGCAGCTCTTCCAGGTCCACCAGGACGGTCACCTCGGGGTTTGCCATGAGGTTGCGGCACCAATCGCTGGACGCGTCCCTGCGAGATGCGTAGAACATGCCCCCGTGATACACAAGACGCAGGGCTACCCGGTGGGGCCTGCCGGTCACCCGGCCCACCGTCGTCAGATGCCCAATGAACGAATCGCCTTCGGAAACCATCTCGCTATTCGGCTGCTGTCTAGCCTCAGTCCTAGCTTACGATGCACGGGTGGGGGTTGCAACCTGCGTGGGCGGACTACCAGTTGCCGTGGACAGTCCCCTATTGTAGAATTTCTTCGCCCAGGCGGCACGCGCTCCAAGCGACGTGCGGCCAACTACATCCGGAGGAGGTCTAACCATGGCTGTTACACTGGCGGAAGCACACCGGATCATCGAGGCTACCATGGCCAAGGCAGGAGAGATGAACATCAAGGTAAGCGTCGCCGTGGTCGATGCGGGAGGCCGCCTTGTGGCCTTCAGCCGCCAGGACGGCGCCAGCTGGGCCAGCGCCTACGGGTGCCAGGGGAAGGCGGTGGCAGCGGCGGCCACCGGGCGGCCCAGCGCGGATTCCGATCCCAACTCGCCGACCATGAAGGGCATCGCCGCTGCCGAGGGGGGCCACATGTTCCCCGGCGCCCGAGGAGCGGTGCCCATTCTTCGCAATGGCTTGATCGACGGAGCCTGTGGCGTGGGTGGTGGCACCGCCGAGCAGGACGAGGAGTGCGCCCGCAACGGGGTGAGCGTTCTCGGGTAGAGATCGGTCGAACCTGTTCCGGGAGGACCAAACCTGATGGAAGATGACACCTCTCGGGCCGCTTTGCGCGTCCGCGAATACGGGACTTCGGGGCCTCTGGTGGTGGCCATTCACGGTGGCCCGGGGGCGCCGGGAGGCATGGCTCAGGTTGCCCGTGGCCTCGCCGGGCAGTTTCGAGTGCTGGAGCCGCTGCAAAGGCGCAGCCCTTCCTCGGAAGGGCACAGCGACGCCGAGCCCCTCACCGTCGCCCGCCACGTCGAGGACCTCCATCAGGTGGTGGAGGTCCTCTGTGGAGGAGCACGCCCAGCCCTGGTGGGCCATTCCTGGGGGGCGATGCTGGCCCTGGCGTATGCCGCGGCACACCCCGGCATGGTGGCCTGCCTGGCCCTGGTCGGCTGCGGCACCTTCGACACGGCGTCCCGGACCCGCCTGCAAGAGATCTTAGGCGAGCGCATGGACGACGACCTGCGCCGCCGGATGGAGCGGCTCCCGGAAGAGTTTCCCGACGAAGATCGGCGTCTCAGCGCCTTCGGTGATCTTATCACGCCCCTCTTTTCCTACGACCTCATCCCCGACGAGGACGAGGCCGAGGTGGCCGACGGCCGCGGACACCACGAGGCCTGGGACGATATGATGCGCCTCCAGGAAGAAGGTGTGTATCCCAGCGCCTTCGAAACGATAGATGCGCCGGTGATCATGCTGCACGGCGCCTACGACCCGCATCCCGGAGAAATGATACGAGCCGGCCTTCAGCCCTTCCTGCCACAGCTCGAGTACCGCCAGTGGGAGCGTTGTGGACAATCCCCCTGGCTGGAGAGGGCCGTTCGCCACGAGTTCTATGCTGTGCTCGGACAGTGGCTAGCCCGGCAGTTTGCCGGAGGCTGACCCGCGAGGTTGCTTTAGTACTTTAGGCTCCGCCCCGATCGGGCAGCCCGGCCGATGCCCCGTTACGCCCCGTGGGTTACAATAAGGGCGTCCCGTATTCGCTGTATGAGGGGGAGCCGTGATCAGAACCCTGAATATTCAACCGCTCGGCGTGTCCAGCAGGCATCTAAAGAGCATCCTGGTCCCGCTGTCTATCTTGCTGGCCGCCCTGATGGCGATGGCGGCTTGCGGAGGCGGCAAGGAGACCACGCTGGAGAAGCTGGTCCCGTCGGGCGCCACCCTCATCGCGTCGATCCAGGTGGATAACATTCTCGAAGACCAGGACTTCGACGCACTGTACCAGGCCATCCCCAAGGATGATGAGGATCCCCAGACCGTGGGAGACGCCGTTGCCGAAGCTACCAAGGAGCTGGGGGTAGACCTCAGTCAGGTGCAGGAAATCGTCATTTTCGCTGACCTCTCGAGGGTAGAGGAGTCCCTGGCCCTGATCGCAAAAGGGAGCTTCGATGAGGAGGCCGTCGTGGCCGCGCTGGAAAAGGAGTTGGGCATCTCCATGGGCACCGTGGAGTACAAGGGATACACCCTGCGCGAAAGAGAGGCGGAGGACGTGGGAGATCCCGGGGCCCTGACCGTACTGGACCAGGCGACCCTCGTTCTGGGAACCCCGGAAGCGGTCCGGTTGGTGATTGATACGCGGGAAGGAGACCTGGCCCCTGCCTCGGGTAAAGTCGCCGAGGCCTTCGAAGCCCTGAAGGATGGGCTGGTGCGTGTGGCCCTGGCGCCACCGCCCGATGCTACCGAATCGCTGGGTGAGCTACCCCTGGACATCCCCCTGAACCTGGACTTCCTGTCGGACCTGCAGCTCATAGCCATCAGGGTGGACAAGGACGGCGACGATCTGAAAAGCGAAGCGCGATTGGACTTCGCCAACGAGTCCACAGCGAAGGATGCAGGTGAGGTGGTGGACGCGCTGTTCACCCTCGCTGGCACCCTGATCTCGGACGAAGGCCTCCAGAAACTCGTCGACGAAGCCGAGGTCTCCGTCTCCGGGCGGCGGGTGAAGATCACATCTCGGGCCGGCCTCTCGGAGCTGAGTGAGGCGGTGAAGGGCCTGGCTGACGGCCTGCCAGACCTGTTCGGGGGTCTTTTCGGGGAGGAGGAAATCGCCGTACCCCGCGTCGTGCCGAAAGAACCTCCCCCCGCGCCCGTATCGCCCGCCATTCCCGGTCCCGGTAGCAGGGTCGCCATCATGGAGTCGAGGGAGCACATCCCGGTAGAGGAGACCGCGATCTACAGCACCACCCCTCCCACTTCGGGCCCCCACTGGCCATCGTCAGCCCGGTGCGGCTTCTACGACCAGGAGTTGCCCGACGAGCTGCTGGTCCACAACCTGGAACATGCCAACGTGGTCATCAGCTACCACCTACCGGATCCGTCCGATGTAGTGGAGCTCAGGCGGCTGACGTTGGACATCGGAGAGCTCGACAACTGGGGTGTAGTGCGTGAGTATTCCGACATCCGGCCCACCACAGTAGCCTTGACCGCATGGGGAGTAATAGACACCTTCTCGGTGGCCGGCGGGATCGACAGTCAGACCAAGGATCGTATGCGGCAGTTCGTTGCTGCCTACGCCGGCAACCGTTCCTCCCCAGAACGGATCCCCTGCCGTAGGTCCTCGGGCGGCGACTTCGAGTTCTCCGACTTTGAGTTCTCAATGTACCAAGGAGAAGATGTGCTTGGTGGCGACCGCCTGAAGTTCTCGGAGCTTTTCCCTTCGGACAAACCTTTGGTGCTGAACTTCTGGGCCGGCCTTTGCCCGCCATGCCGTGCCGAGATGCGCGGCTTCCAGGCTGTACACGATCAGTACCAGGGTGAGTTCATACTGCTGGGGTTGGATATCGGGCCCTTCGTCGGCCTGGGCACCAATCTGGATGCCAGGAACCTCCTACGCGAGCTAAACATCACCTACCCGGCCGGGTACGCCCAC
>CBDFKU010000012.1:0-179428 GCA_965248975.1 Dehalococcoidia bacterium
ACGCCCCGGTGTCGTGCCGGGGCGTCCATCGGCTTGCCTGATGAAACCGTTACTTCTCCGCCATCCTCTTTAGATTCTCCACGGTCTTAGCCATGCCTGTCCGAACTACTCCGGCCCGTATCTGCTCATAGTTGTCTTTCAGGCCTTTCAGCATCTCGTTCTGTAAGTCCCCGAAGTCGACTTCAACTTCGTGCACGACTTTGGTGCCGCTACCTTGGGGAGACATGCGAAACCACCACTGCATCCGCCGGATCTGCTCCGGAACGGCAGGGTTGACTATCCAGGAGAATGAGTTGGGAGGGTCATACGTGACAACAACCGAGTCTGCAGATAGATCCATACTACTGCCGTCGGCCATCTTGACGGTCTCTTCTACCAAAATGTGGGTACCTGTACCAATCGGACCGGCAGGCTGGGCAACCGTATTAAGCTCTCCGCTGCCGGCCAGTTCAACATGTCGTGACGGGTCGCTCACAATGTCGAAGATGGCCTGGGGGGATGCGTTGATAGTGGCTTCCGTGCTGTAGGCAAAGTCTATCACTGGGTATTCCTCCTCTACGATTTGACATTTCCATACCAAACTACGGGCGTCTGAAGAACGCGTAATCCTTGGCAACGATGATGGTAACGACACTCTGGAACGTTGTCAATCATTCCTGGCCTCTGTAATGTGACCGTCGCCGCTACTGGCGCCGTCCGCCCGCTGGAGTGATAATGGAATGACAGGATTTCATACGGCCGCGGGCATTGGAGAACATGAACTTAAATACCGTGGAAGACACCCTCAAAGAGGTCGAACAGATCCTGACCTTCGAGGGCAGGGAGCTCCGTCCCTGGCTCTACCGGGAGATCCTGATCAATGCCCTGAAGTGCAAGCAGGATGAGCTGGACATCCTGGACCTGAAGGTCTTGAACCGGGCGATGGCCGAGTTCCGATACGCCGCAGGAGTCTTCAAGGCGTATCGAAGGGCCCGCAAGGTGTCCATCTTCGGATCGGCGCGGACGCCCGAAGATGACCCCCATTATGAGCTGGCAGTCCGGTTCGGGCACCTGATGGCGCAGGCGGGGTTCATGGTGATAACGGGCGCTGCGGAAGGAATAATGAGGGCCGGCATCCAGGGAGCCGGGGCAGCCAATAGCTTTGGGGCCAACATCCTCCTCCCCTTTGAAACGCCCTCCAACATTCTGCAGGACGACCCCAAGCTGATCACCTTTCGCTACTTCTTCATTCGCAAGCTGTTTTTTGTCATGGAGGCCGACGCTATCGCCCTGTTTCCGGGAGGGTTCGGCACTCACGACGAGAATTTCGAGGTGCTGACTCTGCTCCAGACTGGGAAGGCTCTTCCCATGCCTGTGGTACTGGTGGAGCTTCCTGGTGACGACTACTGGGAAACGTGGGACGGGTTCGTCAGTCGCCAGCTGCTGGACCGGGGCTACATATCCCCTGAAGACCTTTCCTTTTACAGGATCGTCCAGTCACCCGAGGAAGGAGTCGCCTGGATCGCGTCCTATTACTCGACCTACAACTCCATTCGGCAGGTCCGGGACACCCTGGTCATCAGGTTGGACAAGGAGCTCTCCGACGATCATGTACGCGAGCTGAACAGCTCCTTCTCCGACCTGGTGGGTAAAGGGAGCATCGTGAAGACCGACCCGCTGCCCCAGGAGAGGGATGAAAGGCACCTGCGCTCAAAGCCCAGATTGGCCTTCAGCTATGACCGGCGAAACGCCGGCAGGCTGAACGAGATGATTCACGCCATCAATCGCATGGGCCAGACCGTCTGACAAACAGGCGGACGGAGCCGTCGATTGGTTAGGCGACGGAATCGTAGCTGCGCAGCAGCTTCCCGGGCAAGGCGCCGGTGCAGTCGTTGCCTTCGAAGGTAACGCCGCCGTTCACTATGGTGTACCGCAACCCCGTCGGCTTCTGGATGAAGCGCCTCTCCCCGCCGGGGAAGTCGTAAGCGAAGACCGGCTTGTCGTACAAATATCCCAGCTCTTCCTGGTTATAGACGATGATGTCGGCCCACTTCCCGACACGGAGGGTGCCCCGGTCCTTGAAGTCGGCGAACCAGGCAGGAAGGGCCCCTATCTTGTAGTGGGCCTGCTCTAGGCTCATGGCCTCTTGGTCACGGACCCAGTACGCCAGGAAGTGTATAGGCCAGTTGCTAACTGTCAGGAACCTGGTGTGGGCACCTCCGTCGGAGATCGAAACGTGGGTGTAGGGGCTGTTGAGGGTGGCGCCCGTCGTGCCAGTGTCGTTGTAGTCCACCCAGTGGCCGAAAACCGTCTGGAGGTTTTCGTCGACAGCGATATCCAGCCATGCGTCCAGCGGGTGCTTCCCCTCGCTTCTAGCAATCTCGTCCAGGGTCAGGCCTTCGTATTTGTAGTTCCGCTCGTGGGCAACCTCAAGAACTTTGTACCTGCGCCAGTCGGTCCTGGCGTGGCCTGGCCGCTCGTCGGCATCCCGCTTCATGGCGTCTCGGACGTCTGGATCTCGAAGCTTGGCCGTACGTTCCTCCGCCGTGCCCACGAAGGGCTGAACCCAGTTGGGCATGTAGTCGAACATGTTGTATTCGGCCAGGGTGAACTCCGTCTCGATGGGGGTGGCGACCTGCTGGATCACGATGGGCAGTCCCTCCGCCCGGTATTTCTCCACGCGGCGGTGGCCATCGGCGTTACCTGCTCCTGATACGTGCAGCATACGCCCGCTGGCCTTCGCCATCCCAGCCAATGTGTCCCACTGCCAGTCAATGTCGTGGTCGGCACCCAGGGTCCATCCGATGTGCCCGACTCCGAACTCCCTCATGATCTCGGACAGCCCCAGATACTCCTCTGTGGAGGCCACGTGGCTCGGCAGGAAGCTGCCGTCCTCGGGCCGGTCCTCCATGTTCAGGTCCACCGCGAAGCCGAAGGCCCCTGCTTTCATTCCTTCATGGAAGAGGCTCTTCATCTGGTTCAGCTCCGCCTCTGTTACCGAGGTCTTCTCGCGGGCTTCCATCATTCCCAGCACGTATCCCCGCAGGGGTGAGAAGGGGAGTAGGGCTCCCACGTTGACACCCAGTCCCTGGCGGTCCAGGCTGTCCAGATACTCGGGGAATGTCTCCCAGTCCCAGCGCATGCCCTTGCGCATCGACTCCAGGGGTATAGCCTCGATGCGGTTCATCATGCGCATGTTCAGGTCACGGTCTTCGGGACGGGTGGGAGCGAAACCGAAGCCGCACTGGCCGATAGTGAGGGAGGTGACCCCGAACCAACCGGACAGCGAGCAGTAGGGGTCCCAATTGAGCTGGCCGTCGTAGTGGGTGTGGAGGTCGATGGCCCCGGGCGCGACAACGCAGCCCGCGGCGTCGATCTCCCTGACGCTGCCGGCAGGTATCTTGCCGCTTATCTTGGCCACCCTGCCATCCTTGACTGCCAGATCGGCTTTGAACCGCGGGATCCCCGTCCCGTCGACGATCGTTCCGCCTCGGATCACCAGATCGTACTCGGCCATGTTCTCAACTCCTTAAGCGTGATGCCGTCCCTGGGGAAGGTCTGCGTGCGGCGTTGGCTCACCGGTAACGTCGATTATACCCCCTGCCGCAAGCGAGTGCCAGGGACCGTGCGACTGAGCAGGGGCTCTTCGTTTTTGCTCTAGGGGGATATTTGTTCCGCTCGCCCTTAGCTTGTCTAAGGGCGCTTCCATGGTTCGACAAGCTCACCATGAGCGTTAGACTGCAGCCTATTAAAGATAATCGGAAGTCCCGGGCTACTGGGCAGTCGTGCCCCCGTCGATGAACAGCTCGGACCCGGTGACGAAGGAGGACTCGTCGGAGGCCAGGTAGAGGACGCCGTAGGCGATGTCCTCCGGCTTGCCGATGCGGCCCAGCATCGCCTCCTGCCCGCGGGGATCGGCCAGGATCTCCTCCATCATGGGAGTCTCGATGGGCGCTGGAACGACGGAGTTGCACCTTATCTTGGTGGCGGCGTGCTCGATGGCCGTCACTTTCGTGAGGATGCGCACCGCCCCCTTGGTGGCGCTATAGGCGGCCGTGCCGTGGGCGTTGCCCACTATGCCGGCTTCCGACAGGATGTTTACTATGGAGCCCCCGCCGGCCTGGCGCATCGCGGGGATCGCGTGCTTGGTGCCCAGGAACACCCCCTTGGCGTTGACCGCCATGATTCGGTCCCACTCCTCTTCCGTTGTGTCTTCGATGCTTCCGATGATGAGGATACCGGCGTTGTTCACCAGTACGTCCAGCTTGCCGTACCTGCTGACTGAAGCCTCCACCGCGCTACGCCAGTCCGCCTCTTTGGTCACGTCCAGATGAACGTAGGTTGCGTCGCCTCCTGACTGGCGGATTTCCCCCGCCACCCTCGTGCCATCTTCGTCCAGGACGTCCCCCAGGACCACCTTGGCGCCTTCCCGGGCGAACAGACTGGCCTCCGTAGCGCCCATGCCCCTGGCGCCGCCGCTGATGAGGGCCACCTTTCCTTCCAGTCTCACGCAACACCTCCGGTACACAATCGGTATTTGACGCATCGTAGGGTCAAGAGTCGAGTACCGCTATTGTTTATCATTCTGAAGAGACGTTGATGCGTAGGAGACCCCGGGACGGCTCAGGAAGACGGAGGCGAATGCGCCGACCACCGCCCCACCCGCGGCCAGGACGAAGACCCAGCCCACGGCATCGGTGACGTCCGCCACACGGCCTCCTACCAGGGGCCCGACAGCGCTCCCAAGCCCCGCTCCCATTCCCATGAGCCCAAAGGTGGCGGCGGAAAAATGGGGAGCCGCGTAGTCTCCCGCAGCCGCGGCACATATCGTGTACGACGCACGGAAGCTCAATCCTACCAGCACCACCGATCCCAGGAAACCAGCCATTATCGGCGTCAGCCAGAACAAAAAGCAGCCCGCTCCCAGCACGACGAAGGATAGGAGGAATCCCGGTCGACGTCCGACACGGTCAGAGATCCCGCCCCAGAAGATGCCGCCGGCGATGCCGAGCAGCCCCAGCAGCATCCAGAGACGGCCGCTGACGGCTACGCTGACCTCCTGCTCGTCCAGGTAGACCCCGAAGAAGGTCAAGTACAGACCCTCGACCCATCCCGAGCAGAAGGCCAACAGGGTCATCAGCCATACCATTCTGTTCTTGTAAGCTGCCACGGGCCAGGCCGATAGCCTACCCGGCGAGCCGGCCGGCGGTTTCGGACGGTCCCTGACAAATACCACGGATAGGACTCCCGCGACTATGATCAGGGCTCCCAGGAAATACCAGGTGTGGCGCCAACCATCTTCAGGATCGCGCCCTGTCAGCCAGGGTACCAGCATTCCGACGACTACGAAGCTGATCCCCGCTCCCCCTGCGGCCAGTCCCGCTATGGTACCCCTGTTGCCTGACTCGAACCAGACCGAAAGCAGGCCCATCACGGGGGCGATGCACCCCATGCTGGCGAAGCCGATTACGCCGCTCATTACCACGGCGAAGAGATAGTTGGGAGAGGTTCCCAGAAGGATCGTGGCCACGCCGGTGACTATAGCGGTGGCTGCTATGATGAACCGGCTCCCGTAGCGGGAGGCCAGCGTCCCTACGATCACGGCGGCTATCATCCCCAGGATGGAAGCTGTCGCGAAGAAGCTGCCGGACTGGAAATGGGAGAGGCCAAGGTCCTCTTCCATGAAGGGCAGGATAAGGCCGAAGGAGAAGCGGGCCAGAAGGATAGCCAGGTTGAGCAGGACAGCCATCAGGAGGATCACTCCCGCGTATCCAGACAACCAGGGCGGTGCTATACGTAACAACCGAGTCCTCTCAGCCCCTGGAAAGAGGCCTCCAGCTGGTGAGTGGCAATTCTAGGACGGCTTCATCGTCGGTGATGGGATTAGGGCCAGAAGAGACAGCATGTGGCTTGCAACCCCGAGCACGAACTGCGATGGATGGAAACGGGACCCCTGCGGTTCTGAGTGGCTGGGGCCGCCCCACGGGGGTTGAGTATATTGGTCCGTCGGGGACCGGTCAAGCAGGTGAATTATTGTGCAAGTAGGGACGTCGTCGGGTGCGATCGTTGTAGCAGAGAGGCGGTGATGGTAAAATCCGGCGGTATCGGACCCTGACCGTGGTGAATCATCCCCAGTGAAGGGAGATCCTAACGTGACCGCTCCACGCCTAGCCTACGTGGCCGTCGTCGTACGGGATGTCGAAGCGGTGTCCGTAACCCTCGAGACCGGCTTCGGCATCCGCCGGACCGACCTTGAGTTGGGGGACACCGGCAGAGTAGCTCCAGTGTTCGCCATCGGTGAGACTGCGCTGCTATTGCTCTCCACTGGCGATCCCTTTGCGGGAGGGGAGGAAAAGACCGGCGTGCACCACATTGCCCTGGGATGCCAGGACCCGTCGGCCTCCTTTGCGGAGGTATCGGCAACGGGCATCGATGTGACCGGGGCCGCTCCAGAGCCCGGTCTGGCCGGGGGTAAGAGGGTGATGCTGCCCCTCGATGCCACGGTCGGAGTACGCACATACCTCTGCCATCCCCTGGCGCTGGACCCACCTATCCGCGGGCTCGTGGAGCGCATCGACCACATCGGGGTCGCCAGCACCGGCAACACCGATGCCATCGAAGCCTTCTCCCGACGGCTGGGTTGCCCGCTGGAGAGCACCCAGACCGACATGGAGGTCCGCACCAGCATCGAGAGCTTCACCTCCGACAGGTACGGTGTCGTATACCACAGCCGGCCGCCGGAGATGGTCGGTGGGCTCGGGGTGGCCTTCATCACCGTCGGCGACTGCGAGCTGGAGTTCCTCCAGGACTACGACGCCGACAGGGTAGGGGAGGCCAGCTTAGGGGGGTCGGGAAGCACCAGGCAGGACCGGAGCGCCATAGGCAGATTCATCCAGTCCAGGGGACAGGGACTGCACCATGTCGCCCTGAAGGTGCGGGACATCGACAGCTTGCTCGTCGCGCTTGGACAGGCGGGCCTGCGGGTGATTGACTCAGCGGGCCGGCCGGGCAGCCGTCGAGCCCGCATCGGGTTCATCCACCCCGAAAGCCTGGGCGGGTTCCTGGTACACCTGGTGGAGAGAGACGCAGCCTGGGCCCGAGAGCCTTAGAAAACCCCGTCGACGATACAACCTCCCGATAGGCCGGTACAGGTAGACTGCTCGGGTCGGTTCCTCCGCGATGGGAGCCCTTGTCCATCCATGTCCGACTAAAAAGTCCTCGCGCCATCCCTTGGACGGTAAGACAACTCGTCGCACCAGACGAATGGACTGGACCCAGTTCCCGACCAGGTGACTATGACGTAGTTACGAAATCAGTACGACTAAAGCTGGGTATACGTAGAGATAGCACACATGGTTTATATAGATTGATAATAATAGTTTAAGACACGACCATAGTTGTGCGATTTCGGTCAGAAAAATATTGACTTGCCCAGAAAGGTATGAAATAATTGTTTTGCCTCAAGGGATCGAGCCAAACGCTGGAAGCGGCGGAGAAAGAAACCGGGCAACCGGCAGACTTCTCGAAGCGGAAAGCGAGAGGTAAGGTAACTTGAGGCGCTTTCTTTTTAAGATCAGTCTGAGGGACTCTCGCTGATCCGGGATTGGGGAGCCCGCGCCGTTCGGGCCTTTTCGCCCTTCAGGAAGGACACGACCACTCCTACGACTAGCACGCTGCCTAGCACCAGGAAAGCCTTCCGTAGCCCGGAAACGAAGGCATGGGCCACCTCCTGTCCGCCGTCCACCGTGACCGCGTCCAGCTTGGGCTCGAATCCCATCGATGCCATGGTAGCTACCACTATGGCCGTGGATATGGCGATGCTGGTGACGCCGGCGGACGTTCTCACCAGCTGGGTCAGCGCCGACGCCACCCCGTATCTGTGAGGCTCCACCGCGCTGAGTATGGAGCTGTTGTTGGGGGAATCAAACACGCCGTTACCGGACAGCTGTACCATCAAAATTGGGATCACGAATAGTAGAGGAGATGTTTCGGTAAGGTAGGCGGCGAGGACGAACAACGCCGTGGCGGAGAGCGCAAGGCCGCCCATGTTGAGCTTCCGCCAGCCGATACGGTCCGAGAGGCGTCCGCTGATAGGCCCAAGGACCGCCATGCAGATGAATCCAGGAACCAGCATCAAGCCGGCCTTCTCCGGAGAGTATCCCAGCACCTTCTGAAGGTAGAAGGGCATCATGAAGAGCACCGAGTAGCCCCCCAGGAACGATATCCATCCCGCCAGCGCACCAAGAGCCAACAGCCGGCGTTTGAACAGCCTCAGGTCCAACATGGGCGAAGGAATCCGTAGCTCCCACCAGATAAAGGTCACCAGGAGGGCCACAGAGACCATCAGCCCGGCAACGATGGCCGGAGAGCCCCAACCCCCGCGATTGCCGAAGGTCATGGCCAGAAGGAAGACCAGCAGTGCCCCACCAGACAGCGCGGCCCCCAGCAAGTCGAACCCCGACTGTTGGTTTCCCCGGAGACTTTGGATCCATCGGCTTTGATCGAGGATTATCAGGGCCGCGGCCATGCCGACCAAGCCCAGGGGTACATGGATCAGGAATACGAAGCGCCAGCTCAAATCACTCACCAAGAAGCCGGCCAACGCCGGGCCCGTGATGGCTCCGAGGCCGACCACGCTGAGCCCGGCGCCCAAGGCCTTGCCCCGCTCGTGCTCCGGGAAGATGGAGGTTAGCAGGGCTATCCCGTTGCCCTGGATCATCGCGGCGCCCACTGCCTGTAGGACGGTCGACATTATCAGCATCACGATGTGCACGGAGCCGCCGGCCAGCGCCGAGCCGACGACGAATATGGAAAACCCGACTACGTATACCTGCTTGCGGCCGATCATGTCGGCCAACCGGCCCATGGGCAGCAGCAGCACGCTGACAGTGAGGGCATAGCCCAGCACTACCCACTGGCCTATGGAGAGGTCGACGTCGAAATGGCTCTCTATCCTGGGCAGGGCCACCAGGACGCCGAGCTCATCGGCCACCGACATGAAAGTGCCGATGGCGATCGGCGCGAAAGCCCACCACTTGTAGTTGGGGCTCTGAATTATCGCCTGTCTCATCCCGGGTTCCCCGGCGTCACGGCGGCAGGACCGTCCTGACCTGGGCAGGCATGTTCCCGGTAGCGCGGGAACCGATCGCTGGCAGTATGTCGGCTGCGATAGTTCGAGAGACGGTGGTCACGATCTCGTCCCATCCGGCGATACTACACCTTAGGGACCATGACGTACAGCCTGACCGGGGGCGAACCCAGCCCCTTTGATCTTCGGCAGGGAGCCTTTAAGGATCACTGCTAGGAGCGCCGAGGTCGCAGAGAAAACCTCGGCGTTCTCTGCAGTAAAATCGAGGTATCGGAGCTGAAAACAAAAAGATCCTACGACCGGAATCCGGTGGCTGCCACCCATGGCTTTTTATGATACAGTACCTACAAACGGTTCAGTGCCCGCCTAGCCGGTGGGAACGGCGTACGGGAGGCTCAGAAGTGACGACACACACGGAACGGTCGAAGCAGGTGGAGACCAGCGATACCATCGAGGCCATAGAGGAGTGCCACCGCCTGGGTTGGACCGACGGTCTGCCGGTGATTCCTCCCGCCGACTACAAAGTCCGGGAGATGCTGGACCACGTGGGTCTGAAGGGGGATGAATCCCTCCTGGAGATGTCCGTGCGGCGTCGGGTGCTGACCGCGGAGAATGCCGCGGCCTGCGCGGTCATGGCCGGCTGCCTACCCGAGTACTTCCCGATACTGGTCACCATCCTAAAGGCCCTGGACGAAGAGAACAACATGGTCCACAACGTGTGCGCGTCGACCGGCTCGCCGGTGCCCATTATGGTGATCAACGGGCCGGTCCGAGAGCGGGTGGGAATCAACTGCCGCGAAGGACTCTTAGGACCGGGCAGCCGCGCCAATGCCAGCATTGCCCGGACCCTCCAGCTGATCTTCATCAACGGCTTCGACGCCCGCCCCGGTCTGATGGACCGGGCCACCATGGGGGACCCGGGCAGGTTCAGCATGGTTTTCGGCGAAGACGAGGAGCGCAGTCCCTGGGATCCATTGCACGTGGAGCGGGGATTCAAGAGCGAAGACAGCACAGTGACGGTATGTACCGGGCGCGGGCCCGTAAACGTCACCGCGGAGAGTGCTCGGACCGTCGAGGCGGTCCTGCTGCCCTTGGCAGATACGATGACCTGCGCGGCCTGGGTGGAGAGTTGGCCCTGTCGCTGGTTGGTGATCATCGGCCAGGACCATGCTTCGATGCTAAAGGATGAAGGCTGGAGCAAGGCCGATATCAAGGCCTTCCTGGCCGAGAATGCCCGGCGGTCGGTGAAGGACCTCAAGCGCCTCGGCGCGATGGAGGGCGATGTCGGCCCCGGAGACGACTCCACCATGGTCGACGCCACCAGGGGCGTGGAAGAGATAGTTGTCGTGGCCGCTGGCGGCAGTGGCGGGCCGATAAGCTCAGTGGTCCCTCTGTCGATGTTGAGTCCTCGTACCAGG
The DNA here is from genome assembly GCA_965248975.1 of Dehalococcoidia bacterium. GTDB lineage: Bacteria > Chloroflexota > Dehalococcoidia > Lucifugimonadales > JAGWBF01 > CBDFKU01. The sequence goes on from CBDFKU010000012.1 coordinate 10,486, forward strand.
GCGATAGAGTTTACAGTAGGGTAGACAAGCTAAGGAGGAAGTATGGCTACCGAGGTTAGCGTCAGGAACATTCGGCTTGTGGACCCCACCGGTGGGTATATGGACGGCGGAGAGTTCCGCCTGGCCCGCCGCCCAGCCGACCTCAACGGCAGGACCCTGGGGCTGCTGGAGAACGGCAGGCCGGCCTCTCCCGCGATCCTCAAGGAGATCGGAGAGGTCCTGGGCCGGGAGTACCGGTTGGAGCAGGTCCTCTACTTCAGCAAGCACAACTCGGCCCTGCCCACCCAGCGGGAGGTCGTGAACGCGATCCTGGAGAAGTGCGACGTGCTGGTCGTAGGGGTAGGCGATTGAGGAGGATGCAGCTCGTGCAGTGTGCACGACGGAATCGAGATGGAGAGGCTGGGGATGCCCACCGCCACCATCACCACCGACGTTTTCGACCGCACCGCCAGGGCCATGGCAAAGATGATGGGCGTGCCGGACTACGTCTACGGAATGGCCCGCCATCCCCTGGTCACCCTGACTCCGGAGGATCTGAAGGATCGCGCCCGGGAGCTGGTTGGCCAGGTTAAAGGCATCCTGCTGGAGGGGAAGGCGTAGGGGCCGGACTTCCGGTGATTGCTTACGCCGCGGGGTGGTCGGTTGAAAAGGGTCCACCCGTGTTGACCCGCGCAACCAGCCTAAATATAATTAAGATACAAACTACGCGATACCACTGGGGGAACATTCGAAAATGGCCAACGATACCGGCAAGAGGTATGTCTGCGGCGCGTGTGGTTCCGAGTTCATCGTGACCAAGGGCGGAACCGGGGCCATATCTTGCTGTAGCCAGCCGATGTCACTGAAGAAGTAATCTCGCGCTGGATCACCCCCGCGAATCCGGGAGGACTATATGTCGAATCAGCTGGGTAAGCGTTACACGTGCGCTTCCTGTGGGACCATGGTTCTTTGCACGAAGGCGGGGGAGGGTGGCATAAACTGCTGCGACGCCGATATGGAGCTGCAGGAGCCCAGGAAGCTGCCCTCGTCCGACTGATCCTTACTCCATCATCCTGATCACGCCCACCACCCTGCCCTGGACCTCCACGTTTTCCGCTGGAGAGTAGATGGGCTCCATCAGCCGATTTGCGGGCTGAAGCCGGACTTTAGCGCCTTCCCGGTACAGATGCTTCAGCGTGGTTTCGTTCTCCAGAGTCAACCTGGCAACCACCATGTCCCCGTCCGAGGCCTGACGCCCGGGCTCCACCAGCACTACGTCTCCGTCGTTGACCAGGGCGTCTATCATTGAAGTTCCCTTGACTTTGAGGGCGTACAGGCGCCGGTGTTTTGCCAACATCTCTGGTGGAACCTCGATCGTGTCCAGGGGCTCCCCGGGCACCCATCCATCGGCATCCACCAGGGGCAGGGGTTCGCCCGCCGCGATGTAGGCCATCACTGGAACACGATTGAGGATTGGGCGGCCGCGCTGGGCCAGATCCGGCTCGTCCACGAGCTCGATTCCCCGGGCGATGTCGGGCTTGCGACGAATGTAGCCCTCCCGCTCCAGCAGTCGCAGGTTATAGTCCACAACGGAGGTGGAGCTGACGTCGCAGGCCCGCTGGATGTCCCGTACCGTAGGGGGCAGCCAGTTGTCCTGCATGAACTCCTTGATAAACTCGATCATTCGCCGCTGCCGTGCCGAAAGAGGCTTTCTCTGCTGCATTTCACGCCCACACAAAAACGGGTGTTCTACTGGCGAGGGTACCAGACCGCGACATCGCAGTCAATAGGTGTGTGTCCGTGGTTCAGAGACCGGCAGTTCCCAGCGCCGCAATCGGGCCAATGGTTAGGGGAGCCTCATGCCGGTTGATAATGAGGCCGATTGTTTACACTTACGATCCGGGGTGTCAGGAAGCTATTAGGGCGTTCAGCTTGGCCATCAGGCGGGACTTCTTGCGGGCCGCGCTATTGCGGTGCAGCACGCCCTTGCTGGCTGCGACGTCGAGGTTTCGAACTGCCAACTCCACTGCGCCCTGGGCGGCATCGAGCTCGCCGCGGCGCAGCGTGTTCGAGGCTCTGGTTACGGTGGTACGGGTAGCGCTCCGTACACGTCGATTCTGGACCTGTTTCCTCTTGGCCGATCGGGCGGTCTTTTCGCTGGGCAACGGTTTCCTCCTGTATGATTCGGTGGTGATTGTCGGGCGGTGCCTATCGCGACGCAGGCACCGATCCGTCGTTGGTGCTGCGGACGGCGTTTATCACCCCGCGGACGCCCTCCAGCTTGGAGAAGAGCCGGTCGAGCTGGCCGATCCCGGTAGTGTGCAGGGTCAGGGATACGTTAGCCGTGCCGTCATCGTTCTCGGTGGTCACCACGGAAGCGATGTTGACTCCTTGCTCGGACACCTGGGTAGTGATGTCCCTCAGCAGCCCGACTCTGTCCCATGCCTGCAGAGTGATCCTGACCGGATACATCTCCTTGGTCTGACCCCAGTCGACCTTCACCAGCCGCTCCGTCTCGTCTTCGTTGCGCAGGTTGGGGCATCTGGTCTTGTGGACCGTTACACCGTGGCCGCGGGTGATATATCCGATGATCTCCTCACCGGGAAGGGGCTCGCAGCAACGGGCTATTCTCAAGAGCAGGTCACCTACCCCCAGCACCTGGACTTCGCTGGTGGGGCTGGACAGGGGCACCGAGGGTTTGGGCTCCAGCTGGGGCTTTTCCTGTGGGGGCAGCAGCCGCGAGGCCACCTGGGTTTCGGTGATCCCCCCGGATCCCAGGGCCACCAGGAACTCATCGGTGGTCTCGTACTTCAGCAACCCGGCCACTTCGTCCTCGCCGTAGCTCAGGCTGAGGCGTTTGAGCTCCTTGCGCAAGAACTCCCGGCCCCTCAGTACGTTTGCGCCCCTCTCCTGCTTACGGAACCACTGGCGGATCTTTTCCCGGGCACTGGCCGACCGAATGTAGCCCAGGTTGGGGTTGAGCCAGTCCAGGCTGGGGCCCCTGGCAACCTTGGCGGTCAGTATCTCCACCGTGTCGCCGTTTTCTAGCTGGGAATCCAGGGGCACTAGCCTGCCGTTCACCTTGCCGCCGATGCAGCGGTGACCAAGCTCGGTGTGGATCTTATAGGCGAAGTCCAGGGGGGTTGCCCCGCTGGGCAGCTCGATGACGTCGCCCTTGGGGGTGTATACGAAGACCTGGTCGCGGAACAGATCGGTCTTGACCGACTCCAGGAACTCCTCGGCGCCGGTCACCTCCCGTTGCCACTCAAGCAGCTGCCGGAGCCAGGTCATCTTGTTCTCGAAGTGGGGGTCCCCGCTGCCGCCTTCTTTGTACCTCCAGTGCGCGGCGACCCCATACTCGGAAACGTGATGCATCTCGTAGGTCCTTATCTGGACCTCCAGGGGCGAGCCGCCTTCGCCCATCACCGTCGTGTGGAGGGACTGATAGATATTCTGCTTCGGATTGGCGATGTAATCGTCGAACTGCCCCGGTATCGGGCGCCACAGGTTGTGGACCACTCCCAGGGCGTTGTAGCAGTCGGTCTTGGTCTTCACCAGAATGCGCAGCGCGAACAGGTCGTATATCTGGCTCAGCTCCTTGCCCTCGGTGGCGTACTTCTGTATCTTGCGATAGATGCTGTAGATGTGCTTTGGCCGGCCCATCACCTGGGCTTCCACGCTGGCCGCCTCCAGCTCCTTCTTCAAGAGCCCGGCGACCGTGAGAATGTATCCTTCCCTCTCCTCCCGCTTGACCGCCAGCATCTTGGACAGCTCCCGGTATCGGGTCGGCTCCAGGTGCCTGAAGGCCATATCCTCCAGGCGCCATTTGATCTCCCAGATGCCGAGACGGTGGGCCAGGGGTGAGTAGATGTCCAGCGTCTCCTGGGCGATGGCCCTCCTGCGGGCCGGAGACAGGGCGCCCAGCGTTCGCATGTTGTGAAGCCTGTCGGCCAGCTTGATCAGGACGACCCGGATGTCCTCGGCCATGGCTACCAGCATCTTGCGCAGGCTCTCCGCCTGGAGGTGCTCTTCCTGGAAGGTACTGGACTGCTGGGAGCCGTCCTCGGTGGCCATCTTCAGATCCATATGGGTCAGCTTGGTCACCCCGTCCACAAGCTTGGCTACATCATCCCCGAACCGGTGCTTCAGCTCCTCGTAGGTGATGCCGCAGTCTTCTATGAGGTCGTGGAGGAGAGAGGCGGCCACCGTGGTGACGTCCAGGTGGAGGTCTGCCAGGAAGAGGGCGGTCTGCATCGGGTGCTCGATGTACGGCACACCGGAAGCCCGATTCTGGCCGTCGTGGCACTCCCGGGCGAAGGCGTAGGCGTCCTGTACCAGAGCCACTTTGTCCTCTGGGAGGTAGCTCTGGACGCGGTTCAGGAGCTCTTTCACCGCCGTGGTCACTATAGAGGACACCTCCGGTACGCATATGATAAACCTTCCAGTTTTGCAAGTCCAGTCCAACAGCCGCCATTCGAAACAGGGTGGCTCGACTGTACCCCGGCGGTCCTCTGTAGGATACACGCCTCGCCAGCTTTACTCGCTTTGGTCCCCTGCTGTATCCTGTTCCGGGGAGAGAGGCTGATAAATGCAGTTTAAGGCGCCCAGAGGTACAACCGACCTGCTGCCGGAGCAGCAAGTGTACTGGCGCTATATCGAGGGCAAGGCCGTCGGTCTCTGCCGGAAGTACGGCTTTGTGCGACTGGACACCCCCGTGTTCGAGGATTCCGGACTGTTCGTGCGCTCTGTGGGCGAGGGCACCGACATCGTCGAAAAGGAGATGTACACCTTCGAGGACCGGGGAGGGGACCTGATCACGCTCCGCCCGGAAGGGACGGCGCCGGTGTGCCGGGCCTATCTCGAGCACGGAATGCAGAACCTCCCTCAGCCGGTGCGGCTCTACTACTTCTGTCCCGTATACCGCTACGAGCGGCCCCAGTCGGGGCGGTATCGGGAGCATCACCAGTTCGGGGCGGAGGTCCTGGGTGACGCCGACCCCTCGGTGGACGCCGAGGTGATAGACCTGGGATGGAAGCTTACCTCGTCTCTGGGGTTGCAGGGACTTTCCCTGCTGCTGAACAGCATCGGAGACCCCCAGTGCCGTCCGGCGTACATACAAGAGCTGAAGAGCTACTATGCCCAGCACTATGCCCGGCTATGCGATGACTGCCGTTCCCGGCTGGAACGGAACCCCCTGCGGCTCCTGGACTGCAAGCAAGAGGTTTGCCGGGGGTTGGGTGGGGAGGCCCCAAGGTCCGTAGACCACCTCTGCGCCGACTGCCAGGACCATTGGGACCGGCTGCAGCGTTACCTCGGATTGGTGGACATCCCGTACCGCATCGATCACCGGCTGGTGAGGGGGCTGGACTACTATACCCGTACGGTTTTCGAGATACAGCCAGCCCAGGAAGGGGCTCAGAGCACCATCCTGGGCGGAGGCCGCTATGACGGCTTGATGGAGCAGCTGGGCGGCCGGCCCACCCCCGGTATCGGCTTCGGCACCGGCATGGAGAGAATGGTGCTGAACCTCAAGAGACAAGAGGTGGATGTGCCGCCCGAGCCGGCTCCCGGGTACGTCGTGGTTAACGCCGGCGAGGGAACCCGGGACGCCGCCCTTCAGATCGCCTTCCGGATACGTCGGGATGGGCCCGGGGCCACCCTGAGTGACGGGTCCAGGAGCCTGCGGGGACAGTTCAGACAGGCCAACGCCCTGGGAGCCAGGTACGTGGTCATCGTAGGGGAAGAAGAGGTCCAGAAGGGCCAGGTGACGGTGCGGGACATGGTCGAGGGAGGCCAGGAGACGGTGCCTGCGAAAGAATTCTTCCAGGGGCTGGATCGGGGCTAAATCACCATCACCGGATCATGAACGGTTCCATTCACCAACAGCTATTCGACGGCCTATCATCTGCTCTACTTCTCGGAGCATCATGTGTAACTGTGGGATGGAGTACTCGTCATTAGAGGGAATCGCTAAGCGATGTCGGGAGTAAACCAAACTGATGCCGGGTTCCTGAGAAAGGACCGTCGAAGCCAAATTCACGTAACCTGCGAATAAAATCGCGACGTCTACAGGGTGTCCACCTGCTCACGGGTCGGCTCCTGGTTTAGATCGACGGCACCGATTAGTGGCAAAGGATGACCCAGTTTGAGGCCTAGCAAGATCCAGTCTTCGAGGGTGGACCTTGAATCCTCCTGGCACCGACGCAACGTGGCTCCAAAAGCGAGGACTCCCATACAGTCTGGAATACGCCCCGCGAAAGTACCGGCCTCCAACTTGTCATATTCGGCCAGAGCCATCGCCTGGTCTACATAATCGCTCAGAATGTAGCTTGTCGCCAAAACACGCCTCCGTAGCTATAGGTCAAGCAAACAACCAATCGTCCCTTGGCTTCGGGGACGGTACGCCCCAGCTCCTGAGCGGTCTCGATCCACTCCTTGATGACTACCTCTACATTAGCCAGGGCCTCCTGGTAGGTTGCTCGGTCACTGGCACACCACGCCAACTCAGGAACCTCCGCGACGAAGGCTTGGTCCTTCTCGGCCCAGTAAATAATGACTTCGTACTTAAACATCTTCCTTAGATTATTTTACTACACCAATAACACTAAAACTTCGCTGGACGCTTCTCCTGGAAGGCCTGGATGCCCTCCTTAGGGTGGGTCGAGGTGGCCACGTACTCGGCGAAGGACCGGGTCTCCAGCGTGACGCCTTCCCGCAGCGACATGCCCAGTCCCTTCATCGCGGTGCCCTTTATCCAGCCCAGGGCCGGCCGGCTCTTGTCCCGCAGGCGGGATACTATGCGCTCCAGCTCCTCGTCCAGCGACTCGGCGGGCACGGCCCGCAGCACCAGGCCCCACTGCTCGGCCTCCTTCCCCGACAGCCAGCGCCCTGTGAGCAGGAGCTCCATCGCCCTCTGGGAGCCTATTTTCCGGGGCAGTCGCTGGGAGGAGCCTGCCCCGGGCATCAGTGCGAAGTTGACGTGCTGGTCTCCGATGCGGGCGTCCTCGGCGGCGATGGCCATGTCGCAGGCCAGCATGAGCTCCAGGCCTCCCGCCAGGGCGTGTCCGTGCACTACGGCGATCACGGGGATGGGAAGCTCCTCCAGATGAAAAAGCAGGGCGTTGACCTCCTTTAGGAACCCCTCCAGGACCGAGAAATCCTCGAAAGACGCACCCAGGGAGTTCAGGTCGGCCCCGGCGCAGAAGGACCGTCCGGTACCTCGGATGACCAGGGCCTTGACGGTCTCGTCGCCTTCGACCCGGTCCGCGGCTTGGGAGAGGTCCCGCACCATCTGTGGGCTGGTGGCGTTCAGCACCTCGGGGCGATTGAGGGTGATGGTGGCCACGGCGTCGTCCACCGAAAACAGGATAGTTTCGTACTCCATGTCGGCCTCCTGTAACTCTATGGTGTCGCTGTCGGTGGCTGTAGCACACGAATCATACTACAGCACGACATCGATGTCAGCGCGGACGTTGTGTAACCCCTCAGCCCAACCGCCTCGGATGCCTTGACAGGGCGGGTCGGCCGGGACTACATTGAAGAAAACCAGGAGAAAACAGAGGTATCTGCAAACGGTGGAGACTGCGTGACCAGGCATCAAGAGATTCTGGAGACGGTTAAATCCAAGGGGATCAGACTTACCCCCCAACGGCTTATCATCCTGTCGGCCATAGCCGATGGGGAAGGCCACATGAACGTGGACGAGGTGTACCGGCGGGCCAAGCTGGCCTACCCATACATGGACATAGCGACGGTCTATCGCACCCTCCACCTGTTCAAGAAGCTGCGGCTGGTCACCGAGGTGGGCATGGGAGACCGGCTGCACTACGAGCTGACTGATCCCAACGCCCGCCATAATCACATGGTGTGCCAGACGTGCGGGAAGGCCTTCAACCTCAGTCCCAGCTACCTGGACGAGTTCCGAACCAGGCTTTCCAACGAGTTCGGCTTCGAGCCGGACCTGGATAACTTCACGGTCACTGGGATCTGCTCGGTCTGTCGGTCCGCTGAAGAGGACACGGGCTAGCCGGTCATGACTACCGCCCAACGGACCCGCTGTCATCGACAGCCTAAGGGTCGGCCGCGTGGCAGGCCAACGGCGTAGGATCCTAGAGTCCGCCGAGGTGGCGCTTGACGGCTTCAGAGAGTGGCATCAGAGTCAAGGTCCAGCCGGGATCATCCCGCGACCAGGTCATGGGCGTCAAGGACGGGGTAGTCTACCTCAGAGTGAAGGAGCCTCCCGTAGGAGGCAAGGCCAACCAGGCCGTGTTGAGGCTGCTTTCGGAAACCCTGGGGGTGTCTTCCAGCAAGATCAGGCTCCTCCACGGACACGCATCGAGGAACAAGCGAGTAGCCGTCGACGGCCTCTCCACCGAGGAAGTACACCGCAAACTCGGGGGTCAAGGGCAATGAACTTTAGCTGGGTCATCCCCGGCAAGCTCGCCGGCTCGCAAGGTCCCCTCATCCGCGAGGAGCTAATGTACCTGAAGGGTCATGGAATCAGGGCCCTGGTGCGGCTGGAGCGGCGGACCACCTCCGGCGAGGAACTGGGTTTGTCGGACCTGGCCGAGTTCGTTCCTGACATGCAGGCGCCCACCGACGAGCAGATCGATCGGATAATCGGCTATATCGACCACCACATCGAAGATGGCTCGGAGGTGGGCGTTTCGTGCCGGGCTGGCTACGGCAGGACGGGCACCGTCCTCGCCTGCTATCTGGTCCATACCGGCTACAGCGCAGGAGACGCCCTCAGGCAGGTAAGGAAGCTGCGGCCCGGGTCGGTGGAGGCCCCCGAACAACAGGAGTTCGTTCACGGCTATGAGAGAAGGCTCAGAAGCATCCAAGGCTAGGAGGACGAGTCGATGATGGAGATCTCCCTCCGCGTCGCGGGCAGTGGCCCGGCGGACCGGTTGGCGTCCTTCGCGGCCAGGGTCGAGGAAGCCGGTTTCGCCGGCATGGGCGTTCCGGACAGCCAGCTCATCATGCGGGACGTGTACGTCAACCTGGCGCTGGCTGCCCAGAGCACCTCCCGTCTCAGGCTCTATACCGCGGTGACCAACCCCATTACCCGCGATGCTTCGGTGCTGGCCTCGGCCGCCCAGACGGTCGAGGAGTTGGCGCCCGGCCGTGTGGCGATAATCATCGGCAGCGGCTACAGCGCGGTGCGGACTATCGGCCGCAGGGCTGCCACTATCGACCAGATGCGTGAGGCCGTGGTGACCATGAAGCGCCTCCTGGCCGGCGAGCGGGTCGTCCTGGAGGGCTTCGAGGCCCACCTCTCATTTGCCTCGGGACGCCAGATTCCCGTGCTCATCGGCGCCACAGGACCCCGCACCATAGAGTTGGCCGGGGAGGTTGCCGACGGCGCCCTGATAGCGGTGGGAGTGCACCCCACGATGATCGAGGCTGCCCAGCGCAGGTTCGAGGCAGGCGTCCGCAAGTCGGGCAGGGACCCGGCGTCCATGGAGGTGATCTACGTTTCCCGGGTCCACCTGGAGCAGGACATGGAGGCCGCGCTGGCCATGGCCCGCCCCATATGTGCCGAGTGGATCCTGGAGGAGCCCCGGGCCCGGTGGCTGCGGGAAGCGGGGATCGAGATACCGGACTTCGAGATCCCCGAGGAGGTCAGACGTCTGTACCCGGACATTGTCCACGCCGAAGACTGGGATGAGGCCGTAAGGGCCACTGCCTTCCTGCCCCGAAAGCTCGTGGAGCAGGTGAGCGAGGCCCTGGGACTCTTCTGCACGCCGGAGAGGTGTGTCCAGAGGCTGGGAGAGCTGGAAGAGTCAGGGGTGCGGAAGCTGTTCCTCCAGACTATCGAGACCTATGACCTGCCTGAAACCACCCTGAACGCCTTCCGCGACCAGGTGTTCCCACGGCTCCGGGGCCAGGTCTCGTCCCATTAAGGGAGGGCCCGTCGGCTCATACTACGCAGGCCCGCGCCAGAAGGTCCTGGTGCGCTTCAGTTCCTTACCGACGATGGCGTGCGAGCCAGCGGCAGCACAAAAATGATCACAGCCGCCACGGCAGTAAGAATGCCCGAATAGTAGAAGATGGACCCGTTTCCGCCCAGATAGTCGATGATTACGAAGGCGAAGAATGGCGAGACGCTGCCCAGGAGTCCGTTGATACCGAAGAGCAAACCAGTGGCCGTGGCTTGTTCGCCCTGGCCCGCCAGGTCAAGGAGTGCGGCCAGAATGATCTGGTGCAGGGCGAAGCTGAATAAGCCCAGTCCGGCCAGTACCACCAGCAGCCAGACGGAGTCCCCGGTGCTGACCACCAGCATGGACAGTACCGCAGCGGCGGCGAAGCCCGGCACCAGGATCTGTTTCCGGCCAAACCTGTCCGAGAGGGCCCCGAGCACTGGCGCGGAGGCGATGCCCAGCCCGGTGAGCAGGGCGTAGTAGCCACCCGCCTCAAAGGAACCCATCCCGAGATCCTCCTTCAGATAGAAGGGTGTCCAGTTGAAGATGGCATTCAGCCCGATGCCTCGCACCAGAGCGGCTGTGATCAACCCCAAGACGATGGGTTTTTTGAGCAACGTCCCTGCCATGCGGAACCGGTCGGACAGCGCCTGTACCTGCTCCCGTCCCCCGTCGATCCCCACGTTGCGGAGGGCCCACCACACGAAGAGGGCCATTAGAAGGGCCGGAGCGGTGTAGATATAGTAGACCTGGTTCCAGACGACGATCCCAAGCAGGGCGCCCGCCACTATCGGGCTGAGGGCGTTGCCTATGTTGGCCCCGAAGCCGTGCATCGAGACCGCGAACCCCCGGCGGTCGGGGAAACGCGGGGAAACCGCTGCCGTCGCCGGCAGGTGCCATAGAGCTCCGGGTATGGAGACCAGAGAGATGGCTATGATCAGGACGACGAAGTTGGGGGAGACGCCGGCGAAAGCGTAGGCCAGGGATGCCCACACCATGCACAGGGTAAGGATGGTCCCCCAGCGATGCTTCAGGCGGTCCACGATGGGGCCGCCGCCCAGGCTGGTGATGCTGGACCCCACCTGTCTTACCGCGAAGAGGCTGGCCTTCTGGAGAGTGCCCAGGCCCATGGCCTCGGCAACCTCGGTCATCAAGAGGGGGAAGCTCTGATCCATCAGGTGGGAAATGCCGTGGCCCAGGGAGAGGCTGCCCAGGACGAAGCCCCGGCTTTGGCGCCGGCTGGCTGGAGCCTTTGGAGCCGCTTCCGGCGCGGTTGTTTCCCGTGGACCCAGGTGCTCGTTGCTGGTGTCTTTCAAGTCCTATCTCACGCCCTGTGCGGAGTATTTCTGGACCACCCCGATCATGGACCGCCGCTGCCAGGGCCTCCGGGTCATATCTGGTGCCCAATAAAGGGGGTCGCCTGTATCAAGCGACCCCCTGAGGTTCATCGAGTGCGGTGGGAAGGACAGGCTATTTCGACAGGAGGATCTCCATTACCCTGGGAAGGGCTTGCCTGGCCCGGGCCATTACCCCATCCTCGTCCAGGCTACCCACCGGATGCGTCACGATGGCGAAGGGGTACTCCTCTATACCACGGATCCTAGCGATGGAACGGGCGGTGGGGACGAAGGGATCGGTGGCGATTAGAGCCGCGGGCTTACCGGCCTTCTCCACGGTTATGGCGTCGTGCATACTGCACGAGCTGCAGGACCCTCAATCCCCGGTGGCGGTTATCACCAGGTCGCACTTCTCCAGCAGCTCGTCCATGATGTGCTTCGGAGCCGGGCGGGAGGCGTCTCCCTTGTTCAGGCGGACCACGCCCCCGAACTCGTAAGTGTCCTGGAGCAGGGAGTAGATCGCGTCCAGCAGCGTATCGGCGTTGCGTTTGCTGTTGGACAAAAGCCCCACGGTCTTTCCGTTCAGGTCCGGAGGTCTCGTCGCCAGGAGGGTGTTGTCCGGGATGGCCTCCACCGTGGGGTCCAGGATCTTGAACTTGGTAGCCTCTACGACCATGTCGTTCCTCCCGAATGAGTGATGTCTCCGCTCATTGACCATTATAACACCAGCGGTCATCTACCGGTTACGCAGAGACCGTCGGTCCAGGGGCTCGTCGGGCCCGGACCGGGTCACCCGCTACCGTACCACCAGGGTCCCCTTCATGTCCTCGTGCCCCGGCACCTTGCAGGCATACTCGTAGGTACCGGCTGGGATTGCGGGCAGCTCCATGAGCTTTTCGCTGTGCCCTCCCAAAATGTACTCGATGTCCAGGTCGTCGACGGTGAAGGTGTGAACGATCAGGTCCTTGTTTTCCACCACGACACGAAGTGGCTGTCCCGCCGGCAGATCCAGCTCCCGAGGAATGAACTCGGTCCCCTTCATCTCTACCGTTTGGAAGGCCTCCGCTCTTTCCGATGCGCTCACGGAGTCTCGCCCAACGAGAGAGACAATGCCCGAAGCAATGACCAGCGCGGCCACCACCGCGGCTAAGGTGCCGAACCCCGCCCGCTCCGAGAAGGTGGCCGTAGTGCGAGGGTTCGGGCGGCGGCCCAGAAAAAATGCCACCGGTCCGCACACAAAGGCAACGAGCCCAGCCGCCAGGATCACGATCGCGGGAGCGAAGTCGAAGAAAGTCTTCAACCCGTCGCTGTCGTAGCTCAACGTGACGGAGAACAGGATCCACGCTCCCACGCCCAACAGAGGAGCCACCCACAGCAGCCAGCCGCCGTATCGCCAGATGAGGCCGCCGAATACTAGACTCAATACAGTGGCGATGAAACCGAAGAAGAAGCCTTCGACCCCTTCCACCCCCTGCACGATAGTAGGAACGACGGAAGCCACGGCAATAACGAAAAGGGCCACTATGGTGGCGCGGACGTAGAAAGGGCGATTTACGGCCATTTAGTACCCTCCTCGGGGACCGCTACGATATTCGGCTGGTGTCGATCTCCCTGATGACTGACTGGGATACCACGCCCCTGCCCCATCGTGGCACCAGGGCGGACCAGGGCCCTCCCGAGCCGCCACCGGCCAGCAGCACCACCGAGTCAGGGGTACGGCACACCGGTACAGAGTCGTTCTCCTTGCCCGGCGCCGGCGCCTCGGCCTTCTGGGCCGCGAACCATTCCCCCGTCGTCCGACGGGCCTTCTCGAAAAGGAACTCCCTCGCTTTGGTCTTGTTCCACGGGGTGTCCTTGAAGAAACCGGCGTGCTCCTGACCCATCACCAGGAGGATCTCGCCGTGGCCGTAGCTCAGCCCCTTCATGGTGTCGGCCACCGCCGTGAGCACTTTCTCCGGGGAGCCGGCGGCCGTGGAGTCGACCTGGAGCGGGGCCAGAGCCGCGAACACCGTGACTGTGCTGGCCTCCGGTGCGAAGCCCCGCTCGACGTGCAGGGGCTCCCATGGGCTGTTCTCCTCGTCCTCGGCGATACAGTAGCTGTACTTGCCCGGGTGTCCCAGGGTGGAGCGGTCCAGGATGCCGGGATGGTTCTCCAGAACGTTGATCAGGAGCAGCCGTATCGCCCGGCCTACGGTGGCGTTGGCCCTGCGGTCGGGGCCCGGGCCGAAGATGTTGTGTCCGCTGGCGAACCCCAGCGTCTGCCTCACCGGCCCGTTGATCAGGAGCAGCGGAGCAGACCCGCCGGTGCTGGCCGAGCTCCCATGAAGGGCGAACTCGGGCTGCACCATGCACTCCACGGCGGCCGTGATGACAGGCATGTACTCGGGACGGCACCCTGCCATGACCGCGTTGATGGCCACCTTCTCCGCCGTTATCACCCGGCCGCGGAGGGGCTCCACGCCGATAACGTCCGACGGGTGGAGATCGGTGAACTCCAGGAACCGTAGGACGCGGTCCTCGGTGGGCGGTATCACCGGCAGCCCATCGGTCCAACCCCGCGTATAGCAGAGCTCCATGGCGTCGTCGAGGGTCCCGGTGACCTCTGTGCGCTTGGAGATAAGGGCGTCCGAGCTCGTGGCCATGTCTTCACGCTCCCCCTGGCTTTTGGGGTAAAGTAGCACAAAAGCCCCTTTTGTTCAACGGAGGAGGTTTTACAGGGAAAGCGGAGCGTGGCGACTATTGACAACGCGCAGGGCGATTGATAGACTGAATCCACAACTTCAGATTCCCGCGATGAAGGGGAGTAGTAGGGGTACACCGTGCTAGAGAGCCGGGAAATGGTGGAATCCCGGCGGCGGGTCCGGCCCCGAACTCGCCCCCGAGCGGCCTTCCTGAAACTCCGTCTAGGCGGAGCGAGTAGGGAGAGGCGGTGGGCGCCGTTAAAGCCTGGAAAGTGTCCCGACTGGTGTACAGCCGACCGGGAAACGAGGGTGGTACCGCGGGAAGTCCAGCCCGTCCCTTGAGGGCGGGTTTTTATTTTGTCCGAAGAGGGTTCCCATGAAGCTTACAGGCGCACAGATCGTATGTGAAAGCCTCCTCCGCGAGGGAGTTGAGGTAGCCTTCGGACTGCCCGGCGGAGCGGTGTTGCCCCTGTACGGTGCGCTGGCGCAGTACCCCAAGCTGCGCCACATCCTGGTGCGGCACGAGCAGGCGGCCGCCATGGCCGCCGACGGGTACGCCAGGGCCACCGGACGCGTAGGAGTCTGCATCGCCACCTCCGGCCCAGGTGCCACCAACCTCGTGACCGGCATCGCCGGCGCCCAGATGGATTCCGTGCCCATCGTGGCCATAACCGGCCAGGTCCCCAGGGCTTCCATCGGCCGCGACGCCTTTCAGGAGACGGACGTTACCGGAATAACCCTCCCCGTGACCAAGCACAACTACCTGGTCATGAAGGCCTCGGAGATCCCCGCGGCCATAAAGGAGGCCTTCCACATCGCCAACACCGGCAGGCCTGGACCAGTCTTGGTGGATATACCCAAGGACGTGCTGCTGAACGAGACCGCGGAGTTCTTCTATCCAGAGACAGTTGACCTGCCCGGATACAAGCCCACTCTCGAAGGCCATCCCACACAGATCCAGAAGGCCGCCAAGCTCATCGGCCAGGCCGAGCGGCCCGTAATCCTGGCCGGCCACGGAATCATCATATCCCGGGCCTACGACGAAGTGCTGGAGCTGGCTGAGAAGGCCCAGATTCCGGTAATCACTACCCTGCTGGGCATCAGCTCCTTCCCCTCGGAACACTTCCTTAACGTGGGGATGCCGGGGATGCACGGCATGAGCTACGCCAGCATGGCCATAGACCAGGCGGATCTGCTGATCGCCCTCGGCATGCGCTTCGACGACCGGGTGACGGGCCGGGTCAGCGCCTTCGCCCCCAATGCCAAGGTGATCCACGTTGACGTGGACCCCTCGGAGATCAGCAAGAACGTAAAGGCTACCGTGCCTATCGTAGGGGATCTGAAGCGGGTGCTGCGGGCCATGCTGCCCCAAGTAGAGCACGGTTTGCACACCTCCTGGGTACAGCACATCGAGGAGATGCGCATGGAGCATCCTTCCTACAAAGTGAGAGAATCCGAATCGATCATCCCCCAGTATGTCCTGAACCGACTGTCAGAGATCACGGACTGCAGGGCCACTATCGTTACCGGCGTGGGGCAGCACCAGATGTGGGCGGCTCAGCACTGCGCCTTTAAAGAACCCAATGGCCTTATCACCTCGGGCGGGCTCGGAGCCATGGGCTTCGAAGTGCCGGGCGCCCTGGGCGCCAAAGTAGGCCGGCCCGATAAGCCGGTCTGGTCCATCTGCGGCGACGGCGGCTTTCAGATGACCATGTGCGACCTGGCTACCGCGGTGGAGAACAACATCGCCGTCAAGTTCGCCATTATGAACAACAACTTCTTGGGCATGGTACGCCAGTGGCAGGACTTCTTCTATAACAAGGAGTACACCGCCACCGGATACACCCACAACCCCGACTTCGTCAAGCTGGCCGAGGCCTTCGGCATACCGGCCATGCGGGTCACCGACAAGGCTCAGGTGGACTCGGCCATCCAGTGGGCCGGCCAGGAGCCCGGCCCCACGCTAATCGACTTCATGGTCGAGCCCGAGGAAAACGTCTATCCCATGATCCCCGCCGGAGAGAGCCTCGCCGAGATGATGGAAGACCCCCGGCTGAACGCGGTGCCGCAAGCGCCCGGTCAGGGGGTGAGGTGATGGAAGAGCCGCGTCACACCATCGTTGCCCTGGTCGCGGACCGGCCCGGAGTCCTCAACCGGGTCTCCAGCCTGTTCCGGCGGCGGGGCTACAACATATCCAGCCTTGCGGTGGGCGCCAGTGAGCAGCCCAACCTGTCCCGCATGACCTTTGTGGTCGAGGGTGACGAGGACACGGTGGAGCAGGTCACCAAGCAACTCAACAAGCTGATCGACGTCATCAAGGTGTCTGAGCTGGAGGAAGAGGACGTGGTGGCCCGGGAGTTGGCCCTGATCAAGGTGAGGGCGACCCCGGCCAACAGGAGCGAGATAGTCCAGCTGATAGACATATTTCGCGCCAACATAGTCGACGTGAGCCCCCAATCCCTCATCATCGAGGTCACCGGGGAGGAAGACAAGATAGACGCCCTGTACACGATGCTCCGTCCATTTGGGATCAAGGAGCTGATGCGCACCGGAAGGATAGCTATGTCTCGGGGCCTTTCCGAAGGGAAGCCCGAGCGGATCAGGAACCAGTCAAACGGCGGGGGCGAGGTCGACACACCGCTCGACTGATCCCGGCACGTATCCTGAATGGAGAAGGGGAATATGCCTAACGTTTATTACGACAGCGATGCCGACCTCGGCCACCTGGAAGGAAAGGTCGTGGGAATCATCGGCTACGGGAGCCAGGGGCACTGCCACGCCCTGAACCTCAAGGACAACGGCCAGAAGGTAATGGTGGGGCTCCACGCCGGCAGCAAGAGCCGCGAGGCGGCCCGCCAGGCCGGTTTGGAAGTCGGAGACGTGGACGAGGTGACCCGGCAGTCCGATGTAGTGATGATCGTGATACCGGACCACGTCCAGGGACCGGTGTACAGGGAGTCCATCGAGCCCAACCTGAAGCCCGGCAGCACTCTGATGTTCGCCCACGGCTTCAACATCCACTATCGGCAGATCGTGCCCGGGTCCAACGTGAACGTCTCCATGGTGGCGCCCAAGGCCCCGGGCCATCGGATGAGGGAAATGTTCACCGAAGGTATCGGCGTTCCCGCCCTCATGGCCCTGGAGCAAGATGCCACCGGCGACGCCAAGGAAGTCACCCTGGCCTACGCCAAGGGCATCGGATGCACCGGCGCCGGGGTGTTGGAGACCACCTTCAAGGACGAGACCGAGACGGACCTCTTCGGCGAGCAGAACGTCCTTTGTGGAGGCGTTACCGCGCTGATCAAGACCGCCTTCGAGACACTGGTGGAGGCGGGCTATCCACCGGAGCTGGCCTACTTCGAGTGCCTCCACGAGATGAAGCTGATCGTGGACCTGATCTTCCAGGGAGGCTTCAAGTACATGCGCTACTCGGTGAGCGACACTGCCGAGTACGGCGATTATAGCCGCGGCCCCAAGGTGATCGACGAACACGTGCGGGAGAACATGCGCGGCATTCTTAGAGACATCCAGGACGGCACCTTCGCCAAAGAGTGGATGGCGGAGAACGACGAGGGGCGGAAGCGCTTCCTCCAGATGCGTCAGGAAGCCGACGACCACCAGATCGAAGAGGTGGGGAAACAGCTCCGGCGGATGATGCCCTGGATGAACCCGGTGGAGTAGCACTCCTTTGGCAGGAGGCACTAACGTGACACAGGAGAGTAAGGTGAGCGTAGTTCGCCGCCGCCCCCGGGTCCTGGCAGGGCTCGGGACGGCGGACTACGTTACCCTGCGGAATCCTTTCTGAGCCGACCCAAGATACCCACGGCTACCAACCGAAAATCAGAAAGGGGACCGTAACAATGGCAAGCAACCAGGTAACAATATTCGACACCACGCTCAGGGATGGCGAGCAATCCGCCGGCATCGGCATGACCGGCAGCGAGAAGCTGGAGATCGCCCGCCAGCTGGGCCGTCTCAAGGTGGACGTCATCGAGGCGGGGTTCGCCGCCAGCTCGCCCGGAGACTTCGAGGCGGTGAAGACCATCGCCCGAGAGGTCAAGGGGCCGGTCATCGCCTCCCTGGCCCGGGCCCATCCCAATGACGTCGACCAGGCCTGGGAAGCCCTCAAGGACGGCGAGAGCATCCGCATCCACGTCTTCCTCTCCAGCTCCGACATCCACATCATGCACCAGCTCCGGAAGAATCGGGAAGAGGTCATGGACCTGGCAGTGTCCATGGTGGCCAGGGCGAAGAAGTATTGCGATAACGTGGAGTTCTCCCCCATGGACGCCACCAGGACTACGCCGGAGTACCTCTACCAACTCCTGGAAGCCGTGATCCGTGCCGGGGCCACCACGGTTAACATCGCCGACACCGTGGGGTACGCCGTTCCCTCCCAGTTCGCCCAGCTGCTGACGAATATCCAGGAGAACGTCTCCAACATCCATAGAGCGGTGCTCAGTGTGCACTGCCATAACGACCTGGGATTGTCTGTGGCGAACAGCATCGCCGCCATCCAGGCCGGGGCGCGGCAGGTCGAGGGATGCATCAACGGCATCGGGGAACGGGCGGGTAACGCCTCTCTAGAAGAGGTAATCATGGCAGCCCACACCCGCCGTGATCTCCTCAACGTGGACATGAACGTGGACACCACACAGATATACCCCACAAGCCGCCTGGTGAGCCGCATCACGGGAATGCCCGTCCAGCCCAACAAGTCGGTGGTGGGGGAGAACGCCTTCCGCCACGCCTCGGGCATCCACCAGGACGGCGTGCTCAAGGAGCGCAGCACCTACGAGCTGATGGACCCGGTCTCCATCGGATGGCCGGGAAACGTTCTAGTCCTCGGCAAGCTCAGCGGCCGGGCAGGCCTGCGCTCCCGCCTCGAGGCCCTGGGCTATGTGCTCTCACGGGAAGACCTAGACCTGGTGTTCGAAGCCTTCAAGGTGCTGGCCGACAAGAAGCAGGAAGTCACCGACCGCGACCTGGAGGCGCTGATGGCTGAGGAGAAGCGGGCCTCCGTGGAGCCGGTGACCTACACCCTAGACCAGGTGCAGTTCTCCGGCGGTGACCGCGACATGGCCACGGCTACCGTGCGGGTCACCGGTCCAGACAACAACGTGTACAGCGACGCATCCACGGGCAACGGCCCGGTGGATGCGGTGTGTAAGGCCATACAGAGGGCCATCGGGGTTCCCGCCAAGCTCGCTGACTTCAACGTCCACTCCGTCACCGAGGGCCTGGACTCCATCGGCGAGGTGGTCGTCCGTGTGGAGCAGGACGGAATGATGTTCACTGGCCGGGGCGCCTCCACCGATATCATCGTTGCCAGCGCCAAGGCCTACCTGAGCGCCGTGAACCGGCTGGTGGGCCAGGTGGGAGTTGCCAACGTGTCCGAACCTCTGACCACGCCGGACTAACCGTGAGATCCGGTGGGGACCTGAAGGTACCCACCGGATCTTTCTTCAGGAAGCTTGACAGGGTTGCTTGGTGTGACTTACGGTCTCCTTGGTATACCTTACCTAGGAGCATTGCCATGGCAACCATCACGATGTCCAGCAAGAACCAGGTTACGTTGCCGGCGGATATGGTGCGTGGCCTTGGCTTGAAGCCCGGGGACAAGCTGGTTGCGCAACTGATAGACGACCGGATAGTCTTACTGCCCAAGCCAGAGAGCTGGACGGAATACTTTTCTGGGAGTTTGAAGGGTGTGTACGGCTCAACGAAGGAAGAGATCGATCGTTATATAGCCGAAGTCCGCCATGGCTGGGACATAGGGGCTCTCAAGGAGGCCCTAATCCAGGATCCAGAGCTTCGCGCCGTATACGATGTCACCTCTTCCACCGAGGAACTTAGTGTGAGGCAAATAGCCGAGAGAGTCGGGAAACCGAAAAGGCTGGTGATCGAGAAATTAGAGGAGC
Organism: Dehalococcoidia bacterium; assembly: GCA_965248975.1. Lineage (GTDB taxonomy): Bacteria > Chloroflexota > Dehalococcoidia > Lucifugimonadales > JAGWBF01 > CBDFKU01. Next base: position 30,327 of record CBDFKU010000012.1, read on the forward strand.
TTGAAAAGCTCGATGCGGTTAAGCCTTTGACTCGGGCCGAAAAACCCGAGATCTATTACCGCCGGATACCATAGTCATCCAAAGGGTTCCCCAGGTGGACCGGTGGCTCGAAGATGTCACGGCCTATCGGCGGATAGCGCTGGATACTAACCTGGTGATCTACCACCTGGAAGGAAGAGCAATCTATAACGCACTGGCCCAACATCTGCTTTACCTTATGGAGCGGGGCCTCGTGGTGGCGCTGGTGTCGACTGTCGTGGTAGCAGAAGTTTTGGTCAAGCCATTGCGGGAGCAGAATCGAGTGATCCTCGATAGGGCGGAGCTTTTCTTTAGAGAGTCCCCCAACTTGGTTGTCAGGAACTTTGACCGTTCAATAGCCAATCGTGCCGCACAGGTTCGAGCGGCCACGCGGTTGTCCCTGGCCGACGCCGTAATCGTGGCTACGGCCCTGGAGGAACGGTGTGATGAGCTGATCGGCAATGACGCGGCCATGGCCCGACGGACGACCGAGATACCCTATCTGTACATGGAAGACTATATCGCGTAAGGGAGGTGCCATGGCACCCAAGACCATATTCGAGAAGATTTGGGATGCCCACCTGGTTCATGAAGAGCCCGGCCTGCCGGCCATCCTCTACATTGATCTGCACCTGGTGCACGAGGTCAGCTCCCCCCAGGCCTTCGACGGCCTCCGGATCGCCGGTCGGAAAGTGCGGCGCACCGACCTGACCGTCGCCACCGCCGACCATAACGTGCCCACATGGGACCGCTCCCTGCCCATCACCGACGAGGTCTCCCGAAACCAGCTGGAGGCCCTTTCCCATAACTGCGAGGAGTTCGGGGTCACCCTATACGACATGAACAGCCCCTTGCAGGGGATAGTCCATATCATCGGCCCGGAGCAGGGGTACACTCAGCCGGGCAAGACCATCGTGTGTGGCGACAGCCACACAGCTACCCACGGAGCCTTTGGGGCCTTCGCCATAGGCATCGGAACGTCCGAGGTGGAGCACGTGCTGGCCACCCAGACCCTGCGCCAGAACAAGCCCAGGACCATGGAGGTCCGGGTCAACGGGCCGCTGCCCTTCGGGGTTACCGCCAAGGATCTGATCCTGGGCATCATCGGGCAGATAGGGATTAACGGCGGCGTAGGCCACGTCATCGAATACACCGGAGAGGCCGTCCGCTCTCTGTCGATGGATGGTCGCATGACGGTGTGCAACATGAGCATAGAGGGGGGCGCCCGGGCGGGTATGGTCGCGCCCGACGACGTGACCTTCGACTATATGAGGGGACGCGCCAACGTGCCCCAGGGCGCCGAGTTCGACGCGGCCGTAGAGCGCTGGCGGACCCTTCCATCGGACCAGGGAGCCACCTACGACAAGCTGGTGGAGATTCAGGCTTCCGACCTGGAACCCTTCGTGACTTGGGGGACAAATCCCGGAATGGTGGCGCCGATTACCGGCAAGGTGCCGGACCCCGCTTCTTTCGCCGAGGCCAACGACCGCGAGTCGGGGGAGCGGGCCCTGAAGTACATGGCCCTGGAGGCAAACACCCCGATCCAGGAGATCAAGCTGGACCGGGTGTTCATAGGATCCTGCACAAACTCCCGTATCGAGGATCTGCGTGGTGCCGCGGAGATAGCTAAGGGGCGAAAGGTGCACTCGGATGTGTATGCGATGGTGGTGCCCGGCTCCTTCGCCATCAAGAAGCAAGCCGAGGCCGAAGGGCTGGACGGCGTCTTCAAGGACGCCGGCTTCGACTGGCGCGAGGCGAGTTGTTCCATGTGCCTGGGCATGAACCCGGACACCCTTCAGCCCGGGCAACGCTGTGCCTCCACCTCCAACCGCAATTTCGAGGGGCGCCAGGGTAAGGGCGGCCGCACCCACCTGGTGAGCCCTCAGATGGCCGCCGCTGCGGCCGTCGCCGGCCACTTCGTCGACGTCAGAGAGTGGTAGTCTGCAGAGGTTATTAGCGCTCCTACAGAAAATGGCTAGATGTAATAGTGGGCGGTGAATAGACTGTCCGGGATATCACTTGCTGGCTACGGTGCCAAGGTGTACGAGCGCGATCATTACTCGTGCGTCTATTGCGGCTTCGATGGGAGGTTGATTGATAATTGGATGCAGTTGAGCGTCGATCATGTCGCTCCGAAAAGCTCTGGAGGAGAAGATACTCTCGAAAATACAGTGACTTCATGCCAATCGTGTAATTCAATTACCAGTAGGATGAAGTTTCCACCAGAAGCGACAAGGCAGCAAATTCTGAAGGCAAGGCGCGCACGAGTAGATGAGCGTCGTAGAGAATTCTACAGTTAGTCGATCGAGAACGTCGCCCCGTCATATTTGGAACGTCCTCTGCCTTCTATCCCTAAGAACTACGTTGGAACGGAGGGCTAGAAATGGAACCATTTACCAAGCTGACAGGCATCGTAACTCCCATGGACCGAGTGAACGTGGACACCGACCAGATCATCCCGGCCATGTTCCTCAAGAGCATCGCTCGCACGGGCTACGGCCCCAACGTCTTCTTCTCGTGGCGCTTCGACGCTGATGGCCGTCCCAACCCCGACTTCGTGCTGAACCTGACGGCCTATCAGGGCGCAACAATCCTGGTGGCCGGGGCCAACTTCGGCTGCGGCTCCTCCCGTGAGCACGCTCCATGGGCGCTTCTGGAGCACGGGTTCCGCTGCCTGATCGCACCCAGCTTCGCCGACATCTTCTACAACAATTGCTTCCAGAACGGTATCCTGCCGGTGACCCCGCCCGCGGACACCGTTCGCCGTATCCTTGACAAGGCGCTGGAGAACCCGGGGTATCGCCTTAACGTCGACCTGGACGCCCAGCGCATCTGGGACGACGGCGAAGAGATATCCTTCGCCTTCGAGGTAGACGGTTTCCGGCGGCACGCCCTGCTCAACGGGCTAGACGACATCGGCATTACTCTGGAGCGAGAGGACAAGATCGCAGCCTACGAAGCCCGGCGCGGCCTCTAGCTGCACGTGAAGAGGACCGGTGTGTCGTCTGACGAGTAAGCTGGTGGGCCCGGATAGGCCTCAGAAACGGCATGTTCCAGGGCAACGATGGGAGCTGGCCCGGATAGTACAAGCGGAGCCTGCCATCCCGCCGCACTTTTGCATCCCCCCATGGGCCAGCACCTTCATGCCGCCCTGGTGCATCAGGAAGGGGATGGTCCCGGTGTGGTCAGGGTGGCCGTGGGTGAGGACGACGTGGAGGATTTTCGAGGGCTCCCTGCCCAGGCTCGCGATATAAAGCAGATCCGATTCCCGTTGCCGGGGAGAGTTGCGTCCACCAGGGTCAGTCCGGCATCATCCAGTAGGAGGTAAACGTTACCACCCAGCGTTCCGTCCACCCTGTGTATGCCCGGCACGACCTGCGAACCGCTACTCCTCCAGGATGATGTCGCCGCTCTTGCCGCCTCGCTTCCGCACCAACCGCACATCCTGAATCCGCATCGCCCGATCGACGGCCTTACACATGTCGTAGATGGTCAGGGCCGCCACCGACACAGCGGTCAGGGCCTCCATCTCCACGCCGGTCTTGGCCGACGTCTTCGCGGTAGCTTTGACCTGGATGCCCACCTTCTCCTCGTCGATCTCCATGTCGACCGCGACATGGGTGAGGGGCAGAGGATGGCATAATGGTATGAGCTGGGCGGTCTGCTTCGCTCCCATGATCCCCGCAAGACGGGCGGTTGCCAGGGCGTCGCCCTTGGCGATCTGGCCATCCGCGATCAGGCGCAGGGTCTCGGGTAGCATGGACACGAATCCTCGGGCCACTGCCTCTCGCTCGGTTTCGGGCTTCGAGCCCACGTCGACCATGCTGGCCCGGCCGTGCTCGTCCAGGTGGGTGAGCCCGGAGGCCGGTGCATCTCTTTCGACTTCATCTTCCATAGGTGGCTCCTTCGGTCGGGCTCGATCTCGGCTCGACTAAAGCAGATTTTGGGGTACCTTCACACCGGCTTCGTATACTTCATCCGCCGGCAAGCCTGACCGACGGGCTGCCTCCGTGGCCAGCCGATCGCACCGCTCGTTCTCGACATTACCGGAATGGCCCTTGACCCACTTGAACTCTACGTCGTGGTCCTGGCACAGGGCAAGGAGTCTCTCCCACAGGTCGGGGTTCAGCGCCATCTCTCGCTTGTTGCGCTTCCAGCCGTTGGCCTGCCACTTGGTGGCCCAGCCCTGCTCCATGGCCCTGACCAGGTATGACGAGTCGCTGTAGACGGTGACTTGGGACGTGCGTTTGAGGGCTTCCAGGCCGACTATCGCGGCCAACATCTCCATGCGGTTGTTGGTGGTCCTCTGGTAGCCGCCCGACAGCTCCTTGCGCTGCTTGTCGTATAGGAGGACGACGCCGTAGCCGCCGGGCCCGGGATTACCAGAGCACGCTCCGTCCGTATAGATTTCGATGTGGATGTGGAACCCTCAAAGTCAGGGTAGGCTAAAATGGGCCTGGCCTAGGCCACCGCCGTCGCTTCTATTTCGACCATCAGCTCTGGAAAGGCCAGGCCGGCTACTCCGAGGAGGGTGCTGGCCTGCCGACAACCGGAAGCGGCCAGGCGCGGGGCCAGGGCTTCCCATGCTCCGAAAAAGGCTTCGACGTCGGTGGTGAAGATGTTCAGACGGACCACGTCCGACAGCTTGAAGCCGGCATCGTTCAGGACGGTCTCGAGATTATCCAACGCCTGGGTAAGCTGGGCCTGCATGTCCCCGGGATGCGCCGGGTTTCCCTCGGCGTCCATCGACGCCTGTCCGGAGCAAATAAGGGTTCTCTGCACTCCCTGCACCTCGTTGGCCTGAACGAATCCGAAGGCATCCTGCCATGTCCAGGGGTTTATTACCTTGCGCTCCATTAATGTCCCCCTTCTTGAGACGTTGTTTCCGGCCCCTTAGCTCCCGGCGCCCTCGGTCATCTGAAGTTGACGTAGACGGCCAGGGTGAAGAAAAACAGGCAGACCGCCACCCAGAAGAGTGGGAATCCCCTGACGTCCAGGTACCATCCAGCCAGGCTCGCTGCCACGCAGATCGCTACGTAGACCGTAAGGAAACGCATGGTACTCCATCGGCCGGGGCAATGGCCTTATCCCCCGATCTGGTACATCTCGATCTTCTTCGGAGAGTCTTCTCCATGGGCGGCAAGGGCCCTGAGCTCCGAGTACCGGTCCTCGCGACGGGTCCAGGCTCCCACTATCAGGTCCCTCAGGTCGTCGTCGCTGGCGCCCGACCTCAGAGAGTCCCTCAGATCGGTGCCCTCGCTGGCGAACAGGCAGGTGAACAGCTTGCCGTCGGTGGACAGCCGGGACCTGGTGCAGTCGCCGCAGAAGGGCCTGGTCACCGACGCGATCACGCCAATCTCCCCATCGCCGTCGGAGTATCGGTAGCGTAGTGCCACCTCTCCCGTGTAGTTGGGTTCTATCGGCTCCAAGGGCATCTCGGCGCCGATCCGACCGACGATCTCGTCTGCGGAGACCACGTGGTCCAACCTCCACCCGTTGAGGTTCCCCACGTCCATGTACTCTATAAACCTCAGGATATGGCCTGTTCCCTTGAAGTGCCTCGCCAGATCGACGATGGTGTGGTCATTAACCCCTCTCTGGACGACGGCGTTGATCTTTATAGGCCTCAGGCCGACGCTCTCGGCCACCTTGATGCCCTCTAGGACCCGCCCGGGGCCGTAGCCTCGGCCGTTCATCTCCTTGAAGACCTCTTCGTCCAGGGAATCGAGGCTCACGGTGATCCTCCGGAGTCCCGCTTCCCTGAGAGCCCCGGCTTTCTGCGCCAGCAGGTAGCCGTTGGTGGTGAGAGTCAGGTCCCCCATGCCGTCGATGGTGGCCAGGAGGGAGATCAGCTCTTCCAACCCGTTTCGTACCAGGGGCTCTCCACCCGTCAGCCTGATCTTGTTCACGCCCAGCTTGACGAACAAGCGGGCCAGCCTGGCCGTTTCCTCGAAGCTCAGAAGCTCGCGCTTGGGGAGGAACTCGTACTTCTCGCCGTAGATCTCGGCGGGCATACAGTAGGGACAGCGGAAGTTGCACCGGTCCGTCACCGAGATCCTAAGATCCCGGATGGGCCTTCCGAACTTGTCCCTGAGTTCGGCATCGTCGGAGGCCATTCAGGCTCCTCTCACGATGGTACGCCGGCCGTGGATTTCAGGAGCGCGACCGCCTTCTCGGCAGCGCGGGCCCTGTGGCTCAGGTCGTTCTTTTCTTCCAGCGACAGCTCGGCCATGGTGCGACCCCGATCGGCCAGGTAGAACACCGGGTCGTAGCCGAAGCCGTTGGTTCCTCGGGGCTCGCGGGCTATCGTGCCTTCCACGGCTCCGTCAACGGTCAGCACCTCTCCGGAAGGGTAGGCGATGGCGATAATACAGCGGAACCTCGCTGTCCTTCTGTCCGGGGGCACCCCATCGAGATTCTTCAGCAAGAGGGTCACCCGGTCCCCATCCGTGGCGCCGGGCCCTCCGTACCTTGCAGACCTGACCCCCGGCGCTCCGTCCAGGGCGTCAACTTCCAGCCCGGAGTCGTCGGCCAGGGTCAGCAGGCCACTGGACGCGGCGTAAGCAACGGCCTTGAGGCGGGCATTCTCATCGAAGGAATCGCCCGACTCCTCTACCTCGTCGTCTATGGCCTCGGCGTCCAGCGAAGTGAGATTAAAGGGCGCTCCATCAAGGAGTCGTAGGTACTCCCTCACCTTGCCGGGATTTCTGGTCGCCACCAGCAGCTTTCGCGAATCGTTTCTCGTCTGCCTACCTCGAAGGACCTTTTTGTGCGTACAGTGCCGCTACCCTATTCTATCCTTTTGAGGGGGACCGGTAAAGTCAAAAGGTCCGGGGAACAATGGTATATCCTCCTCCACAAGCCCTATGCGATATTTTTAGTGCAATCGAGGCCTAGTCTGCTGGGGTTTTTTCGGCGGGAGAGCCCGCCTCCTTGCCGTTCTTGAAGGCGAACTGTCCGACCAGGTTGCTGACCGTGGTGCGGAACCCATTGTACTCCAGCTTGCTGTACGGTAGCATCGCCGCGCCTGACCACCCCTGACTGCGCATCTTCAGCCCCTTCTCCTGTGCCCGATGTCGGACCACGTCCCATGCGGGGTTGTCGAAGAAGTCTATGTGGGAGCTGGAGAAACGGCCGCCGGCGTCCAGGGAGAAGCCGACGCAAGATACCAGGGGCAGGCTGTAGATTCCCGTCATAGGGGTGTTGATGGCCACGGGCATTAGGGGCATCACGTGGGAGCCTCGGACGCCCCCGCCTACGAAATGGGCCTTGGCGAAGGGTGAGGACAGCTCTTCGGGAGCCGGGAAGATGCCTTGGTTGCGGACGATGGCTACGGGGTCGTCCTTCCCCACATAGGTACCGGCGATCTCGTGGAGCCGCTGAGCGGACACCGCCACCGCCTGTTCCCCGTGGGTGCGGGAATAGATCCCGTCGATGGCGAACCTTTCGTTGTCCCGGAGAAGGGCCGTTATGCGGTAGTAGTCCTCGGGAGCGTTAAGCTCCATGATGCTGTCCCCATCGGTGTTGTCCATATCGATGATGTGGAAGCTGAAGCCCTGGATCTTCTGGGGCAACATCAAGCCTGCGCAGTGCATCGGGTCTGCGAAGCCAAGGAACAGGGGTAGGTTGTAGGCGCCGGGGCCGCATTTGTCGGCCGCCAGCACCGTGAAAGACTCGGCTGGCCGTACCTTGTTGGTCTTAACGGGATTGTGCTCGAACTCCAGTTCGGCCACGGCGGGACCGGCACCGCGGATGCCGCCCGAGGGCGCGTCCGCCAGCAGGTCTTGCCCAGCGCCGTAGAGACCGTGCCCCTGGGCAATTGAGGTGGCATTGATGAAGGTGTTCCAAGCGAACTGGTGCACGTCCACGTCGTCTGGACCTCGCCGGTGGGACATAAGGATGGCGATGTCGTCGCCGGTGTGGGACACGAAGGCGTCCAGCAACAGACCATCGCCGATGGCCCTGACGACGTCATCTTTGACCGCCTCCAACATCGTCTCGGTGGGCTTGGTGTGCCCCCCGACTGATCCGACGTCGGCCTTGAGTATCGACAGGGTGATCTTCATCTCGTCCTCGCTAGTAAAAGAGGCCTATGTGGCCCAAGACCGATGCTTCGGCTAGTAGCCCCAGGAGGGCTGGTACTCGCCGAACACCCCCCGGAAGACGTCCATCGCCTCTCCCAGGGTCGCGTAGGCCTTCACAGCTTCCAGCAAGGGCGGCATCACATTCTGCCCGTCTCGGGCGGCCCGCTCCAGATCGAGGAGCTTTTCCTTTACGTCGCGGTTGTCCCGCCGTCGCCGCAGGTCGTTGAGCCGCCGGACCTGGCGTTCCTCGCCCTCTCTGTCCACTCGGAGGAGGGGGATGTCCGGCTGCGCCTCGGACACGTAGTCGTTTACCCCCACCGTGATCATCTCTTTGCGGTCCATCTCTCGCTGGTAGGTGTAGGCGGCGTCGGCTATCTCCCGCTGGAGGTAGCCGGACTCGATGGCCGGGATCACGCCGCCCACGTCATCGATCCGGCGGAAGTAATCGTAGGCTCCCTCCTCTACCTGCCTGGTGAGCGCCTCAACGAAGTAGCTGCCTCCCAGTGGGTCCACCGTATCGGTGACCCCGGTCTCGTGTGCGATGATCTGCTGGGTCCTCAGGGCCAACAGGGCGGCATCCTCCGAGGGCAAGGCCCAGGCCTCGTCCATAGAGTTGGTGTGCAGCGACTGGGTGCCCCCCAGGACCGCCGCCAGGGCCTGTAGGGCCACCCTGATGGCGTTATTCTCCGGCTGCTGGGCGGTAAGGGTCCAGCCGGCCGTCTGGGCGTGGGTCCGCATCCACCATGAGCGAGGGTTCGTAGCGTGGAAGGTCTCCCGCATCTCCCGGGCCCACGTCCTCCGAGCAGCCCGGAACTTGGCGATCTCCTCGAAGAAGTAGTTGTCCACGTTGAAGAAGAAGCTCAGCCGCGGAGCGAACTCGTCGATGTCCAGGCCCCTGTCCAGGCACCACCGGATGTACTCGAAGCCGTCGGCCATGGTGAAAGCCAGCTCCTGCACTGCGGTGGCGCCTGCCTCCCGGATATGGTAGCCGCTGATGCTGATGGGATTCCACTGGGGGAGATGCTTGGTGGCGAACTCAACCGTGTCCACCACCAGGCGCATTGAGGGCTCCGGCGGGAAGATGTACTCGTTCTGCGCGATGTATTCCTTGAGGATGTCGTTCTGGATGGTGCCGCCCAGCTTCTCCGGGGACACGCCCTGCTTCTCCGCCACCGCTATGTACATTGCCCAGACGATGGCGGCGGGGCTGTTGATGGTCATGGAGGTGGTTATGCCGTCCAGGGGTATTCGGTGGAAGATGGTCTCCATGTCCTCCAGGGAGGAGACCGCCACCCCGCATTTGCCGAACTCGCCGGCCGCCTGAGGGGCGTCGGTGTCGTAGCCGTAGAGGGTGGGCATGTCGAAGGCCACGCTCAGCCCCGTCTGGCCGTTGTCCAGCAGGTACTTGAAGCGGTCGTGGGTCTCCTCGGGAGTGCCGTAGCCGGCGAACATCCTCATGGTCCACAGCCGGCCCCGGTACCCGGTGGGGTGGACCCCGCGCAGGAAGGGGTACTCCCCAGGGAACCCGATGTCATCCTGATAGTTCAGGCCCTCGACGTCGGTGGGCGTGTAGGTGTCCTGTACGGGGATCTGAGAGAGGGTCTTGTAGGCGGCCTTACGCTCTTGCCTGGAGACGTTCTTCTCCCGCCACCGAGCCTCCTCCCGCTTCAGCTTCTCCATTTCGTCAGGTGAGGGCAAGGGGCACCTCCGTTGGGCCCAGTCTAGCAGGGGCGCTTGAAGGCAGTCAACGACCGCCCGTTCCACCGGCCGAGCGACGGGCTATTCGCTAGCCTGCTTGCTGCTGTGGCTTGGTGACTTCCCGCACCCGACGCTCCAGGTAGGGCCGCGGGACCATCACCTGGCGGGCGCACTTCTGGCACCGTATCCCGATGTCGGCCCCCAGGCGCACTACCTCCCACCGGTCGTTGCCGCAGGGGTGGGTCTTCTTCAGGCGCAGAATATCGCCCCGCTTCAGCTCTAGGACCACCCGAGGCCCTCCCGGGTCAGCACGGCGTTGATCTCGTCTCTCAACCGGGTGGCCTCCCGACGCGCCGCCTCGGCGAAGTCGGCACCGCTGGAGGCGTAGAGGACCTGGCGCGACGAGCTTATAATCGCCCGGCGTCCTACGGCGTCCGTTCCCAGGCGCACGGCCTCCTCGAGATCGCCTCCCTGGGCACCGATGCCGGGCATGAGGAGGGCCATGTCGGGGCATAGCTCCCGGAGCTGCTGGAGCTCCTGAGGGTAGGTGGCCCCGACCACCAGGCCCAGGTTGCCTTCGCCGTTCCAACTCCGGGCCTTGACCGCCAGCTCTCGGTACACTGTTCTGCCGGCGTCGCCGTTAACCTTAAGGTCTTGCAGGTCGCCGGCTCCCGGATTGGAGCTGCGGCACCACAGGAATACGCCCCGGTCCCGGTAGGCCAGGAAGGGTTGCACCGTATCCCTGCCGCCGTAGCCGTTGACCGTGGCGGCGTCGAAGCCCCACACCTCGAAGAGGGCTCGGGCATAGGCCTCGGCGCTGTTCCCCACATCCCCCCTCTTGGCGTCTCCGATGATCGGGACGTCGGGAGCGGTGCCGCGGATGTACTCGATGGTGCGCTGCAGCGCCTCGAGGCCCTTCAGTCCCATGGCCTCGTAGAAGGCCAGGTTGGGCTTGAAGGCGCAAACCAGGTCGGCCGTGGCGTCCACGATGGCGCGGTTGAATTGGAGCACGTCGTCCACGGGCATCCGCGCCGGGTCCGGGTCGAGCCCAACGCAGAGGAGGCTCCGGTGGGACCGGCAGTAGGAATCCAGCTTGTCAGCAAAGGTGGTCAGTTCAGCCACCGATCATCTAATCCTCATTCTTCCGTTTCGATAAACACAGAACCGGTCCCGGAGCTCGTGGCCGAAGCGGCCAAGAAGCGAAGGCTGGGCCGGGTCACCCTTGTTTCCCAACGGCGTATACCCGCTCGAGGCTAAGCAGCTCCTTCACGTAGAGTAAGGCGGCCTTGATGTCTTCAGCCTCAAGAAAGGGATATTCCTCAAGAAACTCTTGTTGGGTTATTCCCCCTGCCAGTGCATCCAGAACATGCTCGACGCTAATACGCGTGCCCCGTATGCAGGGCTTCCCAACCAGCACGTCGGGGGTTGGCAGTGATTCGGCCTAGTAACTGGTCGCAGTCTTCCACGATGATACTCCTCGGACTCTTGGGCGATGAGGTCTGTAACTTATTATATCTCTCACCCGGCGGTAATGACCATTCCAGTTGCTCTCTGATGCAGCCGTTGCTACCATGGAGGATGTGCGCGAGTATCTCCAGAGGAAGGTTGAGGTTGCTGGTGGATGGTGCGTTTCGGGGAGCTGGTGGAGGCGAGGTTCATACGTCGGCTGAACCGCTTCGCGGCCCTCATGGACGTGGACGGCCAAGAGAAGCTGATCCACGTGGCCAACTCGGGCCGCATGAGGGAGCTGCTGGTGGAAGGGCGGCGCATGCTCCTGAAGCCTGCTCCGGGAGACCACCGCAAGACCGCCTTCGACCTGGCCCTGGTGGACCTGGGCCGCACCCTGGCCTCCGCCGACGCCCGCCTCCCCAACCGCCTGGTACACGAGGCCCTGGTGGATGGGAGGCTGCCCCAGTTTGCTGGGTACGATCAGAGCTACCCGGAGACGACCTACGGAGACAGCCGGCTGGACCTGGCGCTGAAAGGCGCCCCTGGCACCTGCTTCATAGAGACCAAGTCTGTGACCCTGGTGGTGGATGGCGTCGGGCTGTTCCCCGATGCTCCCACCACCCGTGGCCGGAAGCACGTCGAGGGCCTGCTGGATGCGGTGGCCAACGGCCATCGGGGCGCTGTCGCGTTCGTGGTACAGCGGGGCGATGCCGAGGCCCTGGCGCCCAACGATCCCGCCGACCCCGAGTTCGGCGCAGCGCTGCGCAAGGCGGTAGCCGGCGGAGTCGAGGTCTACGCCTATCGGTGCGCCGTCTCTCTGGAGGGCATCACCCTGGCGGACCCGCTGCCGGTGAAGTTGTAGGTACATGGAGGAGCCAACCGAAACGGTAAGAGGCCATAGGGAAGAATCCCATGATCCGATCCTGAGCCAGCGGCTCCAGGGTATATATAACCGTCTGTACGATCGTTACGGGCCGCAGCACTGGTGGCCCGGTGAGAGCAGTCTGGAGGTGGTGCTGGGCGCTATACTGACCCAGGCGGCCTCGTGGCGCAACGTGGAGCGAGCCCTGGCAAACCTCAAGGGGTCCGGGCTGATGTCGACCGCCGCCCTGAGGGAGGTTTCTCAGGACGTCCTGGCCGTCCATCTCAGGCCAGCGGTCTATTACAACGCCAAGGCCAGGAAGGTCAAGGCCTTCATCGCCCACCTGTGGGATGGCTATGGCGGCGACCTGGACTGGTTCCTGTCGGTGGAACCGGCGGAGTTGCGGCGTGAGCTGCTCCAGATATATGGCATCGGAGAGGAGACCGCCGACGACATCCTGGTCTACGCCGCAGGCGTGCCGTCCTTCGTGGTAGACACCTACACCCGGCGCATCTTCCGGCGACTGGGCCTGGCACCGGCCCAGGATAGGTACCGAGATTACCAGGATATATTCCACCGAGGACTGCCCGCCCGGGTCCCCCTCTATAACGAGTACCATGCCCTCCTGGACAGGCACGCCAAGGAGACCTGCAGGATGGTGCCCCTGTGCCACGCCTGTTGCTTGAGGGACTGGTGCCCGACGGCCAAGGCTCATATTGACACCTCGTAGAAGCGAAACCTATAATTACGATCATAAAATATATCCGAGGCCCGTAGGGGAGCTTGGTAAAGCCAGGCTGAGAGGGCGACCGCGAATGTCGCCGACCCTTGCGAACCTGACCTGGTTAATACCAGCGTAGGGAATTGGCGCCAGCTATACCGTGTGGAGTTCATGAGGCCGCCAGTTTTGTGCTGGCGGCCTCATGCGTTAGGACGATGGCGAAGTCCACGACTAAAGTGCATCTTCGAAATGTCTGCAAGGCCTACGGACTGAACGGGCGACGACTCCCCGTGCTGGAAGGGATCGACCTCTACGCCTCGGAGGGAGAATTCGTCAGCATCGTCGGACCCAGTGGATGTGGAAAGACCACCCTCCTCAATACCATAGCCGGCCTGGAGCAACCCGATTCGGGCACCGTGGAGCTGGATGGTGTCCAGGGTGGGCAACGTCTGGGACAGGTCGGGTACATGCAGCAGAAGGACCTGCTGATGCCCTGGCGCACAGTGCTGGACAACGCTATCCTGGGCCTCGAAGTGCAGGGGATGTCCCGCCGGGAGGCGAGGGAGCGGGCCCGGGAGCACATGGATGCCTTCGGCCTCCGGGGCTTCGAGAAGCAGCTACCCTATGCCCTTTCGGGAGGTATGCGCCAGCGCGCCGCTTTCCTGCGCACCGTGCTGGTCAGCAGGGACGTAATGCTGCTGGACGAGCCCTTCGGCGCCCTGGACGCCCTGACCAGGGCCGAGCTGCAAGAGTGGCTGATGGACCTGTGGGACTCCTGGGGCAAGACCATCATCCTGGTTACCCACGACGTCGACGAGGCGCTTCTGCTGTCTGACCGCATTTACATCCTCACCTCCGGTCCTGGGACCGTGAAGAAGGTGCTGGATGTCGATCTCCCCAGGCCGCGCCATTATCGCATGGTCACCGAGGCCCCGTTCACGGCCCTCAAGGCCGAGATGATGGCCTCCCTGAGAGAACAGAGTCCGCGCTACGGGGAGGCGCCATGGCCGTGACGGAAAAGTGGCCAGGCGTCTACCGACGACCGGGGCTCAATAGGCTGACGGGCCTGCAATCCGTCGTTCGCTGGCTTCCGGCGGCGGTGGCCATCGCGGCCGTCGTCGGGCTTTGGGAGGGGCTGGTCGCCCTCAGAGATGTGCCGGCCTGGAAGCTGCCCGCCCCCTCCGGCATCGCCGAGGAGCTCTGGGACAGCCGGAGTCTGCTTCTGAGGCACACCTGGGTGACGTTGAAGGAGGTGCTGGTCGGATTCGCCATAGCCCTGGGGGCCGGGACCCTGCTGGCGGGGCTGATCAGCCTTTCGCGGACGTTGAGGGGAGTGCTGTATCCGCCGGTGATCGCAGCCGCGACCATTCCCTGGATCGTGGTTGCCCCGTTGCTGCTGATATGGGTCGGATACGGTCTACAGCACAAGGTGATCGTCGTGGCCCTCATCTCCCTGTTCCCCATCGTCGTGAACACCGTGGACGGGCTGCGCTCCGCCGACCCGGACATGGTCAGCTTGCTTCGAACCCTGGGGGCCGGCCGGTGGCAGGTGTTCTCCAAGGTGCAGTTACCTGGCTCTCTGCCATCGGTGTTTACCGGCGTGAAGATCGCCATAACCGTCAGTGTCATCGGAGCGGTGGTGGGAGAGTGGGTCGGCTCCAGCGAGGGGCTGGGCTATCTGGCATTGAGGTCCAAGTCCCAGTTCCTCACCGAGCGGGTGTATGCCTCCATCGTGCTGCTGAGCGCCATGGGCATCGCTCTGTTCTTGACGGCAGGGGCGGCGGAGCGCTTGCTGCTGCCCTGGTACCACAACCAACGGCGACGGGAAGCCCTTCCGGAAGGGTAACCACGGACCATAATGCGAAGTTGAAGGGGGCTCACGAATGTTCAAGGTAGTACGGCTGCCGGCGCTGCTTTTCCTGGCCCTGGCCACCATCATGGCTGTGGCCTGCGGTGGTGGCGACGGCAAGGAGAAGGTGAAACTGGCCCTGGATTGGTTCCCCAACGCCAATCACGCGGGGCTGTACATGGCCTTGGAGAAAGGCTACTTCGACGAAGAGAACCTCGAGGTGGAGATGTACACCCCCTCGGACCCCTCGACGGTGAACCAGACGGTGGCCGCCGGAGCCGACGACTTCGGCATCAACTACCAGCCCGACCTGCTCATCGCCCGGTCCCAGGGAGTGCCGGTAGTCTCCATAGTCGGCCTGGTGCAGCACCCCCTGAACTCCGTACAGGTGCTGCGGGAGTCGGGGATCAGCCGGCCGCGGGACCTGGTGGGAAAGAAGGTGGGTTATCCCGGCATCCCCACCAACGAGCCCCTGCTGGATACCATGCTCAAGCACGATGGGGTCGAGGGCGGCCTAGCCGAGGTGGAACTGGTCAACGTGGGGTTCAACCTGGCCGAGGCATTGATCAGCGGGTCGGTGGACGCCTGTATCGGCTGCTACTTCAGCCACGAGAGCTTCGTCATGGAGAACCGGGGGTTTCCGGTCGAGATCCTGCGCATGGAGGAGTGGGGCGTGCCCGACTTCTACGAGCTGGTGGTGGTGACCAGCGAAGACACCCTGAAGGACCGACCTGACGTGGTAGAGCGGTTCGTACGGGCGGTGGTCAAGGGTTATCGGGATGCCGCCGCCGACCCAGACGCCGCGGTGGAGGTGCTGCTGCGACGCACCGGCGACGAGGTGGACCCCGCCATCGAGCGCCCCGGCATAAAGGTCATCGCCCCGCTGTGGAAGAACGGCGTCCCCGTGGGTTGGCAGACCGCCGACAGGTGGCAGGAGTTTGCCGGCTGGATGAACGCCAACGGACTTCTGGAGAACCCGGTCGATGGGGAGGCGGCCTTTACCAACCAGTTCGTCGAGATGGTCGACTAGCCCTGTTGAGGTGAGGCCGTGAGCTTTACGGAAGAGCTAAAGAGCAGCGTCGGGCCGCTGTGGGGGAAAACGGTGGCCCACCCCTTCGTGGCCGAGCTGGGAGACGGGACCCTGCCCGCAGAGGTGTTCAGGGTCTACTTCGAGCAGGACCACCTGTTCCTTCGGGACTGGATCGCACTGATGTGCGCCGGGGTGGTCAGGGCGCCCGACTTCGACCACGCTCGCCCGCTGGCGGCCTTTATCCACGGGGCCCTGGGTGGCGAGGAGGGCCTGTTCCAGGAGTACTTCCGGGAAGAGGGCCTGAGCCGTGAGGAGGTGTCGAATCTGAAGCACCAGCCCACGACCTTCGCCTATAGCTGCTTCCTCAGGAGGATCGCCGCCGAGGGCACATTCCACGACATCGTCACGGTCCTGCTGGGAATCGAGTGGCCCTATCTGGAGTGGGGCAAGCGCCTGGCCGCGGCCGGAAAGCGGCCCGCCAATGGATATTACCAGACGTGGATCGACCTTCACGCGGGAACGGAGCTGGACGACTTCGTCGGCTGGATGCGGGGGGTCCTGGACGGCGCCCGGCTTCCTGACCCATCAGGGCTCAAGGAGATATTCTTGACCACCCTGCGCTACGAGTACCTCTTCTGGGAGACGGCCTACACGGGAGAACGATGGCCGGAGTGAGCCCCGTCCCCAGGGCCATGACTATCGCGGGGTCCGACTCCGGCGGGGGCGCCGGGATTCAGGCGGACCTGAAGACCTTTGCCGCCCTGGGCGTCTATGGGACCTCTGTGCTCACCGCCATTACTGCCCAGAACACCGTGGGTGTCGATGGTGTCCACGAGGTTCCGGTGGATATGGTGGCCGCCCAGATCGAGGCGGTCTTCACCGACATCGGCGTCGATGCGGTGAAGACCGGCATGCTGTCCAGCACCGAAATCATCGAGACGGTGGCCCGGGAGCTGGCCCACTTTCGGGTTGGCCGGCTGGTAGTGGACCCGGTGATGGTGGCCAAGAGCGGCCACAGCCTGCTCAGGGAGGATGCCGTGGACGCCATGCGTCGTAGCCTGCTGCCCCTGGCCGCCGTGGTCACTCCCAATATTCCCGAAGCGGAAACCCTCGTCGGGATGAAGATCCGGTCGCCGCAGAACGTCCGCCGCGCCGCGGTAAACATCGTGGGCATGGGGGCGAAGGCGGTGGTAGTGAAGGGCGGCCACCTGGAGGGCGACCCGGTGGACCTGCTCTACGACGGCCGGGACTTCCGGGAGTTTACCGCACCCCGCATCGACACGAAAAACACCCATGGCACGGGCTGCACCTTCGCCTCGGCCATAGCGGCGGGGCTAGCCAAGGGCATGGAGCTGCCCGAAGCTGTGGTGGCCGCTAAAGAGTACGTCACCGAGGCGCTGCGCTGCTCCTTCAGCGTCGGCCAGGGCCACGGCCCCCTAAATCACTTCTACCGGTTGGGTTAGCTACGAGTTCAAGGCCTCGCGATCCAGGCCAAGACTTTGTCTAGCATGTTCCCGTGGTTCTCGCGGGTTATCTCCCAGACTTCCACATCGCGGCGCTCCTTCGCCTGCTGCACGTATCCGCCGCCACGCACCCGGATAATAGCGACTACATTCTGACGGGAATCAAGGAGAGCATCCATGGCAGCGACGAACTTGGGGGACCAGGATGATATGATACCTATCTCGTCAACCAGATAGACGTCGACCGTACTGTCTGGTTGGAATTGAGAATCGACCAGACGCTCGAACAGGGCCATATCTACCCCGTATCTGCCCATGCGATGTGGTGACTGGATATCCGAGTGGGCGAGCACACCACCGTCGCCATCGAAAGTGTCCAACCGCCAGCCTTCCCGCAGACCACCATCCCATATCGCGTCGCTGAAAAACCCTCGAACTTCGGCTCCCTCTAGGTTTTTGCCGACTTCTTTGAGAAGCGTCGATTTTCCAACACCGGATAGGCCGGTTAGAAGGAGGTTTCGCGGACCTGCCCGGCGACTCACTTCTTCTCATACACCTCGGGGTTGTAGCAGTGCTCCAACTGTTCCCCCTTCAGGCCGGCCAGCAGGTTCCGGGCGGCCAGCATGCACATAGCCTTGCGGGAGCCGGCGGCGGCGCTGCCTATGTGGGGTGTCACGACCACGTTGCCCAGGGTGAGCAAGGGGTGGTCGGGCGGTATAGGCTCCGGATCGGTGACGTCCAGGGCCGCTCCCGCGATTCGTCCCTTCGACAGGGCCTTGTAGAGCGCCAGGTGGTCCACCACAGGCCCCCGCGCCGCGTTAACAAGGATGGCGGTGGGCTTCATGGCGGCCAGTTCCGTCTCACCGATCAGGTGGCGGGTCTCCGGTGTCAGGGGGACGTGCAGGGTAACGAAGTCGGAGCTACGCAGCAGGTCGGACAGGCCGGCGTATTCCATCCCTAGCTGTTCTTCCTCAGCGGGTTTGCGGTTCCGGGAGTAGTAGAGCACCCGCATGTCGAAGCCTCTGGCCCTCCTGGCCACCGCCTGCCCGATCTTGCCCATGCCGACGATGCCGATGGTAGCGCCGCTTACGTCGGTCCCCAGCCAGTACATCGGGTGGAAAGCCAGCTTCCAGTTGCCCTCCTTGACCCACCGGTCCGCCTCCGCCACGCGGCGGGTCGCCGCCAGCAGCAGGGCGAAGGCATGGTCGGCGGTGGCCTCCGAGAGGACCCCTGGGGTGTAGCCCAGGGGGATGCCGCGGCGTGTGAGCTCGGCCACGTCCACGCTGTCCACGCCCACGGCCAGGTGGCTGACGACCCTGAGGCCCGGCGCGGCCTCCAGCAGCGGCGCGTCCACCCGGTCCATGATGTTGGTGAGCACGCCGTTGGCGTCCCGCACACGCTCCCTAAGGACCTGAGGTGATGGAGGGGCGTCGTCGGTCCACACCTCCATCACCGCCTCGTGGGCTATCGTGTCCAGCGCCTCTGGGTCCATGCGGCGGGTGACGAAAACCTTGGGCTTGAGCATGAAGTGTCTCCGTGTAGTTTTCGTAGTGGTTCGGTCACGTATGGTTCCGTGGGCAGCCGGCGGCGGGTTATGCGCCAGCGTCGTCCAAGAGGACGCGTCGCACCAGGTCCAGGGCGTTCAGGCTGAGCCGGGTGCGGTCGGGGCGGCCGCGTCCGGCGAAGCTGTAGGCCCGGTTCCGGATCCTGTCCCGCCACGCCACAGATACGTAGGTCGTGCCCTGGCCCAGGTTCTCCGAGGGCTGATCGCCCTCGGCAACGCCATGAACCGGCAGGCCAAGGTCGGCCCCGGCCGCCTTCCGGACCGCCTCGGCCAGGCGGTCGGTGAGCGCGGTCTGGTCGTCGGCTGTAGGGATATCGAGGCCGTCGCCCTCAGCCGCCAGGACCCGCCGCATGGAGCCGACACCGTTGCCGATGGTCCCTTCGATGAACCGGTCCGAACTGGCCTCCTGGAGCCGTTCCGCGGTCATCCCAGCGGTGAGGTCCTCGTAGCTGGCGATGGTCAGGCCCTTCCGTTCCAGCAGGCCGCCCACCACGGCCTCCATAGTCTGGTCGTCGGTGGCGAAGACGTGGATGCCAAGGAGCTCCCTCACATGCGCTTCCACCGGCTCGATGAGGGCCTGGGCCTCCTGAGGGCCGGTGGCTTTGGCGGCTATCCGCACGTCCACCTGCCCTGGATGGGCCAGTACCCCTACAGTGGGATTGCTTGAGCCTGCGATGAGGTGCCCAATACGGTCGTCGACGCTGCTCTCCCCGAGATCGGCCACCTTGAGCACCCGGTATGTGATAGTCGCGGAAAGACCGAACTTCTTCCCCAGGTACGGCACCACCTCGTTGTCGAAGAGCCACTTCATCTCGAAGGGCACCCCTGGCAGGCTGATGATCACTGCCCGCGGGTCCTCCACGATGAAGGCCGGCGCCGTGCCGTTGGGGTTCTCCACGGGGATGGCGCCGGCGGGGATGTCGGCCTGCCTCTCGTTGTTGGGGGTGAGGATCAGGCCTCGGCGCTGGAAACGCTCCCTGATCTGTCGGACCAGGGCCTCGTCCCGCACCAGCTCCCGCCCAGTCACCTCCGCCACCAGCTCCCGCGTGAGGTCGTCCTGGGTGGGGCCGATGCCGCCGCTGGTGATGACCAGGTCGGAGCGCTCCAGGGCCTGGGAGAGCACCTCCCTCATGCGCCCCGGGTTGTCTCCCACCACGGTCTTGAAGAACAGATTGACTCCCAGGTCCGCCAGCCGCTGGGCCATCCAGGCCGAATTGGTGTCCACGATCTGCCCCAGTAGCAGCTCGGAGCCTATGGTCACGATCTCCGCGTTCACGCCTTCTACGCCTACGGGATCAGCATGGCGCGGGTGATTTCCGTTTGTCGCTGGTTCCATTCCGCCTGGGGGAAGGCTTCGTTGACCTCCGCCAGCCTGAACTTGTGGGACACGATCTTGTGGAAGGGCACCGAGCCCTGCTTCCTCACCAGGTACTCTATGATAGTGGCCAGGGTGCTGGGCTTGTACATCAAGGAGCCGATGATGCGCTTTCCGGTGAGCAGCCTCGACGGGTCGATGGATACCTGCCGGCCGGGGATGATGTCGCCGATCTCGACGAATGTGCCGCCGTTGCTAAGCATCTCCACGCCCTCGGCCAGCAGATCGGGCCGGCCCACCAGCTCCATCACGATGTCGGCGCCCCGGCCACCCGTGAGCTCCCGAACCCTCTCGATACGGGTCTCCGGAGTGTTGTATTCCTCGATGTTGATTGTGTAGTCGGCCCCGAACTCCTCGGCCAGACGCAGCCGGTTCTCCAGCCGGTCCAGCACGATGACCCGGTCGGCGCCCATGTCCTTGGCCATGGCGACGGCGTTGAGACCCAGACCTCCCGCGCCTTGAATCACGACCGACTGGCCCTCCCGGGCGCCCGCGTTCATCAGGC
Organism: Dehalococcoidia bacterium; assembly: GCA_965248975.1. GTDB lineage: Bacteria > Chloroflexota > Dehalococcoidia > Lucifugimonadales > JAGWBF01 > CBDFKU01. The sequence continues at coordinate 50,945 of CBDFKU010000012.1, forward strand.
CCTGGGTCACGGTGCCTATGGCGCAGTTCACCGGGCCCAGGATGTCGTCGGGCAGCTCGTCGGGCACGCGGAAGGCGGGGTGCCGGGGTGGCAGGTACAGGAAGTCGGCGTAGGTGCCGGTGAAGTAGGGGAAGACGTCGCCGGAGGGGTACTGCCGGTTGGCGCACCAGCTCAGCTCGCCCCGCAGGCACATGTGGCAGTGGTTGCATGGGAAGAAGCCCATGTGCATCACCCGGTCTCCCTCCCGGATCGGGGTGCCCAGGCTGTCGGTGCTTACGCCCGAGCCCATCTTGTACACCACGCCCGTACCCTCGTGGCCCATGACCCGTCCCGTGGCGGGCAGCGGTACGTGGGACTGGTCGCCCCGCCACATGTGGAGGTCGGAGCCGCAGATGCCTGCCTGGGTGATCTTCATGATGATGGCCCCCGGCTCGGGGTCGGGCAGGTCGTACTCCCGTATCTCGAAGGGCTTTCCGTGCTCCGCGACCACTACGACTCGACCCTTCTCTGCCAAGGTACACCTCCACGGCCAGGATTTGACGGCATTATAACCCACGGGTCAGGGCTTTGAAAGGCTGAATAGCGTACTGCTACAGATCTTTCAAATTGTTTTCAAGGGTAGAAATTCCCCGCTCGCCTTGAGCTTGTCGAAGGGCTCCCCATGGTTCGACGAACTTACCAAGAGCGTTAGACTTCTGCCCATTAAGATGATCGAAAGGCCTTGGTGTACTGCTGCAGTTTCTCTAATTTGATGGAAAAAGCTGGCACGGAATTCTTGACAACGGCCGAACGCTATAGCTAGAATCTACCTCCTACTACAAGAGATTGTGGTATAATGGAAGAAAGATACAAGATGTAGCATTTCTTAGAAATATATTAGAAAAGTTTCAGAATTTGTAAAGCAAAATGAGATGCCCCTACTGTAGCGATCCCGATTCCAGGGTGACGGACTCCCGTACCGCCGAAAACGGCATACGGCGTCGGCGGGAGTGCGTCCGCTGCGGCCTGCGCTTCACTACCTACGAGCGGGTCCAGAGCACCGCCCTGGTGGTGGCCAAGCGGGACGGGCGTCGTGAGGAGTTCAACCGGGAGAAGCTGATGTCCGGCGTCGTGAAGGCCTGCGCCAAGCGGCCGGTCTCCTTTCGGGATATCGAGAAGCTGGTGGAGGATATAGAGGCCGAGCTACAGAGCCTGGGCCACGCCGAGATCCGGTCCACCATTCTAGGAGATATGGCCATCGAGAGGCTGCGAAAGCTGGATCGAGTCGCATACATCCGCTTCGCCAGCATTTACCGGGACTTTCAGGACATCGAGAGCTTCGAGGAGGCGGTGAAGGACCTGCGAGAGAACACCGAGCAGCTCAGGCTGATGGAAGGTGTCCCTCCGGCGGTCCAGGGACGGAGAGGTAGGAGGCGGGGAAGGGTGCCCACTACGCAACACGTCCTTGGAAAGGACAGCCATCCAGGAGGTAATCAGCATGAGTAGCATGTCTCAGGAAAACTCATCCATCCGTTGGGAGACGCTGAGCCACGAGGTGCAGTTCATGAAGGACGCCCTGAAGGGGTTCACCCTGCTGGGAGTCCAGGACGTGGAGATCAACCACATTGCGGCGATGCAAGAGGAGATCGACCAGAAGTCCAGGCAGGCCCTGGTGGCCTACTGGATGGATGCCGAGCGGGGCGAGCTCCCCCAGGGCATCGCGTAGGACGACTTCCCTGCAACTACCCCGGTGCGCTGCAAAACGATCGTGATGGTACGCTCTACGGGCGATGATCCTCCTTCTCCCTAGATGGGGTAAGGTCGGTACAGGGGTGATACCCCTCACCTCCATCCTCTCTCATAAGGGGAGAGGAGAGCGCCCGCCGACCATTCGACACAGGTAATATATCCGACTAGCCAATGACTTTTGCATCTCTAAGAAGCGACTCAAAAGAAATACCTCTAAAATCCACTCCAAGATATAGTACAACAACGGTCGACAAACACTAGAATTTGTGGTAGTATCCTAATCCCGCCCGGAGGAGCGACCGGGCATTATATCGGGTGGGATGCGGCGGCGGTGAAGACTGGGGCCTCACGAATCCGGCATACCTCGCTTACTGAATAATCCAGCTAGACGTTCCATCCTCAGCACCATAGACGGCGTAAGAGCGCGCCGCCGCCAGCGGGTCGTAAAACTACGGGGAGGCAGAGGACCCATGACCAGCACTTATCAGAGTTCGCATATATCCATTGCGGAGACTCGTCGAAAGATCGGGGAAGCCCTGGAGGCGTCGGGGGAGCTGAGCAGGCTCTCCAGCCCCAGCCCTGAGCTGACGGATAACGCCCACGCCGTACTGAAGCGCCGCTACCAGGCCAAGGACCGGGAGGGCAACGTCATCGAAGAGCCCGAGGAGATGTTCCGCCGCGTGGCCCACAACCTGGCCCAGGCCGACAGCAGGTACGGCGGCAACCCAGAGGAGCTGGCGGCCACCGGGGAAGAGTTCTACCGGGTGATGCGCTCCCTGGATTACCTGCCCAACTCACCGACGCTGATGAACGCCGGCCGGGAGCTGCAGATGCTGTCGGCCTGCTTCGTGCTGCCCGTGGAAGACGCCATGGAGTCCATCTTCGAGACGGTGAAGCAGGCCACCCTGGTGCAGAAGAGCGGAGGCGGCACCGGCTTCGCCTTCAGCCGTCTCCGCCCCGAGGGGGACATCGTGGGCTCCACCGGCGGTGTGGCCAGCGGCCCGGTGAGCTTCATGCGGGCCTTCGACGGCGCAACCGAGGCCGTGAAGCAGGGCTCCACCCGCAGGGGCGCCAACATGGGCATCCTCCACGTCACCCACCCTGACATCCTGAAGTTCATCGCCTCCAAGGAGGACGGCAAGAGCATATCCAACTTCAACATCAGCGTGGCGGTGACCGAGGAGTGGATGGAGAAGGCCCGGCGGGGCAAGGAGTACGACCTGATAAATCCCCGCAGCGGCAAGGCCACGGGTAGCCTCAACGCCGGGGAGGTGTTCGACAGGCTGTGCCGGATGGCCTGGCAGACCGGGGACCCGGGCATCGTGTTCCTGGACCGGATAAATCGGGACAACCCCACTCCCAGGCTGGGGCAGATCGAGAGCACCAATCCCTGCGGGGAGCAGCCCCTGCTGCCCTACGAATCCTGCAACCTGGGTAGCGTGAACCTGTCCCGTATGGTGCGCTACACCGACGAGGGCGCCGAGATCGACTGGGACAGGATGGCCCGGGTTATCGGGACGGCGGTCCACATGCTGGACAACGTCATCGACATGAATCACTACCCCATCCCGCAGATAGACGAGATGAGCAAGAATACCCGCAGGATCGGCCTGGGGGTGATGGGGTTCTCCGACCTGCTGGTGCAGCTAGGCATCCCGTACGACTCCGAGGAGGCCCTTGAGGTTGGCGGCCGGGTGATGGCCTACGTCCGGGAGAAGGCCGACGAGGCCTCCGTGCGGCTGGCCGAGACCAGGGGCGTGTTCCCCGCCTGGGATGGCAGCGTCTACGACTACCCGGGCGGACCGCGCATGCGCAACTCGGCCCCCACAACCATAGCGCCCACCGGAACGATTAGTATCATAGGCGGGTGCTCCAGCGGCATCGAGCCTCTCTTCGCCCTCAGTTACGTGCGCAACGTGATGGACAACACCCGCCTGGTGGAGGGGACGCCCCTCTTCGAGGCAGTGGCCCGCAACGAGGGCTTCCATTCGCAGGAGCTCATGGAGCATCTGGTGGAGAAGGGCAGCCTTCATGATGTCGACGGCAGCGTGCCAGAGTGGGTCAAGCGCCTCTTCGTGACCTCCCACGACATAGACCCCAGGTGGCACGTGCGGATGCAGGCTGCCTTCCAGGAGCACACGGCCAACGCCGTATCCAAGACCATCAACTTCCCTAACCGGGCCACGGTGCAGGACATCGCCGAGGCCTACATGCTGGCCTACGACCTGGGCTGCAAGGGGATCACCATCTACCGGGACGGCAGCAAGGAGAACCAGGTGCTCAGCACGGGCGAGACGGGCAAGCAACCGGCGGCGGCCAATGGCGCGGCGGTCGCGCTGCCCATGGCCGAGGCCCTGGCGGGCGAGTCGCTGCCCACACCCTCCGTTCCCGTCCATGAGGAGGCCCTAACACCTCGGGGCAGGCCCCAGGAGATGAGAGGCATCACCGAGCGGATACGCACCGGCCACGGCAACATGTATATCACCATCAACTTCGACGACGCCGGCGGGCCCTTCGAGGTGTTCACCACCCTGGGCAAGGCCGGGGGCTGCGACTCGGCCCAGCTGGAGGCCATATCCAGGCTGGTGTCCCTGGCCCTCCGCTCGGGTATCGACTTCCAGGAGATCATAAGGCAGATCCGGGGCATCACCTGCTGCCCGGCTTGGGACAACGGCATCCTGGTGCGCTCCGCTCCCGACGCCGTGGCCCTGGCCCTGGAGAGGCACGCCGTCACCGAGGCCGATCAGGCGGAGGACATCGGCTCGCCCAAGGTGGCCGCCGCCCAGCTCAAGCTGATCTCCAGCGGGGGCGCCCGCCACGGGACCGGCAACGGCTATCACCCCCGCAGCCGCTGCCCCGACTGCAACACCCCTCTTGCCTACCAGGAGGGCTGCCTGCTGTGCACCTCCTGCGGCTGGAACAAGTGCGGGTAGAGAGGGGACCGGAAGAAGCGAACCGGAAGGACCTTGACGACCTAACCGTCTGCTTAGGTGACAAAAGAGGTAAGCTTGGCTTTCAAGGATAGAGTGAATCTACTAATAGAAGATCGTGAGGGCCAAACCCACGAGAATCTAGGAAGAAAAGCTGCGAGGTGCCAAAGGATCGCTGATGATATCACGATTCGATACCTCCAAACGTTATTGAAAGGCCCTCGCCAACCGAGAAAAATCGATCGTCAGGCATTGGCAAGCGCACTGGACGTAAGGCCTCACGAATTCTTGGAGGGACGTGAACGTGAAATCGCCTACTTTGCGGCGGCTCGCATCAAGAGTGATGCCCTTGTAGAAGAATTTTCTGAATACGTGGCTTCGAACCCTCGATTCAGAATGGAAGAAATTGAGGGCGAGGACCTATCATTACTTTTTGAGCAGTTCGTTTCTCAGAACCAGATTCAAGACGAAATTAGACTATTCAATTTGGATGATGAGCAATGAGTACTTCTCATGATGTCTTGATCGACGAGGTCGTCAAAATCTTTGGCTTGATGACCCTGAAAAGACCAGTGGAGTTGGAAGGGCTTGCCAAGACATGGGGAGTTACTTCAATCGAGAGAAGACCCATTGGGTCGGAAGCGATACTACTTCCGGAAGGCTCCGGATACAAAATAGTCCTCAAAGATGAACCAGGATCGAACAGATTTGTCAGGCAGCGATTTTCGTTCGCGCATGAACTCGGACATCTCCTGTTGATGAAGGCTGGATTTGGGGAACAGGCGAACCCTCGGACGAAGCATAGGGGCATTAACAGAAGCGACGAAGAGCGCCTGGCCGACCGAATCGGGGCCGAGATTCTGATGCCGCGGCTCGCTTTTATTGATGACGGAGAAAAAGCTGGTTGGTCCCTGAAGACTCTGACAACTTTGTCAAAGAGGTATCAGACGTCATTGCCAGCAACAGCTATAAGAATGATCGACCTGATGCCGGAAACTTGCCAATTGGCGGTGTGGAAGCCATCGGCAAACCATACGTCCCCGCCGAAACTTGACTGGTCGAGAACTCCCGGATTTCGCTATGGTATTCCGAGCACGGTAAGCCGCAGTAGGTTATGGTTGATCGTTCGGGCCCTTAACGCAGACGGGACGCAATCAGGAATCGCTCCAATTGTGGATAAAGTGCGTCCAACTGCCGAACCGATCGACGTGCCAGCTGAAGCGCTGGCATGGAGTCAAGGTGAGTACCGGAAAGCGATGGTATTTTATTACCCTGAACGTGAGTTGACCGAAGATATGGCGGCTATCTCGGAACGCAGCCGTAAACTAGGTTCATGACAAAAAGCGAGTTTCCGCCTGGATGGGATGAAGCCAAGATCCGTCAGGTTCTCGACCACTACGAAGGCCAGTTAGAAGAGGAAGCCGTGACAAGGATGAGTTCGAGACTAATGATTCCTAGTTGCGGGCGAAGGAGGGTGTCCCATGAAGGTGTACAGCGTCGCCAGGACGATAGATGCCACGCCGGAGGCCGTCTGGGCCATCTTGGCCGACGCGTCCACCTATCATGAATGGGACCCGGGGCTGGACCGGCTCGAGGGCCGCATCGCGCCCGGAGAGGCGGTCAAGGTGTATACCAAGTTGAGCCCAGGGCGCACTTTTCCCGTTAAGGTGGCCGAGTTCGTGCCCGGGGAGAAGATGACCTGGACGGGTGGCATGCCCCTCGGGCTGTTCAAAGGGGTGCGGACCTTCACGCTGTCGCCGCAAGGGAGCGGCACCGAGTTCACCATGCGGGAGGTGTTCAGCGGGTTGTTGCTGCCCCTGATCGGCAAGTCGATCCCCGACCTCACGCTTGCCTTCGAGCAGTTCGGCGACGGGCTCAAGAGCCGTGCCGAAGGAGCGGGCTAACCGGCGACTGATACGGCCTAGACCATGAACACCGGGTCGGCGTCGGTGACGATGCGCTGCTCCTCTCCCAAACCGCGGCGCAGGTACTTGGGCAGCGCGAACATCCCCCGATGGGATATCCCGTCGTAGTACTTCAGCTCCCTGGACACCCTCTGGGATATCATCGTGTCTATCGTAGCGGGCTCTGCGTCTTCGGGCTTTGGCGTCCCGGGAGCGCCGCCCTCTCCGTTGAAGGCTATCACGAAACCCCACAGGGTAGTGAACGAGGGCACATATACCGAGCATGGAGAGGTCCTGGGGAACACTGTAGCCAGAGTGCGGGCGATGGCGGTGAAGCATTCGGTGTAGTTCAGCAGTCCCGCCGGACCGGCCTGGGTCACCAGGACCCCGCCGGGGCGTAACCGCGAACGGGCGATCTCGTAGAACTCCCGGGTATAGAGCAGGTAGGCCGGGCCGCCCTCGATGGGATCAACCAGGTCCAGCACGATGGCGTCGAAGCTCTCTTGAGTAGAGGCCAGGTACTGCCGGGCATCCTCGTGGCGCAGCTCCAAGCGGCGGTCGTCGAAGGCGCCCTGGTGGTGCCCGGGTAGCAGGCGGCGGCACAGCTCCACGACCTCGCTATCCAGGTCCAGCATTACCACTTTCTCCACGCTGCGGTGGGAAAGCACCTCGCGCAGGGTGGCCCCCTCACCGCCGCCGGCGATGAAGACAGAACGCGGTTCGGGGTGTAGAAGGAGTGGCGGGTGCACTAGGGCCTCGTGGTAGATGTGCTCGTCGGCCTCGGTGGACTGGGTCTTGCCGTCCAACACGAGGCACCGCCCGAATGTCTCGGAGTCCAGCACGTCCACGGCCTGGTACTGGGTCCTGCCGGTGTGGACGATGTCCCTGATGCGGTACAGGACCATCAGGTCGGCCGTTACCAGCTCGAAATGCCAGTCGCCGGGTGTCTGGATCATTCCGATGTTAGGAGCTGACCGCTGACTGGGCCAGAACCCCACGTTCGAACTCTGTGATGGAAGGGTCTTTCGACTCGACCTTTTCTATGAGGATCTGCGCGGCCGCACGAGGGTCGAAGGATTCGCCGCAGGTGAAGATGTCGGCGGCGGCGTATCCGTACTCGGGCCACGTGTGGATGCAGATGTGGGATTCGGCGATGGCAAGGATGCCGGTCACGCCGTGGGGGTTGAACTGGTGGAAGGACTCTCCTACTATGTGGGCCCCCACCTCCTGGGCCGCCTGGGTAATGGCGTCCTTGAGGTAGGGAAGGTCGTCCAGTAGCTCCGGGTTACAGTTATTAAGCTCTAGCATCAGGTGTCGTCCAAGTACATTCAATCACCCGCCCCCCTGTATAGGTTTCTTGTGCAAATAAAGATTCTATAGCGTTTTCCGCCACATATCAATCCCCCGGACCGTCTCGGAGGCAAATAAAGAGGCCGCCCGTTGCCCTGAGCGGCCTCAAAGTGATTCCCGGAGCCCTTTCCCTAGCCATAACCGGATTGAATAGTCCCTGGGGCTTCCGAGAACATTACTCTATGTTAGAGGGCTACCGGAAGAAGCCCCGCTTCCTCTGGGCCGTCTGCTTCCTGAGGAAGCTGGGGATCTCCAGGTCCTCAGTCTCGTCGGGCAATGCGTCCCTCAGCAGTCTCCGCAGCTCCTCGTCGGTGTTCTCCACCTGCTCCTGGGGAATGGGGAAGGCCGCAGCGATCATGGTCACTTTGACCTCGTCCTCCATCTTCTGGTCCCGAGCCGTGCCGAATATCACATTGGCCTCGGGGTCCGCCATCGTCTGTATGACGTCGGCGGCTTCCTGCACTTCCTTGAGGGTGAGGTTGTTTCCCCCGGTGATGACGAAGAGGATGCGCTTGGCCCCCTCGATGGCTATGTTGAGCAGCGGGCTCTTTGTCGCCTGTTTCGCGGCGTCCTTGGCCCTGTTCTCGCCCTTGCCGCGGCCGATGGCCAGCCACGACTGGCCGGCGTTGCTAAGGATGGTCTTGACGTCGGCGAAGTCCACGTTTATCTCGCCTGGTACGGTGACCACTTCCGCGATGGCCTGGATCCCCTGGTGAAGGACCGAGTCGGCCATCTTCAGGGCGTCCTCCCAGCTTGTGGCCTGCTCCTTGTGGCGGTCCATCTGCAGCAGGCAGTCGTTAGGTATGACTATCAGCGTGTCCACGTGGTCCGCCAGCCGGGCGATGCCCTCGTCGGAGTTCTTACGGCGCACCGACGCCTCGAAGGAGAAGGGCTTGCTGACGACGCCCACCGTAAGGGCCCCGGATTCCTTGGCTAGCTGGGCTATCAGAGGCGTCGCGCCTGTTCCGGTGCCACCGCCCATCCCCGCCGCGAGAAATACCATATCCGCACCTTCTACGGCTTCTTTAAGCTCATCTCTGCTCTCCTCGGCAGCCTGACGGCCCAGCTCGGGGTTGGCGCCTACTCCCAGACCACGGGTAAGCACAGTGCCAATTTGTATCCGGCTGGGGACTTCGCAGCGGAAAAGGTGCTGGGCGTCGGTGTTCACCGCGTGGTACTCCACCATCGCGTTCTTTTCCTTGAACATGCGGCCTATGGCGTTGCTCCCCCCTCCGCCGATGCCAATCACTCTGATCACCGGGGTGCCGGGAGGCCGCTCTCCGACCACCGGGGCCGGAGTCAGCAGCATGGGTTCCTGCCTCGCGTCGTCTTGTGGAAATCCGTCACTGTTCAAGACCATTGGTGCCTCCTTAGCTCCTTATATTTTTGTCGCTTCCCTATGCCGTAACCGCCGTCCGCTCCGATCTCCTGAGGAACCGGTGGACGAGGGGCACATGTCCTCGCAGGGTCTTCTGGCCGTTCCGGTAAGGCCGGCTCTCGCCCTGGTGCTTGATGCCCCAGAGGAGGGTGCCCACGCTGGTAGACAGGGCGGGCTTCCTCAGCTCGGAAGGCAGCCCCAGGATCGCCCTGGGGTAGCCTATTCGCACCTGGGCTCCGGTGGCTTTGCCGGCCAGATCAGTAAGGCCGGCTATCTCCGCTGTTCCGCCTGTGATGACCAGTCCTCCTGGCGGAATCTGTCTGAGGCCGGCCTGTCTTAGTTTCAATAGCACCAGTTTCAACGTCTCGGTCAGGCGCTCGTTAAGGGGCTGGCACATCGCCCTTCGTTTTACGGTGCGTCGGGGCTGCCCCTGATAGCCCGGAAGCTGCACCTCTTCGTCGGCTGGTATGGAATCTGGCATGGCGTGGCCGAATTTGACCTTCAGCTCCTCGGCCACATAGGAAGGTGCTCCCAGCGCTACCGACAGGTCTTTGGTCAGTTGGTTGCCTCCCACGGGAATAACGGCGGTGTACCAGGGACTGCCGGAGCGGTAGATTACGATGTCGGTGGTACCGCCGCCGATGTCCACCAGCACCGATCCAATCTCGCGCTCGTCTTCGGTCAGGATGGCTTCGGCGGCTGCCAATGGCTGCAGTACCAGGCTCCGAACGGAAACCTTGCACCGCTCCACGGTTTTCACCAGGTTCTTAAGTATGGACGCGTCTCCCAGCACTACGTGGGATTCCACCTGGACCCTGTCGGCGTGCAGGCCGAGAGGGTTCCTTACGCCGGTCAGACCGTCCACCCCGTAGCTGATTGGTATAACGTGCAGGACCTCCTTTCCGTTGGGCACCTCGGGATAGGAAGACCTGATCAGCCTGTGCATGTCCGGGGTCGATATGGGTCCGTCATCTCGGGAGTCTGTGAGCATGCCCGTAGTGTTGAGACAGGACACGTGGTTTCCGGTGACCCCAAGGTAAGCCCACGATACGTTCCGGCCCAGGTACCGTTGGGCTTCGGCCAGGGAGGCCCTTACCGACTCCTGGGTGTCGGACACACTCTCGATGAGGCCCTTTTGCACGCCCTGGGAGGGCACTAAGCCGGTGCCTACCACCTTCAGTTCACCTTCAGGCCCGATCCTGGATATTATGGTGCACACCTTGGTGGTGCCCAGGTCGATGGCTGTGTAGAAGATGTCTTTGGCCATTTATTTCACCTCTTCTTTTCGATTGGCCCGATTGGTGAGACGCTCCGCCACCCGCATGTGGGCGCTCCTGCTGCTGGGGTTCTCCCGGGTTTCCTCGCGGGAGGGTTTGATTACCTTCCTGGAGACGATCTTCAGGGAGGCAGTGTGCCCGCATACACATGCCGGTAGCCGGGGCGGGCAGATGCAGTCCCGGGCTTCGCGGGCGATGGTCTCTTTGACGATGCGGTCCTCGAGGCTGTGATAGCTGATAATCACCAGTTTTCCGAGGGGCTTCAGCAGGCCAATAGCCGCCTCCAGACCGGTTCTGACGTTGTCCAGCTCGGAGTTCACCGCAATGCGAAGGGCCTGAAAGGTCCGGGTAGCTGGATGGGTCCTGCCCCGGCGTCCGCCGTAGACCCTCAGCACGAGGTCGGCCAGCTCCCGGGTGCTCCGCAGCGGCCTCGCTCCGGCTACGGCCCGGGCGATGGCCCTGGCCCTGGGCTCTTCGCCGTAAGAAAAGAGGATCCGGACCAGATCCTCCTGGGGATAGCGGTTCACGATGGCGCCCGCCGTGATACTGTCTTCGGGATCGAAGCGCATGTCCAGTGGTTCCTCTCGCTGGAAGCTGAAACCACGCCCGGACCTCTCCAGCTGTAAGGAAGATAAGCCCAAGTCCAGTAGGATGCCGTCCACCGACCGGAATCCCAGGTCGTTGACGATCTCCGCCACTCGGGTGTAGCTCCCTTGGGCCGACACGAAGAGGTCACCATATCCTTGAAGTCGTCGGTCTGCGCTCTCCAAGGCTCGGGGGTCCAGGTCGATGCCCAGGAGCCGGCCCAAGGGCGCGGCGGCCTGAAGGATTGCCGAGGCATGACCGCCCTCGCCCACAGTGCCGTCGATGTACATTCCGCCGGATTGGGGCGAAAGGTACTCGACGACCTCGCGAAGGAGTACCGGCCTGTGGGTGTAGTCTTCCTCCACGATGCGATCCTTTGCCATGAGCTGTAGGGGCCGGTCGAGAGTCTGTACCATCAGTGCCTGGCGAATCCCCCCGTAAGATGATCGTCCGACCTAGAGGCATGGGCGGAGCGGCCGAAAGAGCCAAATTTTTGGCATGGGCGCGGCCAGCCGCCGACAATGGGGATCCAGATTCAGAAGGCCAAACCCGTTCGAAGGGTCGTTCGAGTCTTGCCTTAACAGGCACCGATGGCTCGGTGTGTGCGTGAAGAGAACAGGACGTCTGCCCCGTCTGCCCTGCCCCTCGGGCCGGAGCCCTCGGAGACCAACCTCACTTCATCGAGGAAAGGGTAACAGGATGTCTGGGAGAAAATCAAGAGTTTTAATAAACAATTTTTGAGATATTTTTTATATGATGATAATAAATTCAGGCTTTCAGTGCCCTGGTGAAGCCCGACGGACCGGTGTACTTTTGTCGCCGCCGGTGTGTATCATTAGGAAATCTGACAGAGGGAGCTTGTTCATGGATGAGATGTTGGCCCGCGCCCTTGACCTCGCCCAGGTCAAGGGCGCCAGGTACGCCGACATACGCACCGTCCACACTCAACAGGAACGGCTTCTGGTCCGAAACGGCGTGGTGGAGACCCTTAACGGCGACCAGTCCGCCGGCTTCGGCGTCAGGGCGCTTGTGGGCAACGGCTGGGGGTTCGCGTCCAGCAGACTGCTCTCTTCAATAGAGGTGGACCGGGTTACCGATCTGGCGGTGTGCATCGCCCGGGCATCTGACTCGGTGGGGAGCGAAACCGTGGACCTGGGTCCGCCTATATGGAGTCAGGGCACCTACGTGACGCCAGTGCAAGTGGACCCGTTTACCGTGCCCCTGGAGCGAAAGCTGCAGCTGCTGCTGGAGGCGGACCGGGCCATGGGAAGCGTCCAGGGAGTGAGAGCCCGCTGGGGGACCATGGTTTTCATCAAGGAGCAGAAAACCTTCGCCAGCACCCAGGGAGCCCACGTGGAGCAGACGATCTACGAGGCCGGCGGTGGGCTTCAGGTCACTGCCGTCGGACACAACGAGGTGCAGCGCCGCTCCTACCCCCAGTCCCATGGCGGTCTCCAGGGGTGCGCCGGCTGGGAATATGTCGAGGCCATGGACCTCCCGGGGAACGCCGAAAGGGCGGCCACCGAAGCCGTCATGCTGCTGACCGCGGACCCCTGCCCCGAGGATACCGCTACCGACCTGATAATCGGCGGCTCCCAGCTGGCCCTTCAGATCCACGAGTCCTGCGGCCACGCCGTCGAGCTTGACCGGGTGCTGGGTGCGGAGGCCGCCTTTGCTGGGACCTCCTTTCTCACTCCAGAGAAGCTGGACGGCTTCAGGTACGGCTCCGAGCAAGTTAACATAACAGCAGACAGCATCCGGCTGCCGGGCCTGGGAACCTTCGGCTGGGACGACGAGGGAGTCCCAGCCGCGTCCACGCCCGTGGTCAAGAACGGTCGGTTCGTGGGGTACCTGATGTCCCGGGAGACGGCCGCCCATCTTGGCAGGCGGCCCAATGGGTGTATGCGGGCCTCCTCCTGGAACCGGGTCCCGCTGATCCGCATGACCAACGTCAGCCTCGAGCCGGGGGAGTGGGGCCTGGACGACCTGATCGCCGACACCGACAACGGAATATTCATGGAGATGAACCGCTCCTGGTCCATCGACGACAGGCGCTACAACTTCCAGTTCGGCACCGAGATTGGCTACGAGATCAAGAAGGGCAAGTTGGGGCGGGCGCTACGGAACTGCACCTATACCGGCATCACCCCCCAGTTCTGGGGCTCCTGCGACGCCGTGTGCAGCCAGGGCCATTGGAATATGTGGGGCACGCCCAACTGCGGCAAGGGCCAACCCGGACAGGTGGGGCATACCGGGCACGGATCGGCCCCGGCCCGATTCCGCGGAGTGCGGGTGGGTGTGCTCAAGTGATCGGAGAAGGCGGCTGCGAGACCCTGCTCCAGCGTGCCCTGAGCATGTCCAAGGCCGAGGACACCGAGGTCTTCCTTGCCGTTCAGGACCTGGGGCTGACCAGGTTCGCCAACAGCTCCATCCATCAGAACGTTTTCCACAGCAACGCCCAGCTTCACGTCAGGACCGTGGTGGGAGGACGCCAGGGCCGGGCCACCACCAACGATCTGAGCGACCAGGGGTTGGCCGAGGTGGTGGGCCTGGCCCTGCGGCATACCCTCCTGATGCCCGGAGACCCGGATTTCCGGGGCCTGCCCAGTCCGGCCGCACCTCCAAAGCTGGCCACCTACGATGAATCCACTGCCGGCTGCGGCCCCGAATCCCGCGCCGACATCGTTGGCTCCGTGTGCCGGCAGGCGGCGGCCTCCAACCTGGGCGCCTTCGGCGCCTATCGCACCGGCGTGCAGGAGATGGCGGTGATGAGCACCCGGGGCGCCCGCGGGCATCACGTAGGCACCTTCGCCGGACTGATCATCACCACCATGAGTGATACCTCGGCCGGCTGGGCCAAGGGCAGCGGCTGGCGGGCCTCGGACATCGACGTCGGGACGCTGGCCGAGGAAGCGATTGGAAAGGCGGTCAGGGGGCGTGACCCACGGGCCATCGAGCCCGGGGAGTACACCGTAGTGTTGGACCCGTACGCCGCGGACGACATCCTGGGGAGCCTCAGCCTGTACGGTGCCGGTGCCAGGGCCGTCCAGGACGGCCAGAGCTGGATGAACGGGATAATCGGAACCCGGGCCATGAGCCCACGGGTGTCGATATGGGACGACGGCTCCGACCTTCGGGGTTGGCCCACTCCCTTCGATGCCGAGGGAGTCCCCAGGGAGCGCGTAGACATCGTCAGGGATGGGATGGTCCGAGAGCCGGTCCACAGCTCTTATACCGCCGCCAGAGAAGGCGGAAGGTCCACCGGCCACCAGGACTCTCCCACCGGCGGCCCGATGGCCACCAATCTGTTCATGAAGGGTGGAGACGATACCCTAGAAGGCATGATCGGCTCCACCCGGCGAGGGCTGTACATCACCCGGTTCTTCTACACTCGTCTGGTGCACAACAAAGGCTGCGTGATGACCGGAATGACCCGCGACGGCGTACACATCATAGAAAGGGGGGAGCTGGCCTACCCCGTGAAGAACCTAAGGTTCACCCAGGCCTACGTCGACGCCCTGGCTGGAGTCGAAGCCGCCAGCAGTGATACGAAGCTGATCCTCAACGAGGTCGGGTTCGCCACCAGGGTGCCGGCCCTCAAGCTTCGAAGCTTCAACTTTACCGGCGTGACTGTGTGACGGACCGAGGGAACGCCATGCTGACGCCCCTCGGTCCCTTCGCGTGGCCTATCTAGGTCTGGGCCCCGGCCTGGGCGAAGAATCTCTTCAAGCTGTCGGGGACATCCTTCGATCCCGTGTCGTCTCCGGCCTCGTCTCGGCGCCCGTATAGCTCCCCGAGAATCGCATCTGCCACCATCGCCTTGGGAGGGCTGGTGTGGTCCTCCCCTTGGTAGGTCCAGATGCGGCAACCGAAGTCCTCACCGCAGCCGCAGAGACTGCCGCAGCTGTCGCAAGGACTCTCCCTCACTTCTGGCTGAATGTCGCGCCCGTTGACCCGAATCGTCGGCGAGGTCACGAATCCAAGCTCTCGGGCCTGCTCCTCGCTCCGGACGTGGGTCTTCCGGACCGATAGCTCCACTCCCAGGGTCTCCAGGAGCGGGGCGAGCACCTTCCTGGCTTCGTCGAGAATTTTCTCCGCATCCTGGCACCTGGTGCATACGCTCAGGTCCAGGTACTGCAGCTCCACGTCTACCCTGCGTTGCGCCGGCTCCACCGCGACCGTGCTTTTCGCTGGGGCGTCGTTGCCGCAGCATTCCGGCTCGCAGCAATCTGTGTCGGCTCCACCGAGCACCTTCAACCCTGACCTGTTTGGAACGTTCATGTCGGACCTCCTTTTTTATGTGTTCCATATCTGTAGACGGAAGTCCGGCCAAAAGGACGCAAACTAGGGGGAAGGCGACTTACAGTATGGGCATCCCCCCTTGGGCTGGTATTCAAGAACGTTCCCCAGCCTGTCGAACTCGAAGTGGCAGCATTCCAGGAGCATTTCCTTCAGCCTGCCTCTGGCCCGCTGCACCCTGGACTTGGCGCCCGACAGAGAAATTCCCAGGCTCTCGGCCGCATCCTTCTGGGTCAGACCCTGGTATTCCGTCAGCACGATAGCCTGCCTGTACTTTTCGGGCAGCGCCGAGATCATGGGCCTTAGACACGCCAGGACTTCTTCGGGTACCCCGGCCGGGTCATCGGTCTCGGCTGCCGCTTCGTGAACTCCGGAAAGCAGGGGGATGACCTTTCCTCGATGACGGTAGTAGTCGATGATGGCGTTCCGCGTGATCCGGTAGATCCAGGCCTCCAGCTTGTCCGCGGACTTCAGCGCGTGGATGCCAGAGTGGACCCTGGCAAAGACATCCTGCAAGATGTCATCCGCGTCAGCTTCGTTGCCCACGCGCCTGATGATGAATTTTTTTAGGCGCTGGCCGAACCGTTCCCAGATCTCATGGGTGTCCATCGTTGCGTCTTCTTGAGGCGTTCGCGTCATCGGGTCTCCTCGTTGGGTCGATCGACGAGAATCTTGGTGTGTCGGTAAGTCAATTATACGACCCGAAACAGGCCGACGAGCCCTCGGAACTTGCCCATGGGACCCGTTGACGGGTCACCGACAGCGTGATATCTTATGGCTCGTGCCTCCGGCGGGGTATGGCGCTACAGGCGCGAAGACCGGAGGTGCCGCTACCGCGCGGGATGGAGAATATGCATCAGCAGGTAGTCGGGCTGTTCAACGAGGAAGGTAACGTCGCCGAAGCCGTACGCCTGTTGCGAGGCGCGGGATACGGCCAATCGGACCTGGACCTGGTGACCAGCGATAGCCCCGATTCCGGCATGTCGTCCGCGGTGCACCAGGTGTCACTGGGCAGGCTGATCGCAGGCCGGAGGGGATGTGGCCTGTGCTCTGAAGTGGGGCCTGATCGGCTCCATCGTCGTCGAGGTACCGGTCCTTATTTGGGTCCTGCTGGCCTTCGACTCCTGGGGAATGCAGCTCTTCCTCGCGGTGTCCCTTTGGAAGTTCGGCACACTCTTCGGCGGGATGCTGGGGGCCATCGCCGGATCCGATCGGGGGTTGGAGTCCAACGTGGCCCGCCGCTACGAGGAGCATTTCGCCCAGGTTGCCGCGGCGCTGGCCGCCCGGGTAGACCTCAGGGATGCTCCGCAGGCCAGGGCCATCTTTCTGGAGAGCGGGGCATTCGACATACGCAACGTCGAAGGGAGATTCATCGCCAGGAAGGACCCTGGTCTGAGTAACACGGACTTGCAGCGCCAACCCGGTTCCCTGGGAGCTGAGAACCAGTAAAATGCAATCTTATCTCGTCGTCCAATAGAGGAGGCACCTTGCCTGAGGCTCTGTATCGTGCAACCCTGGAAATAAGTGAAAGCGACCTGGCCGCTATGGTGCTGGAAAACGGAGACCTCCCCCAAGAGCTGGCGGGCTTCCAATTCGCCCGGGAGGGCCCCCTGGATAACAATACCATGGCGGCTTACGGGCTCCCCGGCAACACCGGCGAAGAAACCAGGGCCACTGGCCGGCTCATGGGCCATCTGCGGGAGTTCGTCAGTCCCACCCGCTCTGGAGCCACCGAGGCGGAGGCCGACGTCATGGCCGCTACCGTAGTCCACCTGTTCGGAGACGGGCAGGCCGTTCTACGCTGGATGGAGGAGAAATTCATCGGCGAGTTCCAGCGGTTCGTGGGCCAGGAGCTCGGCCATGAGCAGAGCCTGCTACGCGCCGATCGCCTGGAGTTCGAGAGGTTCTCCGACGAAGCGGTGGGCCTCCGGACGCTCCAGACCACCGACTCAGGGCTGGTTTCGTCCACCATCGTGGATTTCAGAGTGGGCCGTCTCCTGGGTGTCGCCTACCTGGTGTCCCTGGGCGACGAGGAGCGGCAAGGACTTGTCGGCGAAATGGGGCTCGCCCTGGAGAGTCGCATGGTTAGGGTAATCCTCGGTGCAATCTAGTCCGCCGGCTCGGACGTAGTTGGGGTCGGGACCCGAGGACGAGGTAGCGCCGTTGAGGAAACCTGGACGGTACCCCGGGCTGTCCAAGCTGTATCTGACCTTGTCTTTGGTGTTGGACTGCTGGCCGCAGCCTGCGCCGGAGCTACGGCGGTTCCCACCGCCACACAGTCTCCGTCCCCGACTGTAACTTCGACTCCGGCACCTACCTCGACGCCGACACCGCGACCTACTGACACGCCTGCCCCCACACCGACGGTCCTGCCGACTCCGACCGCAACCCCGACTCGTGCCCCAACCTCTACTCCAATACCAACGGAGACCCCCACACCCATGCCTACGGCGACACCCGTTCCGTCTCCGACCGCGACCCCCACGCCCAGACCTACCGAAACTCCAACCCCGACGACCACTCCCCTGCCGACTGCGACGCCTCAGTCTATCCCGACGCCCACGCCCGTGCCGACGTCAACCCCACTTCCTACTGCCACTATCATCCCTACGCCCGTTCCAACGGCTACACCCACCCCTCTCTCCACTCCAACCCCTACCCCCGTTCATACCCCGACGGGCACGCTCACCCCAACGCCGATTCCAACCGCCACACCTATTCCAACGGCTACCCCGACGCCGACGGCCACGCCCACCCGCAGGCCGGCTCCCATCCCGACGCGGACACCCACCCCTACGCCCGATCCGGCCATAGCCGCGGGAAAGCAGGTGTTTCAGACGATGGGCTGCTCGGGGTGTCATGAGATTCAGGGAGTTTCAGGTGAAGGTATTGGACCCGAGCTGACTCATATAGGGAGCGTGGCGGCTACCAGGACTTCCGTCTTCACCGCTGAGGAATACATACGGCAGTCCATAGTGGATCCCGGTGCAATCTTAGCCCCAGGCTTTCCTACCGACGACATGCCCACGATCACGCTGACGCCTCAGCAGCTCAACGACCTGGTCGCCTATCTCCTCAGCCTCAAGTAAGGCGGGACCTCGATGAATCCGGCCCACCCGGTCCAGCGTACACTAGCAGGAGCCACGGACAGGAAGGGGAAGACTATGAAACTGCGATACCTGCTGCTGATCTCGGGTGCGGCCCTGCTCGCCGCGGCCGTAGCCTGCGGGGGAGACGCGTCTCCCACGCCCGTACCTACGGCGACGGACACACCCCGGCCGGCGACGGAGACACCCGCACCGAAGTCTGAACCCACCGCCACGGCCGAGCCCACAGCGACGCTGGAGCCGACGGTCACTCCCCAACCTACTGTTGCCCCGAGCCCTACGGCCGCTGGCGCCCCCGACCCCACTAATACTCCGGCTCCAACGCCGACAACGGCGTCCACTCCTACGCCAGCCGGCCCCTCCGGTCCCCAGGTGGAGTCCGACATCGCCAGCTTCACTCTGGAGAACCTGACCGTGGAGGTGGGCACGACGGTGACGTGGACACAGCGGGACGGTGTTCCCCACACAACCACCTCGGGGGTCCCCGGAGAGGGAAACGAAGGGGACGTATGGGACAGCCCGGTGCTAAGCCTGGGCCAGAGCTTCCCCAATACCTTCGACCAGGCGGGGACCTTCCCCTACTTCTGCAAGATCCACCCCGGCTTCATGAGGGCGACCATCACGGTGGTCGAGGGCGCGCAAGAGGAGCCGACGCCGACTCCGGCTCCCACCGAGACTCCGACGCCCGCACCGGCGCCGACGTCCACGCCCGAGCCGACCTCCACCCCCACCGTCCAGCCAACTGCCGCGCCGACTCCAACAGCGCTGCCCACGGCAACACCGACGCCGCAGCCTACCCCAACGGCCACTCCCACCGAGGCGCCTCCGGCAGGCACGACTCACAGTGTGGACATGACTGGCGGGAACAGGTTCGTTCCCGCGAACATCACTGTCAGTGTGGGCGACTCTATAAGGTGGACCACCACCGGCAGTGTGCACACCACGACGTCCGGTCAGCCTGGAGCCCAGGACGGTATTTGGAACACGGAGTTTTTGGGTACCGGGGGGTCTTTCGAGAGGACCTTCACGGAGGCAGGGACCTTCCCCTACTTCTGCAGGGTCCACGGCAGCATCATGACCGGCACCGTGAATGTGGTGGAGGGCTCGGCAGGACCGGCGTCCTCGGCTCCGGCAGCGGGGCCGAGCCCTGAGCCCGACGAGGACAGCGGCGACGGTGGCAGTGGCGTCTACACCTACTAGCTGCCGGGTCCTGATCGTCTACGATGGCCGGGGCCCACAGATCGAGCCTCTGGCTGTGGCGGTAGCCGAAGGGGTATTGCGGGTGGCGGGTGCCGAGGCCGTCAAACTCCGGATAGAGCAGGCCTGCCAGGAGGAGCTTCTTCGGGCCGACGCCATCATCCTGGGCACGCCCAACTGGAGCGGGGTCACCGGCGCCCTCAAGCTGTGGCTGGACGGTCACGGAGACCTGTGGGAGGAGGGGACGCTGGCGGGCAAGCTGGGGGCGGCCTTCGCCACAG
This sequence comes from Dehalococcoidia bacterium, assembly GCA_965248975.1. Lineage (GTDB taxonomy): Bacteria > Chloroflexota > Dehalococcoidia > Lucifugimonadales > JAGWBF01 > CBDFKU01. The sequence goes on from CBDFKU010000012.1 coordinate 70,981, forward strand.
GCCGGGGCCGCCACTCGGGACTGGAAATGACCCTCCTGAGCCTTCTCCACTGGATGCTGGCCTGCGGCATGGTCATCGTGGGCCTGCCCTGGAGCGACCGTATGGGCACCTCGGGCTCCTATTACGGCGCCACGTCGGCCGGGACGGTCACGCCCGAGGACCTGGAGCAGGCCCGAGCCCTGGGGGAAAGGGTTGCGGACCTGGCGATGCGTCTAAAGAGGGAGTCCTGAGGATCTCAGGCGCGCCAACCTTGTAGAGGCGGCTCACATACTCGCAGTGGCTCAGTCGCCCATCCCGTACACTCTGTCAGGCCTCACTATGACGGCGGCCCGTTTGTCACGCACCATGACCCGGTCGTAGTCCTTCCAGTCGGGGTGCTCCTTGTCGGCGGCAGTCCGGTACACATCCCGCAGGGCCAACTTCAGCTCCTCGGGATCGGTGCGTCCAGCCGACTTGACGTCGGCGGTGCCCTCTAGCACTACATATCCCCACCAATCCGGTTTGGCAATCATGATGGCGCATCGAGGGTCCCGCAGCAGGTTGGCTAGCTTGGCCCGGCCCTCCGTAGTGGTGAAGGCTACCCCGCCCTGGTAAGGACCGCAGGTTACTATACTCATCTGGGCGGCCCCGTTCTTGCGAAAGGTGACCATGACCGCCTCGTGGTGGGCTTCAAGGAAGGGAAGGATTTCTTCGTAAGCCATCGGGTTCTTCTCCGCCGGTTACCAATCGTGACGGTTTAGTATATCATTAAAGCTGCCGGCTAAGGTCGGGCCAGCCTGTCGCGGTATTCCTGGGGCACCTCCACCATGCGCTGCCACGGGCGAGATTCCCGCCGCCGTCCTACACTGCGGGCGGCCTGTATCGCCAGCTCCACCCCTCCGACGAAATCCTCCAGGTGGATGTACTCGGCGCCGATTCCTCCCTCGGGGGTGGCGTTGTGGTAGTTGCCCAGCGGGAAGGCGATGCCGGTGGTCCGATAGCCATGATATCTGAAGGCGCTGGCCTCGCAGGTGCCACCGCTCATCAGTTGCCGCTGGGCCTTGAAGTCGGGCCTGAGCTCGGTCAGCTCCTCCCTGGCCCTCACCAGCACGGATTCGGCCTCGGCGTCGAAGGTGAAGCTGGCGTCGCCTACCCTGATTACCGGACCGTCGCCGATGGCCGCGCCGGGCAGGGTGCGGCTGGCCTCCAGGGACACCACGATGGTCTCTCTGGGCAGGGTCCCCTCCTCGGCCAGTAGCCGTGCTCCAATGAGACCCACTTCCTCGGCCCGGGTGAAAACTCCGTACACCTCTCCCGACGGTTCGCCGGAGCCCAGCAGTTCCAGGGTGGCCAAGACGCAGGCGCACCCCGCCAGGTCGTCCAGGGCCCGCATCCGGATCGTCTCTCCGTCCAGCTCGAAATCCGGCAGGTCCGGCACGACCGCCACAGGAGGCTCCAGGGGTACCGGCTCCTCGATGTGGAGGGCGACCAGGCGCTGGTCCGACGGCCCCTCGACGCCCGTCGTCTGCGCCGGTAGCCGACGTCCGTTGGGCAGGACGATCTGTAGGGTGGCTCCCGGGGAGAAATAGGCCTGAGGGACGCCCCCCAGGGCGCGGGCGATTAGCCGGTCTCCGGAAGTTTCCACGACCTCGAATCCGGGGTGGTCCATGTGGGCGACAAAAGCGATTGGGGGCACCTCCGAGGCTGTGTCCGGGTGCGCCGGGCGGTGCGCTATCAGGTTCCCGTAGGGGTCGGCCTCGACTGCGAGGCCCAGGGAACCAAGGCGGCGGGTGACGCAGCCCGCTACGGCCTCCTCCTGGAAGGAGACCGCCGGGCACCCCCCGAGCTCCCGCAGGAGGTCCAGGGAAAGGGACCTTATTCGCATACCGAAGCTCATCTGACTGACGGTCACCTCCACCGGAACGGCCAACTCTCGTTCCCCAACTCTCGTTCCCCAACTCTCGTTCCCCAACTCTCGTTCCCCAACTCTCGTTCCAATGTTACTACCCCATGGTGGGCTTGTCACCGATAGTTGGTGTCACGGATCCGCTCACGTTCCTGTGACGGGTAGTCCTTACACACTCTCGCTGGAGTGGTATCATACTATCTTGGGAAGAGACAATGTTCCGAGGGCATACTGTGGTGGAGAAGGTTTAGGAAGGTAATGGCCGGCTCGGAGGTCGACGAAAGGGTAGAGCGGCTCAGGAAGGACATCGCCTACCATAACTACCGTTACTATGTGCTGGACGATCCCGTCGTCGGAGACTCCCAGTACGACGACTTAATGCTGGAGCTGCGTCGGCTGGAGGAGCAGCACCCCGAGCTGGTTACACCGGACTCGCCAACCCAGAGAGTGGGAGCCGCTCCGGCCGGGGGGTTCTCGGATGTGCAGCACGTCCTCCCCATGCTGAGCCTGTCCAACGCCTTCAACTTCCAGGAGTTGGAGGCTTGGCACCGCCGGGTGACGGGCCTCCTGGACGGAGCGGAGTTCCAGATGGTCTGCGAGCTCAAGATCGATGGCCTGGCGGTGTCGCTAACCTACGAGGAGGGCCACCTGGTTCGGGGCGCCACCAGGGGTGACGGCTACCGCGGTGAGGACGTCACCCAGAACCTTCGCACTGTGAAGAGCATCCCCCTCGCCTTGATGGGAGCGGTCCCGGGGGTCCTGGAGGTGCGGGGCGAGGTGTACATGCCTCGGGACGCCTTCCAGGAGCTCAACCGGGAGCGGGAGGCCCGGGGCGAGCCGGCCTACGCCAACCCCCGCAACACGGCGGCGGGGTCCATCCGGCAGCTGGACTCCCGGATGACCGCCTCCCGGAACCTGGACATCTTCGTATATAGCCTGGGGCACGTCCAGGACGGGAACGGCGCGTCCATCCCCGACAACCATTGGGATACCCTTCAGGTGCTCCGAGGACTTGGGTTCAAGACCAACCCCAACAACTCCATCTGCACCAGCCTGGGCGAGGTGGAAGACCTGTTCGCTACCTGGCTGGAGGAGCGCCACCACCTGCCTTATCAGACCGATGGGCTGGTGGTGAAGGTGAACCCCTTCCGCTATCAGGAGTTCCTGGGGTACGTCGGCCGTGAGCCCCGGTGGGCCGTGGCTTACAAGTTCCCGGCCGAGCAGGCCGTCACCCGCCTCCGGGACATCGGCGTCAACGTCGGGCGGACGGGCAGCTTGAACCCCTTTGCCATGCTCGAGCCGGTGAACGTAAGCGGCGCTGTCGTGAAGATGGCGACCCTCCACAACGAGGAAGACATCCATCGCAAGGACATCCGTATCGGTGACTGGGTCGTGGTGGAGAGGGCCGGCGAGGTGATCCCCCAGATCGTGGGTCCGGTGGTGGCCCGGCGCACCGGGGAGGAGCGGACGTTTCAGATGCCGAGCCGGTGTCCCGTGTGCGGCACTGCGGTGATTAAAGCGGAGACCGAGGCGATGCACCGCTGCCCCAATACCGCCTGCCCTGCTCAGTTCTTCGAGCTACTGAAACACTTCGTCAACAAGGGCGCCATGGACATCGACGGCCTGGGCGAACGTTGGTGCCGGATATTCATCGACGAAGGGTTGATCGAGGACGTGGCCGACATGTACTACCTCGAAAAGGATCAGCTTCTGGGCCTGGAGCGCATGGGAGACAAGCTGGCCACCAGGATAATGGACAACCTGGAGGCGAGCAAAGAACAGTCCCTGTCCCGGATTATCTTCGCTCTGGGGATTCTGCACATAGGGTCGGAGATGGCGGACCTGCTGGCTCAGAGCTACGTTAGCCTGGACGATCTGTCAAAGGCCACCGAGGAGGAGCTCACCTCCATAGCCGGCGTCGGTCCCAAGATCGCCGGCAGCGTGATGGCCTACTTCCAGGTGGACGGCAACCTCCGGGTGATCGAAAAGCTACGACAGGCCGGAGTGAAGCTCGAACGAGAGCCTACCATCGAGGATCAGGGAAGGGACCTGCCCCTGTCAGGCCGCAGCTTTGTGCTAACGGGGACCCTCAGCTCTCTGCCTCGCTCCCGCGCCGAGGCTATGATCAAAGAGCTGGGCGGTGCCACGTCCTCCAATGTGACAAAGAAGACCGACTATCTGGTGGTGGGCGCAGACCCGGGTTCGAAGCTAGCGACGGCCCAGCGCCTGGGCACCAGTATTCTCGACGAAGAAGGGCTTTTGGAGCTCATTGGCGCCGCAGGGTGGGAGGAATAGCCGGTGACCAGACAGAGCGAGCCCAGCCACCAATTTCGTCTGTCTCAGACAGGAGGACCTCAACTCGTCACCGTGTCCTATCGGGGCCTGCAATATCGGGGAGAGGTGGTATCCTCCGAGCGATGGGACCCGGCCCTGGGACAGCCATTGGAAGGGGACCTCTATTTTCGCATCGTTGCCCTCATGAATCCCAGGGGTGTGCCCGCTGGGGACATCCAGGACTCCCGGATAGCCGTCTGCGTTCCGGGACGTGGGGCTTCCAGGAGGCGCGGGCAGACCGACAGGGGACTGGCAGCCCTCAGGGAGACCCAGGCCCTCTACGTTACTCGCGGGGACCCGGAGAATGCCCCCATCTGCAGCTACCTGGACAGACAGCGGTTGGAGCTGGAGGCCCAGATGATAAGGGAAGAAGCTGCCCGCTACGCAGGCGGCCACATAGAGTCCACCGCTGCCATGGGGGACACCGGCGGGTTCTTCGCCTCCCCGGAGCCGGTGTCCTGGTTCACGGAGATCGGCCAGGCGGTGTTGGCTGCGGCATATCCTGGCCTGCCCATCGATCCCTCGATGTTCCCGCGATCCATCACTGCCGAAGACGTGGCGGCAACATACCGAGCCATCTTTGCCCGGGCGTCGGAGGACAGGATTCCCCTCGGCGAGTTCGGTCCGGGTCTGGGCCTCACCAGCCTCCAGGATCCCTTGACCGTGGCTCCAGGCAAATCCATGCCTTTTCGGCAGATTCGGACCGCCCTGGAGGATCATGGTGGGGATCTGTCCTGGGACCGTATACACCCGCTCCTGGCCCACCGCACCGGGCTGACCGGGCCTCTGGCCAGCCTGTTTCTGCTCGCCTTCGTCTACTACGGCGAACCACGAATCGAGCTGGCTTTGGCGGACGGTCACGGACTGACCCTGGGATACGGGGCCCCGGTCCGAGGGGAGCGTTTGGCCAGGGAGTTTGTGCCCTACCTGCCCTGGCGCGAAGACGGTTTCTCGGGTAAGTTCGTCGGCGGGCGCCAGCCGGTCGGCGAGCTGACCTGGAACAACGCCTTACAGTACACCTCCATGCTGGCCCAGGGTTTGACCGAACTTTCCGAAGGCTCACCAGAGCTACATTTGCAGGAGGAGGAGCTGCTTGAGGCCCTAACCTACCTGAGAAGGAAGGCCGACAGTGTGCGGGAGGCGCTGGAGAGGCTTGCCGTTGTCATGCCTGGCCCCAGGGTCCAGGCATCCCTTGCCCAGGTTAGCCGCCTCTCCCAGGTATTTGGAGGTACCGACTTCCAGGGGGTCCATGCTCTGGCTCCTTCAACCTACCCCGATCCACGGAACCTGATCGAAGACCTGGAGAAGCTTACCCTGTTGATCTATTTGGCCGGACAGGTCGAAGATATGGCCGGCGCCCGGGCATATCTGGATGGGTCGTCGATCCAGGCCGGCCATCCCGAGTTGTCCCTAGTACGCATGGCACTACTGGAGGAGCTGTCTTCCGACGTGATCCTGGGGGGTGGCCAGGGATGGCCTCCCGTCAGGGCCCACGTTCAGGATTACCGGACCCGCTACGGACAGGCCTATGGGGTTCATCACGAAAGCTATCACAGCCGGGTTTCAGACCTGCGGATGGCCCTGGAGGACGCCGAGATCAGTTTACGTGCCCTGAGCATCCTCAATACGATCCAGGAGATGGGAGAGCCGGTCGGCGCCGACCTGGACCAGGTTTACTCCGACCTGCGGCACAGCGTCGTGCCCTGCACCATGTCGCTGGAAGAGATGGTGATAAGGTCGAATCCTCGCTGCCCTGGGTGTCGCATAGAGCTGGGCGAGGTCCCGCTTTCTCAAGAGGTGAACGCCTTCCTGAAAGACCTGGATAGGTCGTTGGGAGAGCAAAACCGCCGGCTGAGCCTCGCCCTGGTCGAACGCATCCTCCACGACCGCGTGGACGAACGATTGGACAGCTTCCTGAAAATAGTTCAGGCCAGCGACCTGAGGGCCCTATCCAATACCCTGAACGAAGAGCTGGGACTCTTTATCCGTCAGCTGCTTAGGGACTCATGAGGCTGATAGTCGGACTGGGGAATCTGGGCGCCGAGTACCACCTGACTCGCCACAACGTAGGCTTTCGCTGCATCGATCACATAGCCCGCCAGTGGGACATCGGGTTGCTTGAGCGACGCACCAAGACGGTGCTGGGAGAAGGCCGTGCCTGGAACATACCGTTGGTGCTGGCCAAGCCCCGGACTTACATGAACAACAGCGGCGAGGGGGTGGCATACCTGCTGGCACGTTTCCGCGCGACGCCGGAAGACCTCCTAGTCGTATACGATGAAATGGACCTGCCGCTGGGTAAGGTCCGCATTCGAAGTGGAGGCAGCGATGCCGGACACAAGGGTATACGTTCCATAATCGCGGCCCTCGCCACTCGGGACTTCGCCCGGGTGCGGGTGGGAATCTCCCGGCCTCCCGAAGGCGTGGACCGTATCGACTACCTGCTTAGCCCATTCTCCGACGACGAGGTCCCGGTGATCGGCGAAGCCGTCACCAGGGTCGAGGAGGCTGTCGCCTGTGTCCTCCGAGAGGGCGTCGAAACGGCGATGAACAGGTTTAACTGAGGTCGCGATATCTAATGGCCCGCAGCGGTTCGCATCCCCCCACCCGCAGCGTTTATCCTAGACGATGGCATGGCGGAGTCGCAAATCTAAGCTTCCAGCCGGCGCGTATAAGGATTTACAAGAGGTCGCACGTATGCCATATCTGATGGGCCCGGGATGGCCCGGAGCCCCGACATCTCCATGAGTAGGCCGGCACTTTGACCATACACCTAAGGGTGTGGGCATTGCTCGTGGTCGGCCTACTCGTAGCGATGGGATGCGCCCGGACCTCGACAACGCCGGTCGCAACGGATCACCCGCCCGCCGGGACCTCGACGCCGGAAGCGGGCACGCCCCTGCCCGACAGCCAGCTACGGCCTACCCAGACTCTGGATAGAAGCACCCCGACCGTGGCCGCACCGGATCCTACGGTCAGTGCAACGCCCTCGGCCTCGCCGACCCCCTCACGTTCAGGACAGTCCACTCCTCGGCCGGCATCCACCGGCGAGCCGAAACCAGCGGCGACCCCAACACACGAGCCTTCTCCCACAGCCGAACCGGACGGAGTCGCCCTTCCTGACGCTCCCGACCGTGACTTGTACGAGCTGGCGCGGTCGCTGCTATTGAAGACGGCCGATCCCGTCCCCAAGATCGTGAACCCCTCTCCTATCAGCTACGAGGAAGGTCGGACCGATACCTTCAACGTGACCAACCTCTCCAGCCTTAACGTCTACTCTTCCAGGGCAACGCTGCGGTTGGTGAGCCCCAGGGCATACTGGTACGTCGAGGAAGGTATCGATGTATCCGGGAGCGACCTTGAGAAGGCCGCCCGGGCGTACGAAGAGGAGATATATCCCAGGGTCACCGCCGCCTTCGGTCGGGAATGGACCCCCGGCGTGGACAACGACCCTCACCTGACTATCCTTCATGCCCGGATAAGGGGGGCCTCCGGCTACTTCAGCTCCGTCGACGAGTACCCAGCCAACGTACGCAAGAACAGCAACCAGCGAGAGATGATCTACATGGACGCCGGCTCCCTCAAGGTGGGCTCCAGGACTTACCTGGGAGTGCTGGCCCACGAGCTTCAGCACGCCATACAGTGGAACGGAGACCGCACGGAGGAGAGCTGGATCAACGAGGGACTCGCCGAGGTGGCCAAATCGATAGCCGGCTACGACCCTACGACACCCCGTGCATTTCTGCGCTCTCCGACCATCTCCGTGGTCAACTGGCCCGATCACGTGACTTCCTACTACGGAGCCAGCTTCCTCTTCCTGGATTATCTTGCCACCCACTACGGTTCCCACGGGGACCTGATTGATCTGGTGAAGGAGCCGCTGGATGGAATAGCGGGCATCGACGCCTACCTGGCCCGCCTGGGCTTCCAGGAAACCTTCCGAGATGTATTCAGGGATTGGGTGGTGACGAACTACCTGGACGAGCCCGGCGGCGGCCGCTACGGCTACCCCGACCGCGACGTTGAGCTGCGGGTCGAGGCACACATCAGTGATCACCGGGTTTGGGAGTCCTCCATCCCACAGTACTCGGCGGAGTACGTTTCCATAGACATCAACAAGGGCGACATAGAGGTCCGATTCGAAGGGAGCCCCGGCACACCCTTGCTGCCGGCCGAGGTAGACCCTGGGGGCTGCTGGTGGGGGAACCGGGGCGATTCCATCAGCTCAACCCTGACCCGGCCCCTGGACCTGACCGGCGTTGACAGAGCCACACTGAGCTACAGAGTCTGGTTCGACACCGAAGAGCAGTGGGACTACGTCTACGTGGAAGTCTCCACCGATGGCGGCGCTACCTGGGACGTGGTGGAGGCCCCCGGCACCTCGTCGGAGGATCGCCTGGGCAACAGCTATGGGCCCGGGTATACCGGCGACAGCGGCGGCTGGATTCGGGAGGAAGTAGACCTTACCGCCTATGCAGGAAGGCGAATCCTGCTGCGCTTCCACAATGTCACCGACGAAGGGATCAACGAGATCGGAGTATGTCTCGACGACTTCGCGGTCCCCGAGATCGGGTTCTCTGACGGCGGGGGCATGGACTCAGAGTGGGTGGCCGAGGGGTTCCTACTAATAGACAATCAGGTGCCCCAGGACTACATCGTGCAGATCATAGAGGTAGGTGACGAGACTCGGGTAGTCGAGATGGACCTGGATGAAAAGGGTCGGGGCGTATCGGTGATAAGGGACCTAGGACGTCTCGACGACCTGATAGTCGTGGTCGCCGCCCTCGCCCCGAAGACCCTCCAGGAGGCGCCCTACACGCTGACCATCGGCCCCGTCCCCTGACGGACTGCCGGGAGTGGGGGCTACCTAGAGCCCCAGGCGGCTCTTCAGCATCTCCCGGATCTCGCGTACCGTCTCCCGCTGCCATGCCGGGTATCGCTCCTGGTTCCGAGGCCGGGCCGCCGCCCTGATCTGAACGTCTTCGGCATCGGGCATCTTGGCCTTCACCTCGGAGGTGATCTCCTCCATTTCGCGGTCGGCCTCGGCGGGGCGCTCAATCCAGTGGCAGATGTATTCGTGCTCCCGTGTGTAGAAAACGGCCGTTGGGATCGACGCCCACTGGCCCTCCTTGAGGAACTCGTCCATGATGTCCATGTTGGAATCCCGAGGGAACACCCGCATCTCCATCCCCGAGGCCTCGGCGATCCTGGCCATCACCGGCATTCCCCGGTATACGTCGGGGCACCAGTCCTCGCCGAGTACCAGCATTTTCGTGGGCCCGCCGGGACGTCTCGCGACCTCACCGAAAAACTCGGCGTCATCGCGGCTGAGCTGAAAGTCGTCGTAGAGCTGCTGAAACCAGTTCTTGTTCACCTTTATCTGGTCGGTATACTCGGCGTAGGTCAGCCCGCTTGCGAACCTCTCGGGCGTTACCACACTGGTTTCGCTGGCCATGGCCCCTCCTCGTTTGGTTCGGTTAGCCGATGTCCGGCCGGGGATGCGGGACCCTGTAAGGCGGCACCGCCGCCTTCAGGCAAGGGCTCACCCGACCTCTCCCTCGAAGCCGATCTCCACGCGGCCATCGGGGTAGATGACGGTTGGGGCCACGTCGGAGTATTGGAGCAGATCGTCCAGCCACTCCTGGCTTTCGTCGACCTTGCGCTCTTCAAAGGCGATCCCCTGGAGAGTCCACGACTCCCGCAGCTTGTCGCTGGTAGGTCAGGTGGTCAGGGTGTAGACGATGGGGATGTCCATGCCGCTCCCCTCCGCGCCTGTGTCATCTCAAGGGCATGACGCGAGGATCGAATTATCACGGCCATGTTAGCATGGGACACCGGTAGTGACAAGCGGAAAGCACCGGCCTCCCAGAACTTGGAAGACCAGCACCGCCTCGCCCGCCGACGGCCGTAAGTCTACTTCAGGGAGTTCAGCAGACTGAGCTCATCGTGGAGCAACCTGGGCGTCAGGAAGTTATCGCGGATGTGCCGGCGACCCGAGAGCCCCATCTTCCTGGCGACGGAAGGGTGCTGGAGGAGGTATAGGACCTTCTCAGCGCACTCGTCCACGGTGTCGATGAGGAACCCGTCTTTGCCGTCCTCCAGCTGGAGGGGGATGCCGCCCGCCCGCCCGGCCACCACCGGAGTCCCCTTCCACAGGGCCTCGGAGACCACCAGGCCGAACCCCTCCCGGATGGACTTCTGGATGATCACGTCCGAGTAGTGCTGGAAGGCGTTGACCTCTATGCTGCTGGCGGCGGTGAAGTTGGTGAAGGTGTAGATGTCGGGGTCGTCGTTGCAGGCCGCGAGCACCTGTTCGTACATCTCCATTCCCTGAGGGTCGTCCATGGCGAGATGACCAAGCATGGCCAGCTGGACGCCTGGCACTTGTTCCCTGACTTTCCTGTACACCTCGATTACGCCCAGGGGGTCCTTCCACGGGTCGAAGCGGGATACCTGGGTGATCAGCGGGCGGTCCGTGTCTATACCAACCCAGCTGATGATCTTTTTGCCCAGGCTCCGCGGCAGTGGCAGGTTTTTAGGGCTGAGCGGATCTATGGCCGGGGGCATGAAGGAGATCTTCTCCGACGGCAGTTCGCGAGCGACGTACTGGTCCATGGTATACACCATGGCGTCGTAGGCTTCCACGTAGGGTTGGAGGAACTGCCAGACCTCGGGGTGGGGGTTCGACGTATCGATGTGGCAGCGCCACACCCACTTGGAGCGGTTCCCACCGTGGATGAGACGCATCGCCGCCGGCTGAGGATCGTGGACCACTATGTAGTCGTAGTCTCCATCAAGATATCGGGCGTTGCGTGAGTTATTCGCCAGGTAAACTTCCTTGGTATGGGAGTCCAGGACGTACTCGCCTCCCTGTAGAGCGTTGTGGAAGGCCTTGGTGATGCCGAAGAAGGTGTCATCGCCCCGGATTACCATCCAGTCGGAATCGATTCCCAGGCTTCGCAGCAGAGGGATGTGCGAGCGGAGCAGCTCTGCTACGCCACCTCCATAAGCGGTGGAGTTGATGTGGAGAATCCGGGCTCCGTTCAGCCGGGCCGCCTGGGACTTGAGCTCATCGACCTTCTGTTCCCCGACGATGGGGTAGTAGTCGTCGATGGACTGGGTGCCTACTTCGATATGCTTGAGCAACAGCCCGGTTTCGTCCCCGGTAACCTCAGTTTCTAGATCGGATAATGCGGCTTTGGCGTTGCCGTTCAAAGTGCCATACGATGTGGTGTGTCGTTCTGTCGCCGCTATCTTCCGTGGCAAGTCATCCCCCGCTTTAAAAATTTTAGGCCCGCGCTTTTGACACGTTAACATACCACATCCTTATAGGCCAACCGCAAGGCATAAGGGCTGGCCGAAAGAGGACTTTTGGGACTGTTACGCCCCACTTTGGGCCACCAGGCGATTAGGGCATGCCTTGATCCGTAGCTTCGTCTTCCTCCCCTTATATAAAGTGTACTTCCGATCAATAGTCTAAGTCATGAGCGAAACCCCTCTGTTCGGGCGGTGTAAGCCCCACGACGTGTACCGTCTTGACTACCTTGTAGCCAGGTGATAGCGTGACAGATGGCTTACCGGCGGCGGGACTGCCAGCGCAATCAGGAGGAACGGGTATGCCGGAGATCAGGGAAAACGTGGTCAAGCGAAAGCTCCGAGAGGGTGGGTGCGCCACCGTCCTGGGCGGCCTCCATAGCTCGGAAATAATCGACTACCTGGGACAGTTCGGTTTTACCGGGATGTGGCTGGAGACCGAGCACGGGTTCCACACCTGGCAGCAGCTGGCCGACATGTCCCGTGCCTGCGACCTGTGGGGCATGACCCCTCTCTGTCGGGTAAACAACAACGAGCCCTGGCTGATCACCCGCACCCTGGACGTGGGGGCCGCGGGCATCGTGGTGCCTCATGTGAGCTCCCGGGACGAGGCGGAGCGGGCCGCCAAGTCGGCCAAATACGGCCCCGAGGGCTATCGAGGAATGTACGCCGGGCGCCAGTCCTACGGCGTCACCGACTTCTACCGTAAGGCCAACGAAGAGACACTGGTGGTGGTCCTTATCGAGGAGATGGAAGCGGTGAATAACCTGGCAGATATTCTGGCCGTCGACGGCATCGACGTCTATTTCATGGCCCCCGGGGATCTGGCCCAGACCATGGGCCTCACCGGCCAGCCAGCCCATCCCGAGGTCCTTGCGGTGGTCGAAAAGTGCATCGCCCAGATCCTCGCCGCCGGGAAAGTGGCGGGAGCCCTGGTCAACGATGACACCGTGGAGAGCTACATCGAAAAAGGCGCCAGGTTCCTCCTGACCAACTGGCAGCCGTGGATCGCCCGAGGGGCCGGACAATACCTGGCCCGCGTGGCGGCCAAGGCCGGCTAGGGGGAAGAGATGGCCACTCTGGTGACCGGCGGGACCGGCTTCGTCGGCAGCAACATCGTCAAGTCCCTCCTTCAGCGCGGGCACAAGGTGGTTTGCTTCGACCTGGTGGCGCCCGACGATCTGACTAAGCAGTACGTCGAATCCTGGGCTGGCAAAGTATCCTTCGTCCAGGGCGACATCCTCAGCAAGGCTGACCTGGAGGGAATGGCGGCCCGGCACGACATTGTCAAGATAGTCCATGCCGCGGTGTATACGGGCATCCGTAACGACATCGAGGCGCAACGTAGCCGGTCCATCGTTGACATCAACCTGGCGGGCACCGCGAACCTGCTGGACCTGGCCCGAGACCTGAAGCCTGAGAGGTTCGTCTACGTCAGCTCTGGTGCAGTGTACGGTGAGCCCCGCGACAGTGACGAGGTGCTGCGCGAGGACTCGGTCCTTTTGCCCCGCAGCCTGTACGCTGTTACCAAGTACGCCAGCGAGCTAATCGTCCGCAGGTACGGCGAGCTGCACGGGTTCCAGACCGTCAGTATGCGGCTCAGCTCTCCTTATGGACCCATGGAGCGGGTCACCGACCACCGCGCTCTGATGTCGGTGCCCCACGAGTGGACCGGCAACGCTGTCCGAGGCGAGCCGGTCCGGGTGGGGGAGCGAGGCCTCGCCCGGGACTTCACCTACGTCGCGGATACCGCCGCCGGTATCTGTACCGCCCTGGACGCTCCCTCTCCCTCCTACGACGTTTACAACGTGTCCAGCGGCAAGCTTGTGACGTTGGGGGAGATCATAGAGGCCCTGCGGACCTGTCGGCCCGCGCTAGAGGTGATCGACGATCCCACCAAAGAGTTCCCCATCATGCCCCGCGGCTCCTCGCGAGGCACCATGGACGCCACCCGTATCAAGGACGACCTGGGCTTCTCGCCCGGCTTCGACCTGACCTCGGGCCTCGGTGACTACCTGAGCTGGCGTGACGAATCCGGCTATCGTGACTGACAGCGGCCGGTTTGCCAGGCTTTGAGCTCTCGTGAAACGGCAGTAAGCTCCGCTCTGGCTGCTCCCGGCCTCACCGTGGTGCCGGCCTACCGCGTGGTGGCCCACTTCGTGAAGCAGGTCCGGAAGGAGCCGCGGGCCCGGGCCCTCGACTCCCTGGAGGGGAAAGTCAGACGGTACGTGCGCAACTCCCTCTCCGTGCTCAACGGCTCCTACGCCGACATCGGAGAGCGATGGTCCGTCACCCAGCTGGGTGACCCCGATATGGATGCATTGGCCGAGGCCCTTAAGGTAGCGGAAAAGGCCGCTCCCAGGAAGGCCGTCGAGGAGGCGTTGGCTCGGAGCATCAGTCTGTTGCCCCGTCCCGACCTATCGGCGCGATTTCTGCTGCTTCCGGGTGATGGGGAGAGCAGGCTGCTGACCCAGGTGATGGGGGGCGTGATGGGAGTAAGCCTGGGCTCCCAGGCCACCCTGCTGTTCTTCTGGCCCTCGGGCGACTGGCTGTCCTGGCTGGGCTATACCACGGCCCACGAGTACGTCCATCTGGTGCGCAATCACCTGTTCCCCAGGAGCCTGACGGGCGGCCGGCCTGTATACCTGAAGACCCAGGAGCCGGAGACGCTGCTGGACGCCATGGTGGCGGAAGGGATTTCCGACGCCTTCGCCCAACAGATCTACCCACACCTGGAGCCGTGGTGGACTGCGGCGCTGGACGAGGCCACGGAGGATCGAATATGGCCCAGGGTGCTGCGCCGCCTCAAGGTCAGCGATCCCGGCGAGGTGCGCCGGTTCATCTCCGGCGACGGCGACCGCATCCCCCAGTGGACGGGATATCGCCTGGGCTACAGCGTGGTGCGGTCGTACCTGGAGCGACACCCGGCGGCGCAGCCGGCTACCCTGGTGGGAATGCAGGCCTCCGCCATCTTCAGGGAGAGCGGGTACGGCGACCTTTAGCTATCGGGCGGTCACCCTCTTGACCAGCATCTCCAGGAGACTGTCTGGCATGAACCTCACGGCCAGGTTCAAGACCTTGGCATCGAGCCCCGCCTGATAGCGCTGCCTCGGGTGCCGGCTCTCCAGGGCCCTACCGATTACCTGAGCCACTCGGGACGGGTCCCCACCCCACCGTTGTTTCCCGGAGGAGTTCGCGCTGATCCTGGAGGCGTAACCATTGTAGGGCGAACGCGGATCCAGCGACCTGGCTCCGACCGCACGAGATCGGAAAAGATCGGTGCGGAAGAGACCGGGCTCAATCAGCACCACCCGAACGCCAAAAGGGGCGACCTCCATCCTCATCACCTTGCTCAGGCCCTCCAGGGCGAACTTGCTGGCCGCGTAGGCGCCCCCCGCCGGTGACCCGACGCGGCCCGCTACAGAGCCCACGTTGACGATGGTCCCGCTCTTTCGCTTCCTCATATGGGGCAGCACCGCCTGGCTCATGCGCAGCACGGCGAACAGGTTGGTCTCGAACTGGGCCTTGAACTCTTCCAGGGTGAGGTCCTCCAGGCACCCCGACAGGATGTACCCGGCATTATTCACTAATCCGTCGATAGCGCCCACCCGTTCGATGATCCCAGGGATGGCCTCCTCAACCGAGGCATCGTGGTTGATGTCCAGCTGATAGGGCGTGATATCCAGCGAGTTGGCTCGGGCCTGCGCTATCAGCTCGTCCAGGCGGGGGAGCTCGCGGCTGGTGGCGATAACCCGGTGGCCCCTGCGCGCCAGGTGGAGGGCTGTCTGTCTGCCGATGCCGCTGGAAGCCCCGGTGATGAGTACGGTCTGGGATGGCGAAGCCTTGCTTCCCACAGGCCCTCCTTGCGTAGGATGTGATGGGGCAGGCTCGAAGCCCGTCCGAGTCCGGCGGGCCTATGTTACACCCCGGGGAAGGGGATGTCAGTATCCCATCTATGGCGCCGCTCGCGTGTTCCGTAGGGGGCCGTTGCGAGATTGACAACCCTCTTTTGGTTGTGGTAGCTTGCTAGCGCGTGATAGTGAAAATCTGCACAAACGTGGCCGCCCCGGGTCGTATCAGACCGTGAACGGCAATCGCGGCCCGGCAGGTACCTCCGACCGCCGGCATCACGAGGTAAGGGATGCACGATCCCCGTAGGTTGTGGCCATTGCTGAGACGGTCGGTCGTCGTCATCGCCCGGCTGGTGGAGCCGGGGCCCGCCGAAGCCGCGGGCGTGAGGCATCTGAATCCTCCCGGTACGCCTGCAGACTTCGCCGAATCGCGACCCGCGGATATGCCCGTCGCCGTTGTCGGCCGAAAATTCCAGGTCCTCACCATCGTTACCGTCGTGTCGCTGTTCGCCCTGGTCACGCTCGGTGGCGCGGTCCGGCTGACCGACTCGGGCCTGGGGTGCCCCGACTGGCCCCTGTGCCACGGCAAGATCATACCATCCCTGGACAAGCATACGCTGATCGAGTACTCCCACCGGCTGATGGCTTCGGTGATTGGCCTGATGGTGCTGGCCATAGCCATCGTCGTCTGGAAGTCCTACAGAAGCCAGCCCTGGTTGGTGATTCCGGCCAGCCTGGGGCTGATCCTGCTTGTGGTCCAGGCCATGCTGGGTGGCGTTACAGTTCTGGAAGAGCTGCCCGCCTCCATAGTCGTAGCCCACCTGGCTACCGCCCAGGCGCTGATGGCGGTGATGGTAGTAGTATCAATAGTAGCCCTGTGGGGCGCGCCTAGGATCGAGGCCGGCGCTGGAGGGGGATGGTTTCCGGTGGTGGTTCTGGGAGGGGCCTTGGGGGCCTACGCCGTGCTGGTGACCGGCGCCCACGTTGCGGCCTCCGGGGCCACAGTGTCCTGCGGCCAGGAATGGCCCCTTTGCGCCGGGAGCTTGCTGCCCGATGGGTACTATGCGACAATGCACATGCTTCATCGTGTGGTGGCGCTGGCCGGTGGGCTGCTGATTGTAGGCGTGCTGGTCATGGCCTGGCGCCGTAGACACGGACGGGAGATCCTGGGCTGGGTAGCGGCCGCTGTCGCGGCTGTATTCTTGCTGCAGGTGATCGTGGGAGGGGTAACGATCCTGTCAGGTTTCCCCATGAGCGGCCGTTTGCTGCACCTGGCTGTGGCCACGCTGGTGTGGGTAGGGATGGTCGCACTAGCGCTGCATGCCCTTTCCGCTCCCCGGAGCGACTCCAGGGGTACCGGCTATGCTTAAGCCCAGCTCCCTGCCACTGCTGGGATCGGCGTCCACCCCCGCGGCTTTGCTGGCCGTAGTGTGGGACTACGTCAGCCTGACCAAGCCCCCCATCATTTTGCTGCTACTGCTGACCGCACTGGGCGGCGTTTTCCTGGCGTCCCAGGGGTCCCCTCCGCTGTATGTCACGTTGCTGCTAATGCTGGGAGGGGCCGCCGCGGCCGGGGGAGCCAGCGCCATAAACCACTACCTCGACCGGGATATCGACGAGATCATGTACCGTACCCGCCGCCGCCCTCTGCCGGGCGCCAGGGTGCCTCCGGGTGCGGCGCTGACCTTCGGAATCGTGCTCAACGTCTTCGCCTTCGGCCTCCTGGCCCTCGGCGTGAACGTGCTCACTGCGCTCTTGACCCTGAGCGGGACCCTGTTCTACGTCTTCGTTTACACCTGGTGGCTGAAGCGGTCGACGCCCCAGAACATCGTCATAGGTGGTGCTGCCGGCTCGGTGCCTCCCCTTGCGGGGTGGGCGGCCGTCACAGGCGGGCTGGACGTTGCAGCTCTGTATCTCTTCCTGATCGTCTTCTTCTGGACGCCTCCCCATTTCTGGGCCCTGTCCCTGCTGCTGCGGGAAGACTACGCTCGGGCCGGTATTCCAATGCTGCCGGTGGTGAAGGGAATTGCCTCGACCAGCCGCCATATCCTCGTATACGCTGTGGTCGTCGTGGCCATCACCCTGCTGTTCTTTATCACCACCAGCGCGGTGGGATGGATATACTTCGCCTCCGCCTTGGCCCTCGGCGGGGTCCTTCTGTATTTTGCCTGGGGCATGACCGTTGGCGGTGGCCTGCAGGGGGCTCGGAGGATGTACCTGTACTCTCTGCTGTACCTGGCTCTGGTCTTCCTGGCCGCAATAGTGGATAGTATGGTGGGCCTGTGAGGCAACTCCGGTGCATCGACGGAAGGGGCAAGGCCGTCTGTGTTGGCACCCGAAGCCCCTTGAATCCAGGATTTTCCTCTGGTACACTCCTTCGGGTAAACCGGATGGGTATGGTTTTCGTACACTTCTCTTCCTTTGCGCCCCTTAGTTGGGGGAGACTGTTATGACGCTTCCTCGTCCCTCTATGAAACTCCTGGGTGTAGTCGCCGGACTTGGAGCCATCCTCCTGCTCATCGGCTGCACGCCCTCCCACCCTCAATCCACCTTCGACGCGGCGGGACCGGTAGCGGAAAAGCAGCTCACATTATTTTACATAATATTCTGGGCCGCGGTGGCCGTGTTCGTCGTCGTGGAGGGTATACTGCTGTACGCCGTCGTCCGCTACCGACGGAGATGGTGGCGCGACGCCATGCCCGTACAGGCACACAGCCATAAGAACCTAGAAATCGGGTGGACCGTGGCCCCGGCCATCGTCCTGGCGGTTATCGCGGTGCCCACCGTGATCTACATCTTTGACATCTCCAGAGACCCGCCTCCAGACGCGTTGGAGGTCAGGGTGATCGGCCATCAGTGGTGGTGGGAGTTCGAGTATACCAAAGATAACCTGACCACCTTCTTGGAACGTGAGGTCGGCGACCCGGTGGTCACCGCCAACGAGCTCTATGTCCCCGTGGATACTCCTGTCCACCTAACCCTAGTCTCCGACGACGTGATTCACAGCTTCTGGATTCCCAAGTTGGCAGGTAAGAGAGACGTGATTCCGTCCAACGAGAACCGCCTGTGGTTCGAGGCCAGGAGCAAGGACGTCGACAGCCTGCCGGCTACCTTCTTCGGCCAGTGCGCCGAGTTCTGCGGGGTAGCCCATGCCCACATGAAGATCCGCGTAATCGTGGACACCCGCGATGGCTTCGAAGCGTGGGTCCAAAACTATCACGACATAGCCGCCCGTGAGCAGGCAAAACGCAGGGATATCCCCACGGACGACTCCCTGGAGACCAAGGGGTTCAGAGTGTTCCAGACCCGTGGATGCATCCTGTGCCACAAGGCCGATGGGCCGGCCACCGTCGAGGAGCGCCAGTCACTGAAGGAAGCCTTCGAGCGAGGCGATCTGCGCTTCCCCGCCCCGAACTTGACCAACTTCGGTACCCGCACCTCCCTGGCGGGTGCGGCCCTGGAGAATGATCCCTTCGGCGATAACCTGATGAAATGGCTGCGGGACCCCGAGGATATCAAAGAGGGCAACCGCATGGGTCGTATGGCCAACGTGTACGTCGACCCCGACGCCAAGCTGACTGGAGAGGAGATAGAGGCGCTGGCCGCCTACCTGCTGAGCCTGAAGTAGGGCAGGGCGGACGGACCTACGATATAATGATCGCCAACCGGACACGCTCCGTTCTCAGCGGTAACGTTGGAGGAGTGCCATGGTAACCATAAGCGGCGCCTTGCGCCGGCCCACCAGCTATCAAGGCGTATGGAGCTGGGTGACCACCGTCGACCACAAGAGGATCGGCATCCTCTACGGTGTCACAGCCTTCATATTCTTCATACTGGGCGGGGTCGAGGCGATGATGATCCGGCTGCAGTTGGCCCGCCCGGGGCAGGACATCGTCAGCCCCGAGGTGTACAGCCAGCTCTTCAGCATGCACGCCCTCACCATGATCTTCCTGGCGATAATGCCCCTGGCGGCTGCCTTCTTCAACTTCATGATCCCCCTGATGATCGGCGCCCGGGACGTGGCCTTCCCCCGCCTCAACGCGCTCAGCTACTGGATATTCCTGGGTGGCGGCATCCTGCTCAACAGTGGGTGGTTTCTGGGTGGGGCGCCCGACGCCGGGTGGTTCGCCTACGCCAACCTGACCTCGGAGACCTTCAATCTGGGCCGGGGCATGGACTTCTATACGGTGGGGTTGTTGGTCCTGGGCACGGCCTCCATGGCGGCGGCCTTCAACTTCCTGGTGACCATCATCAACATGCGGGCGCCGGGCATGTCCCTGATGCGCATGCCGGTGTTCGTTTGGATGACCTTCGTCACCTCGTTCCTCATCATCCTGGCGTTCCCCATCATCACTGTGGGCCTGATCGAGCTGCTGTTCGACCGCACGTTCGGCACCAACTTCTTCCTGCCCGCCGGTGGAGGCGACCCCGTCCTCTGGCAGCACCTCTTCTGGCTGTTCGGCCACCCCGAGGTGTATATCCTGATCCTTCCCGCCATGGGCATCATCTCCGAAGTGCTGCCCACCTTCTCTCGCAAGCCCCTGTTCGGGTATCCGGTGGTGGTCCTCTCTGGTGTGGTGATCGGTTTCATGGGTTGGGGGGTGTGGAGCCACCACATGTTCACCGTCGGCCTGGGCCCCGTGGCCAACACCGTGTTCAGTGTGGCCACCATGGCCATAGCCATACCCACCGGCGTGAAGATCTTCAACTGGATCGGCACCCTGTGGGGCGGGTCGGTCAGCATAAAGACGCCCCTGCTCTTCGCCGTCGGCTTCGTGTCCATGTTCATCATCGGCGGCCTGAGCGGGGTGATGCATGCCTCGCCTCCTTCGGACGCACAGCAGCAGGACACCTACTTCATCGTTGCCCACATCCACTACGTGCTGTTCGGCGGCAGCATATTCGCCATCTTCGCCGGGATCTATTACTGGTGGCCCAAGATGACGGGCCGTATGATGAGCGAGGGCCTCGGCAAGCTCCACTTTCTGATCACCTTCATCGCATTCAACGTAGCCTTCTTTCCGATGCATTTCTTGGGGATGGACGGTATGCCCCGCCGCATCCAGACCTACTCGGAAGGGATGGGGTGGGACCTGTGGAACATGGTGTCCACCGTGGGGGCCTTCCTCCTTGGTGCATCCGTGCTGATATTCCTGCACAACGTGTTCCACAGCCTTCGGAAGGGGGAAAAGGCGCCCAACGACCCCTGGGACGGCAGGACCCTGGAGTGGTCTATTTCCTCGCCGCCGCCGCTGCACAACTTCGACGAGATACCCACCGTTCACAGCCGCGACGCCTTCTGGGAAACGAAGTATGGCAACGGGGAGCACAGCAGCGCACCGGTGCCCGTGGCCGGCGGCTCCGAAAACGGGGACGCTCACGGAGCAGCTTCCGGGCAAACCGCCACCGTTGAGTCCGTCGAGGCGGGCCACCACGAGGGTGGACATCATGGTATCCACCTACCCAGTCTCTCCTACTATCCGATAATGCTGGCCTTCGGGCTGACTCTCGCCGGCTACGGGGTGATATACGCCGACAGGGTCACCTGGGCCATGGCCGCCGTCGGTGCCGGTATAAGCATGGTGGCGGCCTACGCCTGGTCCTTCGAGCCGCCCGCGGAGGAGCCCGAATCCGATGAGGAGTAACTCCCCGATGGGCCTGATCACACTGAGTAGAGAGGTAGTGTAGCGTTGCAGGAATCGCCCGCTGCCGACCACCATGTGGTAGTGGAGGAGACCACCACCGGTCTCAATCATCGGAAGATGCTCATGTGGCTCTTTCTGGGGTCCGACTGCTTGTTCTTCGGGGCCCTGATCTCTACCTACCTCATATACCGCGGCCAAAGCCTGGTGGGGCCCTTCCCCAAGGACGTGTTCGACATACCGGTCACCTCGGTAAGCACCTTTGTACTGCTGATGAGTAGCATGTCGATGGTGCTGGCCTACGCCGCCATCAACCGCGGAGATATGAAGGGATTCCGTATTTGGGTGCTGTCCACCTGCCTCCTTGGCGCCACCTTCCTGGCCTTCCAGACCTTTGAGTTTTACGACTTCGCCAACCACGAAAAGGTGGTGGAGTGCTCCGCCGATTCACAGGTCCAGGCGTGCCTCGACGGAGCGCACGAGTACGAAGAGGATTTCGGCCTGACGCCCAAGACCAACCTTTTCGGCACTACCTTCTTCACCCTGACGGGCTTTCACGGCGCCCACGTGACCGTCGGGGTCATATGGCTCCTGTCTATCCTGGGCTACTCCATGTGGGGTGGCCGCAGAGCTAAGAGGATACTCACCGACAGGCAGGCCCTCAGCGTCGACCTGGCGGCCCTCTACTGGCACTTCGTTGACATAGTCTGGATCGTGATATTCGCCGTCGTGTACCTGATCGGAGTGGGAGTCGAATGACGCCGCGGTCATATTCTAGCCTGATGAGAAGGCCCACATCACCGGGCGGTAAATCGCATGGCCGATAGACCGGGACGAGAGCCGATGGCCCACCCCACGCCGCTGACGTACTTTAAGGCGGCGATGGTGCTCGCCATCCTGACGGGAATCGAGGTTGGCGTCTTCTATATAGATGCCCTGGAGCCCGCATTCCTGCCCATCTTCCTGCTCCTCTCCATCGTCAAGTTCGCTCTGGTGGTCCTGTTCTACATGCACCTGAAGTACGACCACCGCCTGTTCTCCTCGATGTTTGTAGGCGGCGTGATTCTGGCCATCGTGGTGACCGTGGCGGTAATGTCCCTGTTCCAGGTACTGTCAGCCAAGGCCAATCCCCCGCCGGAAACCGAGGCAGCATCGGGTCCCGTGCAAGAAGGAGGTGATGGGTCGTCCTCCGGGCCGCCCACGCCACCGGACGAACCCACCAGGCCTTCCGATGAGCCGGAGGGGATCAGCTTGGTGGCTACTGAAACGCCCGGACCGCTGCTAAGTGGTGAGGAGCTGTTCCTCAACGTACCGGCCAATGCGGCACCACAGGCCTTATGGTGCTCCCAGTGCCACACCATCGAGGGGATTGCCGACGGTCTGATTGGCCCGGACCTCACTCACATCGGCACGGACGCGGCGACCCGGATAGCCGGAATGTCCGCTGAGGAATACATCACGATGTCAATAACAACACCGGAGGCCTTCGTGCCCGAGGGTGTGGACAGGGCCACGGCGGGGCTTATGACGGAAGCTATCACCCAGAACCTTACCGGAGTGCAGGCCAGAGCCCTGATAGCCTTCCTGTTGGAACAGAAGTAATGCGAGATACCGCCGAACGTCCGGCGTTCTCCTCACGAACCATAGCAACTGGTAGAGACCTTCATGTGGGCCCAGGAGAGCACAGTGACCTTCCCCGCAGCGATCACCTCGGTAGACTTCTCGTGGACGTCCTGGCATGCCCATCCCAGCGTCATAATCACCCTGATCGTGCTGACCGGAGCCTACCTGCTGGGCGTCGGCCCGCTGCGGCAGCGTTTCCGTCTGGCCGCAGAAATATCGCCCGGCCAGATGACCCTGTTCTTGACGGGAATCCTGGTCCTGTTCGTCGCGTTGCTGTCGCCGCTCCACGAGCTGGGCGACAACTACCTGTTCAGCGCCCACATGCTGCAGCACTTGCTGCTGACGCTGGTCGTTCCGCCCATGCTGCTCCTCGGGACACCGGAGTGGCTGATTCAGCCCTTGTTGGGACCTCCACGGGTGGTGAGGGTGATACGTCTAATCACCATGCCCGTCGCCGCCTTTATCATATTCAACCTGGTTTTCGCTGTGTGGCACGTGCCGGCCCTCTACGATCTGGCCCTGCGGGAGCGGGGCATCCACATCCTGGAGCACCTGATGTTCCTGGTCGCCGGCGTGATCCTGTGGTGGCCGGTCCTCAGCCCCACGACCCGGGTGCCCAGGTCCCCCTACATCGTGCAGATGGTGTACCTGTTCGTGCAGCCCACGGTGCCGGCGATCCTGGGAGCGATCATCACCTTCGCCGATGGAGTGCTCTACAACTGGTATGCAGAGGCCCCCAGGGTGTGGGAGATTTCCGCCCACACGGACCAGCAGCTCGGGGGAGTCATCATGTGGGTACCCGGAGGAATGGCCTTCCTAATCACCCTCGTGGTCGTGTTCCTCGTATGGGCCGCGAAAGAGGAAGCCAGCGCCAGAGCGACCGTCGAGCCCCGGAGATAGATCGGTGGTAGCACTGCATCAACACTGTTTCCAGGACCTGAGAGGGATAGAGGTGTTCCGATGAAACGTCAACTGCTGCCGGTGATGTTGCCGCTGATGGCGGTCCTCTTCATCGTTGTCTGGGGCGGAGGCCTCGGCGTCTCTTTCATTGTTCTGAACAAGACGGCGCTGGAAGAGAAGGCAGTAATCATCCTGGGCATGGCGTTGGTGGTGGGCGTGCCCGCCATAGCCGCGCTTCTCGCTATGCCGCGTCAGGGGCCGCCTTCAGACTAGGATTCGCTCCAGGTGACCGGATGAGACTCCATAGTCGCGCCGCTGTTCCGATAGCCCTCGGCATGTCCCTTCTGATCCTGGTCGTCGTTGCCTGCTCCGGATCCGATCAGTTCCACGGCACAGTGATCCGACCCGAAGTTGCTCCGCCCTTCGAGCTCGTCGACCAGCACGGGAGGCCCGCTATTCTCTCCGACTCCAACGGCAGGGTGGTGGTGCTGGCCTTCCTGTATACCACCTGTCCCGACATATGCCCCCTTACCACGGAGGCCCTTCGCCGCGCTCATCAGCTACTGGGAGAAGACGCCGGCCAGGTGGATTTCATGGCGGTCACAGTGGACCCGGACAGGGACTCTATTGAGCGGGCCCGTCAGTACACGGTCGAACGTGGCATGGAAGACAGGTGGCGTTTCCTGGTGGGGACCGAGGACCAACTCAAGCCCGTGTGGCGCTCCTACTGGCTGGACCCCATACGGAACTTCCCCGCGAACTCGAGCGCGTCACATGACGACGATCATGGTGGTACGGTCGAGGATGACGGGCCATCTGATCCTTCGCCGGTGCCGGGGTACCTAGTCAGTCACACGGCGCCGGTGTTCCTCATCGATCGCGACGGCTATCGTCGCGTGCTCTTCACCAGCCTGGATCTGGACCCGAGGCCCCTGGTTCACGACGTCAGACTGCTGCTGAGGCAGTGAACGCGAAGGGACCCCATAGCACATGCTCTGGGGTCCCACTGACGGTCGGCGGCTGGAAGCTTAGGCGGTCTGGTGCTCTTGGGCGACCGACACTAGCTTCTGAAAGCCCTGGGGGTCCCTGACGGCCATGTCGGCGAGAGACTTCCTGTCGATTTCCACGTTGGCGACCTTCAGACCGTGGATGAACTGGCCGTAGGTGAGGCCCAGTTGGCGCGCAGCCGCGCCGATGCGGATGATCCATAGCTTGCGGAAATCGCCCTTTCTTTCTCGTCGGTGGCGATACGCATGGCTCCACGCGTGGATCAGGGCTTCTTTGGCCCACTTGTAGTTTCGGTGGGAAGAGCCGTGGAATCCCCTGGCTAGGGACAGAATCTTCTTGTGTCTGCGGCGCTTGGTCACGCCGCGTTTCACCCTTGTCAAATCAACGCTCCCGTAGTCAGTATTCTAAAAGTCGTGGGGGATGAGCCGGCTGATCCGCTTCTGGTCGCTCTGGTGCAACTCAAGCTTCCCCGAGAACTGCCTGCGCACGTTCTTCGGCTTCTTGCGGCGGAGGTGACTGCTCATCCGCTTGCGCCGCATGATCTTGCCGGTTCCCGTCACCTGGAACCTGGCTTTGGCTCCCTTGTGAGTCTTCAGCTTCGGCATCGTCTACCGTTGCCACCTTCCTGTCCATTTTTTTTGCGGCCGGCGTGAGCACGATGGACATGGCCCGGCCCTCCATGTCCGGTGGCCTCTCCAGCTTCGCCTCCTCCTGCATCTCGTCGGCAACCCGTTTGAGGAGGCTAACGCCGATCTCGCGGTGGGCCAACTCGCGGCCCCTGAAGACGACGGCGACCTTCACCTTCGATCCGTCGTCTATCAGCTCGCGGACCTTGCGGACCTTGGAGGTGAAGTCGTGGCTACCGATGTGCGGCCGGAACCGCACTTCTCTCAACGCTGTGTTTTTCTGGGTTTTCTTGGCTTCTCGTTCTTTTTTGGAGTACAGGTAACGCAGCTTGCCGTAATCCAGAATCCGGCAGACCGGGGGTACGGCGTTGGGAGCCACTTCCACCAGGTCAAGACCGCGCTCTCGCGCCAGGGTCATGGCCTGGGGCACCGACATGGTTCCTAGCTGTTCGCCGGATTCGGTGACTACCAGCACCTCTGGTGCACGGATTCTTTCGTTTACTCTATGTTCCTTAGGTATCGCCCATGCCTCCTGGCTTGTTTTAGCCTGTTTATGCGATATATTTCGTGACTATACCACAGGAGGAAGGGCAAGTCAATTTCGGCCTATGGAGGATGGCCGTTATCGCCGCGATGCGAGGTCTTCCTCGAGCCGGTCGAGGAGTTGGGATACCGGCATCGGTCCCAGGTTCTCCTCACCGCGGGTCCGCACTGAAACGGTGTCCGCTTCGGCCTCCTTGTCACCGACTACCAGCATGTAGGGGATCTTCTGAAGCTGGGCGTCACGGATCTTCAGGTTCATCCGCTCTCCCCGGGAGTCCACCTCTGTCCGGTAGCCCTGCTTCCTCAGACTCTCGCTTACCTGGGCGGCGTACTCTATGTGGCGGTCCGCGATGGGTATGACCACGGCTTGCACCGGCGCCAGCCAGAACGGGAAAGCGCCGCCATAGTGCTCTATGAGGACTCCCAGGAACCGCTCCATGGAGCCCAGGATGGCTCTATGGACCATGTAGGGCCTGTGTTGCCCGCCATCGGAGCCCTGGAAGGTCAGGTCGAACCGGTCCGGCAGGTTGAAGTCGAACTGCACCGTCGTGCACTGCCAGGCCCGTCCCAGGGCGTCCCTTATCTTGATATCGATCTTGGGACCGTAGAAGGCGCCACCGCCTTCGTCGACGTCGTACTCCAGGTCCCGGGCCGCCAGGGCCCGGGCCAGCGCCTGGGTGGCGTGGTCCCACATCTCCGGCTCGCCTACGAACTTTTCCGGCCGGGTCGAAAGCAAGATTTCGTAATCATTGAACCCGAAGGTGTCCAAAAGCTCGAAGGTCATGTCCAGGACCCCCAGCACCTCGTCTTCCACCTGCTCCGGGCGGCAGAAGATGTGAGCGTCGTCCTGGGTGAACCCCCTGACTCGCATGAGGCCGTGGAGCACCCCGCTGCGCTCGTAGCGGTACACGGTGCCCAACTCCGCGTAGCGCAGGGGCAGCTCCCGGTAGCTGCGTAGGTCCGAGCGGTAGACCATGATGTGGAAGGGGCAGTTCATCGGTTTCATGTAGTACTCTTGCCCCTCCACGTCCATGGGGGAGTACATGCTCTCACTGTAGAAGTCCAGGTGGCCGCTGGTCTGCCACAGGCGCGAGCGTCCCACGTGGGGCGAGTAGATCACCTCGTAGCCGCGTCTGTAGTGCAGATCGTGCCAGTAGTCCTGGATTATCGTGCGCACCCGGCCGCCCTTGGGGTGCCAGATGACTAGCCCGGGGCCCACCTCTTCGTGGACGCTGAACAGGTCAAGCTGCCGTCCCAGATGTCGATGGTCGCGCTTCTCCGCCTCTTCCAGAAGCCTCAGATGCTCGTCTAGCGCCTCGGTGCTCTCGAAGGCGGTGGCGTAGATGCGCTGGAGCATGGGACGCCTCTCGTCGCCTCTCCAGTAAGCGCCCGCAACCGAAAGAAGCTTGAAGGCGGGGATCTTGCCGGTGGACTCCACGTGGGGTCCCTGGCACAGGTCCACGAACCCGCCGTGCCTGTAGATGCTGAGGGGCTCGTCGGCGGGGATGTCGGCGATGATCTCCAGCTTGTAGGGCTGATCCTGGAAGAGCCTTCGCGCTTCCTCCCGGCCGATGGTTTCCATCTCGAAGTGGTGGTCATGGCCGATAGACTCTCGCATAAGCTCTTCGATGCGCCCTAGGTCGTCGGGGGTGAAGGGCCTGGATACTTCGAAATCGTAGTAGAACCCGTCCTCGGTGGGTGGGCCGATGCCTATCTTGGCTTCGGGGAAGAGCTGGAGCACCACGTCTGCCATGGTGTGGGCCGCCGAATGACGCATTCGGTTGAGCCACGCAGCCAGCTCCGGGTCTCTTTGGGAGGTGCTTCTTCTAGCCATTACTTGCCTTTACGGATGTATCGGGACCTATATTATACAGCAACCGCAGTATGTTGTTGCCTAGTTCCAGGGACATCGCCAGTGCTCAGTTACTCCCTGAAAAGCACGGCCCGCCACTGCCTTTGCCTGGCCGCCGCCAGCATTTGACCCAGCGTCCGGGAAAGGTAGTTGGCCACCACAGTCAGTGTGAGGCCGAGGCACACTCCGACCAACGCCCAGGACTCGCCGGTAGCGATGGTGAGTATGTTGAAGAGCAGAAAGGCGACGGCCACACCGACTACCACATTCTTGATGGTTACGGCGGAAATCACGACGGGTATAAGGACAACGGCGGCCAGAGGTGGAGCCAGGGCCAACCCTACCCCCAGGATGGTGGCTGCCCCCTTGCCGCCGCGAAAGCCCAGAAACACGGGCCATGTATGTCCCGCAACCACGGCGAAGGCGCTAGCGAAGCGGGCCCAGTCCGGGGCTCCCAGCCATAGCGGCAGGAAGACAGCGACGACTCCCTTTGACACGTCCGCCGCCAGCACGGCGACACCACCCCAAAGGCCGAGGTGCTGGTAGACGTTCAGCGCCCCGACATTGCCCGTTCCCATTGTTCTGATGTCGACGCCCTTGACTAGGCGGACAAGGAGGTAGGCCGGGGGCACGGAGCCCAACAGATATCCCAGGAAGATGCCAAGGGCGGCCATGCCCTCTTCCAACTGTCACGCCTCCGGTTCTTTCAATCGGACATTACCATATCTTACCGTGCTCGGAGAGTAAAGGGTAGATAGGCTCAACATACGGGGAATTGGCCGTCCAGTGGTGGCTGCGTCAGCTACTCGAAAAGGAACAGGTCCGCCCAGCGCCGACTCCTGGCCGCGGCCACCGTCTGTCTCCAGGAGCGCCCGAAATAGGTGGCCGTGACGACCAGGGTAAGGGCCAGGCACAGCAGGATCTGGCTCAGCCCCTGGCCGGTGACGATTGTGAGGACGTTGAGGACGACGAACCCCACCGTGGCGCCCAGGACCAGGTTGCGGGTGAGGGCAGCCAGGGTAACCGTGGGCACGATGGCGATCAGCGTGAGCCACGGTTGCACCGCCAGGGAGACGCCCAGTACGGTGGCCGCTCCCTTGCCGCCCCGGAAACCCAGAAACACCGGCCAGTTGTGGCCAGCCACCACACCGAGGGCGCCGGGTAGCATCCTTGCGGTGCATCTATCACCCACATCGACATTAGGGCGGCCAGGGACCCCTTCAGGGTGTCGACCGCCAGGACACCGATGGCCGCTGTTGGTCCGATGCTGTGGAGGGTGTTCAGCGCACCGACGTTGCGGCTTCCTACCGTCCTGATGTCGATGCCCTTGAGCGTCCGGCCCACGATGTAGCCCGTAGGGATGGAGCCCAGAAGGTAGGCGGAGAGTGCGGTCAGGGCGACCAGCGCCGGGTCCAACGGGTCACGTCCTGAGGTGCTTCATCGCTCGGTAGGCCGCGGAAACACGTGACTGCGGGCGGCACGGGCTTCGGCGGTGACTTTCAGCTTTTCCATGTGGTCACGGATCACGCCGTCGTATTTTCTCTTGATGACCAGGACGGCGATGAGCCAGCCCATCCCAGGCAGCCATGGCACCTTGTACTCGAACCATCCCTTGTACTGCACACGGGCGCCCTCGTCCTTATCCGACAGCAGGAACTCCTCTTCCGCCGCGCTCAGCGGCCCCTCCAGGTGGCGGAAGCCGACCCGCCGGGGTGAGTCCAGCCGGACTTCTTCTACCGTACGGTAGACACGCCTCCCAGACCTGGTGCAGAACTCGGCGGTGATGATGTCGCCCTGACGCTCCAGCACCCTGGAGGACTCGCCGTTCTCGTCAGGCCGGTCGCCCTTTCCGCCGTTGCCATTCCCAAAAGAGGTCAGCATCTGGAAGACCATCTCCCTCGAGGCGTTGATATCCAGCTTCCGGTCCTTTAGCTTCACCTTCATCGGCACCATCCTATGGGGTCATAGGTTATCACCTAGTTGGATGCGGCACAACGATCCATGATTCGGTTCTGTCAGACCTTCCTATCGGCGTTGACAGCCTGAACGAGCCTGCATATAATTCAGCCGTCCCGGTCACTTGCTCAACGTCGGAAGGGGGCCACCATGACAACAGCAAATACCTCCGTCAGACACGGTTTCGCCGACCTTCCCGAGGGACAGGTCCACTACAGGACTGCGGGAAACGGACAGCCTCTCCTGCTGCTGCACCCCAACACCTACTCCTCGGAGCTGTTCTCCTCCGTCATCCCCCTGTTCGCGGCGGCTGGGTATCGGGTCGTTGCCCCGGACAGGCTGGGCCACGGTTGGTCCGACCCCATCCCGGACCACTTCAACTTCATCAAAGACTTCGACGAGCCCCTGCCGAGGGACCCAACCGCTCCTTACGAGGAGTTCGTCACAATCCTGGTCCAGCTGATAGACGCCCTGGGGATCCAGCGAGCCAAGATCGTAGGGCAGCACACCGGCGCCCATCTGGCCATCGAGCTTGGTGTGCTTCATCCGCAGTGGGTGGAGCGGTTGGTGCTGTTCAGCATCACCGACTTCGCCGACGAGCAGGAGCGCCACGAGTTCGGTCGGGGCGGGGTGCCCATCGACCACAGGCCCAAGATGGATGGGTCCCATGTGGCGGAGGCGTGGAAAAGTAAGGCTGAGTGGGCCAGCCCGGCCACGACGCCCGAGATGTTGGACGCGTTGGTCATGGCCGCCCTTCAGGCCAGGCGTCCATGGCCTACCCTGGGGTCTCAGGTCATACGCTACTACCATCCCAGCAGCAGGCTGCCCCATCTGCGAGTGCCCAGTCTGATCGTCCATCCCGAGCATGACAGGGCAGCGAAATACACCGACCAACAGAGCAAGTTGCTACCGCCAGAGGCGGGAGTAGAGGTGCGTGAGGTGTCGGACGTGGGGTCCTTCTTCGCCCTTGAGAGGCCGGCGGAGTTCGTCCGCGTGGCCACGGAGTTTCTCGACAGACCATAGTCTGACGAAACAAGGCCGCCCAGCACGATAAACGAGAGAGGGCCCGGACACTTAAGCCCGGGCCCTCTGCTGTACCCCTTCTGGATGGGTTGTTAGGGCTTGCGCCCCAGCATTCCCAGTAGCTTGTCCTGGGTGCTGGCGCTGTCCGGAACCGAAACGGCGGCCGCGAAGATGGGCACGCCGGCCATTTCCACCTTGCGTATGTCGTCCATGTGGGGTGAGACGGCGTTGTAGATGAACTCCACCAGGTCGCCGTCAAGCTTGGTGTCCTGGCTGGAGCCCTTGGCCAGGTCCCAGCGATGGATCAGCAAGTCCACGATCGGGTTCACAAAGAACTGGCCGCCGGGCATGGGGCCGAAGGGCGTTGCCAGCTCGTTCTCCAGAGCGCCGGGGGCGGTAGCCAGCTTAAGCACCCCATCCACTCCACCGTCCAGGGCCTCTACGGCGCCATTGGAGGGAAGGGGCCCGCTCACGTCCATCGGGTTCACGTTCACGTTGCCGGCAAACACCTCGCGCACGAACCCCGTCACGTTGATGTTGTGCTTTATTAGCTGCTGAACGTTCCACAGGGAGCATGGGGTGGCATTTCCCATCTGGTCCGCTTTGACTTCTAGAAGGGTCTTGCGGAACCCCTGTGCCGCGTTCTGGTAGAGCTCGACGAGGTTGGGCATACCTTGTTGTGACATCTATCACTCCTTTTGGGGTGTGTATGGACAGTGATTATACAGGGTTCGTCCCAGCCGTGACTACCGGTCAGGCCGAGCTGGACCTTCACGGGGTGGCCGCCGCCGTCCCGAAGTACATTGCCACCACCACCAGGTCAAGAAGTCCTACCTCGTCGTCGTTATTTACGTCTGCCCTCGGATCGGACGGCGGAGAGCTGCCGAAGGCATCGCGGACAATGACCAGGTCCTCGACGTCGACTTTGCCGTCGCCATTCAGATCTCCTGGCAGATCGACGACCAGAGGCCCCGACGTCAAGGTGGATCCGGCAGCGAAAGTGTAGCTGGGGCTGGAGGTGAGACCAACGGGCTGTGCCTGTCCCAGGGTGAGCCCGGAGGTGTAGTTGGGGGATGCTGCACTACCTCCTGCTGCCGACAGGGTTAGATGCGGCCCATCATCTGCGGTTGCCCACAGATTCCTGCCGTTGCGCCGAGGAAAGTCAATCCGTCTTGCGCCGGTCCGTGATATTAGTCGTGGTATTAGAACGTCGCGGTTGTGGCAGGCCAGTAGCGCGCCCTCACTCACCGCCGATCGGCTGTAGTGCAAGGACAGGTGTAAGAGAGTGGTGGGCGGTAGTGGACTCGAACCACTGACCTCCGCCATGTCAAGGCGGCACTCTAACCAACTGAGCTAACCGCCCAAGTCAGCCCTGGGTCGTGGCCGGACAAGTTGGGGTCACTCCTCGGCGATTTCTCCGACGATCTCCTCATCCGACTCGTGCCCGTTTTCGTGGCCGTTGGTGGCAGGCGCATCGGTGATGTCCAGCCACGGCACTGAGAATCCGTTATCGTCCAAAGCAGGGGTCAGCTGCTTCGTGTCCTCAAAGGTGAAGTTGCTCCTGGCGGGGATCAGCCGCCCGATGATGACGTTCTCCTTGAGGCTGAGCAGCCGGTCCTTGGCGCCGTTAACGGCCGCTTCCGTCAGCACCCTGGTGGTTTCCTGGAAGGAGGCCGCCGCGAGGAAGCTGTCGGTTAGCAGCGACGCACGGGTGACCCCCAGGAGCACCGGCTTGGCGGTGGCGGGCTCGCCGCCCTCGGCCAATGCCTTGGCGTTCTTGTCCTGGAACTCGAACCGGTCCACGATCTGGCCGGGTATGAACTCGGCGTCGCCCGGCGTGTCCACCTGCACACGTCGCAACATCTGGCGCAGGATTACTTCGATGTGCTTGTCGTGAATGTTTACGCCCTGGGACCGGTACACTCGCTGCACCTCTCCAACGAGGTAGCGCTGGAGCTCCTCTTTCCCACGGATCCTCAGGATGTCGTGGGGGTTCAGCGGGCCCGCCGTGAGAGCGTCGCCTGCCTTGATGACTGCTCCGTCCTCCACGAGCACATAAGCCGAAGCGGGTATGATCTGCTCCCTCTCCTCGACGTCCTCCCAGACTATGGATACGCTTCGGGGCCCTATCGCCACTTTGCCACCCATCTTTGCCACGACGTCCGGGGCCGTATCACGATCCTCCGAGGGATCGGGCAGCATGCGGGCCAATGACAGACCGGCAGTCACCTGCTCCCCATCGGCCACAAGGAGCTCGAAGCCGGTTGGCAGAGGGTATTCTTCCCGGTACTCTTCTCGGCTGATGACTCTGAGCAGGCGTCCCTCGGGAACATCCTCGATGACCACTACGCCGTCGATGTCGGCTAGGACGGCGTACCCCTTGGGTACTCGGGCCTCGAAGATCTCCTCTACCCTCGGCAGACCGCTGGTGATGTCCAGCCCGGCCACACCGCCTGTGTGGAACGTCCGCATGGTTAGCTGGGTCCCCGGCTCGCCGATGCTCTGGGCGGCGATGATGCCCACCGCCTCTCCGGCGTCCACGATCCGCCCGGTGGCCGGTATCCGGCCGTAGCATATCTGGCACACCCCTCTCCGGGCCTCGCAAGTGAGCGGGGACCGCACGTATGCTTCGGTCAATCCGGCACCCGTGATGCCACGGAGGGTTTCTTCATCGATTTCTTGATCGCGGTCCACCAGGATCTCGCCAGTGGTCGGGTGTGCTACCGCCGCCGCCGAGGTTCTGCCCAGGAGGCTCTCCTCCAGGGGCGAGACGAGGGGATCCTCTGGAGTGGCCTTAAGCCAGATACCTTCGACGGTTTCGCAGTCGTCTTCGAGGACGATTACTTCCTGGGATACGTCGATAAGCCTGCGGGTCAGATACCCGCTGTCGGCCGTTCTCAAGGCGGTATCGGCCAGACCCTTTCGGGCGCCATGGGTGGATATGAAGTACTCCAGGGCTGTAAGACCTTCCCGGAAGCTGGACTTGATGGGCAGGTCGATGATGCGCCCCTTGGGATCGCTCATCAGACCCCGCATCCCGGCCATTTGTTTGATCTGGGCGATGTTACCCTTCGCACCCGACACGGCCATCAAAGCTACGCCGCCATAGTTGGCCAGGTCCTTCCTTACGATGTCCTCCATTCGATCGCTTGCATGGGTCCAAGTCTCCACGGTCCGAGTGTATCGCTCATCCTCGGTAACCAGGCCCTGCATGAACTGCTCTTCATACTCTTCCACCTGTTGGTTGGCCTCGTTAATGACCTGCCCTTTCAGGGGCGACACCTGAATATCGTTGATACCGATGGTTATTCCGGACGTAGTGGCGTAGTGGAAGCCCAGGCCCTTTACTTTGTCCAGTACCTCCGCCGTCTCTTCGTTGCCCAGCTTTCGGAAGCACTCCAAGGTGAGGTCCTTGAGGGCCGCCTTGTCCATTAGCATGTTCCGGAACTCTATCTTCGGAGGGAGGACCTCGTTGAAGATCATCCTGCCCACGGTGGTCTTGATCCACTGGTCGGGCTGCTTGGGGTCCCGCATGTGGATCTCGGCCCGGAGGTTTAGTTTGTCCGAATCGTAGGCGATGCGGGCCTCGTCAAAGTCCAGGAACCTTCTGTCCTCTCCAGTGGCGCCGGCCTGAATATCCGTCAGATAGTAGCAGCCGAGCACCATGTCCAGCGTGGGCGCTACCAGAGGATCTCCTGATGCCGGCGACAGCATGTTGTGCACGCTGAGCATGGTCTCCTTGGCTTCCGCCACCGACATCTTGGACAGAGGCACGTGGACCGCCATCTGGTCGCCGTCAAAGTCAGCGTTAAAGGCGGAGCACACCAGCGGGTGAATCTGTATCGCGCTGCCTTCGATGAGCACCGGCATGAACGCCTGGATACCCAGCCTGTGAAGGGTCGGAGCCCGGTTCAGAAGCACTGGGCGGTCTTTGATGACATCCTCCAGAATGTCCCATACCTCTGGGCGGGCCCTTTCGACCATCCTTTTGGCGCTTTTGATGTTGGGAGAAATCCCTAGCACCACAAGGCGATGCATCACGAATGGCTTGAACAACTCCAACGCCATCCGCTTGGGCAGGCCGCACTGATGCAGGGCGAGCTCCGGGCCGACGACGATGACCGAGCGGCCACTGTAGTCCACCCGTTTTCCCAACAGGTTCTGGCGGAAGCGCCCCTGCTTCCCTCTCAGCAGGTCTGAGAGGGACTTCAGCTTGTGATTGTGGCTGCCCTGTATCGGCCGGCCGCGCCTGCCGTTGTCGATCAGCGCGTCCACGGCCTCCTGGAGCATCCTTTTCTCGTTGCGGACTATGATGTCAGGAGCTCCCAGATCCAGGAGCCTCTTGAGGCGGTTGTTGCGGTTGATGACCCTTCGGTAGAGATCATTCAGGTCGCTGGTGGCGAACCTACCACCGTCCAGCTGCACCATCGGTCGGAGGTCGGGAGGAAGCACCGGCAGCACGGTTAGAATCATCCACTCGGGTTTGTTGGAACTCTTGCGGAAGGCCTCCACCACCCGGAGCCGCTTGATGGCCTTTTTGCGCCTTTGGCCGGAGGTGGAGCGCATCTCTATGAGCAGCTGCTCACGTAGGGCCTCCAGGTCCGTCTGGCGCAGGATCTCCAGGATGCCCTCGGCACCCATCATGGCCTTGAACACGCTGCCGTAGTGGTCCTTCAGTCCCCGGTGGCGGCTGTCGGAGATCAGCTTGCCAATGTGCAGGTCCTCCAGCTCATCTATCCTGGTTTGCATCTCCTGATGGAGCTTGCCTTCTTCTTCGGCCAGCTTTTCCACCATGGCCTCTATCTCGACCTCAGTAGCCAACCGCTCCTGTTCCAACTCCTCTTCGCTTTTGGAGCTGGTGGAGGCCTCGAACTGCTGCCTGAGCTCACCGACCGCATCGTCATTGGCCCTGCGCCGCTTCTCGACCTCGGCGTCGTATTTCTCCTGCTCCTCTTCGAGGGCCCTCTTGCGGTCGTCCTCGTCCACTGCCACCACGATATGCTGGGCGAAGTAGAGCACCCGCTCCAGGTTCCGAGGGGAGAGGTTCAGAAGGAGCCCCAACCGGCCGGGGGTGCCCTTGCTGAACCAGATGTGGGCTACCGGGGAGGCCAGGCTGATGTTGCCCATGCGCTCCCTGCGCACCTTGGACCGAGTAACCTCGACGCCACACCGGTCGCAGACTACGCCTCTATAGCGGATGCGCTTGTACTTGCCGCAGAAGCATTCCCAATCCTTGGTCGGTCCGAAGATACGCTCGCAAAACAGCCCGTCCTTCTCAGGACGCAGCGTGCGGTAGTTTATGGTTTCAGGCTTGGTAACCTCGCCGTGGGACCAGCTTCGAATCTGCTCCGGCGACGCTATAGAAATGCGTATGGCGTTGAAGTTGGTGGCCGGTGTCTCTGTCCTGTCGGGTAACGTCATTCTTTCTACCACTTCTTACACGCTCTCTTCCGATTCAATGGTGTCTGGTTCGTCGTAGGAGGCCTCTGCTGCAGGCTCTATGGAGGGTTCGGCGTCGACTAGCACCGGGGCCTCTGCTGCAGGCTCTACGGAGGGTTCGGCGTCGACTACCACCGGGGCTTCTGCTGCAGGCTCTATGGAGGGTTCGGCGTCGACTAGCAACGGGGCCTCTGCTGCAGGCTCTATGGAGGGTTCGGCGTCGACTAGCAACGGGGCCTCTGCTGCAGGCTCTACGGAGGGTTCGGCATCGACTAGCAACGGGGCCTCTGCTGCAGGCTCTACGGAGGGTTCGGCATCGACTAGCACCGGGGCCTCTGTTGTGGGTTCTACGGAGGGTTCGGCCTCGATTACCACTGGGGCCTCTGCTGCAGGCTCTACGGAGGGTTCGGCGTCGACTACCACCGGGGCTTCTGCTGCAGGCTCTATGGAGGGTTCGGCGTCGATTACCACCGGGGCTTCTGCTGCGGGTTCTATGGAGGGTTCGGCCTCGACTAGCACCGGGGCCTCTGCTGCGGGTTCTATGGAAGGTTCGGCGTCGACTAGCACCGGGGCCTCTGCTGCGGGTTCTATGGAGGGTTCGGCCTCGACTAGCACCGGGGCCTCTGCTGTGGGCTCTAAGGAGGGTTCGGCCTCGACATCCACCGAGGCCACGGCTACAGGCTCTGCGGGGAGCTCTCCATCGGCTTCCACAGGAGGTTCCGATGCCTGCCCCACAAAGAGTTCGGTCAAGGCCTCCGTTACCGGTTCCGGCAGAAGTTCTGCCACGGCCGCCGCTCCGAGGGATTCCGAGTCGAAGAGCTCCCCCTCCATGGATTCCATCATGGATATGGGTGTTCGCTCCTCTTCGTTCAGCAGTTCCACCGACAGGCCTATGCTCTGAAGCTCCTTCAGGAGGACGTTGAACGATTCAGGGATGCCCGGCTGGTACACGTCCTCGCCCTTGACGATGGCTTCGTAGGTCTTGACCCGCCCGGCCACGTCGTCGGACTTGACGGTGAGCACCTCTTGCAGGTTCTGGGCGGCCCCGTAGGCCTCCAGGGCCCAAACTTCCATTTCGCCGAATCGTTGTCCGCCAAACTGGGCCTTTCCACCGAGAGGCTGCTGGGTGATCAGGGAGTAGGGTCCGGTAGACCTGGCGTGGATCTTGTCCTCCACCAGGTGTATGAGCTTCAGCATGTATATGTATCCCACTGCCACCGGCTGATCAAAGGGCTGTCCCGTCCGGCCGTCGAATAGAAAGACTTTCCCGAAGACCGGTGGAGCCAGCTTTTCCTCGAGGTGAACCCTCTGGGTCTCGGAGCGCAGCTCCTCCAGGCTCATGTTGGAGGTGTCTTTCCCTGCTTCTTCCCGCAGCCATATTCTGAGACACGCCTCGCTGGCCTCGCCCGACAAAGAATCGTTATAGAGCTTCTGGGCGTCGTAGCCCTTGTCTTCCAGGTACCTCTCGATTCGGGAGAAGTCTATGCCGACAGGGTCTCCGGAAGGGGCCTGTTCCACGGCGCCGGCCTTCTGCGCGAACCAGACCCTGGCCAATGCGTCCTCGATGGATGTATCCCTGGCGCCGTCGAACACCGGCGTGGTAGCGCGAAAGTTGAGGTGTTTGGCGGCCCACCCAAGGTGGGTCTCCAGGACCTGCCCCAGGTTCATTCGGGAGGGCACGCCCAGCGGATTGAGAATAATGTCCACCGGCGTCCCATCTTCCAGGAAGGGCATGTCCTCCACCGGCAGAATGCGGGCGATGACGCCCTTGTTGCCGTGCCGGCCCGCCATCTTGTCGCCTATGGAGATCTTGCGGGTCTGGGCTATCCATACCCTGACCGCCTCGTTGACTCCGGGCGGAAGCTCGTCCTTGTTACGGCGGGTCAGTACTTTGACGTCTATCACCTTACCGCGCTCTCCGTGGGGCACTCTGAGCGACGTGTCCTTGACGTCCCGCGATTTCTCGCCGAAGATGGCCCGAAGCAGCTTCTCTTCGGCGGTGAGCTCTGTCTCCCCTTTGGGGGTGACCTTACCTACCAGGACATCGCCGGGGCCAACTTCGGCGCCGACGCGGATGATCCCTTCTTCGTCGAGGTCCCGCAGGCTGTCTTCACCGACGTTGGGTATGTCCCTGGTGATCTCCTCAGGTCCCAGCTTGGTCTCCCTGGCCTCGGACTCGTACTTTTCGATGTGCACTGAGGTGAAGAAATCGTCCTTCACCAGGGTCTCGCTGATGATCACCGCGTCCTCGTAGTTGTAGCCCTCCCAGCTCATGAAGGCCACCAGCACGTTCTGCCCCAGAGCCAGCTCACCGTGGTCGGTGGAGGAGCTGTCAGCCAAGACATCTCCCGCTTTGACCGCATCGCCTTTCTGGATGGTTGGTCTCTGGTTGAAGCACGTCCCCTGATTGGTTCGGGCGAATTTCACCAGAGTTTGGACGTGCTCTTGGCCGTCATAGTCCATGACGGAGATAGCGTCGCCGGTTACCGATGCGACCACACCGTCGACCCGGGCCTGGATCACCTGGCCGCTGTCCCGGGCGACCCTGCCCTCGATGCCCGTTCCCACCAGGGGAGCCTGCGGCCTCAGCAGGGGCACGGACTGGCGCTGCATGTTGGACCCCATCAGGGCCCGGTTAGCGTCATCGTGTTCCAGGAACGGTATAAGGGAGGCGGAGACGCTGGTGATCTGCATGGGCGATACGTCCATGTAGTCCACCGTCTCCGAGGGCTCCTCAGAGTAGTTCTCACCTATCCTCACCTCGACCCTGTCCTGCACCAACTGGTTCTTCTTGTCCAGTTGCACGTTGGCCTGGGCGACAACGTAGTTCTCTTCCCGATCCGCAGAGAGATAGATGACATCTTCCTCTTTGGCGGATACGAAGGGCTTCACTTTTATGTTCCTGTCTGACAGAGCTGCCAGACGCTTGAGCTTTCTGGCGGTTAGCGCCTCACCGTTGGAGGCGGCGCTTTTGCCGTCGTCGTCCACGACCTTCTCCGTCACTGTCCGGCCTTCCAGGTCAGGGTCGGAGTTAGGGAGCTCCTTCAGCACACGGCGGTAGGGCGACTCGATGAACCCCAGCGGGTTTATGCGGGCGTAGGTGGCCAACGAGCTCAGCAGCCCGATGTTGGGGCCCTCCGGGGTCTCGATGGGGCATATTCGGCCATAATGGGAGAAGTGCACGTCGCGAACGTCGAACCCGGCCCTTTCCCGCGAGAGGCCGCCGGGTCCCAGGGCCGACAGCCGCCGCTTGTGGGTCAGCTCCGCCAGAGGGTTGGTCTGGTCCATGAACTGTGATAGCTGGGATCCTCCGAAGAACTCGCGCACCGCAGCGGCCACCGGGCGGATGTTCACCAGTGCCTGAGGAGTGGCCTGCTCGGGATCGATAAGGGTCATCCGCTCCCTGACCATGCGCTCCATACGCAGGAGTCCGACCCTGATCTGGTTCTGGACCAGCTCACCGACAGCTCGGACCCGCCTGTTGCCTAGATGGTCTATGTCGTCGGTGGTGCCCTCGCCGTTGTTCACCCGAATCATGGTCCGGAACATCGCCGTGAGATCTTTTATGGTCAGTGTGCGAGTGTTCAGGTCCTCATCCAGGACCAACCGGCTGTTGAGCTTGTACCGCCCCACCTTGCCCAGGTCATAGCGACGTGGGTCGAAAAAGAGGTCCCTGATCAGGGAACGGGCGTTCTCCAGGCTGGGAGGCTCCCCGGGGCGTAGGCGCCGATAGAACTCTATCTGCGCGCTGGCTATCCGCCTCGCCTTCGCCTTGTCGTACTCGTCGTTGGGGCGCAGCCACTGCCAAAGAGCTTTGAGGTCGTCCTCCCTGAAGTGGACGTCCTTCTCGTCCTGGAGGGGGTCCTTCTCCAGGGTCGACTTGACGTATTTGTAGGTCTCGTGGGTGTCTACATCCTCCAGGAGAGCCATGAGCTCTTCATCAGAGGCGATGCCCACGGCCCGAAGGAAGGTGGTAGCGGAGACCTTTCGCTTTCGGTCGACCTTGACGGAGAGCACGTTTTTGGTGCTGGTCTCGAACTCCAGCCATGCCCCACGGGAGGGTATCAGCTTGGCGAAGCAGAACTCTCTGTCGCTGGCGAGGTCCTTCGTCAGGACGAAGTATGCGCCAGGGGAGCGGACCAACTGGCTCACAACCACCCGCTCGGCCCCGTTGACTACGAAGGTGCCGTTCTCGGTCATCATGGGCAGGTCGCCCATGAATATCTCCTGCTCCTTGATCTCACCGGTTTCCTTCATCACCAGCCGCGTCTTGACATAGAGGGGGGCGGCATGAGTGATCTCCTTGTCCTTGCACTCGTCGGGAGTGTACTTGGCGGGCTGGAAATAGTGGTCCAGGAAGGATAGCTCGTACTTCGCCCCGGTGTAGTCCTGAATCGGCGAAATCTCTTTGTAGACCTCGGCCAGTCCTTCGACCTTGAACCACTCGAAGGACTGGATCTGGCTCTGGATCAGGTTGGGGACATCCAGCACCTGGGGTATC
The DNA here is from genome assembly GCA_965248975.1 of Dehalococcoidia bacterium. Classification (GTDB taxonomy): domain Bacteria; phylum Chloroflexota; class Dehalococcoidia; order Lucifugimonadales; family JAGWBF01; genus CBDFKU01. The sequence continues at coordinate 111,478 of CBDFKU010000012.1, forward strand.
TGGGCGTAGGACCGGGCTTCCGCAAGCTGGGTAGAGGCGGGCTTAGGTAGGAGCACTACCATAGGTATACCCTCCTAGGGGGAGCAAGAGTCTAGGAAACCGGTGTGAGGCAAAGTTCTACTAGGGACCTGGATGCGGGCGGGAGGTGGGGATAAACCATGCTATGAAGCATAGATGCGACCTTCAAGTATACGCAAATATATTGGGTTGTCAAGTGGGCTTCGTGGGGAATACAGGGTTTTCCTGATATACGGGCTCCCGGTCCCTTTGGATACGGAAGGCTACGAGCCCCCGAACTCCGCCGACTTTAGGCCGGCTTCCGAGGCCAGGGCCTGGAGGCCCCGGCGGAAGGCCAGCATCCCCATGGGCATCACGACGCATTCCAGGGCTTCCAGTATCTCTTGAGGGGTGGCGCCGTGCTTAAGCGCCAGGCGGACGTGGGCTGCGATCTGCTCGACGTCTGCTCGCAGGGCCGCCTCCACGGCGATCTGCAGCAGCTCTTTGGTCTTGCGGTCCAGGATGCGCTGGCCTGTGTAGGTGGCTTCTATGAAGGGATCGTAGGCCTTGACCCAGTCCAGGTCCTCCTCCACCATGATCTTGTGCATCTCGAAGATGTAGCCACGGTCCCTGTAGATCTTATCCAGATAGGCCTGTTTCTCATCAGTGGTCACGTCGCCCTCCTGAATTCGCCATGATCGGATCATTCTAATGGGCCACGCCGATGAAGTCCAACGTAAAGGAGCGGCTGGCTCCGTGGCAAGTGAGAGGGTATACTACATCGAATGGAATAGTGAGTCCTTGGCAGCGGCCTTGACCTCGGTACGGTTTTTTCTTTAGACTCAACGGGATCGTCGGTGGGCCGGGGTCTTCTCGGCAAGATGACGGCGACTCCAATAACGTCCCAGGCTGGAGGGATTCGGCGAATTGAGGGTCCGGGTACTGGGAGCCCACAACCTGGAGACCGGCACGGCCAGGCACACCTGTTTCCTGGTGGATGACCGGATCACGGTAGACGCCGGCAGCTTGATGACCGGCCTCACCCCCGCAGAGCAGCGGGGTATTCGAGCCGTTCTGCTGACCCACCGCCACTTTGATCACGTCCGGGACCTCCCCAGTTTCGCCCTGGCCAACCTGGACTCCAACGGCGTCGTCTCCGTTTACGCTCTCCAGGAAACCCTGGATGCCATCACCTCTCGGCTCATGGACGGGGTGCTGTACCCCGACTTTACCAGGAGCCTCACCTCCAATGGTCCCAAGTATCGTTTCCAGCCGGTCACCTCGGGGGAGACGCTGGACGTCGAGGGATACATCGTGCGCCCCGTCTCGGTGCCCCATGAGGCTCCCACCGTTGGCTACATCGTCCGAGGGCCCCAGGGGGGCACCTTCGCCTACAGCGGCGACATCGGCGGCCGCGTGCTGCCCTTCCTTCAGGACCCCATGGCGCCCGATCCTCTGCTCATCGAAGTGACCTTCCCCAACGGACTGGAAGAGCGGGCCAGGCTGACGGGCCACCTCACTCCTAACCTGCTCAGAGCGGAGCTGACAGAGGCCATAGGCAGAGGGCTGGCCATTCCCCGCATCGTGATAGTACACCGCGACCCCAGGCACGAGGATGACATCGTTCGGGAGCTCGGGGAGGTGACTTCGGGACTTGGGATCGAGTTCACCGTGGCTCAAGAAGGCATGACCCTCGAGGTATAGCCTCTCCCAGGGTAGCAGTGCCGCCTACGTCGAGGTGATATCGCCCATGAATGAGCCCAGGTTCGTTGTGGACATGAACGTCGGCCGCCTTGCCACGTGGCTGCGGGTAATGGGCTACGATGCCCTTTTTCCGCGGGACGAAGGCGATGACGAGTTGGTGCGCATAGCGCTTCGGGATGGCCGGATCATCGTAACCAGGGACCGGGCCTTCGCACAGCGGCGGTTGGTGACCACCGGCCGCCTCAGGATAATCCTCATCGATCGGGACGACCTGGCCGGACAGCTGCGACAGGTGGTGGGATCCCTGCACTTGGACACCGACAGAGGGCTGTCCCGTTGCCTGCGCTGCAACGAGCCCCTGCTGGAGTCACCCAGGGAAGCGGTCGGGGAGCGCGTCCCCCCATACGTCTACGAGACCCAGCGTCAGTTCTTCGAGTGCCCGCTGTGTCTGCGGATCTACTGGCGGGGGACTCACTGGACCAACATGCGAGGCGAGCTGGCCCGGCTCCAGAACGGAGGAACGTGAGCCCGAAAGCCGTATTCATCTACAACGACGCCCTCTCTCGGCATATCTTGAGGACGGACCATCCTCTGAAGTCGGTCCGGTTGCGCTATACCTACGAGCTGCTGGAGGCTTACAGGGCCTTTCAGCAGGATGGAGCCTCACTGGTGGAGCCCAGGCCCGCCACGGATGAGGAGATAATGAGCCTCCATGAATCGGAATACCTGGAGGCGGTGAAGAGCCTAGGCCGTGGCGAGAGGACCCACGATCCCGCCAGGTTCAACTTCGGCGCCGGCGGAGACAACCCCTATTACGACGGTATGTTTGATGCAGCCGCCCTGAGCACCGGGGCTTCCGTGGTTGCGGCGGAGCTTCTTCTGGAGGGCGGAGTCGGGGTGGCATTCAACATTTCCGGCGGCCTGCACCACGCCTTCGCCGATCGTAGCTCAGGATTCTGTGTTTTCAACGACCCGGCCATTGCCATCAACCACCTCCTCGGCCGGGGGGCCAGGGTGGCATACGTCGACATAGACGTCCACCACGGAGATGGGGTCCAGGCGGCTTTCTACGACACCGACCAGGTGCTGACCATATCCATCCACGAGTCGGGCCGCTTCTTGTTTCCCGGGACCGGCTCGACGGAAGAGATCGGCACCGGCCCGGGCAAGGGGTACTCGGTCAACCTGCCACTGTATCCCTACACCGAAGACGACACCTACCTCCAGGCCTTCCGGGAGGTGGTGCCGCCGCTGATAGAGGCCTTCAAGCCCGACGTGCTGGTCACCCAACTGGGCATCGACAGCTACTACAGCGATCCCTTGGCCCACTTGCTGATATCGTCCCAAGGCTACTGCGAGGCCGTCAGGGAGTTCGCCCGCATGGGATTGCCCTGGCTGGCCACCGGCGGAGGCGGCTACGATCTGGGCGCCGTCGCACGGTGCTGGAGCCTGGCCTACGGGATAATGCTGGACAGGGAGTGGCCCGAGGAGATTCCTACGGCGCAGCAGGAGCGGCTGGGCACGCGCCTGAGGGACTCCGAGGTGCCGGTGGCCGTGCCGGACCACGTAAGGCAGGAGGCCCAGGACTTCGCCCAGCAGAGCGTGGAGGCCGTGAAGCGGCAGATATTCCCGATACTTAAGGCAGTCTAAAAGGATATGCCGACTGCACCCCGTCGCAAAGGGGCGGTGCGGCGCGCCGACATACCTCCCGACGTTCTTCGTGCCTTGAACGAGGGCAGGGAGGAGACCACCACCCTGGTCGAGTGGCTCGCCATCGACATGCGGACGCTGCTCCAATCGGTCATCCCACAGGCAGGGCTCGAGGAGTTTCAGCAAAGGCTGGAAGAGGCCGGCGACCACCTTTCCGACAAAGGCGTGACCCAGCGGCTGAAGGGAATAGGGGCCGCGCTCTTTCAGATTACCCGGAATCATACAACCAGCGGGGACACATTCGAGGCCCTGGCCGGCCATACGTCGGACATGGTGCGGGTGTGGGCTGCTACATGATAGCCGCCGACTCGCGGCCGTCCCTGGAAGAGAGGTTCCAGCGTACACGTCGCTTCGCTGCCGACGCGGCCGTTTCCGTTCGGGAGTGCGCCTAGGATTCCTTCCGCCCATACGTGGCCTCCGACCTTAGCCTCTGGCTGCGACTCCTGGAGGGATGGATGCGGGACCCCGATCCCAACATCCGGCGCTGCGCCACCGAAGCTACGCGGCCCCGCGGCGTCTGGTCAGCTCACATCGAGGCCCTCAAGCAGAGCCCCGAGCTGGGCCTGGGAATCCTGGAGCCGGTGCGTTCCGATCCCAGCCGCTACGTACAGCGGTCCGTGGCCAACTGGCTCAACGACGCCAGCAAGTCCCGCCCCGATTGGGTGCGCGAGGTCTGCCAACGCTGGACCGAGGAGTCCCCCACCACCGAGACGGCGTGGACCGTCAACCATGCCCTGCGCACGCTCCGTAAAGGTGCTGAACGTGGCCGCCAAACCTGACATTGACCCACAGGAAATAGTCCGGTCGGGATATGAAGCCATAGCCGCTAAGTATTTGGCCCACTACAGCAAAGCCGGTAGCCCTGAGCTCCTAGAGTTCCTCCGCGATCTGGAGCTACGCCTACCTGGCGGGGCCAAGGTGCTGGACGCGGGCTGCGGAGCCGGCGTCCCCATGACCCAAACCCTGAGCCGGTCCTTCGAGGTCGTCGGCGTGGACTTCGCAGAGGCACAGATCGAGCTGGCACGCCGGTCGGTCCCTGAAGCCCGGTTCCTCATCCAGGACATGACCGAGCTGTCCTTTCCCGACGGCTCCTTTGATGCAGTCTGTTCCTTCTACGCCATCATCCACGTCCCTCGCGAACAACACCGCCGGCTATTGGAGAGCTTCCACAGGATGCTGAAGCCGGAGGGTCTGGCGCTGCTGTGTATGGGAGCCGGGGACCTCCCGGTAGGAATCGAAGAAGACTTCTTTGGCGCACGGATGTATTGGAGCCACTACGACGCCGATACCAACCTGACGATGCTCCGGGAGTGTGGTTTCCGGGCGCTCTGGTCCAAGCTGGTGAGCGACTACACGGACCCAAGAGCATGGCACCTCTTCGTCCTGGCCCAGAAGGCTCACGAAGAATAAAGCCCCGCCAAGGGGGGGCGTTATCATACAGATGTCGGGCGCTCCTTCATTACGTTCCCAGGCCACCCCTCTCCCCAAGGGAGAGGGGCCGGGCGTGAGGGGATCAGCCCCGGTCCTCCCTGCTCAGCAGAGCCTTCGCCTCTTCGGTAGTGTCGAGCTCAACGCAGCTGCGGAAAGAGGCGTAGGCCGCCCGGTCGATGGCCTTGATGAGCCACTCCTCGTGGCCGGGATCGTCCAGGTAAGTGGCCTTCAGCTTTATCAGGCGGTCCAAGGAATCGAGATAGTAGGCCTGCAGCGGCGAGTACTGCTCCAAGTCCAATGTGCCGTCACCCTGCTCTATGTCTAGCGCCGCCTGTACGTCGCTTTGTTCATGATCTTTTTCCATTTTCATACCATCCCTTGGCCGGCCCTTCCTGGCTCTGAGGAGTCCCGCCGGCTTTCTCATTAGATCTCCCGGTACTCGCCCTCCACGGTTCCCCCGGCGTCGTCTCCCGGGGCCTGGCCCGGCTCACCCTCCGGTCCTTCGGGCGGTGGTCCTCCTTCGGTACTGCTGTATACGTGCTGCCCGACCTTCTGCATGGAGGCGTTGAGCTCGTTCGTGGCCGTTTGCATCTGTGCGGCGTCGTTTTGCTGGATGGCGGAACGTAGCGTGGCCACGTTGCCTTCCACTTCCTGCTTCAGTTCCTCGGGCACCTTGTCGCCGTGCTCGCTTAGCAGCTTCTCGGCGGCGTAGGCCAGGCTATCTGCCTGGTTGCGGGTTTCGGCGTCGGTCCGCTTTCTGCGGTCTTCTTCGGCGTACTGCTGAGCTTCTCCCACCATCCGCTCCACATCCTCCTTGGCCAGGCCGGAGCTGGGCTGGATGACGATCTTCTGCTCTTTCCCGGTGCCTTTGTCTTTCGCCGACACGCTAAGGATTCCGTTGGCATCGATGTCGAAGGTTACCTCGACCTGAGGGACGCCCCTCTGCGCCGGCAGGATCCCGTCCAGGATGAACTTTCCGGTGGATTTATTGTCCGAGGCCATCTGGCGCTCTCCCTGGAGCACGTGGACCTCCACGCTGGTCTGGCTGTCGGCGGCGGTGGTGAAGGTCTCGCTCTTGGAGGTAGGGATCGTGGCGTTCCTGGGTATCAGCGTTGTGAACACGTTGCCCAGGGTCTCCAGGCCCAGGGTCAGGGGAGTCACGTCGAGGAGGAGGATGTCCTGCACGTCGCCCACCAGCACTCCCGCCTGAAGGGCGGCGCCCATAGCGACCGCCTCGTCGGGGTTGACGTTTTTGCCGGGCTCCTTGCCGAATATCTCCTTCACCTTGTTCTGCACGGCCGGCATGCGGGTCATTCCACCCACCAGGATCACCTCATCGATCTGCTGGGGTGTCAGCCCGGCGTCGGTAATGGCCTGGCGACAAGGACCCTGGGTCCTGTCCAGCAGGTCTGCTACCAGCTGCTCCATCCTGGAGCGGCTCAGGGTGATTACCAGGTGTTTGGGGCCGCTGGCGTCGGCGGTAATGAAGGGCAGATTGATCTCTGTCTCCATGACGCTGGATAGCTCTATCTTCGCCCTCTCCGCGGCGTCCCTCAGGCGTTGCAGGGCCATGCGGTCGGCGCTCAGGTCTATGCCGCTTTCCTGCTTGAACTCCCGAACGAGCCAGTCCAGGATCCGGTTGTCGAAATCGTCTCCGCCCAGAAAGGTATCGCCGTTGGTGGATTTGACCTCGAACACTCCCTCCCCCATCTGGAGCAGGGATATGTCGAATGTGCCGCCACCCAGATCGAAGACGGCCACGGTGGAGTCGGTCTTCTGCTTGTCCAGGCCGTAGGCCAGGGACGACGCGGTGGGCTCGTTGATGATGCGCAATACCTCCAAACCGGCGATCTGGCCGGCGTCCTTCGTGGCCTGGCGCTGGGCGTCGTTGAAGTAAGCGGGTACCGTGATCACCGCCTGGGTGACCTTTTCGCCTAGCTTGGCCTCGGCGTCCTGCTTTATCTTCTGGAGTATCAGGGCGGAGACCTGGGGCGGTGCGTAGGCCTTGCCTCCCATCTCCACGTGGGCGTCCCCGTTGGCCGCCTTGACGATCTTGTAGGGTAGCGAGCCGATGGCCCGCTGGACCTCGGGGTCGTCGAACTTGCGCCCCATGAGCCGCTTTACGGAAAATACGGTGTTCTCGGGGTTGGTGACGGCCTGACGTTTGGCCATCTGGCCCACGTAAGTCTCGCCGGATTTGGCGTTGACCGCCACCACCGAGGGGGTGATCCTGCCTCCCTCTGCGTTCTCCAGCACTAGGGGCTCGTTGGCCTCGGTGACGGCCGTGCATGAGTTGGTAGTGCCCAGGTCGATTCCTATGACTTTAGGCATCCTCGGTCTCCTCTTCCGTAGTCTGCGGTCTCTTGGCTAATATGACCAGGGCCGGGCGGATGACCCTGCCCTGCATCTTGTATCCGTCTCTGACCACCTTCACGATCTGTCCTTCGTTGTGGTCCGTGGTATCCTCGTATCCCAGGGCCTCGTGCTCCAGGGGGTCGAACTCCATCCCCTCGGCCTCGGTCCTGTTAACGTTTTCCGATTCCAGTAGCGCGTTGAGCTTTCGCTGTATCAGCCTCACGCCCTCCACCCACGGTGCGTCGGACTCGGACTCGGAGGCGTGGTCGATGGCCAGATTGAAGTCGTCGACCACCGGCAGTAGCTTGAGGATGAGCCGGGTGTTGGCGTACCGCTGCTGGTCTTCCCTTTCCTCTTCGGCCCGACGCCTGAAGTTGACGAAGTCGGCCTGAACCCGTTGGAGCATCTCCCTGATCTGCTCCTTTTCCCGGGTTGACTCTTCGATTTCTGCCCTGGCGGCCTCCATCTCATCCATCAAGTTTCTCGGCATATCCCTCTCGATTATCTCTTCCGGTGGCTTTCCATCCTCGGGGATCGGAAGCTCTTCCCTCCGCTCTTCCTCCATGGCGATCACCCCTTGTTCCACTTACTCTTGAAGAGGCAGGTTGAGCCGCTGAAAGAGCCTCTCCATCTCCTGCTCTACTATCCCGACGAAATGCTCGGCCTCCGCCGTAGACCTCAATCGCTGGTGCATCTCCAGGAGGTTGCTCAGGAGGTTCAACGTGAATACCACTCCTGCCAGGTTGAGTCCCAAGTTTCCCTCCAGGTACTTTATGAGCCGAAGCTTCTCTATATCCTCTTCGGAGTAAAGCCGGAGCATGCCGATGGTCCTGGAAGGTTGTACCAGGCCGAGCCTCTCGTACTTGCGCAGCGTCTGGGGGTGCATCTCCAGCAGCCGGGCGGCAACGCTTATAATGTAGACCCCCCGCAGCTCCCGTACGTCACGGGAGGGCTCTTCTCCGGCGGGTTCGTCGGCGGGTTGGTCCTGGCGGGCCAACTCCGTGTGCTCGGGCCTGAGCCTCACGAACATGGAGCTTATGCGGGATGCCCGCTGATCGGTGGTCTTTCTCTTTTCCTTGTCGGCCATGCGCTGTCTCCGCTTGATCCTTTGTATATGCTAACAGTTGACACAGACCGTGTCAAGTCATATAATTTGATCAAGCTAAGGAACAGTGCCTGAGAACGGGTTGGACACGGAGATGATGCTCTTGAAAGGCTGCCCCAAATGCCGGGGAGACGTAATCGCGGACCGGGACCTGCATGGCAGGTACATCCGGTGCCTGCAGTGTGGATACATGAAAGACGTGGCCGAGGACTTCGTGTTGTCGCCGCGTGAGGGGGAACCTGCTCGACAGCCGGAACCTGCTAAGGAGAAGGACGCGGCCTAAGAGCGGCGGGTCACCGGTCCAACTCGGGCCAGAAGCGCTCCTCTTTCCAGGGGTCGGCGTTGTTGTTGTAGCCCCGGACTTCCCAGAAGCCGGGCTTGTCCTCGGCCATGTACTCGATGCCGTTGAGCCACTTGGCGCTCTTCCAGCCGTACCGGCTGGGCACCACTAGCCGTATGGGCCAGCCGTGGTCCCGGGGCAGCTCCTCCCTGTTACGCCGGTGGGCCAGGATCGAGCCGTCGTTCATCAGGACGTCCAGGGGTACGTTGGTGGTGTAGCCGCCGTAGCAGTGGGCCATGACGTGGGCGGCTTGGGGCTTGGGGACGACGAGCTTGGCCAGGTCGGTGAACAGCACCCCCTTCCAGGTGTTGTCCAAGGCGCTCCATTGGGTGACACAGTGGAAGTCGGCACCCACCGTGTTCCAGTCGAGGGCCTTGAACTGCTGCCAGTCCAGGGTGACCTCTTCTTCCACCAGCCCGAATACCCGAAGCTGCCAGGTGTCCAGGTCGATCGTCGGCGTGGGACCGTAGCTCAGGACAGGGAACTTCTTGGTCACGAACTGGCCCGGGGGCACCCTCTCCCCGAGACCCTGGTCCGGGGCCTCCTTGATCTGGTCGGGTCTCTTCATCTTGTCCTTCACCTCCGACGAAAAGCGAATCTCGAAACATCTTATGCTCATACGGTGGAGGGTGTCAAACGCGTGTTTAGCCCCTCTTCAGGTATACTTGCGCGTACTTTTGCCTACAGGGTATCATTGTGTGATGAACGGCCACGGAGAGGCGCAGGCTGTCCTCGTCAGGGGTCTCCGGAAGGACTATGGGGATTGGCCAGTGCTATGGGATCTGGATCTGTCCGTAGGATGGGGCGAGTTCCTGGTTATCTTCGGGGCCAACGGTGTGGGGAAGACCACCTTCCTCAAGATCCTTTCTACCCAGGCCAGGCCCGACGCGGGACAGGTTTGGATTGGCGGCGTGGAGCGGGGCCGGGACCCCTCGGGCATCCGGCGTCGCATCGGCGTGGTGCCCCACCGGGACCTCCTCTACGAGGACATGACCTGCCACGAAAACCTGGCCTTCTACGCCCGCATGTACGGCCTCAAAAAGCCCCAGCAGCGCATCGAGGAGGTGCTGCGCCTCATGGGCCTGGAGGGACGCCGGAATCAGAGGGTGCGAAACCTGTCCCACGGTATGCAGAAGAGACTATCCATCGCCCGGGCCATTCTCCACGATCCAAAGGTGTTGCTCCTGGACGAGCCCGAGGCGGGCCTTGACCAGGAGGCCCTGGAGATGCTGGGCCGCCTGCTGGAGGACTGGAGAGGGACGGGCCGCTCCGTCGTGATGACCACCCACAACCTGGAGCGTGGATTGGCTTGGGGGGAGAGGGTCGCCATACTGGCCGGAGGGAAGATTGCTTTCGAGGAGTCCCGGCACTCCTTGGACGCGGCCAGCTTCGCCGGCACCTACCGACGGTATCTCGAGGCGACGCCGTGACGGGGTTCCTGGCGCCCATCGCCGCCCTGGCCTGGAAGGACGTACTCCTGGAGATCAGGACCCGGGACGTGGTCATCTCGGTGCTGATGTTCGGGTTCCTCGTGGTCGTGGTGTTCAACTTCGCCTTAAACGTCACCCCTGAGCTGCTGGAAGACCTGGCCCCCGGAATGCTGTGGGTTGCCTTCGTCTTCGCCGGAGTGCTGGCGATGAACCGCTCCTTCGTCACCGAGAAGGAGCGGGGTAGCCTCGATGGCCTCCTACTGACACCGGTGAGCAGGGACTCGATCTATCTGGGTAAGATGCTGGGCACCTTCCTCTTCATGATAGTCGTGGAGGTGCTGCTTCTACCGGTGTTCGCGGTTCTCTTCAACTTCTCTGCCTTCTCCCCCGGCCTGATCGCGGCGATCCTGCTGGCCACCCTGGGGTTCGCCACAGTGGGCACCCTGTTTTCCGCCATCGCCGTTCAGACCCGGTCCCGGGAAATCATGCTGCCTGTGCTGTTCCTGCCGGTGATCGTCCCCGTGATCATCGGGGCTGTGGAGGCCTCGTCGAAGTCCATCGGCGGTGGTGACGAAGTCAGCATCGCCAAGTGGCTGGGGCTCATTGCCGTCTTCGACGCGGTATATCTGGTGACGTGTCCCTGGCTGTTTGGAATAGTCGTGGAGGAGTAGCTGCATTGGCCAGAACCGAGGGCGAAGGCGTGCTTGAGAGACGGGCCACGAGGTCGAAGGCGTCAGCGTGGTGGCTGAGGCCGGGGCTTCTCTTAGTGCTGACGGCGCTGATGGTCGCCGATCTCTACCTGATATTCATGTGGGCTCCCACCGCCACCTCCGAGCACAGGTTCAACCTGCAGCGCGTATTCTACTTCCATGTGCCCATAGCCTGGGTGGCCCTTCTTGGCTACTGCGTGGTGTTCGTGGGAAGCATCGGGTACCTGTGGAAGAGGGACGCCCGGTGGGATGCCCTGGCCCAGTCCGCGGCCGAGGTCGGGCTAATCTTCGCCACCCTGGTGCTGGTGACCGGCTCTATATGGGGCAAGGGCATCTGGGGCCAGTGGTGGACATGGGAACCGCGGCTCACCACCATGCTGATCCTCTGGCTTATCTACCTGACCTACATCATGATCCGCGGCTATGTGAGTAACCCCAGCCAAGGGGCCAGGTTCGCTGCAGTAGTGGGCATAGTGGGCTTCATCGACGTCCCCATCGTCTACTTCGCGGCCAACTGGTGGCGAGGTCTCCACCCGGAGGTGGTAACCGGGCCGTTGGCCGACACCGGCAGCCTCGATTCCTCCATGCGAGGTGTGCTGTATTTCTCCCTGCTTACCTTTGTAGTCCTGTTCGGCTTCCTCGTAAGAGAGAGGATGTCGTTAAGAGCGGCGGGAGAGGCCGTTAGACGCTTGAAGTACTCGATTCAAGGTGCCACGATTCGATCTTAGGTGGTGAGCTGATGCCCTCGGAGAACCTGCCCTATCTTTTCGCGGCCTACGCAGTCACCTGGGTGGCCTTCTTTGCTTACGTTTTCTTTGTCTCCAGGAGGCAGCGCGAGCTGGAGAAGGAGATAGAAGAGTTGAGGCAGGAGCTATCCCTCAGACACGGTGAGGGAGAGCCCTACCCCAGCGGCGACGATTGAAGTCGCCGCCGCGAGGTGCTATAGTTGGCGTGACTCGCAATCCCGAGTGATTGGGGCACACATCCAACGGTGCCAGGCCGTCGTAAACCCAACCAGAAACCGTTAGAGAAGAGGATGAGAGAAGGTCAACCCGAAATTCCCGATAGTCCACCGGCCGGCGGTGCCAGTATCTTCAACAACAAGACCCGGTTGCTGATCGTCGGCCTGGTTGTCGTTCTCGCCCTGGGATATCTGATCTATGCAGCCTTCCCCGGGAACACCCTCTACTACCTGACGGTTGATGAGTTCCTTTCCGACGAGGGCAACCTGGACGGCAGGAGCTTCAGGGTTGTTGGCACCCTGGTTCCCGGTACCTTGGAGTGGGTGCAGAGTGAGGAACCCCAGGCGAACTTCGTGCTGGCCTACCACGGCCAGGAGCTTGGAGCCACTTACCATGGGGCAGTCCTGCCTGACTTGTTCGACAATCCCCATTCGGAGATTGTGCTGGAAGGGTACTATGGCCAGGGGGACGTGTTCCACGCGGATACGGTAATCGTGAAGTGCCCTTCGAAGTACCAGGCTCGCGTAGAGGATGCCTGAAGCGTTCCCGGGGCGCTTGGAGCGGCTGGTGTGAAGACCAGGTCGAGATCTTGGAGCGGGTCTTCCCGTCACGGGCTGGTGGAGGGAATACCGGAAGTCCCGCCTAGCTCCCCATTCCCTCTTTTTCTTCTCCCCGGCGAATCTCCGCCATGATGGACTGTTTGAGAGTCGGCGCAGACGTGGTGCCGGTGAGGCCGGTCAGCATGGACACCGTCGAGGCTAGGCCATCCAGGAAGCTCTTGCAGAGTCCACAGTTGGATATGTGGGCCCGAAAGCGATCGAGCCGAGATGGCAAAAGACCGCCGTCCAAGTACTCGGAAGAGAGTTTTCGCACCTGGGCACAGTCCAGGTCACCCTTCCCAAGGAACTTCGTTATCCTGCTCAAGCTGAACACTTCCTCTTCTCCAGGGGATATTCTAAGCGAACTCCGCCGGGAGAGCAATATCTTTTCTTTACTTCTAAATGGGTCTGTACCCCTGCGTACCCTTGGATGCGGCTGTCGCTGGGACGGTGCATCCGGGAAGTCTGGATAGGCCATGAACGACCACACCTTGGAGGATTTCGAGAGGATCGTCGAGGAGCATGGCGACCTGGTGTACAGGGTGGCCTAACGCATACTGGGTAACCAGGCGGATGCGGAAGACGCCACCCAGGAGGCCTTTGTCTCGGCTTACAGGAACTTCCACAGGTTTCGGGGGGACTCGTCGGTGAGCACCTGGCTTTATCGCATCGCCGCCAACGCCAGCCTGATGAAGCTGAGGAAGGACAGGCGCAGGGACCAGCTGACCCAAACGGGCTACGACGACACCCAGCTTGTGAGTTGGACGGAGGGGCCCGAGAGCGCCGCCCTCAACAGCGAGCTCAGGGAGCATCTAGAGCGGGGACTAGGCATGCTTGCCCCTCAGCTGCGGGCGGTAGTGGTGCTGCGGGACGTGCAAGGCCTGTCCAACGAGGAAGCCGCCGACGTCCTGGAGACCACCATACCTTCCCTGAAATCCAAGCTGCACCGTGGCAGGGTCCTGCTGAGGAAGCACCTGGAGGAATACGTAAAGCAGCGGCGGTAGATTCTCAGCCCTAGCCGTTCGGTCTGTCTTGCATAAGCAAAGGGCACCGCATTCGCGGTGCCCTTTGACGTTCATGGTCTAGGTCCGCTAGAACTGGAAGGAGTCCAGAAGCTCCTGGACTGTCCGAACAGGGGCCTTCTCCTGCATCTGCTCGTGCCTTTTATCGAAGGGAGAGCGGGCGGCATCCTTGTAGATCACCCCGATGGGCAACCCGCCGGTCTGGATGACGTCGTAGGCGGCCCTGCGGTCCGAGGGGTCATGGTCTGCGGGTATCTCCCACATGGAGGGCTCGATCCCCTTCTTGGGGTTGCCTTTGATGATCTCGAAGGTATCGTTGTATGTGGTGCAGGGCGACTGCACGTGGACGATGGCGAAGCCCGGATGATCCATACCCTGGCTTATCAGCTTGGCCAGAACCTTGGGCTGGCTGGAGAAACCCGAGGCGATGAAGGAGATTCCCAGCGTAAGATACAGCTCCAGGGGATTCACGGCGTCCTCTATCTTGCCGTATGGAGTCGAACTGGTGGTCTCGCCATACGCCGTGGTGGGTGAGCTCTGTCCCTTGGTCAGCCCGTAGACGCCGTTGTCCATGATAACGGCGCACACGTTCAGGTTCCGCGACGCCTGGGGTCCGATGTGTTCCCCCCCGATGCTCAAGAAGTCCCCGTCGCCGGCGACCACGACCACGTTCAACTCGGGCCTGGCCATCTTCACGCCCATGGCTATGGGTAGGGTCCTGCCGTGAATACCGTGGAAGCCGTAGGGCTGGGGACCTTCCAGCAGGTGGACCAGGTTGCCGGAGCAGCCGATGCCTGCCACCACGACGTTGTTCTCCATTGGCAGGTCCGTCTGCTTGATGCGGTCGGCCACCGCGAACTCCAGGGAGCGCCGCACGCCGAAGTCGCCGCACCCGGGGCACCACTTGAAGTCGTATTCGGGGTTCTTGTCGCTCATGCTTTTACCATCCCCTCGGAACGGGATTTCAGCTTTTCCGTGATCTCTTTCACCAGGTTTTTGACCTTGAAAGGTAGTCCGGTGTATTGGGTAATTGATTCGGCCCGGACGCCAAGGGAGCGGAGGATGCTGGAGAACTGTCCCTGGTAGTTCAGCTCCGGAACGATAACCAGTTCCTTCTGCTTCAGCTCCTCCAGCAGCTTGGGCGGCAGGGGATGGAGCTGCGTGGTGTAGTACCAGCCCACCTTGTTTCCCTGGGCCGCGATGGTCTCGAAGGCCTCTCGTGTCGACCCCTTGGACCCGCCCCAGGTCATCAGGGCTATCGGTTCGGACTGGTTCTCGGCCTCGTAGTTGTCGTCCTCCAGGAGCTTCAGTTTGCCGAACCGCCGCTGGGTCATCTGGACGTGGCGGCTGGGCAGATGTGTGGTATCGCCCATGGAGTCGTGCTCGCTGCCGTTGGCCACGTAGGAGCCGGGGTTTCCTGGCACCGGCATCGGCGAAGCCTCGTAGCCGTCGTATCGCAGGTAGCCATTACTGCCTTGGTAGACCTTCCGGCTCTCGGCCACCAGCTTTTCCAGGTCGGGCTTCGGAATGTTCTGGGCCCGTTCCGCCAGTGACATCTCTGTGATCAGCACCACCGGGCCCTGGTATCGTTCCGCCCAGTTGAGGGCCGTGGCCGCGGCGTAGAAGCATTCCTCCACGGTGCCGGGAGCGATAACGGGAAGGGCCACGTCCCCATGGGCGGGGTGCAGGACGGCAAACAGGTCCGACTGTTCGGTCTTGGTGGGCAACCCGGTGGCAGGGCCGCCTCGCTGCACGTCGACCACCACCACGGGGATCTCGGCCATCCAACCCAGGCCCAGTCCTTCGCTCATAAGAGAGAAGCCCGGCCCGGCGGTGGCGGTCATGGCCTTCTTTCCTGCGAAGCCCCCACCCAGGATGGCGGTGATCGATTCGATCTCAGAGCTGACCTGGTAGGCGAACTTGCCAGGCCCCACCAGGTTGCGCTCCATGAACACCAGAATGGTGGTGGCCGGGGAAATGGGGTAGCCTACGTAGAACTCCAGCCCGGCGGCCAGGGCGCCCATGGCAATGGCCTCGTTGCCCTTTATCATCAGCTGGTCCCAGGCCGGTTTATCCGGGGTTCCCAGCTCGCCTATCTGCGTCTCGCTGCTGGCGGCATGCTCGTGGCCCAGCCTGAGGGCCTTGATGTTGGACTCGATGACCGCATCCCGCCCCTTGAATCTCTGTTGGACGAAACCCTCGAAGTAGGCCAGGGGCATGTTCATCAAGTGGGCCAGCGCCCCTATCATGACCATGTTGGCCGACCGGGCCTCTCCGGCCTGCTTGGCAAGTTCGTCGAAGGGAACGGCCACCGCGCGCTTGTCGAAGGGAATCTCGAAGGTGGCATCGTGAAGAACTACCCCACCATCTCGGACTTCTTCGTTGTGGGTTTCGTAGGCTTCCCGGTTCAGCGCCACCAGCACGTCGAGGTCGTCGCCGGGACTGAGAACCGGGGTTGTGGAGATGCGGGTTTGGGTCCAGGTGGGGCCTCCCATGATCTGTGAGGGGAAAGTGGCGAAGGTCTGGGTGTGATATCCAACAGAGGCAGCCGCTCGGGCTAGCATCTCGGCCGCGGTGACGACGCCTTGACCACCTTCCCCGGCGAACCGGGCTACGAAGTCTTGCGTCTGCATCCGGTTCCTCCTGTAGACGATGAAGAGTTCCGCTCGAAAGCTGTTTGCAACGGTCCCGAAATACGCGCCAGCATTCAGAGAGCCGGCGCGGCTGAACTCCTATATCCGGTCATAGTAATGTCCCCATAGCGCGCTTCCACTCACGTTGGGTCCCTTGGGGAAGGCGACGGGGACGTGGTCTCTCAAATATATCATCGGGCATCGAGGCTTGTCAACGAGAGCTAGCTTGGGGTTCCCCATTCATCACAGGTATCGCATGGTGTCGATCCTCACCATTCCATCGGGCCGGGGCGACCATCTGAGGTCTGCAGCAATACCGTAGGCCCTGTGGAGACTCATCCACCACAGGATGGGAAGCTCCTGCCGCAAGAGGGCCGACACCTCCCCCATAATCTTGGTCCGCTCTTCGCCGGCCAGTGTGCCGGCCTGCCTGACCCGGGCCTCCACTCCCGGGTTGCAATAAAAGGACGCATGGAACTCTTCGCACGTTAGGAAGATGAGGCTAGCCGAAGGGTCAAGGAGGTCGTTTACATGGGTAAACCCGATGGCCTGCACAGGTAGCCGGGCCGGAGCGTCGGTGCCGGGAGGGTAGCCGCCCTGCTCCCAAAGGCCGACCAGGTCGCGGCCGCTGGTGGTGATGACCCTCACGTCCAGGCCGGCCTCCTTCCAGTAGTCCGCGATGCCGTCCCACAGATCTCCCTGGATGAAGCCCTGGTCAGATACGTACAGCTCCAGCTCCGCGCCTATCGCGTCCGCCTCCTCAAGGAGGCGGCTGGCTCCGCCGGGGTCGAAGGCGAAGGGAGGGAAGTCAGCTCCCCCCTTCAGGAACGAAGGGTGGAAGGGGGTACCACGGCAGGTGCCCAGGCCTCCCATGACGTCCGAGACCAGAGTCGGGCAATCGACTGCCATCGCCAGGGCGTGACGCACCCTCCTATTGCTGGTCAGCGGGTCAAACCGGGCGTCCAGTTTGATCGCCATGGTGGAGGCGGTCTCGGTGGATACCCAGCGGGGCACTCTTTGCGTTCCGTCCAAACCGATGTCGTAAGCCCATTGGACCTCGTCGGTAGCCACCAGGACTGCGCGTATTCCGGCGTCACGGACCCATACTATGGTCGCCTCGGGTATCGGCGTTATGTCTCTGCGCCAGTAGTCTGGGAATGCCGTTAGCAAGATGGATTCTCCCTCGTCCCATCGGGACAGGCGGTAGGGGCCGTTGCTCATGTTCAGCCGGGCGAAATCGGCGGGGTTCTTCTCGGCCCACAGGGGGGCCTGGAAATGGGCCTGGGTGATTCGTTCGGGTAGTATGGGACAGGCCTGGGCGCACCGAACCTCGATGGTGAGCCGGTCCACGACGGTAGTGGTGGTATTCTGGAAGAACCTGGCGGCGTTGGAGGTGTTCGTCGGGTCCCCCTGCCAGTCGATGGCCCAGGCCGCGGCCCGGGCGTCGAAGGGTTCTCCGTTGTGGAACACCACACCATCTCGTAGAAAGAACCGCCATCGCTCCGGTGCCAACATCTCCCAGCCCCGGGCCAGCCAAGGCTCTAGCTGAAGGCTTTCGAAGTTCAGGACCAGGAGCCGGTCGCCCAACGAGTCGGCCGCCAGCTGTCCTTCGATTGTGGCGCGGTCCATCACGTTCAGGTTGGGAGGCTCACCCGGCATGGCCAGGGTCACCGTGCCCCTGGGCTCAGGCGTGGGCGTTGGGGTGGGGCCGAGGGTGGGCGTGGGGAGGGGAGAGACCGTGGGCGTCGGCGCGGTCGGAGCTGTGGTACCCGCGCGGATTTGCGAGGGAGTCGGTGTAGCGGTCTGACCTGCCACCAATGTCGGCGTGGGTTCCGGTGTGACGCTGGCGCTGGGGGTGGCGGTGGGAGCAGGAGTAGGCACGCCTGTTGGCGTCGGAGTGTCGCCGCCGCCCCGACAGGAAATGGCGGCCACCAGTACGACGACCGCTGCCAGAACCGCGATGAGCTGGAGTCTACGTAAGCGTGGCGTCAATGACGGTCCTCGGGTCGAGCTCCCGATTCGCAATCGGGGCAACTTCAGCCAACTTCAGCAATGATAGGCTTTTTTGCCTTTGTTTGCCAAGCTAACGAGTGGGAATCGAGGATGCCGAAGTTATCCAGAGCCCCTTACTGCGGTTGGTAGGCGACAGTGGAAGCGGTAAAAACGGTCCGAGGGTGATCTCGTGGGGTAAGAGTGTAGGAAAGCGTGGGCTTCGCCGGGAGGACCCGTGAGTTAACCGAAGCGGCCTTGTGCGGCCGTGCCGGGGATCTGGACCGTGGGCAGGGCCCTAGCTCATGAAGATGTACTGTCCGCTGATCCCGGGAGGCAGGAATGACAGCTCCGACGTTTCCTCGGCAGGCTCACCAACGTTCCGTGATCCTTCGCCGCCGACGATGGAGGCGGTGCCTACTACAGCGCCGCCCCACGTGGCTGCGGAATCTTCGACATAGGCCGCCGCCTCGCCGGGCTCCGTGCCTACCGGAGAGCCGTCTTCGAAGGCCATCTGGGCAAGGAGGGCGACGACGACCGCCAGGACGATCAGGAGGCCTCTACCGTAGGCCCAGATGTGCTGCTTTGACGCAACTCCGCGAAGTTTCATCGCCCTCTCCCAACGTTGCCTTTGGTGGATACTACCTTTACATTGTCCCATCCTCCCAGATTGGATAGACAGGGGGGATATCCCCGAAAGCCTAAGGGCTAACACCCATTTCGGGGGTGTCCTCCCGCTGGGCTTGGCGACAGCACAGATATTCCATGTGATTGGACCACGGAGGAGGCCTGGGTTACGGGTACCGGTTCCGGATGGGCTGCTATAATCAGAGCAGTCGTACGGGTATCACATCGGCGAACCCCCCGGAGGAGCGGACCGCATCGTGGAAGATCTGCCGGAACAGCGCCTGGCTATCGAGATAGAGTCCGTGGCCGTCGAGATGGCCCGAGAGGCGGGCCGGATGCTGCAGGCGCGCTTTCGCGGCCAGCTGGAAGTGGAGTACAAGGACGACAGGAAGCAGGACCCGGTCACTTCCGCCGACAAGGAGTGTCAGGCGTATTTAATCGACACCATATCCTCCCGCTTCCCGGACCACGGCGTCGTCGCGGAGGAAGGCGACGACGCTGTGGATGCTGCCGCGCCGGACACGCTATGGATACTGGACCCGCTGGACGGCACCACGAACTTCCTCAACGGACTCCCTTTGTTTGGAGTCTCAATTGGAGTGCTTCAACGGGGGACGCCCCTGGCGGCCGCCATCTTCATTCCCTGGTCAGGCGAGTCCGACGGCGTCGTGCTCCACGGAAGAAGAGGGTCGGGGGCCTGGCTCAACGAGGAACGGCTGATATTGCCAACGGCCGAGGGTCCCGAGGCGGTGCGCCTCATTGCCCTGCCCGGCTCCTTCGGAGCCATGTTCCGCGTCCACAAAGAGTTGGTGGGCCGGCTGGGACAGCCGAGGATGACCGGCAGCATCGTCTACGAGCTGGCGCTGACGGCCTGCGGCGCCTTTCAGTACGTCGTTTTCGGGGGGCCCAAGATATGGGACGTGGCCGCCGGGGCCCTGCTAATGAAGGAAGCGGGGGGCGCCGTGCTGGTCAGGCGGCCTGGCAGACGGCGGTGGGAGCCGATGGAGTCGCTGGGACCTTCATGGGACGGCGGCCCGCCTACCCTCAAGGAAGTCCGGGGCTGGACCGCGCCCATGATCGCCGGCAACGCAGGGGTAGTACCCGTGATCTCTTCCGGTCTACGGCGGAGGCGGCGTTCCCTCAAGGGAAGGATGGCGTCATGGATTCGGAGGGTGGGCCGCCGGAGTAAGTAGGGCGCCTGGCCGACACTGCTTCCACGATCTGGCTAGCAAGATCGTCCAAAGGCTGACAACCATTCAGTACCAGATCGCAACGGGGCTTGATTTGTACGTCCATCTCCAGATACGCCCGTCTCCCGTAATCCAAGTAGGCGGTCAACTGCGCTTTAAGGGATTCGTCCGCGTTGATGGAGCCGTTAGTCGATGCCGAAGGCAGATCGCGCAACAGCCTCCCTGCCATGGCGACGTCGAGGGGTGTGTCGATGAACACCATGAAGTCGATGAATCCCGCCGTCTCGGCGTGGGCGTAGCCCAAAGGGGCATCGAAAATTACGTGGCCCCTGGGTACGATCGCTTGGCCGTCGACTGGCGACACGATAGCCTGCCCTGCTTTCAGCTTTCTCAGATCGTCTGTTAGCTTCGGGGTTTTCCATGAGTTACAATCGGCGCCTTTTTCCAGCCATTGGCGGATACTTTCGGGATGTATCGTGTCGAAATCATAGTCCTCGAAGGTTATAGTCACGGCATCAGGCAGAAGCTCTGAGACCCTCCACGCGACCGTAGTTTTCCCGCCTCCGGATGGAGAGCTTATCCCTACGACGAAGATGTCCGATTTCTGCATGCCTGCAGTGACCTCGGGGCCCGTCTATCGCTCACGCCGGGTCCGGCTCCCAGCCCCAGGGGCGGGGGCCCCAGTCGGGCTCGAAAGCACGGCCCCGCTTTATTGTCAGAGCTGGCACCACCGCCCGGTCGACCCGCAGGCTGGAGCCCAGCACGTCGTACACTACCCAGTCCCCCTCCCTGACCTCCAGGACCGAGATGTCTGCTTGGTGGCCCACCGCCAGGCTGCCCAGCCGGTCCTGCTCTCCTATGGCCCGTGCCGGATTGGAGGTGCACATGGTCACCACCTGCTCCAGGGTGAAATCCATGCCCAGGAAGCGGGTCATCATCTCGGTCATGCTGTGTACCGTCCGTATGCGGCCGGGCACAGTGAGGTCGGTGCTGATGCAGTGCGGGAGGAGGCCCTGGTCCACGATCCTCCGGCCCACGTCGAAGCTGAAGTTCATACGGCCGTGGGCGGTGTCGAACCAGACGCCCCGGTCGGCGGCTTCCTTCGCTTCGGGGACCAGGCGGCCCTTTGCGTCCAATACCCCTCCGGGGTTGGCGGTGAAGTAGTGGGTCAGGATGTCGCCCTCGTCCATGATGGGCAGCAGCTCCCGGATGACCGCGGGGTCGTACCGTTTCTCGGTGTCGCCGATGTGGACCATCAGCTTGACGCCGCTCTCCCTGGCGGCGCGCTTGGCCAGCCTGGGCATCTCCATGCCGAAGATCTCCAGCGCCGGCGATACCATCCTGGCCTTGATGCCCCGGATCAGGCCCTTGTGCTGGTCGACTACCCGCAGGGTCGACTCCAGGTCGATGCTGCTCTCGGCGATGATGTCGGGCATGGTGGACAGGCCGGTCTGGCAGATGTGCAGGAAGGGAATGATCTCGGTGTGGCAGTTCGGGATGATGTGTCTGGGAAAGCCGCCGAAGGTGGCGCAGCCCGAGCTGCCGGCGTCGACGATGGTGGTGACGCCGGCGTGCACTCCCCCCAGGTCGGGACTGACCCCGCTGCCGGTGAATCCCTCGAACACATGGGCGTGGAGGTCGATCAAACCTGGCGTGGCGATCCGGCCCGACACGTCCATCACCCGGGTGGCCTCCTCGGCGGGGAGGTTGGGAGCGAGGCGGGCAATCTTACCGTCCTGCACCGCGATGTCGTTCACCCCCTGGAGGTCCTGGGTGGGGTCCACGATCCGGCCGCCCTTTAGCAACAGGTCGTACACAGGGCACCTCCAGAGGTGTAACTATGCCGGACACTTCTGAGCTTTTCCGTTCCCACTCTATCGTGGAAGGCCAGGATGGGGGTGAATAGGCTCCCACATTAATCCTCCCCCGCAGAGGGGGGAGGAGATTAGCGAGCCCCATTTTAAGTTAAGGCGGAGGTTTGCGGGACTCCTATGCTACGACCTGCTCCGCTCGAAGCTCCTCCACCTGGTCGGTGGAGTATCCCAGGAGCCCGGTAAGCACTTCTTCGGTGTGCTCACCGGGCATGGGGGTGGACCCGACCACCGCCGGGGTCCGGCTGAAGTGCCAGAAGTCGCCGGAGACGTTGATGCTTCCGGCGATGGGGTCCGGCACCTCCACCAACGCCCGCCGCTCCCAGGGGTGGGGGTCCTCGGCGGCCTGGGCGATGTTGTTCACCGGGGCCGCAGTGATATCGTGGTGGGTGAAGTGGGCCACAGCCTGCTTCACCGTCATGCTGCCCACCAGCTCGGTGGCCACCCGGTTGACTACCTCCCCGTTTTTGACCCTGTTGGGCCTCTCGGCGAACCGCTCGTCCTCGATCCACTCGGGTTTGCCCAGGGACCGGCATACCCGGGGCCACTGGTGCTGGTCCACCGACGTTATCAGGACCCAGCCGTCCTGGCACTGGTAAATGCCGTGGGGTGGGGGAGCGGAGCCCTCTCCGCGTGTCGGCTGCCCGCCGCCGCCGGTGTATGCTGTGACCGGTATCTCTGTGTAGCTGTAGCCCGTGTCCGCCAGGCACACGTCCATCGCCTGGCCCTCACCGGAGATATCCCTCTCACGCAGGGCGGCCAGCGCTCCCAGGGCGGCGTGAAGGGCGGTGGTACGGTCGATCAGGGGTACTCCCACCCGGATAGGTGGCATGCCCTCGTCGCCTGTGACCATCATGATGCCCGACATGGCCTGCCCGATGGGGTCGTAGCCTATCATGTCCTTGTACGGGCCGAACTGCCCGTAGGCGGAGACGTTGACCATGATGATCCTGGGGTTCAGCTCGTGCAGCACGTCGTAGCCGAAACCCATCTTCTCGATGGTGCCCGGCCGGAAGTTCTGCACGAAGATGTCGGAGAGCTTGATCAAGCCCCTGAGGATCTCCTTGGCCTTGTCCTTGCGTAGGTCCATGGACAGGCTCTTCTTACCGCTGTTGTACTGGACGAAGTAGGCGCTCTGGCCGTTGGACCATGGTCCGTGGGTCCGGGTCTCCTCGCCCCCGATGCGCTCCACTTTTATCACCTCGGCCCCCAGGCGGGCCAGCACCTGGGCGGCGCGGGGCCCGGCCTGGTGCCTGCCCAGGTCCAACACCCGTATGCCCTCTAAGGGAGATTTGACGGCTGCCATACGATTCCTCCTGGCCCTCGCCGGTGCTCTCCTCGCGCTGGAGGGTACCGAGAGGGGGGATTTCAGCTATTGTACGATGGCCGGCCGGGAGTCGCAACCTGAGCCAATGGACCGGTGCGTCCGCCGTTCCTCTATGCTACACTCTTGTATCATCGGTCGACCGTATCACAGGTCGACAGGAGGTGGGCTATGGTAGACCTGATAATCAGAGGCGGCCGTGTGGTGACTCCCTGGGGGGTCGGAGGCTGGGACGTGGCCGTCCAGGGCGAGAAGATCGTGGCCGTGGCGGAGCAGGGCACCCTGCCGGGAGACACAGGACGAGTGATCGACGCCACTGGGAAGATCGTGGTGCCGGGAGGTATCGAGCCCCATGCCCACGTGGCGGCGCCCATTGCCGGCCAGCCGGGTATGGAGACCGCCTCTCCCGAAGAGGTCAGCCGGGCCGCCCTGTTCGGTGGCACCACCACCATTACCGACTTCGCCATTCAAGGTCCCGGGGTGGACATCTTCCAGGCTATCGAGGAGAGGACCTCTCGTTGGAAGGGACATTCCCACTGCGACTACTCCCACCACTGTATGCTGATCGGGCAAGTCCCCGAGAACGTCGTTGGCCAGATGAAGGAAGCCGTCCAGGAGGGCTTCCCCACCTTCAAGATATTCACCACCAACATCCGCCCGGTGGCTTCGATACCCGAGGACGAGCGGCGCTTGGTGGGCATGGGACACCTGTCGTCGCTGATGGAGCAGACCGTGACCCATGGTGGCCTAATGTTCGTCCACTCCGAGGACGACGACATCGTGCAGTTCATGTACAACAAGCTCGCCCGCGATGAGCGCGCCGAATGGTACAACATGCACGAGGTGCACAACAACATGTCGGAGGACGTGTCCTTCCGGCGGGTGCTGCGGGTGGCCGAGTGGACCGGCGCCGCGGTGTACTTCGTGCACGTCAGCGCCGCCCAGGGGGTGAACGCCATCCGGGAGGCCCGGGGAAAGGGTCTGCCCATCTACGGCGAGACTCTGCACAACTACGTCAGCTTCACCTCCGAGAACTACAAAGAGACCGACGGCATGAAGTACCACACCTATCCTTCCCTGAAGTCCGAGGAGGACCGGCAGACCCTTTGGGACGGGCTGATCAAAGGCGGCATCAACACCATGGCCACCGACGAGTACTGCACCACCTATGCCCTCAAGGTCGGCGGACGGACCGTCCACGACGTTACGGGCGGCCACTCGGGAGCGGAGACCCGGGTGGGGATCACCTACAGCGAAGGGGTAGCCAAGCGGGGCATGTCCCTGCAACGCTTCGTGGACGTGACCTCGGCCAACGCCGCCCGTATCCTGGGCTACTATCCCCGCAAGGGCGCCATCGCCCCGGGCAGCGACGCCGACATCGTTCTCATCGACCCCAGTATCAGCAAGCCTCTCACCATGAACGACCTGCACATTGGCGACTACAGCATATGGGAGGGCTGGGAGATCAGCGGATGGCCCACCACCACCATCCTCAGGGGCAAGGTCGTTGTGGAGAACGGCCAGTTCTCAGGCACCGCCGGGAGCGGCCAGCTTATTCCCAGGAAGATCGACCAGGACGTACTGAACAGGCCGGCTTGCTAGCCCTCTCCGTTGGGGAGGGGGCTAGGGTGAGTGAAATAAGGAGGTGCCATATGTTCGTTCGACTCTACACCGGTGACGACGGCCAGTCCCACTTTGAGGACCTTGACTATCCCACGGAAGAGGTGACCGCGGTGGCCCTCAGGTCCGGCGCCGAGATGTTCTTCCGCCATCTCAACGAGACCAGGTTCACCGACTGGCACGTGGCGAACCCCCGGCGCTACAGCATCATTCTTTCCGGCGAGGTAGAAGCCGTCGTGGGGGACGGGACGTCTCGAATGCTCCGCGTGGGTGACGTGGTGCTGCAGGACGACACTACCGGCCGGGGTCACACCACGAGAATCGTTTCCCTTCCGTACGTGGTAGCGAATATCCCACTGCCGGAGCTGTAGGAGGGCGCGATGCAATACGTTCGACTTTACACCGGCGACGATGGGGAGTCCCACTTCGCGGACTTGGAGTTTTCCAAGGAATCCAACGAGAATGTCCCAATGAGGGCCGAGGCCGAGCTCATCTTTCGGCGGATCCCAGAGGGCCGCTTCTCTGACTGGCACACGACCACCCAGCGCCACTACGGTATGGTCCTGTCGGGACGAGTGGCTGTGGGCCTGGGCGACGGTACCGTCCGTGAGTTCGGCCCGGGCGACGTCATCCTGGAGGAAGACCTGACCGGCCGGGGACACACCACTCGCATCCTCGCCGGTCCCTTCGCCGTGGCCACGGTGTCACTCCCAGACTAGCTGAACGATTGTGGTACGTCGGCGGACCAGGTATTTTACCGCTGAGAACGCAGAGGTCGCGGAGTGTTGTCCTCGATTCTCAGCGTCCTCTGCGGTAATTCCTTTCTATAAATCGGTAAAATCTCTCAGCCGTCAGCTAAGGAAGGTGACCGATGTTTGTCAGGCTCTACACCGGAGACGACGGGCAGGCCCATTTCGAGGACCTGGACACCCCCAAGGATCCCTTTACCACGGCACCCGTGCAAGGGTCCGCAGGGTTCAGCTTCCACAGCGCCGAGACGGGCTACTTCATGGATTGGCACAACGCTCCACGTCGGCAGTACGTTGTCACTCTTTCAGGTTACATGGAGATTGGCATCGGCGACGGCACGGTAAGGCGGTTCGGACCGGGGGACGTGATGCTGGCCGAGGACCTGACCGGCCGGGGACATACCACCAGGGTAGTCGGCGACCAGCCAAGGGTATCCCTCACGGTACGTCTCTCCTGATCCATTCCTTGCTCTCCAAGAACGTATATGAGCCGGCCGGGACGCGTTGGGCTCTCACCCGGTCCGTCCCGTGTTTGACTGTCCTCAATCGCCGGCTCTAAAATGGGCCAATCCGGAGAGCTACATGAACGAAAGGTAATGCAGATGCCGCTGGAGCTCATGGGGGAGATCCCCAAGGCATATAAGGCCGCCGACGTCGAGGGCCGGATCTACCGGTTCTGGATGGACGGGGGCTACTTTACTCCCGCGGCCGGTGAGGGGAAGACCCCCTTCGTGGTCATCATGCCGCCACCCAACGTGACAGGTGAGCTGCACCTGGGCCATGCCGCCAGGGGCGCCGTGGAAGATGTCCTGAGTAGGTGGCACCGCATGTTGGGGGAGCCTACACTGTGGCTACCGGGGAAGGACCACGCCGGCATCGCCACCCAGTGGGTCGTGGAGCAGCAGCTGGCCCGCGAAGGCACCGGCCGCCAGGAGCTGGGGAGAGAGAAGTTTCTGGAGAGGGTCTGGGAGTGGGTGGGGAAATACGGGAACACCATCGACGAGCAGCAGAAGCGTCTGGGAGCGTCCTGCGACTGGTCCCGGCTGCGGTTCACGCTGGAGCCGGGCCCCAGCAGGGCGGTGCGGACGACCTTCGTCAACCTGTACAACGACGGGCTCATATACCGGGGCGAGCGCATCATCAACTGGTGCCCCCGCTGCGCCACCGCCCTCTCGGACCTGGAGGTCGAGCACGAGGAGCAAGAGGGGAAGCTGTACCTGATTCGGTATTCCCTGGCCAGCGGAGACGGGCACGTCACCGTTGCCACCACCCGTCCCGAGACCATGCTGGGGGACACCGGGGTGGCCGTCCATCCCGACGATCCTCGCTATAGTGGTCTGGTGGGAGCCAAGGCGGTCCTGCCCATCATCGGCCGTGCCATCTCCATTGTGGCGGACGCAGTTATCGATCCCGAGTTCGGCACAGGAGCCCTCAAGGTCACCCCGGGCCATGATCCGGTAGACTTCGACATCGGCAAGCGCCACGGCCTGCCCGCCGTCACCGTCATCGGTCCCGACGGCAATATCACCTCCGAGGGAGGTCCCTACGCCGGCCAAGAGCGGTTCCAGGCCCGGGAGGGGGTGGTCCGGCAGCTGGAGGAAGAGGGGCTGCTGGAGAGGACCGAGGAATACAGCCATTCGGTGGGTCACTGCCAGCGCTGCAAGACGGTGGTGGAGCCCCTGGTGAGCCTTCAGTGGTTCATGGACGTCGGCCGCCACGACGATCCAGGCTCCATCGCTGGCCGGGCCTACCGGTCGGTAGCCGAAGGACGCATCCGCATCCTGCCCGAGAGGTTCACGCGGGTGTATCTCAACTGGCTTGAGAACATCCGGGACTGGTGCATCAGCCGCCAGCTCTGGTGGGGACACCGCATACCCGTTTGGTACTGTGACGGTTGCCAGGGTCTGACGGTGGCGGTGGAGGACCCCAGCCGGTGCGATCACTGCGGCTCGGACGACCTGTCACAGGATCCCGATGTGCTGGACACCTGGTTCAGCTCCGCGCTATGGCCCCACTCCACCCTGGGCTGGCCCGATGACACCGAGGACATGCGCAGCTTCTACCCCCGGCCCGACTTCGATCCTGCCGTCGAGGGCTACGATTCCTTCGTCATGGAGACAGGCTACGACATCCTCTTCTTCTGGGTGGCCCGCATGATAATGATGGGGCTCGTGAACACTGGCAGAGAGCCCTTCCACACCGTGTTCCTCAGCGGCCTGATCCGGGACACCCAGGGCGTCAAGATGAGCAAGACCAAAGGCAACGTGCTGGATCCCCTGCAGGTGATCGACCAGTTCGGCACCGACGCCCTCCGCTTCTCCCTGACCACCGGCACCGCTCCGGGCAACGACCTGCGGCTGGGAGAGTCCAAGCTGGAGTCCAGCCGCAACTTCGCCAACAAGCTGTGGAACGCCGCCCGCTTCGTCATGACCAGCCTGGAGAAGGCTGAGCCCTCGACCCTGGCAGGCTGGTACGAGTTGCGAGACACTGGCGGGTCCGGCCACACTCCCCGGCAGGACCGCTGGATTCTCCACTCCCTGAACCAGACGGTCGTTGCCATCAACGACTACATCAAGCGGTACGAGCTGGGCGAGGCCCAGAGGGTGCTCTACGAGTTCCTCTGGGGAGAGCTCTGCGACTGGTACATCGAGATGGCCAAGGTGCGGCTGAGGCAGGGGGACACTCGGCCCCTGAGAGTGCTGGCCCACGTGCTGGAGAGGACGCTGCGGCTGCTGCATCCCTTCATGCCCTTCATCACCGAGGAGATCTGGCAGAACCTGCTTCACCGCCTTCCCCGTGAGGGAGACCTGCCCGAGTCCATCATGGTGGCGGCCTATCCCCAGGGTGATTCCAGCCGAGTGGACGGCCCCGCCGAGCGGGAGGTCCGCACCATGATCAACATGATAAGGGCCGTTAGGAACGTTCGGGCCCAGCTACGCATCCCGCCCGGCCAGAGCATCGAGGCGCTGGTCCAGGCCGACGGGCTGATGGAGGCCGTGGAGGAAGAGGCCCCGGCCATCAGTACCCTGGCCCGCATTGAGCCCCTGCGGATACTGGCCGACGCCGAGGGCCGGCAGCACCAGGGCCAGGAGGTCGTCCTGGTCATAGACCCCCTGGTGGTCAGGCTGCCCATCGCGGATGTAGTAGACCTGTCGACAGAGAGGGCTCGGCTGGGCAAGGAGCTGGAGGAGTGCGTCGCCAACCTTGAGCGGGTCCAGGGGCTGCTGTCCAACGGCGACTTCGCCTCCCGGGCGCCAGAAGAGGTGGTGGAGCGGGAGCAGGAACGGCTCAGGTCCCTCCAGGAGCACAGGGAGCGCCTGGAAGAGGTGCTCTCCCAGCTACAGTCGACTTAGCTGCAGGCAGCGGTCAGGAAGTTTTGCCCCTAACCCTGGTGCGACGTCTCGCGGGATTGTAGCTTTTGGAGCCTGTCCAGGCCCTTGCGGGTGTCGCTGGCTACCCGGGCAGGGTCCCAAATCTTGACCCTGTGCTTGAAGAGCCGGTAGGTGAACTCCTTCATCTCGGTCAGGCTCAACGACTTCCGGCGCCTGTCGCCCTTTTCCGCCAGGAACTCCTCCAGCAGGTCGCTACGCGAGGCCTGATAGATCCTGAGGAAGGCCTCCTCCACCAGGTCTTCGCTGTCAGAGAAACCCCGGGCGCGGTGGCGCTTGCGCACCTCTTCCTCCACCGCGAGCTGCAGCGCCTCTTCCACCACCACGCCGTACCAGTAGTTCAGATATGCTCGGTGTTTGTTGAACCCCAGGAGCTCCTGGAAGTCCCTGGGGGTAACTCCATCGGGAAACCCGCCATGGAAGAGCAGTCGCTCCTTCTCCTCGGTAGGGATCGTGCCGTCCAGCTCGCAACACAGCCGCTCGGCCAACAGCAGCCAGTCGAAGGCCTCCTCGTGGATCAGGTACTGGAAAGCGCGTCCCTGGTACTCCTCCTCGGTCAGCGTCCACATGCCCATGGCTTCGATGATGGCGCGTTGCCAGTCGGCGCCGGCCCGAACCGCCTCCCTTAGGTGCCGGATGGCGTCGGGCTCGACCTGGGACGGCTCCTTGGTGGCCTGAGCGGGCGTGTCTTCTACGTCGGCGGATGTGGCCGGACCACCCTTGTTCGAGCGGGCGGCAGCCATTACCGGCTCCATCCTGCGGGAACCCGTGCACGTTCGCGCTTGGGTGCCCTGATGTAAGCCAGGAAATCCTCGGCCGGCAGGGTGTTGAGGATGTGCCTGGGCTCGCACCATCCCCTGCGGGCCGCGGCGACCCCGAAGCGCATGTTGGCCAGATGGGTGCGATGATGGGAGTCGGTGCTGATTATCAGGGGCACTCCCATCTCATTCGCCTGCAGGATGTGGGTGTCCTTCAGGTCCAGCCTTTCGGGAGCGCCGTTGATCTCCAGCGCCGTTCCGGTGTCCAGCGCTGCCCTGAACAGGGCGTCCATGTCCACCTCAACGGGCTCCCTGGTCCCAAGGAGGCGGCCCGTGGGATGGCCGATGGCGGTGACGTGGGGGTTACGCATCGCCTGGATGATCCGATCGGTCATCGTGCGGGCATCCTGTCCCATGGAGGAGTGCACCGAGGCCACCACCATGTCCAGGGTCTGCAACACCTCGTCTGGGTAATCCAGGGAGCCGTCGGCCCTGATGTCGACCTCCGAGCCGCAGAGGACTTTTACGGACAGCCGGTCACCAAGGGCATGGAGGACCTCGACCTGCTGTTGAAGCCTCTCTATGGTCAGGCCGTTGGCGATGCCGCGGCCGGCCGAGTGGTCGGTCATGGCCACGTACTGGTAGCCCCGGTCAACGGCGGCCTGCAGCATGTCCTCAATGGAGTCCCGACCGTCGCTCCATGTGCTGTGAACGTGAAGGTCGCCCTTGATGTCGCTCAGACTGACCAGCTCGGGCAGGCCGTCCTGCTGGGCCAGTTCTATCTCCCCCATCCCTTCCCGTATCTCCGGAGGTATGGTGGAGAGGCCCAGGCGCCGGTAGAACCCGTCCTCGTCGGGATACTTCTCCAACCTGCCTGTCTCCAGGTCGGTGATGCCGTACTCGTTGAGGGAAAGCCCCCGCCGGTTGGCGTATTCCCGCAGCCTGACGGTGTGTTGCTGGCTGCCGGTGAAATATTGGAGCATGGCCCCGAAGGACTCGTCCTCCACGACGCGGAGGTCTACCTGAAGGCCCGGATCGACCACAACGCTGCCTTTCTTCGATCCCTGTGCCAGGACCTCGCGGACGAAGGGCAGCCCTGCCAGCGCGTTGATCACGCCCTCCGGATCGGACGACGTGCAGGCGATGTCGATGTCCCCGACGGTGTCTTTCCACCGACGGAGGCTGCCCACGGGGCTGATCTCCTTCAGGTGTGGGCAGGCCTCTCGTAGCGCCGAGATTACCCTTTCGGCTACAGGGAGGGCCTGGCCGATAGGCATCCGGTTGTCCTTGGTGCGCAGGCCGCGGATGTGCCTCAGGATGTTCTCGGCGGTCTTCTCGCCCATCCTTGGCAGCTCTGTGAGCCGGCCCGACAGTATGGCCGCTTCCAAGGCATCGATGGTGGTGGTGCCCAGCTCGTTGCCGATGAGGATGGCGGTTTTGGGGCCGATGCCCGGTACGTTCATCAGGGTGAGCACCCCGTCGGGCAGCTCCCCCTTGATCCTCTCGTAGGCGGCCACTCTTCCCGTGCCGATCAGCTCGTTGATCTTGTCGCTGATAGCCTTGCCGATGCCGGGCACCTTCTTCAGGTCCATGCCGTCTTTCACGGCCTGCTCCAGCGAGAAGGACAGGTTTTCGGTGGTGCGAGCGGCCCGCTGGTAGGCCCGTATCTTGAATATGGTGTCCCCCTTCATCTCTAGAAGAGTGGCCATATTCTCGAAGAGTTGGGCTATCTCGCGGTTGGTGGTTGACATTGGATTCGGGCCGCCAGCCTTTCAGGTATCTAGGTGTTAGAGCAGCTGGCGAAGCTGCTCGGGGGTTGATCCAGCCTGCGTCAGGATCGATCTTACCGTTCCAATCGGCAGGTTACTCAAGTGAAACGGGCACCATGACCGTTCGTCGGCACTCTCACCGAAAAGGATGGTGCTTGGGCCGTTCTACCCTCATGCGCCGTTCCCGTGGCACCGCTTGTACTTCTTGCCGCTGCCGCAAGGGCAGGGCTCGTTGCGGCCTACTTTGTTTGCCCCGACGGCCACTGCCTCTTTCTGCCGGCCGGAGGCGGCAGCCATTGCGCTGGCCTTGGGGCCTGCGCTGGTCCTGCGAGCTCCCTGCGCCGGGCCCAGCGACACCTGATAGATGCTGTGGCCCAGGTCCCGCTGAATGCGGTCCAGCAGGGCCTGGAACAGCTGGCTGCCCTCGGTCTTGTACATGACTAACGGGTCCCGCTGGCCGAAGGCGTGGAGCCCGATCCCCTGGCGCAGGTTGTCCATTGTCGTGAGGTGGTGGAGCCAGTGGGTATCGATGGTCCTGAGCATGAGCAGCCGCTCCAGGGTGCGCATGTCCTCAGGCCCCATCTGCTCTTCCTTGGCCTCGTACAGATCCTGCGAGCAGCTCTCCAGCGTAGACTGTACCTCCTGGCGGCTCATCAAGGAAAACCTGTCGGGGGAGTTCAGCTCTGGTGGTAGTGGAAGGATGGCGGCCATCTCCTCCAGCAGCCCGTCGGTGTCCCAGGCCTGAGGGTCCGATCCCACCAGGTGGGCCGAAACCAGAGCCTTGATCTCGTTTCGCACCTTTTCCTGGATGGTGGCCTTGAGATCGGCTCCGGACAGGGCCTTGTGCCGCTCGTTGTAGATCTTCTGGCGCTGATTGTTGAGGACGTCGTCGTAGTCCAGCAGGTGCTTCCTGACCTCGAAGTGGTGGCCTTCCACCTTTACCTGGGCACCCTCCAGGGATTTGGTTACTATGCGGTTTTCGATGGGCGTGTCGTCGTCCATGCCCACGAAGCCCATGACGCTCTTGATGCGGTCTCCGCCGAACCTTCGCATCAGGTCGTCCTCGAGGCTGGCGTAGAACCGCGAGCTACCGGCGTCGCCCTGGCGGCCCGAACGGCCGCGGAGCTGGTTGTCGATTCGCCGGGCTTCATGGTGGTCCGTGCCTATGACGTGGAGCCCTCCCAGCGACACCACCAGGTCGTGGTCCTTCTGCCACTCTGCGGGAGTGATGTCCAGGTTATCGGGGTTACCTCCGAGGACGATGTCGGTGCCCCTGCCCGCCATGTTTGTGGCCACGGTGACGGCCGCCGGCCTGCCAGCCTGAGCGACTATGGGGGCTTCCCTCTCATGCTGTTTGGCGTTTAGCACCTGGTGTGGGACCCCGAGCTTGGTCAGCAGCCCGCTTATCTTCTCCGAGTCTTCGATGGAGGTGGTCCCCACGAGAACCGGGCGCCCGTTCTTATGGTGCTCCTGTATCTCTTTTGCTGTGGCGCTCCATTTGCCCTCCTGGGTCTTGTAGATGAGATCGGGCAGGTCGTCGCGGATCATGGGTTGGTTGGTCGGAACGCTGACCACGTCGAGTTTATAGATCTTGTAGAACTCCTCGGCTTCGGTGGCCGCGGTTCCGGTCATGCCGGCCAGCTTCTCGTACATCCGGAAGTAGTTCTGCAGGGTGATGGTGGCGTAGGTCACGCTCTCCCGCTGCACCTTTACGCCTTCCTTGGCCTCTATCGCTTGGTGCAGCCCGTCGGCCCAGCGACGGCCCCACTGCATCCGTCCGGTGAACTCGTCGACGATCACTACCTGGCCGTCACGCACCACGTAGTCCTTGTCCCGCTTCCTAAGGACGTGGGCGGCTAGGGCGTTCTCGATGTAGTGGACCAGGTGGAAGTTTTCCGGATCGTAGATGTTCCCTACCTTCGACCACTGCTCCATCTTGGCGATGCCTGGTTGGGTGAGGCCCACCGTTCGGGTGCGGTCGTCGATGGCGTAGTCCTCTTCGGATAGCTGGGGCACGAGGCGGGCGAAGGTGGAGTAGAGCTGCACCGGCTCCTCGGCGGGACCGCTGATGATCAGAGGAGTGCGGGCTTCGTCGATCAGGATGTTGTCCACCTCGTCGACGATGGCGAAATAGAGGTCCCGCTGCACCATCATCTCCGGGTCTACTACCATGTTGTCCCTGAGGTAGTCAAAGCCGAACTCATTGTTGGTGCCGTAGGTGATGTCCGCCCGGTAGGCCTGCCTCCTGGAGGTGGGCAGCAGGTAGCTGAAGGCCGGGTCGTTGCCCTCCCAGGTTGGGTCGAAGAGGTAGGCGGCGTCGTGTTGCAGGCATGCCACCGAAAGACCCATACGGTGGTAGATCGGTGCCATCCAGACGGCGTCTCGCTTGGCGAGATAATCGTTGACGGTCACCACGTGGACGCCTCTGCCCGCAAGCGCGTTGAGATAGACCGCCAATGTGGATACCAGGGTTTTGCCCTCGCCCGTCTTCATCTCCGCTATCTTGCCCTGGTGCAGGACGATCCCGCCCATGAGCTGGACATCATAGTGGCGTTGGCCCAGGGAGCGCTTTGCTGCTTCCCTGACGGCGGCGAAAGCCTCAGGCATCAGGTCGTACAGGGTCTCGCCGTTCTGCAGCCGCTCCTTGAACTCTATGGTCAGGTCCGCGAGGGCGTCATCGGACAGCGGCTCTATCTTGGCCTCGAGGGCGTTCGTCTCTTCTATGATCGGGCGGAACTTCTTGACGACCTTGTCGTTGGGGTCGCCCAGTACTTTGCCTATTAAGGAGACCATGGGTAGACCTACCTCTGCTCGAACATTTCTCCAACGGAGAGTCCATCGTGGATTCGACGGATGGCCTCGCCCAGCAGCGGGGCCACCGACAGTACCGTGATCTTTCCGTTGCGTTTCCCTTCGGTGAGGGGGATGGTATCGGTGACCACCAGCTCTTTCAGCGGGCTTTCCACGATCCTTGCGTGTGCGTTCCCCGAAAGCACTGGGTGGGTGACGCAAGCGTAGACTTCCTTGACGCCGTGTTCCTTTAGGGCCGCCGCCGCCGCCAGCATGGAGCCGCCGGTATCGATCTCGTCGTCGAAGGTCAGGGCCGTCCTCCCTTCGACGTCGCCGATGATGTTCAGGGTCTCGGCGGTGTCGTCGTTGCCGATGCGGCGCTTCTCGATGATGGCCAGGGGCGCACCAAGCCGTTCTGCCATGTCCCGTGCGCGCTTGCTGATGCCGATGTCGGTGGCCACCACCACGGGGTCTTCCAGGTTCATGTCTTGGAAATACCTGCTGAGGATGCTCAGCGCAGTAAGCTCATCGACGGGTATGTTGAAAAATCCCTGGATCTGTCCGGCATGTAGATCCACTGTGAGCAGGCGCTCGGCCCCGGCGGCGGTCAGCAGGTCGGCCATCAACCGGGCGGTGATGGGGACCCGGGGCTGATCCTTCTTGTCGGTGCGGCCGTAGCTGTAATAGGGGACCACCGCGGTAACGCGGCCGGCGGAAGCCCGCTTGGCCGCGTCGATCATGATCAGGAGCTCCATCCAGCTGTCGTTGACAGGGTAGCAAGTGGGCTGGATGATGAACACGTCGCGCTCTCGTATGTTCTCAAGGATACGGACAAAGGTGTTGTCGTTGTTGAACTTGAAGACCTCGGCCTTGCCGATGGGGATGTCCAGGTACTCACACACCTCGTGGGCCAGCCGGCTATGGGCATTGCCGCTGAATACCCTCAGTTCATCGAAAGGACCCATCACCCTCCCTCTTGACCTGGAATTGGCATCTTCAACAGACTTGACACCCTCTCTGGCGCCGGATTCAGTCGAAGGTGCTCTTGAGGCACTCGGCCTCCGTAAGTGACACCCATCTGAATTATAGCATAGGCACTGATCCAAACGAAAGGAACGGAGGGGCCTTAACCGGGGCCCCAGGGCTCCTTCACATCACGCATCATTTTTTGTTATACTCCCCCAGGTCATCTCGGGGATACCCGAGACGGCGCAACGCGCGCATTATGCCGGGAGGACCCGTCCTGCGTTCGCGCCAAGGTCCAGGAGGTTGGGATGCCGGCCTACGCTATAATAGGCGGCCAATGGGGGGACGAAGGCAAGGGCAAGGTCGTAGACTACCTCGCCCAACAGGCCAACTGCGTCGTGCGCTACGCCGGTGGCAACAACGCAGGGCACACCGTCGTGACCAAGGAAGGCGAGTTCAGCCTGCACCTGGTACCCTCCGGCATCCTGTGGCCCCAGGTCACCTGCGTTATCGGCAATGGCGTCGTGGTGGACCCGGACGTCCTGCTGCGGGAGGTCGACAACCTTGAAGAGCGGGGCGTCGACACCGCCCGCCTGTCGGTCAGCGAGCGGGCCCACCTGATAATGCCTTACCACGTACTGCTGGACGGGCTGGAGGAAAAGTCCAGGGGCTCTGCCGCCATAGGTACCACCGGCAGCGGCGTGGGCCCGGCGTACATGGACAAAACGGCCCGCAACGGTATAAGGGCGGGCGAGCTGTTGGACACCCCATCGCTGCTTCCACGCCTGAAAGCGGGCCTGGAACTCAAGAATGCGATAATCACCAAGGTCTATGGAGAGAACCCGGTCTCCCTGGATGAGGTCTACGAGAAGTGTGTGGACTGGGGAAGGCGTCTGAAGGACCTCATCTGTCCCACCGAGCTGACCATCCAGCGGACCCTGGCCAAGGGGGAAAAGGTGCTGCTCGAAGGGGCCCAGGGGGCGATGCTGGACTTGGACCACGGCACCTACCCATACGTCACTTCTTCCTCTCCGTCGATAGGCGGCGCTTGCACTGGCCTCGGCCTGAGCCCACGGGACATCGCCGGGATCGCTGGAGTCTTCAAGGCCTACTCCACCCGGGTGGGGGCCGGTCCCCTGACCACGGAAATGGAAGATGAGACGGGAGACATGCTCCGCGAGAAGGCTTGGGAATACGGAACGACCACCGGTCGGGCCCGGCGAATCGGCTGGTTCGACGCCGTCGCCGGGCGGTACAGCGCCCTGGTGAACGGTTTCACCTCGCTGGTGCTGACCCGCCTGGACGTGCTGGACGGCTTCCCCACGATAAAGGTCTGTGTGGGCTACGAGGTCGACGGAAAGGCCATCGACCATTTCCCCGCTAGTATTTCCGTGCTGGAGAGATGCCGTCCGGTCTACGAAGAGCTTTCAGGCTGGGACCGGCCCACCGCCAGCGCAACCGAGATGTCTCAGCTGCCGCCCGAAGCAGTGGCTTACGTCCAGCGCATCGAGGAACTGGTAGGCTGCACCGCCCACATCATCTCCACCGGCCCAAGCCGGTGGGAGACCATCTCCAGAGAGCCTATCCTTTAGGGTCCGCAGACCTGAAAGCAGCCCACAGCTTCGGCTGATCAGGCTACCGGCCACCAATGGCTTCCTATCCCGGTATCGGCAGGTCCACCTCGTAGCCGTCCACCACGCCGTCTATCTGGGACGCGGACTTTTCGTCGGGCGGCACCAGGGGTAGTCGGGGGTCGCCCACGTTGAACCCCGCCCGGTTGAGGGAGTGCTTCAACGGGATGGGGTTGGAGACGATGAACAGCACCTTGAACAGGGCGTGCAGCCTGCGGTGCTCCGCCGCCGCCCTTTCCACGTCTCCCTCCAGGATCAGACCCATCATCTGCTTGATCTGTCTGCCGACCAGATGGGAGGCCACGCTCACAACTCCGTAGCCGCCCAGGGCCATGATGTGAAAGGTCTCGTTGTCGTTGCCGCTCCATACTCTGAAGCCGGCGCCGGCCCCGTCGATGATACGGGCCACCTGGTCCATGTCGGAGCCGGCCTCCTTGACCCCGACTATGTTGTCCACCTGGCTGAGACGGATCGTGGTGTCGTGAGTCATGTTCAGGCTGGTCCGGCTGGGTACGTTGTATACGATGCAGGGTATGTGCACGCTCTGAGCCACGGTCTTGAAATGCTGGTACAGGCCCTCCTGGGGCGGCTTGTTGTAATAGGGCACCACCAGCAATAGGCCGTCGGCCCCAGTTTGCTCTGCCTGACGGCTCAGCTCGACGCTTTCGGCGGTGCTGTAGTTGCCCGTTCCGGCGATGACGGCGCCACGGTTGCCCACCGCGCCCTTCACCTCGGCGAACAGGCGGAGCTTCTCTTCCGTGCTCAGGGTCGGGGACTCGCCGGTGGTACCAGAGACAACAACGCCGTCGCTGCCAGAGTCCAGGAGGGCGTTGGCCAGGCGCTTGGCCTGCTCGTAGTCCACCCGCCCTCCGTCGTCGAAGGGAGTAACCATCGCGGTGAGCAGTCTACCTATCTCGCTCATGCCAGCCCTCCTATCTGTCAAAGGATCCCGGTCTGTGTTGGGCCGATTTCGTCGGTTCAGTCGGCGGGTACGGCGTCTTCGGACCTTCGGGGTGCGAGGCGGGACCTCCTCAGCACCTCTTCGGCGATCTGAATGGCGTTCAGGGCGGCGCCCTTCCTCAGGTTGTCGGCCACCACCCATATGGCCAGGCCGTTGGGGTTGGAGACGTCTTGTCGGATGCGCCCCACGAAAACGTCGTCGGTGCCCTCCACGTCGGCGGGCATGGGGTAAAGGCCTTCCTCCGGAGAGTCCAGGACCTTTACGCCCGGCATCCGTCTCAAGAGTTCCCTGGCCTCGTCGGGGGGCATCGGGCTCTGGAACTCCAGGTGCAGGGCGGCGCTGTGGGATATGTACACAGGCACCCGAACACAGGTGGCTGAAACGGCCATGTCATCTTCGTGCATGATTTTGCGGGTCTCTTCCAGCATCTTCCGCTCCTCCCGGGTGTACCCGTCCGGGAGGAAGCTGTCGATCCTGGGTATCACGTTGAAGGCGATGCGATGGGGCAGAGCCACTGGATCGGGCGAACCCCCATCGGAGGACTTGCGACTCTGCTCCCTCAACTCGGCCATGGCGCCGCCACCGGCCCCCGATACCGACTGATAGGTGGCGGCGACGATGCGGAGGACCGGGTTCACGACGTGCAGGGGGTGCGCCGCCATCACCAAAGGCGTGGTGGAGCAGTTGGGAATAGAAATGATGCCACCGTGCCACTCCACGTCCTGGCCGTTCACCTCGGGCACTACCAGAGGGACCCGGGGATCCATGCGGAAGTAAGAGCTGTCGTCGATGACCAGGGCCCCGGCCTCCACGGCCAGCGGTGCAAGCTCACCGCTCACCCTGGTGCTGGCGGAGATGAAGGCGATGTCGATGCCGTTGAAGGAGTCGGGGGTGGCTTCCTCTACGACCAACTCTTCGCCGTTCACCCTCATGCGGCTTCCAGCGGAACGGTGAGACGCCAGTAGCTGGATTTGATTAGCCGGGAAACGCCGCTGCTCCAGTACCCTGAGGAACTCCCGTCCAACGGCCCCGGTAGCGCCGACCACGGCGATGCTGACTTTCTTCATGGCGCACGGTCCCTGTCTACTGCAGGCCCAGGATCTTATCCAAGCCTACCACGAGTCCCTTGAGGTGCACAACCTCTCGGATGGCCCGCATGACGCCGGGCATGTAGCAGTCCCGGCCCAGGGTATCGTGGCGTAGGGTCAGGGTCTGGCCCGCCGTGCCCAGGATCACCTCGTGATGGGCGCTGCGGCCGGCCATGCGGACGCTGTGGATGCCGACCCCGTTGAACTCCCCACCCCGGGTGCCCGGGATGGGCTCCTTCTCCGGGACGTTGCGACGGTACTGTCTGTCTTGGCCGATGGCCCGGGCCATGGCCGTGGCGGTGCCCGACGGGGCGTCGATCTTGGCTTCGTGGTGCGCCTCGATGATGTCAACGTACTCGAAGAAAGGGGCCGCCTGTTTTGCCAGGTGCATCAGCAAGACGGCGCCGAGGGCGAAGTTGGGCGCTACGAAGACCCCTACTCCGTTTTCCTCCGAGATGCGGCGGATCTCCTCAAGGTTGGCCTCGCTGAGCCCGGTGGTGCCGATGACCATGTTCACACCGTGGCCAGTGGCCAGTGGCACGGCCTCCATGGCGGCCTCGGCCTGGGAAAAGTCGACCAGGACCTGTGGGCTGGTGGAGGTCAGCACCTCTTCCAGAGAGGTGGAGAGGGGGATGGTTCCGGCGTCGCTGGGGAGGTCCAGGGTGTCGCCACGACGCTTCAGGTCGATGGCGCCCACGGGTTCCATGTCGGGCTCGGCGGACAGGGTGCCCAGCACGACCTGTCCCATCCTACCCAGTGCTCCGTTGACCGCCACCCTTATCGTAGCCATCTCGCCCTCCCAGCCCATGAAGTGGGACCATGCATGATCGGGACTGCGTCAGCGTGGGGCAGTCGGGAGACCACATGGCGCACTCGGGATACGCCAGGGCGGAATCGGGGGATTAGCGGCCTTCGGGACCGCGGAAGCTCTGTCTGGGAGGCGGCGGCCTGCGGCCGGGTCCGCCCGGGGGCCTCGACCCGCCCTGGCCAGGAGGTGGCCGGCGGTCGCCCTGACCTCCCCGGTTCCCGAAGGACGGCCTACCACCGAAAGACTGTGTCTGGGGTGGCCCTGGGGGCCTGCCATCGCCGTCTTCGGGTGGCTGCGAGTCTCCGGAAAGGGCCCGGCGAGAGAGGTTTATCCTGCCCAGGTGGTCGATCTCCAGGACCATAACGGTGAGCTCCTGGCCCATCTCCAGCCCGCCTTCGAGTTCGCCCATCTCGCCCATCCTCAACAGTCCTTCCTTGCCGGGAAGGAGCTCCACGAAGGCGCCGAAGCTGGTAAGCCGCGCCACCTTGCCGGTGAAAATGTCCCTCACAGCGATCTCGCGGGTGAGGGCCTCTACCCGATCCCGCGCCTTCAGCATCATGGCTTCGTCGGGAGCCGCTATGATCACCGTACCGTCGTCCTCGGTGTCTATATTGACCCCTGTCTCCGACTGGATGGCCCGGATGGTCCGTCCGCCGGGGCCGATGAGGGCGCCGATCTTGTCCACTGGTATGGTCATGCGGTGCATCTTCGGCGCGTAGGGACTCAGGTGGTCTCTGGGCTCGGCTATGGCCTCGCGCATTTTGTCCAGGATGAAGAGGCGTCCCTGCCGTGCTTGCTCTAGCGCCCGTTCCAGCACTTCATATGTGAGCCCTTTCACCTTTACGTCCATCTGGAGGGCGTTTATGCCCCGGGTGGTACCGGCCACCTTGAAGTCCATGTCCCCCAGGTGGTCCTCCATACCCTCGATGTCCGTGAGGACGGCTGATGCGCCGTTCTCACCCATGATCAAGCCCATGGCCACCCCACCGACGGGGCTCTGCAGGGGCACGCCGGCGTCCATCAGCGCAAGGGTGCTGCCACATACGCTGGCCATGGACGTGCTGCCGTTGGAGCTCAGTACCTCGGAGACCAGTCTGATGGTGTAGGGGAAGTCGGCCTCTCCGGGAACCATGACCTCCACCGCCCGCTCCGCAAGGGCGCCGTGGCCTATCTCCCGGCGTCCGGTGTTTATGCGTTTTACTTCTCCAGTAGAGTAAGGGCTGAAGTTGTAGTGGTGGATGTATCGCCGGGTCTCTTCGGGACTGAGGTTATCCAGCTTTTGCTCCATCCCAGTGGAACCCAGGGTGGCAATGGTGAGGACCTGGGTCTGGCCGCGGGTGAAGAGAGCGGAGCCGTGGGTCCGGGGGAGGACCCCCACCTCGCTGCTAATGGGGCGTATATCTGTAAGCCCCCTGCCATCGGGGCGAACGCCCTTCTCCAGGATTCGGCCCCTCATCTCCTTCTTGAGGATGCCCTCGAAGGCCTCGGCTATCTCGTTGCGAGCGTGCTGCTCTTCCAGTCGCTCCTTTACCTCTGCCTCTAGATCATCCAGGGCCTGCTCTCGCTGAGCCTTGTCCTGACCGGCTTCCAGGACCTGGGACAGCCGTCCATTGAGGATCGTGTTGATCTCCTGCGAGAGCTGCTGGTCCGAGGCTACTTCGGGGACCGCGATCTTGGGTTTGCCCACCGCGCTCACCAGCTCGGAGATCATGTCTAACACCTGGCCGTTGGCTTCCTGGGCGTGGCGGATCGCCTCCAGCACCACCTGCTCAGAGACCTCGTCTGAGCCCGCCTCCACCATCATCACGGCGTCGCGACTTCCGGCCACTACCACCGCCAGGTTGCCCTGGTCTATCTCCTTGTATGTGGGGTTCACGGTGTACACGCCGTTGTTGTGGGACACCCTGGTAGCGCCTATGGGGTCGTGGAAAGGTAAGTCAGATATGGCAAGGGCTGCCGAAGCCCCTACCATGCCGAGGACCTCGGGAGGGTTCTCCTTGTCCACCGACAGCACCGTGATGATGATCTGCACCTCGTTGTGAAACCCCTTCGGGAACAGCGGTCGAATGGGCCGGTCTATCAGCCTACCGAAAAGGATGGCGTCCTGGCCAGGGCGCCCTTCCCTCCTGAAAAAGCTTCCGGGAATCCGCCCGGTGGCATAGAGCCGCTCCTCGTAGTCCACCGTGAGGGGCAGGAAATCGATGTCGGTCCTGGCCTGAGCCGACATGCAGACCGTTGCCAGCACCATCGAACCACCACAGCTAACCGTGACCGCCCCGTTGGCTTGGCCGGCCAGTTTGCCTGTCTCGATGACAAGCCTCTTCCCACCTATGTCTCTTTCTACCGTACGTAACATAACTATAGTTAAACGACCTCTCTATGGGTGTGATGGAGTCCAAGAAACAAGATAGCCCCGGTGTTATCGGGGCTATCTTCTGAGGCCCAGCCTGT
Organism: Dehalococcoidia bacterium; assembly: GCA_965248975.1. GTDB lineage: Bacteria > Chloroflexota > Dehalococcoidia > Lucifugimonadales > JAGWBF01 > CBDFKU01. The sequence goes on from CBDFKU010000012.1 coordinate 153,457, forward strand.
TTATCAGGTCACGGTACCGCGCCACGTCTTCCCGGCTCAGGTAGTTCAGTAGGCTTCGTCTCTGCCCCACGAGCTTCAGGAGACCCGTTCGCGAGTGAGTGTCGTTGTGGTGGTGCCTAAGGTGGTCGGTTATCTGCCTGATCCGCTCTGTCAGTATGGCCACCTGTACCTCGGTAGAACCGGTGTCGCTTTCGTGGTAACGAAAGTCGCTGATGATTTGGGACTTGGTGTCCTTGTCTATCATGCCTCCCCGGACCTTCTTCTAAACATCTCAGCGGAGTATAACACAATCCCAATTTGCCCGCAATTGATAGGTATAGTCTATAATAAGGTGCGTTTTCGTCCAGGCTGCGCGTCTAGCACTTCCCTCCGGAAGGAGGTGCGCAGAGGGCCGAGGCCGCAGGAGGCACTTTCGTCGCTGACTGGAACCGTAGGAGGTTCTGTAGCTAAGGAGGCAGAAGACCGTCATGGCTCAGCAGAAGGCTTCTACCTCGTCAGGGAAACGAGCGTGGTGGGACGAGGAGCGGACCAACCCCGCGTTCCTCTGGCGCTCTGGGGAGATGGTGGAGTGGGAGCAGGCGACGGTGCACGTCTCGACGCTGGGTTGGAGCGCCATCTCCGCGGTCTTCGAGGGGATCCGGGGCTACTGGAACCCGGACAGCCAGGAGCTTTACCTGTTCCAGTTGGAAGCCCACCTGAAGCGCCTCTTCCAGTCCATGAAAATCATGCGAATGTCCTCCCCATTTTCCCAGGAGGAGCTGGGCGAAGCCATCGCCAGCTTGATTCGGGCTAACGAGTATCGCTGCCATGTCTACGTACAACCCCTGGCCTACTTCGGGGGAGGGGTCCCGGGCTACCTGGCTGTCCTGGAGCAACCGGGGGAGGTGGTCATAACGGCCCGCCCCGCCGAGTCGGACCTGGGTGGGTCCAAGGTAGTCAGCTGTAATGTCAGCAGCTGGACCCGCATCTCGGACAACGTCATGCCGCCCCGGGCCAAGGCCATAACCAACTACCAGAACAGCCGTTACGTTTCCACAGAGTCCCAGATCAACGGGTACGACTTCGGCATCATCCTCAACGACGCCGGCAAGGTAGCCGAGGCCACCTATGCCTGTCTGTTCATCATTCGCGACGGCGTCGCCATTACCCCTCCGGTGAGCGCGGGGATCCTGGAGAGCATCACCCGGGACACGGTGAAGCGCCTGCTGGAGGAGGAGATGGAAGTGCCGGTGGTGGAACGGGATGTGGACCGCACCGAGCTTTACATAGCCGACGAAGTCTTCATGTGCGGTACGGCGGTCGAGATCCGCGCAGTCGGGAGCGTCGACAGATACCAGGTCGGCGACGGTGCTGCGGGCCCGTTGACGGCCAGGCTTTCCCGGCTGTTTGAGGGTGCGGTCCGTGGGGCAGACTCTCACCGTGGCGATTGGCGGACCCCGGTATACGGACAAGGCTGAAGCCAACCCGCTCTACCGGGTCGAGCGCGTCACCATGGTATAATCCCGTCGGAAATCACGCTACGAGGAGGTCCGCCATGAAGATCGGCGTGTTGGGTGCCGGAGCCATGGGAGGCATCGTGGCCATAGGCCTGCACCGTGGCGGCCAGGATGTGACCATCATCGATCCCTGGAAGCCCCACGTGGAGGCCATACGCACCACCGGCTTCTGGATGACGGGCCACTACGGTGGCGAGCCGGTCGAGTGGCGTGGCGTGATGCCGGCGATACACATCGACGAGTTGGATCGGCTGGAGGACCAGTTAGATGTGGTCTTCGTCGCGGTGAAGGGCTACAACACCCGCTGGACTGTGGAGCGGATCCGGCCCTACCTGACGGACGATGCCATGGTGGTATCTATCCAGAACGGGATTAACGAGCCTGCTATCTCAGAGATAGTCGGGCCGGAGCGCACCGTTGGCGCCGAAACGTTGATGAGCGGCCAGACCTGGGAGCCGGGCCACATCCATCGCATGATGGGAGGGGTCCCCGGAGTGATGGACTACATGATCGGTGAGTACACCGGCGGCATCACCCCGCGAGTAGAGCGGCTGGGTGAGGTTATCCGAGAGTGCGTCGGCACGTGTGGCGTCTCGGACCACGTGATGGACGAGGTGTGGACCAAGTTCGTGGTCAACTGCGGGGGAAACCTCCTGGCCGCCGTAACTTCCTGGGATACCCGTGAGCTGAGCCTGAACAACACGGCCCGGCTGCGTTGGGCCCTTCAGGACGAGGCCATTACCGTGGGCGAGAACCTGGGCATCAAGTTCAGCAGCTTCGCCGGCAGCGTCGGAGTGGTCCTGACGCCGGCGGACATCAAGGCGGCCTCCCGGGGCGAGCGGCCGGACCTGGAAGCCGACGTGTTAGAGCAGGCGAAGAAACAGACCATCGTGACCCGCCCTTCCACCTTACACGATGCTCTTAAGGGCACCCCTATGGAGGTGGAGGAACTCAACGGCTACCTGGTGAGACAGGCCGACGAGCTGGAAGTGCCGGTGCCTTACAACAAGGCTCTGGTGCGGGTAGGAAGGCTGGTGAATGAACACGTCATCCGCGCCTATCCCTCAAACCTGGCACTGTTCCAGGAATATGCCGAGGAAGAGAAGGCCGCCATCGGGGGGTAGGGCTGCCGTGGTTGACTACAGGGGGGCGGTTCCTCTGCTCACCGCGAGCTTGTCGAAGGGTGGCCCATATTTACCGCGGATTTCTGACTCAGGACACTAGCAACCGAGCTGGTCTCTATTAACCTCAGCGCTGTCGACGGTGCCTTCGACATCGGCCGCGTCGGCGACATCTACCTCGGGACCCGCATCTTCGGCGGCAGCGCCGTCCACATCGGGCTCTTCCGCCAAGTCTTCGACCACCTCGGTCTCGTCAAGAATTGAGGCGTCGTCCCGCGGATTCTGGTCGGCCAGGGCGTCGTTTCGGCTGTGGGGCTCCTCCATGGGCGTGAAACCGTACCTGCGTATTGCCGGGCCGCTGTACCTGTCCGCCTCGAACTGCAGCAGCAATGGATAGAGCTTCCTCTTGATCGCCAGGCCCACTGTCTCGCCCCGCACTCGCAGGCCCGATGGCACTATCTCCCGCAGGTACCAGGCCTGGACGTCCGTCAGGTACAGCTCTTGTGGCTTAGCGCCATCCGGGGCCTCCAAGAAGGCGCTACCGATCTTCAGGATCAGGTCCGGATAGGCCGGGTTGGAGCCGTCCAGCCACTTGTGCCCCGCCGAGACTATCTGCTCCAGCCCCTCTATTTCGGTCGCGGTGAAGGTAACGGGTTTTCCTTCCACTCGGCGCTCCTATTCCGTTATTCCGCCGTTATTACGCCGTTATTACGAATGAGGCTTGGGCGGGGGTCACTTCCTCCAGGCGGAGTCCTCCGGGAAGACGGTGGAGCCTATCCGCCGCACGGGGTCAGCGGCATGCCAATCCTTGACTATTTCACGCCACTTGGTGTAATGAGGCGCCTGGCGGTGGGCCTCGATGGCGGCGTCATCCACGTACACCTCGTAAAGGTGGATCTTGTTGGGGTCCTCCTGGTCCTGGACGACGTCGAATCGCAGGCAGCCCGGCTCGTTCTGTATCGAGCCTCGGGCGTCGTCGAGCATGGCCTCCATGAAGCGCTCCCTGAACTCCGGCTTGATCTGGATGGTCACCACCAGAGCTTTCATGTCGCCTCCTAGCGTGTGGGTTGACTTCGATTGCGGGCCAAGGAAAGGCAGGGTGGGGTCGATGGGCAGGGTGATTATACACCCTGGATGTCCGTCTAGAAAGAGGACCGGACCACAAGCCGTCCGGCTCCAACGCCAGGGTAAAGTCGGTTAGATTTTGAAACGGGAAAGTTCCATAATGGCAGCAATGTGACGAAACATAATGCTTGTAGACCTCACATACGGCTGATAACGTCTGTGTCCAGTAATGCTATGCGGTTATTGACACAAAAGAGGCATGGTGCTAGCATGATCCCACGAAGGGACCGAGCGTGGCCTGCCTCAAATGGAAACGGGGACGGCTGGCTCCAGAGGGAGAAGATGTCCGATTACAGGGTTATATCGTCCGACAACCATGTCATCGAGCCGCCGGACCTGTGGCTCACGCGTATCGATCCCGGCTATCGGGACCAGGCTCCCAGGCTGCTTCCCGACCCCGACGGGGGTGAGGGCATGAAGTGGGTCTGCGCGGAGATCACTCAGCAGGGGCCCGAGCAGGGCGCCAACGTGGGCAAGAGGTTCGACGACCCGGAAAGCATCACCGTGGGCGACGTGTTCGAGAACGTCAGAGCAGGCGGCCATGACCCGGATGAGGCGGTCAAGGACCTGGACATCGACGGCGTGGACGTCGGCATCGTCTATCCCACCGTTGGATTTGGCCACTTCAGGATCGGAGACAGCGGCCTCCGTTCGGCCATATTCAGGGCCTACAACGATTATCTTGCCGAGTTCTGCGGGGCCCACCCCAAGCGTCTTGGCGGCATCGCCATGCTCAACATCGACCCCGTGGAGGATGCTATAGAGGAGCTGAAGCGTAGCAGGAGGATAGGTCTGGTCGGGGCGATGATAAGCAGCTACGCACCCCTGTACCGCACCTACGACTCACCGGAGTACGATCCTCTATGGGCGATCGCCCAGGACATGGGAGTGCCCCTGAGCCTGCACGCGGCCACCAACTCGGTCGGGTCCCCAGAGGGCAACGGCAGGGACAAAATCTCGGTCGCCACCGGACATGCCAGGGTGACAAACATGGACCACTATGCCAGGGTGTCCATCGCCACCATGATCTTCGGCGGAGTCTTCCAGCGTTTTCCCAGGCTGCAGATAGGGGCTGTGGAGTTCGAGTTGGCCTGGATTCCCCACTTCCTGGACCGTATGGACTTCAACTACAACCAGCGCGGCCCCGGGAGGAGCCAACGGTTCGACGACGACATGATGCCCAGCGACTTCTTCCGCCGCAACTGCTTCGCCGGCTTCCAGGAGGACTCCATGGGGATACGGGATCGGCACGCCATCGGCGTGGACAACCTGCTGTGGGGCTCCGACTATCCCCACACGGAATCCACCTGGCCCAGGAGCCGGGAGATCATCGAGGATATCCTGGTGGACTGCACCGACGAAGAGAAAGCCAAGATCGCAGGCGGCAACTCCGCCCGAATATACGCGATGTAAGCAGTGGGTGCTCTGAAGTAGGCGGTCTTCTGGTCGGGAAGAGTACTTGACAGGCCAGAGATACATGTTATTAAATGTGCCCTGAATCCCCAGCCAGCCGGCTGGAGGGCGCCTGTGACGGTCGGGCATATCCTGGACCGTATTCTGGGAACTGGATGGAGGCTACGATGTCAAAAGCCCTGGTACTCCTGATAGGACTGGCTTTATTCGGGCTGATCCTGGTAGCGTGCGGCGACGACGCCACACCCCAGCCCACGGCTACGACAGCGCCTACCCCCGTGCCGCCTACTGCGACTCCGGAACCGACGGCAACATCGGTGCCTCCTACGTCCACTCCCAGGCCGACCAATACGCCACAGCCCACGGCGACCCTGCGTCCCGGTGAGACGCCCCGGCCCACTGCGACGCCGGTACCGGCCACTGCCACTCCCAGGCCCACCGCCACCCCACGGCCGACGGCGACACCCACCGCGGAGCCCCAGCCGACAGCTACACCGACCGTAGCGGCTATGGTGGGCAAGCGTGGCGGGCATCCCAAAGCCTCCACCACCCACACCGTCTTTCACTGGGGCATTCACGAGTGCCCTGGCATAGACAACTCCTGTCTGGCCCACCCGGCGCCCCACTACAACGGGTTGGTCGAGTACAACCCCGAGACCGATGAGACCACCGATATTCGGGGCGACCTGGCCACGAGTTGGGAGCTCGCCAACGACGGCGTGACCTACACCTTCAAGCTGCATCCCGACGCGGTCTGGGACGACGGCATGCCGGTCACCGCCGAGGACGTGGTGTTCAGCTTCGAGCGGATGGTTGATCGCGAGGACAAGATTGTCAGGGCTAAGGTCCACGTGATCAGGCCCTTCTACGAGAGCTCCCGGGTGATCGACGCCAAAACGGTGGAGATAAAGACCCAGTTCCCGGCGCCGGCCTTCATGCCCTTCATCGCCGCCGAGTACTTCAAGATAATGCCCAAGCACCACGTCGAGGCCATCAAAGAAGGAGTCGGGGGCGCTGACCAAGACGGAGACATGAAGCCCTTCGAGAACCGCAACGGCTCCGGGCCCTTCCGGATAGCTGGCCAACAGAAGGACGTCAGCATCGAGTACGTCCGAAACGAGAACTACTTCAAGGACCCCTACCCGTACTTCGATGCGATGACCTACTTCATCATCGTCGACCCCAGCACCACGGCGGCTGCCTTCAGGGCGCAGCAGACCCTGTTCCACACTCACCCCAACAACGCCGTCGCCACCAGGACCCTGATCGACCTGGCGGAGGACATGAAGGGTAGGGCGAGGATCGTGTGGGTCGGCCCCATCGCGCCGCTGTGGATGCTGCTCAACATCAACAGGCAGCCCTTCGACGATGCCAGAGTAAGGCATGCCATAAGCCTGGTGACCCACCGTCAGCCCATCGTCGAGTCCCTGAGCGCGGGGATAGACGAGCTGGGCGGTCCCTTCCCGCCGTCGGCCTGGTTCGGCTTCACCACCGAGGAGCTGGAGCAGATGCCGGGCTACCGCGAGACCGCCGACGGCCAGAAGCACCCCGACGACATAGCCGAGGCCAAGAGGCTGCTAGCAGCGGCTGGCGTGGAGGATGGCTTCAAGACCAGCACGCTGGCTATACCCTTCTCCGGGTTCGATCAGTTCTCAGCCATATTCGCCGACCAGCTGAGGACCTTCCTGGGCTGGGATGTCAGCTCGAACGTCCTCGAGCTGCAGACCTTCGTGGAGCAGCGGAATAACGGTCAGTTCGAGATGTCTTCGGGGGGCTACGGCATCCTGGTCAACGACCCCCACGACATCCTAGGTGGCGTGTTCCACGTGAACGGCCAGGCCAACATCCTGAAGTGGAGCCATCCCAGGATAGAGGAAATCTACGACCTGCAGGCCAGCGAATTGGACCGGGTGAAACGTAAGGCCCTCATAGATGAGGCGTCGACCATCCTAATCAACGAGGACAACCCATTCATATTCCTCTACCACACTTTGAGGGGGCACTTCGCGAACAACAAGATCCAAAACATCCATAAGGTTGCCTCCCTCACGGATGCCCTGAAGGCCGAGCACTTCTGGTGCGATCCGGAGTGCTAACAGGCCTACGGCTAAGATAGGATCGAGCAGGCCCGGCGCTGAATGGCGCCGGGCCTGCTCTTTTTATGGCGAGGCGCGTCTGCCGCGCGGCGATCGTTTCCCCGCCCACCGCCCTCCAAGCTCGGCCGCCTCCGAATCCATTGACGACCCCGATCTGGCGGATTAAAATCTCGACCAATTCACTGGAGGATTCAAGTGTCGAAGGAGAGTCGAAGATGCTGAAGCCGACGGTGATCCCGGCAGGGCTGATATTGCTAGGCGTCATCCTGGTGGCATGCGGGGACGATGCCACGCCGACATCGGAGCCCACCTCGACATCTTTGCCTGCGACGGCCACCCTTACGCCGGAACCCACGGCGACTTCGTCGGCGGTCCAGCCGACTCCCACGGCAATGGCGGAACCCATGGCGACGCCGGACGTGATGGTCAGGAAAATGGGCAGCAACCCGCCCCTCTCTACGACCCACGCCGCCTTCCACTTCGGCATCCATGAGTGCGCCGGCAACGACAACTCCTGCCTGGCCCATCCTGCACCCAATTACAACGGGATCATCGAGTACAATCCCGAGACCGATGACACTGCCGACTTCCGGTGTGACCTGTGCACCGAGTGGACCCTGGACGATGACGGTGTGACCTATACGTTCAATCTCCACGAGAGCGCCGTCTGGAACGACGGCGAGCAGGTTACCGCCGAGGACCTGGTCTTCAGCCTGGACCGGATGACCGACCCCGACGGGGAGAACCCCAAGGTCCGCGTGCTGGCGCCCTTCTACGACAGCTCGCGGGCCATCGACGACTTCACCGTAGAGGTGAAGACCCAGTTCCCGGCTCCAGCCTTCCTGCCCTTCCTGGCCTCGGAGTACATGAAAGTCATGGCCAAACACTGGGTGGGCGAAGGCGAAAATGCCAGGGACATGAAGCTGTTCGAGAACATCATGGGGTCAGGCCCCTTCAAGCTGGTGGAGCACGAGAAGGACGTCAAGTTCGAGTACGTAAGGAACGAAGACTACTTCAAGGAGAATCGGCCCTACTGGGACGGAGCAACCCTATTCATCATCAAGGAGCCCAGCTCCGCCACGGCCGCCTTCAAGGCTGGCCAGTCTCTATTCCATCCTCATCCCACCAATGGACTCAGCAACCTGGAGGCTGTGGCGCTCCAAGAGGACGTCAGAGGCAAGGGACGGGTGATCTTCGTAGGCCCGATCGCGCCCCTGTGGATTCAGATCAACATAGAGAGAGCTCCCTTCGACGATCCAAGGGTCCGGAACGCCCTACAGCGTATTGCCCACCGCGAGCCCTACGTGACGACATTCAGCGGCGGTGTGGACGAGCTGGGCGGACCATTCCCGCCCAACGCCTGGTTCGGCATCCCCAACGACGAGCTGGCCCAGCTCCCCGGATTCCGGTCGACCGCCGACGGACAGAAACACCCCGACGACATAGCCGACGCCAAAAGGTTGCTGGAGGAGGCCGGTGTGCCCGAGGGCTTCAAGACCACCGTGCTTGCGCCCAACTTCGTCGAGTTCCCGGGCATTGCCTCCCTCTATGCGGACCAGCTGAGGACCTTCCTGGGTTGGGACGTGAACATGGAAGCTTTGGAGCTGGCCGCCTTCGTGGAAAACAGAAACAACGGTCAGTATTTCCTGGCCTCTGGCGGCTACGGAATCCTGACCAACGACCCCCACGACTTCATCGGCGGCATATGGATCGAGAAGGCCCAGGCCAACTTCCAGAACTGGAGCCATCCCAGGATCGAGGAGCTTTACCTGGAGCAGGCCAGGGAGCTGGACCGGGTGAAGCGGAAGGCCCTGGTGGACGAAGTGGCGAAGATCATCATCGAGGAGGATAGCCACGTGGTGATCGTATATCACACGAAAAGGGGCCAGTATTCAGCCCTACAGATACAGAACCACCACCCCCTGGCCAGCCTCTCGGACGCGTTGAAGTTCGAGCACCTGTGGTGCGACCCCGAGTGCTAGAACACCACCAACTCGCGTAGGCGAAGAAGGCCCGGCGTTGTCCCAGCGCCGGGCCTTCTCTTTGGACTAGGGCCCTTCGAAAACGCGACGTCGGATACCTCCTTATTTGGGGGAAAGATTCCGATATAGGTCGTTGGATTCCGCTATATCTGGGTAACCGAAGCCAAATTGACAAGCTAAACTTTAAGGGAATATAATCTGCCCGACCCTTAAAAAGATTCAAGCAACTGAGTTGAACGGAGGGGCGAGATGATAAAACCTTTAGGGATACTGATCGGACTACTCGTACTCGGAGTAATCCTCGTGGCATGCGGAGACGACGCCACGCCAACACCGGCGCCCACCTCGACATTTGTGCCCGCCACCGCTACGCCGGAACCGACGGCCCAGCCGACTCCTACGGCCATGGCGGAACCCACAGCGACACCGATCGTCCCGGCGATGGCCGGGAAGCAAGGTGGACACCCGGACATGTCCACCAGTCACGCCGCCACCCACTTCAGCATCTGGGAATGCGCGGGCGATAACACTTGCCTGGCCCACCCCGCACCAAATTATAATGGGCTCATAGAGTACAACCCCGAGACCGATGAAGTGACCGACCTGAGGTGCGACCTGTGCACCGAGTGGGATCTGGCCGCCGACGGCGTGACCTACACCTTCAAGCTCCACGAAAACGCCCTGTGGAACGACGGTTTGCCCGTCACCGCCGAGGACGTAGTGTCCAGCCTGGACAGCATGACGGACCCCGACGCGGTGAGGCCCAAGGTGAAGGTAATAAACTCGTTCTACGACAGCTCACGGGCGCTAGACGACCACACCGTGGAGGTTAAGACCAAGTTCCCTGCGGCGGCCTTCTTGCCGATCCTCGCCACCGAGTTCCACAAGATATATCCAAAGCACGTGGTGGAGACAGGAGTCGATCTGAAGGAGTTCGGCAACATCATGGGTTCGGGCCCCTTCAAGTTGGTCGAGCACGAGAAAGACGTCAAGCTGGAGTACGTCCGGAACGAGGACTACTTTAAGGAAGGGCTCCCCTACTGGGATGCCATGACCTACTTCATCATCATAGACTCCGGGACCATATTTACGGCCTTCAAGTCGGGGCAGATCCTCTTCCACGCTCACCCCAGCAGTGGCCTGAGCAACGCGGAAAGCTTGCAGCTTGCGGATGACATGAAGGGTAAGGGGAGGGTAATCTTTGCCGGGCCCATCGCGCCACTTTGGGTGTTCATGAACACAAATAGGGAACCCTACACCGACGTGAGGGTACGGCAGGCGATGAACCTGGTGGCACATCGCCAGCCCTTTATCCAGACCTTCAGCCAGGGGGTGGACCTGTTGGGCGGCCCTTTCCCGCCGAACGTCTGGTTCGGCATACCGGAGGAAGATCTGGAGAAACTGCCGGGATACAGGGAGACCGCCGACGGCAAAAAGCACCCCGATGATATAGCCGCTGCACGAAAGTTGTTGCAGGATGTCGGCATAGTCCCAGAGGAATTTGAAGTAACCATCAGTTCCTCCACCTTCGTGGAGTTTCCCTTGATAGCGGAGCTATACGCAGACCAACTCAGGACCTTCCTCGGCATTAAGGCCAATTCGAATCCCATGGAGTCCCAGCTCTGGACCGAAACCCGTAACTCCGGCCAATACGAGATGGGTACCGGGGGCTACGGTGTCCTCTTCGGGGACCCCCACGATATCCTGGTGGGCGTATACGCCCTCGGTGGGCGCGGAAACGTGCCGGGCTGGAGCCACCCCAGGATCGAGGAGATTGTCGAGCTGCAAGCGAGGGAGCAGGACCGCATCAAGCGGAAGGTCCTCATCGACGAGGCAACTCAGATCATTCTGGACGGACAGAGCCCATACATCATGCTCTATCACACCATGAGGGGCTGGTTCTCAGCGGAGAGGATCCGAAACCACCACACCGTCGCCGCCCTCTCCGACGCCCTCAAAAACGAGCACTACTGGTGCGACCCGGCCTGCTAGAAGGCACGAGGCTTAGTACGTCGAAAGGCCGGCGCCGTTAGCGGCGTCGGCCTTTCCTCTTGGCCGGGCTTTTGCCGGAAACCAACGTCGAATTCCGTCGAATATGGAGGGTCAACTTCCGATACAGGATGCAAGACACACTAATTTGGATTACGATGTGTGGAGCATCATCAGTAATTGACAAATCCAAGCCAAAAGGATTATAATCCCGCACGACTCCTAGGAAGATTCAAGCAACCGTAGGGAGGGGCCAGATGTTAAAACCTTTGGGTATATTGGTAGGACTGGTCGTACTTGGGTTAGTCTTGGCGGCCTGTGGCGACGATGCCACGCCAACACCGGCGGCCACCTCGACACCTCCACCGGCCACGGCTACACCGGAGCCCTCGGCAACACCGCTAGCCACCTCCACACCCCAGCCTACGCCGACCGTTACACCACAGCCGACGCCGACGCCCGACGTCATCGTACGGCCGGGGAAGCGGGGCGGGTCTCCTAACGCCTCCACCACGGCCACGGTGTCCCACTTCGGCATCCATGAGTGCGCAGGCAGTGACAACTCCTGTGCGGCCCACCCGGCTCCCAACTACAATGGGTTGATGGAGTACAATCCCGAGACCGACGATACCGCCGATCTGCGTTGCGACCTGTGCACCGACTGGGAACTGGCCGACGACGGCGTGACCTACACCTTCTTCTTGGATCCCGACGCGGTGTGGAACGACGGCCGGCCCGTTACCGCCGTCGACGTTGCCTTCAGCTTCGACCGGATGGACGACCCCGAGAATACAATCCCCGGCGCCAAGGTCCACGTGATCAGGCCCTTCTACGAGAGTGCGCGGGCCATCGACGCCAATACTGTGGAGGTAGTGACCAAATTCCCGGCGCCGATGTTCCTTCCGTTCATTTCATCGGAGTACTTCAAGATGCTGCCCAAGCATCACGTTGAGGCCATCCCCGACGGGGATATGAAGCCCTTCGAGAACCGCAACGGCTCCGGTCCCTACCGCATGACGGAGTTCGAAGGCGATGTGAAGATCGAGTATGTTCGGAACGAGAACTACTTCAAGGACGGGCTTCCCTACTTCGATGCCATGACCTATTTCGTCATTACCGAGGCCGCCTCCACACAGGCGGCTTTCGAGACTCAGCAGATCCTGTTCCACACCCATGCCAACAACGGCATCGCCACCAGGACCCTGACGGAGCTGCAGCAGGGGGCCTTGAACGGGATCGGCAGGATCGTCTGGATGGGCCCCATCGCGCCTCTCTGGGTCCAGATAAACCACCTGAGGGCGCCCTTCGACGACGTCAGGGTAAGACACGCCCTATCTCTGGCCATCCACCGCCCCGCTTTCACCCAGATCTTGTCCGACGGTATAGACGAAATAGGCGGCCCCTTCCCGCCTTCCTCCTGGTACGGCTACACTGAAGAGGAGCTGGAGCAGAAGCCGGGCTACCGGGTGACCGCTGATGGCGAGAAGCATCCCGACGACATAGCAGATGCCAAGAGGCTGTTAGCGGAAGCAGGCGTACCAGAGAACTTCAAAGTCGAATTGCTGATGATTACCTTCAGTGTTTTCGGAATATACGCACCCGTTTTCGTCGATCAGCTCCGGACCTATCTGGACTGGGACGCCACGGCGAGAATAGAGGAGCTCCAGAGCTTCGTGACCAGGAGGAGGGAAGGCCAATACGTTCTGGGCGTTGGAGGCTACGGCATCACGACCAACGACCCCCATGACATCATTGGAGGCGTGTACCACGTAAACGGGGCTTCCAACACCCAGAAGTGGGAGCATCCCAGGATCGAAGAGCTTTATCTCCAGCAGGCCAGGGAGCTGGACCGTGTGAAGCGCAAAGCCCTGGTGGATGAAGTGGCTGACATCCTCATCGAGGAGGATAGCGTCTTCATCAACATCTTCCACACCATTCTGGGCCATTACGCTAACAACAAGATCCAAAACCTCCACCCCACGGGCTCGCTGACGGATGCCCTGAAGGCGGAGCACTTCTGGTGCGATCCGGCCTGCTAGTCGGTCGCTAGACAGACGCGCTAAGTGAAGGCCCGGGTCGGTTACGGCCCGGGCCTTCTGTTTGCCGTTGTCCCGCGAGTTGCAAACGAGTACTGTTCCTGACAAAATAGGGGTCATGAGGATAGGGTACTTCGAAATCGAGGAGCCGGTTCCCGAGCTCAGGGAACCCCATGCCCTGGTCACTTTGCGTCCATGGGTCGATGTCGGCCGGGTGGGGCGCCATACCCTGATCCGCCTGGAGCGGCACATGGGCGCCAGGGAGATCGGGAGGCTGGCCAGGCCGGGACGGTTCTACGACTTCACCAGGTACCGCCCCAGGATCATGAACGTCGGCACCGAGCGCAAGGTCACCATCCCCAATACCACGGTTCTGTATGCCAAGCGTGAGGAGCCTCCCGACTTCCTCTACCTGCACCTGCTGGAGCCCCATGCCTTTGGCGAGGATTTCGTGGACTCGGTTTTCGAGCTCCTAAAGCACTTCGGCGTTGAGCAGTATACCCAGATCGGCGGCGTGTCCGACGCGGTACCGCATACAAGGCCGCTGATGGTCACAGGGATCGTTTCCGAGGAGGAGCAAAAACGGTACGGCATCCAGCGCAGCAGCTACGAAGGCCCCACCAGCATGACCTCTCGCATCAGCCTGGAAGCGCCGAACCTCGGAATGAGTGCGATGACCTTTCTCGTGCGCTTGCCCCATTACGCGCAGCTGGACGAGGACTACACCGGGGTTTCCCGCCTTCTGGAAGTCCTGTGCGACATGTACCATCTACCGGCCGATCTGATCGAAGGAGAGCGGGGCCGGCGGCAGTATCAGCAGATAGACGCAGCCGTGGCCCGTAACGCCCAGGCCAAGACCCTGATCGAGCAGTTGGAAGCCAAGTACGACGCGGTCGGCCTGGGAACTGCGGAAGAAGGCCAGACCCCCCTGGCCCCCGAGGTGGAGCGGTTCCTGGAGGAGATGGACCGGCGGCTAGGCGGGGACGACGAACAGTAGACCGCACGGGCTCCGGGCGCTGCCGGAGGGTGGGATCGAGGCTGTCTCAGAAGTCAGGGACCTGGTGAATGAACCCGTGTTAGGTGTACCTTAGAGGCGACATCAACGAAGGAGAGATGGAGATGCCGCTTCGAGATATGGACCGCGATCAGATGTGGCTGCTGCCGCCTTCTCTTGACGAACTGTTGCCGTTAGACCATCCAGCCCGATTCGTGGCCGAGTTTGTGGACGCACTGGATAGGGAAGGCTGGGCCGAGCTCGGCGTGGAGATAGACGGCGACCCGATGGGAGCGCCGGCCTACCATCCCCGCGCTTTGCTAAGCGTGTGGTTGTACGGGTTCATGACCGGGATGCGCTCCTGCCGCAAGTTGGAGGCGGCCTGCCGCGACCAGATACCGTACCTGTGGCTGACTGGGTGGCAGCATCCCGACCACAACACCCTGTGGCGGTTCTACAGGGATCATCGCCGAGCCATGAGGAAGCTGTTCGAGCGCACAGTGCGCACGGCGGTAACTATGAAACTGGTGGACCTGGCGGTTCAGGCGGTTGACGGAACTAAGGTGGGTGCCAATGCGGCCAGAGATAGGACCTACAATGCCGAGGAGTTGGGCCGGTTATTGAACAGGGTGGGGAAGGCGATAGCCGACCTTGAAGATCAGAACGAAGGAGGTGAGGATACCCCTGCCTTACATCTGCCGGAGGAGTTAGCCAACAAGAGAGTGCTGAGGGAGCAGATTCGTCATGCAATGGACGAGTTGGCTTCTGAGCAGAATCGCAAGCGCATCAACCTGACCGATTGGGACGCAAGACTTATGAAGACCCGTCAGGGATTCGTGCCCAGCTACAACGCCCAGGCTATGGTTTCACCGCTGGCATCCGGCGGAAAGACGACCGGCATGCTGCTGACCGCCGTGGACGTTGTGGACCAAACCAATGACGCCTTCCAGTTGACCCCGATGATGGAACAGGCAGAGGGTGTTACAGGAACCAGGACTCCGGTGACGTTGGCTGACGCCGGCTATTGTGGAGGCGGGCACCTGGAGGCGAGTCACCGTAAAGGTCAGCAAGTGGCAATGCCGGATATGGCCCGACCTCTGGACAACCCCTATCATAAGGACCGATTCACCTATGACGAGGATAACGACAGCTACATCTGTCCTCAGGGAAAGAGATTGCGCTTGTCCAGTTCGTCGACAAACAAAGGAATGCCGGTCCGGGTATACCGACCAGTCTCTGTCTCCGCCTGCCGCAACTGCCCCGCTTTTGGAGTCTGCACCAGGGACTACCAACGGGGACGCAAACTAGAAATCGGACCATACGACCGTGCACTGCGGGATCACAGAGAATGGATGTCTACCGAGGCAGCCAGGACGGCTTACAATCTGAGAAAGCAGTTGATCGAACCCGTCTTCGGAATCTTTAAGGAGCAACTGAGGGCACGGAGGTTCCTGTTGCGTGGCCTTGCCAACGTGAAGGCCGAATGGACGGTGCTTGCTATCGCCTTCAACCTCCGCACCCTCTGGAAGGCGTGGAGACCCCGAGCCTCCCTCTCCACTCAAGTATCCACGGCCTAGAGCCTCTCCCCACTCTCTGACAGCAACTGCTGTCACTACAGCAACCCTCACCCTTCAATCCAGCATTCCCCTAGCACTTCCCAGCCAGGGTCGTAAAGCAAACCCTGGTCAAAGCGACATCTCCATCTCTTCGTTGATGTCACCTCGGAAACACACCTAACGACCTAACGCGGTTCTATTCACCACTTCCCACTTGTGGGACAGGCTCGGGATCAGGCTCCGGCCACGTTCAGAGCATAGTTCTCGAAGGCGAGGCGGGCGTACCTCACGAAGATACCTCCTCCCGGCGCAGCCAGTGGCCCGTTAGCTGCCAGGCAGGCTATCACGTACTTGTCACCAGGTTGGGCGTCCGCCGCTATCGGGACCCGCTGGGATACGTTGAACCCGCCGACCGCGCCCTTCGAGAGGTCGCACTGCCCATTTACCCAAATCTCACCGTAGTCGTCGATGCAGGTCTCGAAGAACATCCGGAAGCCTTTGATGTCGGTGCCCCCGACCTTCTCGGGGACGGTGACCGTGATCCGATACCAGCCGAAGGTGAAGCCGGTGGAGACGCCGACCTGGATGTCATCGCAGGTCTCCCAGCCGGAGTCGTCGTAGTCCGCCAGTCTTGCCGGGCTCCCCTTGATGCGGGCGGCCAGGCCCTCGTTGGGCTCCCCCGGCACCAGTCCCGGGGCGAGCTTCCATCGGGCCCGGACCAGGTCCAGGTCGGCCTGGTTCTCGAGGTCCACGTTTACCCTCAGCATGGCCTGCTCTCCCGTTCAAGATTTGCAGTGAATTATACAGGCCGCCGCTACCCGTGTATAGGGAAAGCACGACATCCACTACCGGGCCGGCCCAACGGCTCACATGTTTCGTGTACAATTGAGGCGGCTACCGGTCGGGATTGGGCCGGGACAACCAGAAGGAGCTGAAGATGGACCTTGTCGAGCAGCAGCTTACCAAGAGCAAGACCATCGCGGTGGTGGGGCTCTCGCCGGACTCCCGCAGGGATAGCCACCGGGTGGCCAGGTACCTCCAGTCCCAAGGATATCGCATCATCCCGGTCAACCCGATGGCGGAGGAAGTGCTGGGTGAGAAGAGCTACCCGAACTTGGAATCCGTCCCGGAGCCCATTGACATGGTGGACATCTTCCGGCGCTCCGAGCACGTCCTGCCCGTGGTGGAGGAGGCTGTCCAGGTGGGCGCCAGGTACATCTGGATGCAGGACGGCGTGGTAAACGAGGAGGCGGCGGAGCTGGCCAGGGCCGCCGGGCTGCCGGTGGTGATGAACACCTGCACCATGCGGGAGCACCGTAATCGCTTCGGCGCGTAGAAGGGCCTAGTGCGTGGTTCGACATGCTCACCACGAGCGGGTTTTCACATGGCACTAGTACGTAAGACGGACGAATTCTCTACGTCTGGAAGTGGGGCATGACCTCGCTGGCGAAGAGCCTCATGGAGTCCATCACCCTCTCGTTCTCCAACAGGCCGCCCGGGTTGAACCAACAGATTAGCTCCGTCGGCTGCAGCGCCTCACGGAGCGCCTCGATCTTCTCGATGCACCTGGCGGGATCCCCGAAGATCGCCAGCTCTTCGTACCAGTCCTCGTAGGTCAGAGAGAGCAGCCGGCTCCGTACCCCGCTGGCCGGCGCTCCCTGGCCGGTCCCGAACATGGCCTTGACCACGCTCAGGTAATGGTTGACTCCGGGCTCCGTGGACCTCCGTGCTTCTCCCAAGATCTCGGCGACGAACACGGGTGAGTTCAGGGATAGCTCCGTGGTCTCGAGTCGGTGCCCCATGGCTTGCAGAGTTTCTCTGAAGATTTGAATGCCCTGCTTCAATTCGGGCATCGGCACGATCACCGTGGACGCCAGTATGTGGTGGCCCAGCTCTCCCACCAAAGGAAAGGTGTCGGAGCTGTTGGAGGCGATCCGAACCGGGGGATGGGGCTTCTGGATTGGCTTCGGCGAGAGGCTCAGCTCAGCAGCCTCGTAATAGTTGCCCTTGAACGAGAACTTATCATGGGTCCATATCCCGATGATGAACTCCAGGGACTCCAGGAAACGCTGGCGGTTCTCTTCGATGGACACGCCGAATCCCTGGAACTGGGCGGGGTTGGTGCCCCGGCCCACACCGAACTCGACCCTGCCGTTGGAGAGAACGTCCAGGGTGGCGATATCCTCGGCCATCTTCACCGGGTTGTGCAAGGGTATGACGTTGACCGCCACGCCCAGGCGAATCCTCTCGGTCCTCTCAGCGGCAGCGGCGCACATCAGCAAGGGAGAGGGGCTGATGGAGAATCTGGGGTTGAAGTGGAGCTCCACCAGCCAGGCGGTGTCGAACCCCAGCCGGTCCCCCAGCTCGATTTGGTCCAGGGTGTCCCGATACCGTGCTGCGGGCGACTGGTCGTCACCGCAGGGTAGCTGGTAGAAGAGCCCGAACTTCATATGTCCTCTAACTTCCGCTCCATGGGACGATCTGAGGGGACAGCGGGCCGTCCAACTCCTATCCCACGGCCTTACCGGACCTGGTACTAAAGGGGTATGTTGCCGTGCTTCTTGGGCGGCAGGGTGTCGCGTTTGTTCTGGAGCATGCCGAGGGCCCTGATGAGGCGAGGGCGGGTCTCCCGGGGGTCTATCACGTCGTCCAGATAGCCAAAGCTGGCGGCAACGTAGGGGTTGGCGAACTTGTCCCGGAACTCCTGGATCAGGCCCGTCCGCCTGGCATCGGGGTCCTCGGCCTTGGTCAGCTCCTCTCGGAAGATGATGTTCACGGCTCCCTCGGGGCCCATCACAGCGATCTCGGCCGAAGGCCAGGCCAGGTTTATGTCCCCTCGCAAGTGTTTGCTGCCCATGACGATGTAGGCTCCGCCATAGGCTTTGCGGGTCATGACGCTTATCTTGGGGACGGTAGCTTCGGCATAGGCGTACAGCAGCTTGGCGCCGTGCCTGATGATGCCGCCGTACTCCTGCTCAGTGCCAGGCATGAATCCGGGCACGTCCACGAAGGTGATCACGGGGATGTTGAAGCAGTCGCAGAAGCGGACGAACCGGGCCGCCTTCACCGAGGCGTTGATGTCCAGCACACCGGCGAGGTAGCTGGGCTGGTTGCCGACGATTCCTACAGTCCTGCCGTTCAGGCGGCCGAAGCCCACCACGATATTGGGGGCGTACCCCTGGTGTACCTCTAGGAAATCTGCGTCGTCCACGATGCGTAGCACGACGTCCAGGATGTCGTAGGCTTTGTTGGGCTCGTCGGGCACGACGGAGGCCAGGCTCTCGTCGGCGCGCTCCGGGTCATCCATGGTTGGGAAAGGGAGAGGGTCTTCCATGTTGTTCGAGGGCAGAAACCCCAGCAGACGGCGAACCTGGCCTAGGCACTCATCCTCGGACTCGCAGACGAAGTGGGCGACCCCACTGCGGGTGCCGTGGGCCATGGCGCCCCCGAGCTCTTCGTGGGTCACGTCCTCCCCGGTGACCGCCCGGATGACGTCGGGGCCGGTAATGTACATCTGGCTGATGCCCCCGGCCATGAAGATGAAGTCGGTGATGGCGGGGGAGTAAACCGCGCCCCCGGCGCTGGGGCCCAGGATCGCTGTTATCTGCGGCACAACCCCCGAGGCCAGGGTATTGCGCAGGAAGATCTCTCCGTAGGCCTGAAGGCTGAGGACGCCCTCCTGTATTCGGGCGCCGCCCGAGTCGTTCAACCCCACGATGGGGCAGCCCATCTTCATCGCCAGGTCCATCACCTTGCACACCTTCTGGCCAACCACCTCGGAAACGGACCCTCCGAAGACGGTGAAGTCCTGGGAGAAGACGAAGATCTGCCGGCCGTCAACCTTGCCGTAGCCCGTGACCACGGCATCGCCGGGCATCTTCCTCTCCCCCATGCCGAAGTCAGTGGTGCGGTGGGTGACGAAGGGGTCGATCTCCTCGAAGCTGCCCGGGTCCAGCAGCAGGTTTATCCGCTCCCGGGAAGTGAGCTTACCCTTCTCGTGCTGCTGGTCGACGCGTTTCTGGCCGCCACCCAGCCGGGACTGGTCCCGCAGCTGCTTAAGCTGCTCCAGCTTCTCGTCCATCTTCCTCTCGATGGCCATGTCGCCTCCGTATCCGTGCGGCAGGGGTGATGAAATCTGCACCATGCTAGCAGATAGGCCCTGCTCGTGCAAGCTAATGGACCCGATGTTACAATGGGTTGGATTTCCCAGGTGAGGCCGATGACGACCAAGAACAAGACTTGCCCCGCTGCTACCCGCTGTGGACGTAGCACCCTGGTGTGGGGGACCCGCACCTATGTCATGGGCGTGGTGAACCTCACACCGGACTCCTTCGCCGGGGACGGCCTGGCCTACGATGTGGACACCGCCGTCGACCTGGCGTTGCGCATGGAGGCGGAGGGTGCCGACATTATCGACGTGGGTGGCGAGTCCACCCGGCGGTACGACAACCGGCCGGGGGCGGTCCCAGTGGACGCCGACGAAGAGCTACGACGGGTGCTCCCGGTCATCGAGCGGCTGGCCAGCCGGCTGGCCGTGCCCATAAGCGTGGATACATACAAGCCCGAAGTGGCCTCCCGTTGCCTGGAGGTTGGGGCATCTATGGTGAACGACGTCTGGGGCGTTCGCGCCGACCCCGATATGCTGCGGGTGGTCGTCCGTCACGAGGTACCGGTCGTGCTGATGCACAACCAGGCGGGACACGAGTACCGCGACCTGCTCCCGGACGTCCTCGAAGCGTTGGAATCGGCGGTCGCCAGGGCGATGGACGCCGGGGCCGCCAAGGAGAACGTCATCGTGGACCCGGGCATAGGCTTCGGCAAGGTGGCTGACCAGAGCCTGGAGATCGAGGGCAGGCTGTCCGAGCTGAAAGTCATAGGCCAGCCGGTGCTGGTTGGTCCTTCGCGCAAGTCCCACATCGGCCTGGTCCTGGGGGACCTTCCCCACGAGGAGCGTCTGGAGGGCACCGCCGCCGCCGTGGCGCTGTGCATCGCCGGGGGTGCCGACATCGTTCGGGTGCATGACGTCAAGGAGATGGTGCGGGTGGCCAGGATGAGCGACGCCATCCTCCGTGGCTGGAGGCCCGAGGGCTGGGACCGGTGACAGACCGAGACAACGCCGGCGAGCCGGTCTACCTGGGCCTGGGCTCGAACCTGGGCGACCGGGAGGCCAATCTGCGGCAGGCCCTGGATCTCCTCGGGGAGAACATCTCCATCCGCGCTGTCTCATCGATCTACGAGACCGACCCCTGGGGGTACGAAGACCAGCCCGCCTTCTTAAACTGCGCCTGCGCGGGCGTGACTGGCCTGGATCCTCAAAGCCTGCTGGCGGCGGTAAAGGAGGTGGAGACAGCGGTGGGTAGAAGGCCGACCTTCAGGTATGGACCTCGTGTACTGGACATCGATCTGCTGTTCTACGGGCAACGCGTAATAGGCGGGCCGGGGCTGGAGATTCCCCATCCTGGGCTACCAGAGAGGGCCTTCGTCCTAGTCCCATTGGCGGAGATCGCTCCCGACTACCAGCACCCCGTGTTGAAGCTGACTGTGTCGGAGCTGCTTGGGAGGCTGCCTGCCGGTCCGGACGGCGATCTTCCCATGGGTGTAAGGCTGTGGCCGCCGCTCTCTATGCCGAGGACGCCGCGATGACTTCCGGGGAAAAGAAGTGGTCCCTCCCCAAGGCGATTCTCTTCGACATGGACGGTACTATCCTGGATTCCCATGACGGCCTGGGCGAACTCTGGCGCAAGATCTGTGATCCGTTTGTGCCCAACCTGGGAGGGCCCAGTACTGATACTCTGTGGATGGCGATAGCTGAATCCCGCACGTGGTTCTGGAGTGAGCCTGAGCGAGCCCGCCTCGGCCGGATGGACCTGCAGAGAGCTCGCAGAACCATCGTCGGGGAGGCCTTCGACCGGCTGGGGGTCAGCGTTCCTGACATCGCCCAGGAAATCGCGGACCAGTTCTCCGCCGTCTGTGACGACGAGATCAAGCTGTTCCCCGGGGCAGTGGACGCGTTGCGCGACCTCAGGGGACGTGGCCTTTGTATGGGTCTGGTCACCAACGGCGCCGCCCAGCCACAACGGGCCAAGGTCGACAGGTTCATGCTGGGCCCGTTGTTTGACAGCGTCCTGATCGAGGGCGAGTTCGGTGTCGGCAAACCCGACGAACGGGTTTATCTTCACGCCCTGGAGCAGCTCAGGGTCCTTCCTTCGGAGACGTGGATGGTGGGAGATAACCTGGAGTGGGAGGTGGCGGCGCCCCAGAGGTTAGGCATCCAGGGGGTCTGGGTCGACTCCGCCGGCGCGGGCCTGCCGTCGTCGAGCGACGTTCGCCCTGACCGGGTCATAGGTAGTCTACCGGAGCTGCTGCAGTGAGAGTGCGTCGTGGGTAACGATGACATCCAGGCGGCCCTGGCGTACCACGAGTCCACCAAGCTCGCCTACATCAACCTGAAGAACAAGCCTCCCCTCTACAAGTCCTACTCCGGCCTGCCCAAGGTGGCCCTCCCTGCCGAGCTTCCTCCCCTCGAAATCGCCACTCTGGACGCCGTCGCTGGGATGGTCCGCCAGCAGGGCGGTCCCATGGACCTTACTTCTGTGGCGAGGCTGCTGCTCTACTCCGCCGGGTTGGTCCGGAAAGGAGAGGTTGGCTCGGTCGGAGCGGTGCACTATCGGGCGGCCGCCTCAGCCGGCGCCCTGTACCCCATCGAGGCGTACGTGGTATGTGGGGAC
Organism: Dehalococcoidia bacterium; assembly: GCA_965248975.1. Classification (GTDB taxonomy): domain Bacteria; phylum Chloroflexota; class Dehalococcoidia; order Lucifugimonadales; family JAGWBF01; genus CBDFKU01. The sequence continues at coordinate 175,993 of CBDFKU010000012.1, forward strand.
ATCCCGGGATTGGAGGCCGGCCTCTACCACTTCGCACCGGAGGATTTCTCCCTGAGTAGGCTACGCCAGGGGGATTTACGGCACGAGCTCTCAGCCGTAGCGGGAGGGGATCCGGCGGTCGCTACCGCTCCGGCTACCCTGATTTTCACCGCCGTGTTCTGGCGCAGCGCCTGGAAGTACCGGGCCCGCTCCTATCGCTACAGCTTCTGGGACTGCGGCACCATGCTGGCAAATCTGCTTTCAACCGCATGGGGGTCAGGTCTTTCATCTCGGGTGGTGGCCGGCTTCGTGGACGAGAGGGTCAATGCTATTCTGGGCATCCCTGCTGATCGGGAGGCCTCTCTCTGCCTCGTTCCCGTAGGAATCGGCGGCGGTGCCGGCCAGGACCGTCCTCGCGACATAGAGCAGTTGTCCTCGGAACCGGTCACGGCCGATGAGGAGGGTCCCTTTCCAGGAGAGGTGGACTATCCGGAGATTCTACAGACTCATACCGCGTCGTCGCTGGCCGCGGAAGCCGAAGTGTCCGGACTGGCGTGGAGTCTGGAGCCGGGGATCTGTTCGGCATGACATTCCAGTCCGGGCCTTAAACTTGACCGGCCTCGCGTCCGGTAAGGATCTGAGGGAAGTGATCGAGACCAGGGGCTCGACGCGACGGTTTTCACGGGACCCTATCCCGATGGCTGCGTTCGGCTCCATCCTGAGCCGGGCCAGCAGCGCCGTTCCCGCGGATTTCCTGGGGACGGAAGGGCCGAGCCTTCTGGACGTGCACCTGATAGTGAACGCCGTGGACGGACTCCCCCCCGGAAGCTATCTCCTCTCCCGTGATCCACCCGGCCTCGTGCTGCTGCAAGAAGGGGACTTGAGGGAGGTCGCGGGACACCTGTGCTTCGAGCAGGCCCTGGGTGCCGACGCGGCTGCCGTTGCATTTTTCATGGCGGACCTGGAGGGGATACTGAATCGATTCGGCAATCGAGGTTACAGGGCGGCCCAGCTAGAGGCGGGCATCCTGGGGGGCAGGCTATACCTCTGTGCGCACTCTCTGGGGCTGGGCGCCACCGGGCTTACCTTCTACGACGATGACGTCGCCGACTTCTTCGGGACCCAGGGGAGGCAGATGAGCACGATGTTCGTGGTGGCCCTGGGCGTGCCGGACCCCCGGAACAGGGTCAGGCCTTACCGGTCCAGGGTGGGTGTCGCTCTGGACGCCCTGGCACGGGGCGCTAGGGCCGGATCTCCTTGACCACGTAGCGAAGGGTGCCTCTGGGCACAGTAATGACCACTTCGTCACCCGCCGACTTCTCCAGCAGCGCCTTCCCCACCGGCGAGATGCTGGAGATCTTGCCGGCGGCTGGGTTGGCTTCCCGGGCATCGACCAGGGTGTAGCGGACCTCCTTGCCGTTGGCGGGATCGGAGAGGGTTACCTTGCTACCGAGCCTCACGCGTCCGTCATGGAGGGCGGCGTCATCTTCAGCAACCACCGCATTGGCCAGGATGCCCTCAAGCTCCTTGATACTGGACTCGATGAAGCCCTGGCGTTCCTTTGCGGCGTCCAGAGGAGCGTTCTCCCTGAAATCCTTGTCGGCCATGGCCCGCTGAATGTCTGCGATGATCTTTATGCGATCTTCCTTCAACAACTCCAGGCGGAACTGGAGATTGGCGTGGCCCTCCGCGGTAAGGTGGGCCTGGTCGGTGGTGGAGCCGAGGAAGGTGCGCCTGGGGTTCTTCTTAGACTTGGAGGCCTTCAGGTGGGGTGCCAGGCTTATATTGATCATACCGGCCTGCTTGAGATAGCTGAGGAACGACCTGACCGGCTTTATCTTCTGGATCGAGTCCCCTCCCCACATACCTGCCGATTCGGCGTAATCAGCCACTTCCGGCGGGCTCAGCTCCTTTACCCCCCTTTCCCTGCCGCACCACTGGATAAACCGGTTGAGCTCTTGTAGCCCTGCCTGTTGGCCCTTAGCCGAGAGGGTCGCCACATATTGGTTGAGGGCATCCGCGAGAGAATGACTCTGCAAGGCAACCAACTCCTTTCCAAGGCCGCGGATCTGAGATTCTCTCACCTTCGGTCGTTGAGGCCGAGGGGGTGCAAAGCGTTACGGCCGTCCTGTTCCAGATTCAGACCCTGAGCCACACCATCTTCGTATTTCTTCTGGAGAGCGGCGAGAACGTCCGGATTGGGACGCCGGCCCTCGTCCAGCCGTCCGGCCAGGTCTGCGAGGGTGTCGTACGCCTCGTCTACGCCACAGTAGAAAGAAAGCAGCCAGGCCAGCTCACGCTCATTGGTCGGCGTCGGTATGCCATCGATGTCGAAGATGTCATCGTCGACCTTGGTATATCGGAGGATGCCGGCCTTGTCCTGGGAGTCGCGACCATAGTATCGTCGCCGGTTCAGCTCGAGAACTCGCTTACGATATTCTGCGTCCCCGTAGATTTTACTAGGTAGCCACTCCCCTTCCAGGTCTACGACCGTTTCCCCGCGGGCATTCACAACGGCTACTGCGACATCGGAGCCCAACACCTCGTCCCGCTGGAACTCCACTGCCCCACGAAGCAGTGCTTCTTGCAGCATCAAGGTAAGCTCCCGGGGGATCTTTTTGTACAGACTGCCGCTGGCTTCTTCATTGGTGTCGGCGCCTACGCCGCCGGTGTTGAAGGCATAATATTCCTGGCGAAGTCCGCCGGCGGCCAGGTCTCTTAGGACACGGAGCATCAGGTTGGCGTTCTCGTCCTCCAATCCGATGATGAACGGGTCGGAGAAATACTCCACGTACGGCCGGCCTATTGCCCCGATGGCAGCGCCCATCTGAACGGCCTCTCCGTACATCAAGACCCGTATGTACTGTTCGATGTTCAGCCGCCGTAGTGTGGGCATAATCGTGTTCTGGCGCATGACCGCTTGCCACATCACGCGGTCGGTATCCTGCATCGGAATGTGCACCGAGTCGGCGGTCTTCCCGTTGGTTATGGTCTTCATGAGCTCGCTGGCGTTCTTCCTGGCCAGCAGCCTGGGTCTGGAGAGGACCATGCGCATGTTGCGCACCGGGTTCTGCGAGTAATCGGGCGCACCGTTTTCGGTGCCAGCCACAACATTCTCCAGGGTCTCCTGGGAATTGGGAGCCTCCTTAGTGCCCCGCAGGACGTCGTAAGTAATGGGATCGTCCTCACGGGTCAGCCCGAAGGGTACGGCGTAGAAGTTGTTCTCCGTCCCATCGATTCCGTAGGATATCCTGACGGTACTCCCGCTGCGGGTATTCTGCACGTCCTCTCCCAGCCGCTGTAGCAGAACGATGTCGTCATTCATCGGATAGACCCCTTCTTCGGGGTCGGGTGCAAGGCCAAGAAGCTTGCCCAGCTCGCTGTTAGCCAGCTCGATCATTATGGTGAGGGTGCTCTTGCCGTGTAGCGAGGGTCCGATAGTCACCATGGCGGTGTT
>CBDFKU010000013.1:0-191489 GCA_965248975.1 Dehalococcoidia bacterium
ACACCGAGGCCAGGCTGGCCTCCATCGCCGAGGAGCTGCTGGCCGACATCGAGCTGAACACGGTCGACTTCGTCCCCAACTTCGACGGATCTCTGGACGAACCCACAGTGCTCCCTGGACTATTGCCCAACATGCTTGTCAATGGTGCCTCAGGCATCGCAGTGGGTATGGCCACCAACATACCTCCCCATAACCTGAACGAGATCTGCGACGCGGTGATACACCTGGTGGACTATCCCGATGCTCCCATCGAGGACCTGATGAAACTGGTCCCCGGCCCCGATTTTCCTACCGGGGGCAGTGATACGTGGGCGTCTGGTATTGCGGACGCATACACCACCGGCCATGGCAGGGTGGTGATGGAGGCCAAGACCAAGGTCGAGGAGCTACGGGGCGGCAGAGAGCAAATAGTGATTAACGAGCTGCCTTTCCAGGTGAACAAGGCCTCGATGGTGGAGAAGATCGCCCACCTGGTGAGGGACAAGAAGATAGAAGGCATCTCGGACGTGCGGGACGAGTCCGACCGGCACGGGCTCAGGGTGGTGCTGGAGCTGCGGAAGGACGTCCAATCAGAGGTAATCCTGAACAACCTGTACCGCCACACGCAGATGCGGTCTTCCTTCAACGTGATAATGCTGGCCCTGGTAGACGGCCAGCCACAAGTGCTCGGACTGAAGCGGTCACTGCAGCTTTATATCGATCACCGGCGCGTGATCATCACCCGCCGCTCCGAACACTTGCTCAAGGTAGCCAGAGAGCGGGCCCACATCGTGGAAGGGTTGCGGTTGGCCTTGGACCGCCTTGACGAGGTGATATCCATCATCCGTGCCTCCGAGGATGCCAGCGCCGCTCGACAGAACCTCATGGAGAGGCTGGACCTGACCCAGCCCCAGGCCCAAGCCATCCTGGACATGCAGCTTCGACGCCTTGCCGCCCTGGAGCGTGAGAAGCTGGAAGAAGAGTATCGAGACCTGCTGAAGACCATCGCTGATCTGGAGGAGTTGCTGGCCGACCCGACGAAAGTGTTGGCAGCCATCAAGGAAGATACTCGAAGGCTCAAGAAGCGCTACGGTGACGACCGGCGCACTGAGATATGGGAGGAAGAGGCCTCGATCCATACGCTGGAGGAGCTAACCCTCCACCAGGACGTTGTGATCACCCTGAGCCAGCGGGGGTACATCAAGCGCATACCCATCGCCACGTACAAGCTCCAGCACCGCGGTGGCAAGGGCGTGAGGGGCATGACTACCCGGGAGGACGACGCGCTTCAGGATCTGCTGCTGGCCGATACCCACGACACTCTTCTGTTTTTCACCAGCCGAGGGCGCGTATACCAGCTACGCTCCTTCCAGATATCGTCGGACACCTCCCGTACTACCCGAGGGACTTCGGTCTTCAACCTCATACGCCTAGGACAAGATGAGAGGATCAGCGCCGTGGTGGCCGTGCCGGAACTGGCCGACGGCAGCGTTCTGGTCATGGGCACGCAAATGGGAGAGGGTAAAGGCACTGAACCTGTCGGCCCTGTCCAACATGCCTGGGCCAGCGGGCTGAATGCCATGGACCTGGAGCCCGGGGATGAGCTGGTGTCCGTGCGCTTGGCCAACGACGCAGACGAGGTGATGATGGTTACCCGGAATGGCCAGGGCGTGCGGTTCCCGCTGACGCAGGTCCCCAGAAGGTCCAGGGCCGCCGGCGGCGTGCGGGGCATACGGCTGGTCAAGGGCGACGTGCTGGTTTCCATGGAGATCGTTACCCCCCGCGGAACCCTCCTCGTGGTGAGCAGACAGGGGTACGGTAAGCTCGTGAACATCTCCCGGTTCCGCATGCAAGGGCGGGGCGGGATGGGGACCCGGGCCTTCATGACCAGCTCTAAGACCGGTCAGGTGGCCGGCGCCAGGGTGGTCACCGAGGGCCAGGACGACGAAGTCATGCTGGTCTCCGCCAACTGTCAGGTGTTCCGCACCAGCCTCAACGAAATCTCCCGCCAGGGAAGGAATGCTCGGGGAGTGATCATATGGCGACCGGACGACGACGATGAGGTGGCGTCTATCGCCTGCCTGCCCGAGAAGGGTTTCAGCCCGAAGCCCAATGGTACCAGCCAGGCTGTCAACGGGAACGGAAGCAAAGGGGACGTCGAGTGGAGCTCCAACGGCGAAGGGGAGGCGGAGGAGGTTCCGGAGGCCTGATAGCCATCTGACCTCTCGTCGGATAAAAGCGAACACCCGGGGCCGGTTGCTTACCTGCTCAAAGGCCGATCCGGCTGACCTAGCTGAGACCGCTGTACCACCTGGTCTCGAAGAAGATGAGGGGAGAAGCGGGCTGGCCTTGCTGGATCTCCTCCACCTCTGCGATATAGATAGTGTGGTCGCCGTGTTCGTGAGAGCCCACCACCCGGCAACCGAAGAAGACAAGCGCCCCCTTCAGAGAGGGTAGTCTAGTAGCTGGCGTGATCGAGTACTCGTAGTCTATGTCGCCGTGCCGGTCCTCTGGGCGCCTGGCGAAGTACTTCCCGATGGCCTCCTGCTCTGAGCTGAGGATGTTGACTCCGAAGCTACGCTGCTTCTCTACGAATTTGTAGGTGTTGGTGTTGTGGGCCACGCACACCAGCACAAGGGGGGGCTCCAGGCAGACCGAGGTGAAGGAGTTGGCGCTCATCCCGTGCACCTGATCGTCGTCGTCTAGAGTGGTCACCACGGTAACTCCCGTCGCGAACTCCGACATGCAGCCTCTGAACTCATCCTTACTGACCGACATACAAACCTCTTGTTTTTTCTATTTACATTATACTGAAAACCCCGTTCCGCCTCCAGTCCCGACGCTACACCGGCGGTTTCATGGTGTGCCAGGGAGTTGCCTGCTCGTAAGCATGGCCTACCCTCAGCAGCGTTCCCTCGGCGAAGGGACGGCCTCCCAGTTGGAGTCCCATGGGGAGGTTGTCGGTGGTGAAGCCACAAGGTATGGAGACGGCGGGCATGGCCGTCAGCGCATAGCAGCCGGTGTAGGATCGGCGGAAGAAGAAGCGGGACCTTACCTGCTCCGCATCCTCGAAGGGCGCCGTGAGGTTGGTGTGCTTGGGCGGCGGGTAGGGGTAGGTGGCCGATACTAGCACCTCCACTTTTTGGAGGGCCTCCATGAACTGCCTCCGCAGCAGCACCCTGGCTTTCATGGCCCGGTTGAAGATCTTGTTGGGCACCAGAGCTGCCGACAGCAAGCGGGTCCGGGTGGCCGGGTCCAGGTCCATGGGACGGGTCCGCAGTATCTCGTCCCTGGCTCCAGCTCCCTCGGTGTCGGCGATTCCCACGAAGATCGCTCCGGCCAGGGAGATCAGGGGGATGGAGACCTCCACCACGTCCGCCCCCTGCTCTCGTAGCACCTCCAGGGCGCGGTCCACGGCCAACTTCACCTCCGGGTCCAGGTAGGGGCTCTCGTGGAGCTCCTTGATCAGCCCGATGCGCATCCCCTTGATGCCCTGGCCGAGCTGAGCGGTGTAGTCGGGAACGGGCTGGCGGCTGGTATAGGGATCCTTGGGGTCGTGGCCGGCGATGGCCCCGAGTACCAGGGCGCAATCCTCCACCGACTTGGTCATAGGGGCCACGGCGTCCATGTACCAGCACATCGGGGTGACCCCGAAGCGGCTGACGCGAGTAAAGGTCGGCCGCAACCCGACAGCGCTGCAGTTGGCGGCGGGCCCCCGCCCCGATCCCCCGGTATCTTCTCCCAGGGAGGCGGCGCACAGGTCGGCGGCCAGGGCGACGCCGGACCCGCTGCTGGACTCGCCAGGGGTCCGCTCCTGATCCCAGGGGTTTCTCGGTATGCCCCATGGCGGGTTCTGGGTGCCGCCCATTGCCAGCTCGCTCAGGTTCAGCTTGCCCAGGAGGATCGCCCCAGCGCGCTTGAGGCCGGTCATAACCGTTGCATCGTCGCCGGGCACGAAATCCTTGTACACCCGGGAACCGTTTGTGGTCAGGATACCCTTGGTCCAAATTTGATCCTTCACCGCCACGGGCACGCCGAAAAGCGTCCCCAGGGCCGAGCCCCGCTGCAACGCGTCCTCGGCCTGCCGGGCCTCGGCCAGCGCACGCTCTCTGCATACAGTAATGTAGGCATGCAGGTTGGAGTCCAGCCGGTCTATCCGGTCGAGGTACGACTGCACCGCCTCAACCGGCGACACCCGCCTGCTCCTTATGGCAGCGGCGGTTTCGGCGGCCGTTAGTAAGGTTATCTCTTGGTCCGGCACATCAAGCCTCCTCGGGAAACACGATGGGAGGCTGGATGTCGGCCAGGTCGAGCTCCTTCAGCCGCTCCAGCTCCTGGATCAGGCTCTCGAAACGGTTGGCGACCTCCGATAGCTCGTGGTCCGGTATCGTGATTCCCACCAGATCGGCAAGCTCTCGGGCGCGCTCTTCCTTCGAAAGGGACATAGACACCTCCCGGGGGAATTATGACACATGGGTCAACATCAGGCGAGTTGGCCCTGTTGCTGACGACCCATATGTCTGCTACATTGTCGTGAGGTAAAGGGTCGTGAGATAACGGGTCGTGGGGGAACGGTCGGATCGCAGACTAGGCCAACTGGCCATTCTCGAACTGAGAGATTGAGAAAACATGCCGGAGCTTCTGAGGAGCCTGATATTCGTGCCGGGGAACCGGGAGGACATGCTGGAGAAGGCCCGTGACTTCGACGCCGACGTGATAGTAGCCGACCTGGAGGACTCGGTGCCGCCCGGGGAGAAGGCCGGCGCCCGGCGAATAACGGCGGAGGTGGCCGCCACCTTGTCGGGACGCGGCCGGAAGGTCATGGTCCGACTCAACTCCCTGGACACAGGCCTCACCCAGGGCGAGCTTTCCGAAGTGGCGGGTCCACATCTCTACGGCTTTAGCATCGGCAAGGTCGAATCCGTCTGGGACATCGCTGAATGCGACCGTATAGCGTCCTCTGTGGAGGCAAAGGCGGGACTGCAGCAGGGACAGCTGAAGATCATTCCCTGGATAGAGAACTCCCGCGCCGTCATCAGGACTTATGACATAGCCGTCGCCTCACCGAGGATCGTGGGTCTGGCCTTCGGGGCCGAGGACTACACCGACGACATGGGGGTACAGCGCACCGATGCGGGGGAGGAGGTGGCGTTTCCCCGGGCAATGGTCGCCGTCGCGGCGAAGGCTGCGGGGGTAGCGCCCATCGACACACCCTACGTCCGCTTTCGGGACACTGAGGGCCTGAGGAAGGACATCGAGCTGGTCCTGAAGCTGGGATACACCGGAAAGTTCGCCATCCACCCGGCCCAGCTAAGCTCGATAAACCAGATGTTCTCTCCAGACCCCGAAGACGTCGAGTACGCTCGGAGGGTCCTCGCGGCCTGGGCCGAGGCCGAGGCATCAGGCCGCGGATCCACGTCCCTGGACGGCCGGATGATAGATGTGCCTGTGGTCAAGCGCGCCCGGGGCTTGCTGGCCCTGGCAGACGCCATCGCTGACAGGAAGTAGCAAGAAGGAAGTTTTGCCGGAAATCCCTGATGCCGCACACCTGATGTCGCACAAAGGAGGTGACGGTGCCCTCTGACCGGATAATCCTCGAAGGGATGATGTTCTACGCCTACCACGGCAGTAGCCCCGAGGAACGCTCCATCGGCCAGCCATTCCAGGTGGACGCGGAAGCCGAGCTCGACCTGAGCATAGCGGCGAAGTCCGACAGCCGGGACGACACCGTCAGCTATACCCACATCTACCGGGTGGTCAGGGACGTGATCGAGGGAGAGCCCCGCAACCTGCTGGAGGCTGTAGCCGAGGAGATCGCCCGGAGGGCGCTGGATTCCTTCCCCATACTGGCAGTCAGGGTGAAGGTCAAGAAGACCAGGCCCCCGATAAAGGGAGCGGTGGTATCCGGAGCGGCCGTGGAGATCTACCGGTCTAGAACCTGATCCAACTTATACCCGGGCGACCGGTTCCACGACGCCAGACAGGTGGTCCAGGTATGCTTCACCGTCTTTCATCACTAGCTTGACTCGATCCGGATCCTGCAGCTGCTTGATGTCTTTCAGCGGATCGCCATCAAGCACCAGGAGGTCGGCCGCCTTTCCCGGTAGGACGGTGCCTGTTTCCTGCTCCAGGCCGAGGCACTCCGCGGCCCAACCGGTGCCGGCCACCAGGGCCTGCATCGGGGTCATGCCCGCTTCCACCATGTACTGCATCTCCAGGGCGTTGTGAGGGTGGTCCCACCCTCCGGCGTCGGTGCCTGCTACAACCTTTACCCCCGCCGCCAGTGCCCGGTGCATGCTCTCGACGTGGTGGGAACGTAGCTCCTGGGCCCTGGCCCGGCCATGGGGCGTGCCCTTAGTACCATGGAAAACATAGACGGTGAAGGTGGGTACGAAGAAAGTCCCCTTGTCGGCCATCATCGGGATGAGGTCGGGGTCTTCGTCCAGATATGCGCCGTGCTCGATGGAGTCGGCCCCGGCCTCAATGGCCATGCGCAGCCCCGGGCCTCCCAGGGCGTGGCACATGGCTTTCTTTCCCTGGGCGTGGGCTTCGTTGACCAGCGCCTGAACTTCGTCCGGGCCGAACTCGATATCCCTGGGGCCGTGGCCCTGCCGGGAGCTGGCGCCGCCCGTTGTGGCCAGCTTGATCACGTCTGCACCCGCTCTCACCACCTCCCGGACAGCTGCCCGCACCTGGTCGGGTCCGTTGGCCACCCCGCTGGGAAGGCTGGGGTCCATGGGAGCGGGGCGCCGGTGTCCCGAAGGGCTGCAGGAATCCGCCAGGCCGCCCGTGGCCGATATAGGGCTGGTGGCCACCACCAGCCGGGGTCCCGGTATCAGGCCCTGCTCCACCGCCAGCTTGAACCCCACGTCCAGCCAGCCGGCGTCCCGAACGGTGGTGTAGCCACTCAGCAGGGTCTGCTCGAGCACCCCCACCGTCCGGATGTTTCTTAGGCTCTGGGGCTCGTCCAGCCCCCACCGGCCCATGAGACTGTAGCCCTGGAAGCTCAGGTGGTCGTGGCAGTCGATCAGGCCCGGGAGCACAGTCAGACCGGTAACCTGGGTCACGTCGGCGCCGGACGGAATCGGGACTTCTTCCTTCCGGCCCACTGCGCTTATGCGTCCCTGTTCGTCTATCAAGACGGTCGAGTCGACCAGGGTTGGTGCGCCCGTGCCATCGATGAGGTTCCCTCCGACCAGCGCTCTCATGGCTACCTCCTGGTACGATTTCTCTGGGGAAAGCCCGCCTCAATTGTATCAGGGCGTCCCCCGGCTGTTAAGCGTGGTGACGGACAATAAGAGAGGGGGCACCTGGTTCCTGGTGCCCCCTCTCCGAAGGTCCTGTGCTTTTGTGGTCTAGGCTCGTACTCTGCCGCGGCGGTAGATAAAGGCTCCGCCGACCAGGAGCAGTGCTCCTCCCACAAGGGTCCACAGTGCGATGGTGGGAACGTTGCTGTCACCGACTCCGGGTCCGCCGCCGTCGGGCACGTCCACTTCCGCCGCGATGACGTAGGTGCCCATGCCCTGGGCTGCCCAGTAGGCCTGCCTGGAGCCGTTGACGGCCTGGTCCAGGTTCGTGGCAGCGTTCTGTATCTTCAGCTGGCCGGTCAGGAGGTCGTCGGTTGTCAGGGTATCCAGCGCGGTGTCTCGCGCCGCCTTGGCCAGGTCCCAGGTCAGCTGGGTCCATCTCACTACCTTGTCCCGGTTCTCCACGATCGTGGAGTCCTCGGGAGCGGCGACCGCGGCGGCGTCGGCGTCGGCGATGGTTTGACTGGCGTAGTTGAGCACGCCGATTCCGTCTCCGGGGTTACCGCAGGTGGCGTCGAAGTTCTCGCCCTGGGTTCCTTCCACTATGTTTATCACGTGGCAGGCATGCAACTTCACGGCGTCCACGCTGCCTGACGTGGCCGAGAGGTTGGCATGGAGCTGGGCCGTCCAGGTCTGCTGCCTCAGCCCCACGGCATCACCCTTGGGAGTGCCCGCGTGGAAGCCGCCGGCTAGGGCAGGATTGTCGGCGTTGGAGAACACCAGCTTGCGGACATCGCCCTTCGCCGCCTCGGTGATGGCGTCGATCAGGGCTACGTCGGTGGAGGGTCCAGGATCGGGATCGTCCGTGGGCTCAATGGTCACCACGAATTTATCGAAGGCGCCGAAGAGGTTCTCGCCACTGGGCGTCCGGGTCGGAATGTTTGCGCAGGCGGTGTAGACCCCAGGGTTCCCCGCCTGGTGGCTGTTGATGGCGAAGTTCCCCGTCCGGAGGCTGTTCAGGGCCACACCGGCGATGACGGTGGTCGACTGGCCGGAGCCACCCGAGAAGCTCGTCAACGGATGCGCTACTCCACCGAGCCCTGGTCCGCACGTCCCTTCGTGGATATGGACCAGCTCGGTCTCCATGGCGCCGGCGGACAGATCGAGCACCACCTCGACGCCGTCACCCTGGGTTGTGATGGTAGCCGTACCGGACTGCCCGGAGCTGTTCTGGGCGTCCAGGTTGAAGGTGATGGATTCGTCGGTGGACAGCAACTGGAAGGTCATGTTGACCGCACCGTCTTCCACCTGGAAAATCCCGGTGCTCTCCTTCCTGTCGCCGAGGTCGGAGACGAACCAGCCTTCATAGACCTTGTCCGGAGGCAGGGCCGGCAGGCCGGTCAACTGTATGTCGGCCATGTCACTCAGGGATGCCCCAAGGTTGGAATCATCACTGTCGCTTATCGCGACGGTGCCTTCGCCACCCTGGGCCCAAACAATGGCGAGGGGGATCAACAAAGCTAACAGTCCCACTACCAGGACAACTGGCAGGAGCCTCAACCGAGACATGGCGCCTCCTTCACAAGACCGACTATAGAAACCCCTCAATATCTCTTCGCCCCACGAACAACTATTACGAATACGACCCACAAACTGGTCACATAGTATAAGTGTTTTTTACACTGCTGGCAAGGCCTATTTGTACTAGAAACTGGCAAATTTCAGAGGCATTGAGGCGTGGGCGCAAAGCGGTTATGATTCTTTCGGTAACCCGGTGCCGTCGACGCGGCGGACTACCCGGGTACTTACTAGATCCTTATGCCCATTGGAATGTAGTGCCATTGGAATGTGTGCCATTGGAATGTAGTGAAGGAGGTGCCTCGTGAGCGGCCAGCACGATGTGGTGATCGTCGGCGCGGGCAACGCCGCCCTCTGTGCCGCCATCGCCGCCCGGGAGCGCGGAGCTCGGGTCCTGGTCCTGGAAAGGGCCCCAGAGTACTTCCGTGGAGGCAACACCTATTTCACCGGCGGGGTCATACGATGCGCCTATAAGGGCCTGGAGGACATCAAGGCGCTGGTCCCCGATATGTCCCTGGAAGAGGAGCGATCCGTAGACGTCGGCAGCTACACCGAGGATGACTTCTACGCGGACCTGATGCGGGTGACCTCGGGCCGCTCCGATCCCGAGCTGGCCCAGATGCTGGTGAGCCGGTCCCATCCCACCCTGCTTTGGCTGAGGGGGAAGGGGGTCAGGTTCGTCCTCTCCTTCGGCAGGCAGGCCTTCAAGATAGGTGACAAGTACCGCTTCTGGGGCGGCCTGGTATTAGAGTCCGTGGGAGCGGGCAAGGGTCTGTCGGACCAGCAGTTCGAGGTGGCCGAGCGGATGGGAGTGGAGATACGCTACAGGGCCAAGGGGACCAGGCTGCTCCAGGACTCCAGAGGTAAAGTGTCCGGCGTCACGGTCCAAACTCCGGAAGGGTTCGAGGACGTTACCGGCGGGGCAGTTGTGCTGGCCTGCGGCGGGTTCGAGTCCAACGCCGAGATGAGGGCCCGCTACCTTGGGCCGGGTTGGGAGCTCGCCAAGGTGCGGGGCATACCTTATAACACCGGCGACGGCATCCGCATGGCCCTGGACATCGGCGCCCAGCCCCACGGTCACTGGAGCGGCTGCCATGCCGTGGCCTGGGACCTGAACGCCCCGCCCTATGGCGACCGCACTGTCACCGAGCTATACCAGAAGCATTCCTATCCCTTCGGTATCATCGTCAACAACCATGGCGAACGGTTCGTCGACGAGGGCGCCGACTTCCGCAACTACACCTACGCGACCTACGGCCGCGAGATCCTGCTGCAACCCCAGGGGGTGGCGTTCCAGATCTTCGACGATAAAGTAAAGCACCTTCTCAGGGAGGAGTATCGCATCCCCCAGGTGACTATGGCCACCGCCAGGACCATAGAGAAACTGGCCGACGGGCTGGACATCGACAAAGAGGGACTGGTCAGGACTGTGGGGGAGTTCAATGCGGCGGTTCAAGACGGTGAGCACAACCCGGCCGTCCTGGACGGGAAGGGCACGGTGGGCATTCATCCCCCCAAGTCCAACTGGGCACTGCCCATCGATACCCCGCCCTTCCTGGGATATGCGGTGACCTGTGGCATCACCTTTACGTTCGGAGGGTTGAAGATAAACGGCCGCGGCCAGGTGCTGGACTGTGAGGAGGTCCCCATTCCCGGCCTTTACGCCGCCGGGGAGCTGGTGGGAGGACTTTTCTACTACAACTACCCCGGCGGGTCTGGCCTGACGGCAGGGGCGGTCTTAGGGCAGGTGGCCGGGGAGAGCGCCGCCCGAGGCATCGAGGGGTAGGCTCACGTTTGACAGTCCATAGTGCTGGTGATATATTTCACGTTGCCGCACTGGAGGAGTTGCGATGCCGTTGGAAATAGTCGTGCTGGCCAAGCAGGTCATCGACCCTGAGATGCCCAGGTCGGCCTTCCAGATCGACAGGCAGGCCCGGCAGGCTGTGACTCCAGCCAATATTCCTCCTGTCGTCAATGGCTTCGACGAGAACGCACTGGAGGCGGCCCTGAGGATCAAAGACGCCCAGGGCGCCAGGATTACCGTCATATCCATGGGCGGCGCCTTTACCATGGACGTGATCAAGAAGACGCTGTCCATGGGCGCCGACGAGCTGATCCTGATCCAGGACGACGCCTTTGCGAACCTCGTGGATAGCTTCGTCACAGCCCGGGTGCTGGCCGCCGCCGTGGGCAAACTAGAGCACTGCGACCTCATTATCTGCGGACGCCAGGCATCCGACTGGGACAATGCCCAGGTACCGCTGGGAGTAGCCGAGATGCTGGGCGTCTCTTGCGTTACCATAGGGAAAAAGGTGGACGTGGGGGACGGCGTGGTTACTGTCGAGCGCATCGTTGCCGACGGCTACGAAGTAGTCGAGGCGCCACTTCCTGCCCTGGTCACGGTCAGCAACGAGCTTGGCCAGCCGCGCTATCCCAACCTCCGGGGCATCATGGCCGCCAGCCGAAGGAAGCCTGTAATGTGGACTGTAGAAGAGATCGGCATGGATCCCTCCGACCTTGAGCCGCGGCTCAACCTGGTGGACCTCTTCGTGCCGGTCAGCGAGAAGTCGTGTGAGCTCGTGGAGGGTGAGGACGACGCGGATGCGGGGAGGAAGCTGGCCTTGAGGTTAAGGGAAGCCAAGCTCATTTAGCGCCTACGTCCCGTAAGGGTTGTTCCGGCATCAGGTTTTGGATTGTCGTTACTGGGGAGGTCTTATCGGTGGAGGCGACGGGAGTTCTGGTAATCGGCGAGGTCCTGGAAGGCGAGCTAACACTCACCAGCAAGGAGCTTCTCGCCGCCGGCCGGCATATGGCCGATTATCTTGGCCAGGAGTTGACCGTCGGATTGCTAGGCGAGGATCTGGACGGCCCGGCGAGGGAAGCGTTCAGCTTCGGCGCCGATAAGGCGTACGCGGCTTCCGATCCCCTTCTAAGGGACTTCCAGATGGACCTCCATCTGTCCGCCCTGGTTCAGCTGAGCCGTCAGGTATCTCCCAACGTGATCCTGCTGGGTCGCACCGTCGCCGGCCGTGAGCTTGCCCCGAGGTTGGCCTTCCGGTTGGGAGCGGGCCTGGCCCAGGATTGCCTGGAAGTCAACATAGACCCCGAGTCCAAGCGGCTGCTGGCTAATCGCCCCGTTTTCGGCGGGAACGCCATGGCCACGGTGGCATGTGTCGGTACCCCGCAGATGGCCGCCATACGGCCTAAAGCCTATGATCCCCTGGAGCCCGACGAGTCCCGTAAAGGGGAGGTTGTCGCCGTCCAGGTAGAGCTCGATCCCGCGGTCGTCAGGTCCAAGGTGGTGGAGGTTGTGAAGGAGGAGTCCGAGGGCCTCAAGCTGGAGGACGCCAGGATCGTTGTGGCCGGCGGGCGAGGGCTGGGCGGGCCTGAGCCTTTCAAGGACCTGGAGGAGCTTGCGGCTGTGCTGGGCGCAGGCATCGGGGCCTCCCGAGCCGCAGTGGATTCCGGCTGGGTGCCGCCGGTCTGGCAGATAGGGCTCACCGGCAAGACGATCACCCCCGACCTTTATATCACTGTGGCCATCTCCGGCGCCAGCCAGCACATGGCCGGTTGCTCCGGGGCCAAGGTAATCGTCGCCATCAACAAGGATGCCGAGGCCAACATCTTCAAGGAATCCCGCTACGGGGTGGTGGGGGATTGGGAGAAGGTGCTGCCCGCCTTCACAGAGGCGCTGCGGGACCTGGTGAAGAGCTAGACGCGGCCTCCGGCTTTCTGTACCTCTACTGGCTGACTTCCCATCTTACCGAAGGGAGATTTCCCATGGACGTTGGATTCATTGGCACCGGGAACATGGGCAACCCCATGGCCAGCAACCTTGTGAAGGCCGGCCACCGAGTGATCGTCCACGATCTACGGAGGGAGGCCGCCATCAACCTGCTGGAGATGGGCGCAAGCTGGGCTGACACCCCGAGGGAGATGGCCCGGGACAGCGAGGTAGTCTTCACCTCTCTGCCCATGCCCCGAGACGTGGATGCGGTGGTCCTCGGCGAGGACGGCGTCCTGGAGGGCGCTGCTCCCGGCTCCATCTACGTTGACCTGTCCACCAACTCTCCAACCGCCATTCGGGCCATTCACCGAACCTTTCAGGAGAAGGGCGTGTTGGTAGCCGACGCTCCGGTAAGCGGCGGGGAGTACGGCGCTGCCTCGGGTACCTTGGCTGTGATGGTAGGGGGAGACGAGGCTGTCTTTCGTCGCATAAAGCCGGCGCTGGACGCCATCGGGAGCCACGTGGTTCATTGCGGCCCCATCGGCAGCGGAATGGTCTGCAAGATCTGCAACAACATGATAAGCATGGGCTCAGGGGTGTTGCTGGCCGAGGCTTTCACCCTGGGCGTTAAGGCCGGAGTGGACCTGGCCGTGCTCAACGACGTCATCGCCAACAGCTCGGGAAGCTGTCGTCGGCTCACCGAGAGGTTCCCCCGACACCTGTTCAGGGGCGACTTCGAGCCCGGGTTCGCCCTGGGCCTGGCGGCCAAGGACGTGCGGCTGGCCACCGACCTGGGCCGGGAGCTGGGCCTGCCCATGGAGCTTGCGAACCTGGTGGACCAGCAGCACGTGGAGGCCCTTGGGCGAGGATGGGCTACCCAGGACTCGGACTCCATAGCCAGACTCCAGGAGGAGAAGGCGGGCATCCAGCTTCGCCTCCCCGGAACCTAAGATAGAAGCTAAGTAGCCACCGGATTCGGCGATGCGGCCTTGGAACCCAAGGCCGCATCGCCTTTTTTTGGCCGACTCAGTCGTCTTGGCTCCCTTTGTAGAGTAATTCCCCTCGTCCGCCCCTTTCAAGATCCCATGCGTCACGCCCCGATACACCGCCGGTGAGTCGTACCTCACTCGTACCACCGGGGGATGATGGGTATCGGTAGGAAGGTCTACTACGGGTCAACCACCCGCGGTGAGCAGAATCGGTAGCCCGATGGATGTCGGCTGTCCGGGTGTGGGCGACAATTGACTATCGGAGTCATCTACTCCTACGGGGCTAGGAGAAGGACGGAAGGCTATGGTCAGCATCGCACACGCGCTCGGTTCCTCGCACTCTCAATCGCAGCGGGATCATGTGGCTTGGTGCGGCGGCCGCGCTGGTTGCTATGGTCGCTCTCCTGACCGTCGCTGTGAGATTCAATCCGGTCTCTTCCCAGGACATCAGGGTGTTGGATTGGGTAGCCGGCTGGGACTTCCCGGGCTTGAGTGGGGCCTTAGGCGTACTTTCTTTCCTCACCAGCGCGAAGGCAGGCGCGGTGTACGGACCGGCCGCCGTAGCGGTGCTTCTGTACGTCAGGAAGGTCCGTGCGGCACTGGCCTTCGCTGCGGTCGGTTTAGTGGTAGCCGCCGTGGCCGTGCTGGGAGACTATACACTGGGCGAGGTCGTGGGACGACCAAGACCCCTGGAAGAGTCTGGAACCAGCTTCCCCAGCGGGCACGTCTTCGGCACGGTGGTCCTCTTCGGATTCGCTGGGTTTCTGGCCGTCCGTCACGGCCTCAGGAGGAGGTTCCTAGTTCCAGGGTCAGTCCTTATAGCCGGCCTGATCCTGGCCGTCGGCCCCGCCCGTGTCCACGAGCAGGCCCACTGGCCCAGCGACGTGGCAGCAGGATATCTGGTGGGAGGACTGTGGCTCCTCCTGATCATCGGCGCCTATCCATATATCCAAAAGTTGGAGCGAGTTGTGGCTCCGGGCCGAAGTAAAGGCCTGTCGTCGCTACCCGGTGAAGGACTCCGAGTAGAGAGGTCTATCGCCAGTGTGGTGTTGCTGGACCCCCGGCAAGGGACAGCGACCAAGACCTACAGGCCTCCGGCAGTGGTCCGGCTGATCTACTGGCTGGCCTTTCAGGCTCGGTTCCCTTACACAAACAATCCGTCGGCGCTGCAGGCGGCAGTCTACCGCCGTAAGATTGCTGGAATGTTGACCCGACATCGGTTCGGGAAGGACCTTGTGGCCCCGGCCATTGGCGTCGAATACACAGGCGGTGAATATAGCTTCGTGACCGAGTTCGTCCAGGGCGAGCTGGCGCGGAACGACGAGCGACCTCAGCGCTTCTTGTCTCAGGTAGCGGAGCTGTTCGCTTCGGCAGGACTGTCCGTGTGGCAAATAAACCCCCGCAACCCCCACGCTCACACCAACCTGATAGATACTCCGGAAGGCGATTTCAAGATAATCGATCTCGAGTCGGCCATACCCACGCCCTTTCCGGCGCCGGGGAACTGGAGATCGGCACTGAAGAGGGGGAGCTATCCGGTGTTCGACGACATGGACTTTCCGAGGCTAAGGGGCTATGCCAGCGAGAACCGGGCGGCGCTGGAAGCCAGCCTTGGAGTCGACGGCCTCGCCGAGCTGGACGGAGCGGTGGACCGCTGCGAGCAACTGGTCAACGCGTGGAAGGAATCTGAGCCCCGGATTTGGGGGCGAATTTCCCGGCTGCTGTACCGGCTGATGGACTGGAAGGGATTCTTCCAGGGGATCGAAAGAAAGATGGAAGGGGCGGATCGTGCCGCCCTGGGATTCCTCGACCGCGGGATAGACCGCTGGCAGGAGCAGGGCAG
This sequence comes from Dehalococcoidia bacterium, assembly GCA_965248975.1. Classification (GTDB taxonomy): domain Bacteria; phylum Chloroflexota; class Dehalococcoidia; order Lucifugimonadales; family JAGWBF01; genus CBDFKU01. The sequence goes on from CBDFKU010000013.1 coordinate 15,364, forward strand.
GCTTACCTCCGAGCAGGTGGCCGCACTTAGGAGCCGCCTGGCATCCAGCGAGGTCCGCGATGCGATGCATCACCTCGGGGCCCACCTGGTACTGAGCGCCCTGCTCCGGTTTCCCTTCGGCAGTGTCGTTCGGCCGGCGTGGGTTGTAGCGTTCTGGGTCAGTGCCCGGGTCAAGGGCGTGGGCCATGGCTCCCCCGGCTCCCTCGGACCGGGTTACGACGTCCATACACCCCTGGTCATGGTGCTGTCGGTCGTTCCCGGCTTCGGAGGCGTCGCCTATATGGCGTCGCGGCCTCTGCGGAACAAGATGTTGGTACGTCTGGTGCTGGACCAGACAGCGTCGAAGCTACCCTTCGGCCTCTACCGGCGCATGCGGTTGGCGAGATTGATCGCGCCTGCAGGAGACGATACGAGGAAGCAAGGGGCCTACAGGCCCCCGTCCGCGGAGCCCGTATCGTGGGAACCGGCTCCCTGCTTCGCCGGCGACTGTGCCGACTGACCTTCCTAACCGACGAAAGATGGAGCCGGGGAAACGGCCCGACTCCTATGGGAGGTCGTAGAGCCGGACGCAGTTATCCCACAGGACCTTGCGTTTAGTCTCGTCGCTCAGAGGTAGCTTGAGGAAGCCGTCCGTGGCCGTGGGATAGCCGCCGTCGGTGTGGGGATAGTCGGTGGAGAAGACCAGGGTGTGCTCGTAGCCGAACTCGGCTACGTTCTTGGCGGTTACCTCGTCCGGCTCTATGGAGATAAAGCACTGGCGCTTGAAGTATTCGCTGGGTGCCAGGGGCAGCGGCGTCGACACCCCGGCCTTGGTGGTCCATTCCTGCTGCTCGTCCATCCGCCACATTAGCCATGGCAGCCACGAGCAGTTGCCCTCGAGGAAGGCGATCCGCAAGTTGGGAAAGCGCTCGGGCACGCCCCCGCCTATGACGTCTATCACCGCCACCTGTGTGTTGATCGGATGACACGAGTGCCACATCCTGGTGGGCTCGAAGTAGCTGCCGATGTGGGGGAAGTCGGGGTCGACCGGCAGGCCTCCGGGATGGATTCCCACCGGGATGTTCAGACGCTCACACTCCGCCCATAAGGGGTCATAGTAGAGATCCGACCAGTTACGGTTGTCCACCCTGTTGGAGCGCAGGAAGATAGACTTGAAGCCCTTCTCCACCATTCGCCGGGTCTCGTCGACGGCTCCCTCGATATCCTGGGGCGCCACCATCGCCGAGCCGTACATCCTCTGGGGATCTTCCTGGACGAAGTCGTACAGCCAGTCGTTGTAGGCCCGGCAGATGGCCGACGCCAGCTGGGGGTCCATGTTGTTGATGGACAGGGGCGTGAGCCCGCGGGTGGGGAATAGCACGGAAACGTCTATACCTTCCACTTCCATGGCCTCGAGTTGAGAGACGGCGTCGAAGTCCCGTTCAAGGCCGACGGCGAACCTTTCCAACGTCCCCGTGCGGGTTGACGTCGAGGGATCCCGCACCGCCACGTCCTGCCGGGAGAGCATTCCCTCCACCTCGACTCCCAGGTCCATGGGCCCACGGTTTAGGCCCCGGATCCGGCCGTGGAAGGCCGGGTCCATGTACCGCTCCCACAGGTCGTGGGGCTCGCCCACATGCATGTCCGAGTCGAATACCTTGAAGCCGTTCCTGGCCATGGCGCACCTTCCTCAACGAGTTCGTCGGGTAGTATTAGTGCCAGCTACAGGGGCCTCTCGAAGAAGTCCACCACCACCCGAGTGAACTCCTCCGGCACCTCCATTGGAGCGAAGTCCCCCGCGCCCTTGAGAATGGCCGAGACCGCCGGGGTTCCTTCAGGGAGGAGAGCCGTGTGGGGCTCGACGTAGTCGATCATGGTGTCGTGCTCGCCGGAAAGTATCATCGTGGGAACCTTGATCAGGGGCAGGCGCTCGGTCATGTACTGGTCCTCTACCCACTTATGCACGCCCGAGGACGACCACATGCTCTGAAGCGAAGCTATGGCGGCCCTGGTCAGCACGTCAAGGGTCGACAGCTTGGTGGCCGCCTTGATCTGGAACCGCCAGGCCTCCTGCAGGTGGCCGCCTTCCATGGTGGGCTCGTACATGGGATCGCCCCTGCCTCGCAGCTCCACCCGCCTCTCCTCGGGCCAGTCCGGTGACCCCATGATGATCAACCGGTCCACCCTCACGGGATCCAGGATGGCCATCTCTGCGGCGATGCTGGCGCCGGTGTGCAGCCCCAGGACGTTGGCGTTGACTATTCCCAGGGCGTCCATGAAGCGGAAGGTGCTCCTGGCGGCCTCGATGATGTCGAAATGCTTAGGGGGCGGGTCCGAGTCACCATGGCCGAAGATATCCAGGGCTATCGCACGGTACCGCTCGCCCAGCAGTGGAAGGGCGTCCAGGAAATAGAGAGAGGACCCGGTGGCGTTGTGCATCAGAATCAGGGGATGCCCGCTGCCGGCCTCGCGATAGTGAATGGCACCCTCGGGAAGGTCGACGAAGCCACGTTTGACCGTCCGGGTGGACTGCTTGACCATGTTCCCCTCCTGATTGTGACTATCGAGCGAGACGAAACTCTGCGACCGCACCACCGGGAGACGGTCGATGACCGACGGGCGATCCGCTCACCGGACACATCGGTTCGACTCACCAGGAAAGAGCTCAGTTTGAGGGCGCTACGACGAATGCCCTAGTTGGGCATCACCGCCACAGTCCGTATCTCCCCGAACTCCTTGCGCGACTTTTCCCAGGACTCGCCACCGTCCTGACTGACGTACACGTAGCCGTAGAGGCTGGCGGCAGCCACCACGTCGGGGATGGCCCGGTGGGTGCCGAACCAGTACACCACGGAGTTGGGCTCGACCGGCAGGGAGGCGGCCTTCCAGGTCCGGCCTCCGTCGACGGAGCGCTGGATGTCCCCAGTCAACCCGGGTATGGTGTCGCCGTGGCCCACGAACATCACGTCGGGGTTGTCGGTCTTGAGGGCCATGCCCCGGCAGTAAGAGAACTTGTCGTCCGGCTGGTACCTGGGAAACTCATGCAGCTCCCAGCTCTCGCCCTCGTCGATGCTGGCGGAGATGCCGTAGGGGCTGGTGGTGTATACGGCCGTGGTCGAGCCGGGCCTGATGGCCATTCCGTGAATGTCGCCGTAGAAGGGGTCGTCGCCCAGCTCAGGGAGGTGGACCCAGCTGTCGCCGCCGTCCAGGCTCTTGTAGACGCCGTCGACCTCGATCCCGGCCCAGATTGTGCGGCTGTCCCTGGGATCGACGATCATGTTGGTGGTCCGGGGCACTCCCACAGGGCAGGGGTTGGTCACGCCCAGGGAGAGCTTCTCCCAGGTTTTGCCCCCGTCCCTGGACCGGAAGCCGTCGGGCTTGGTGCCCACGAAGATCACGTCCGAGTCCGTCGGATCTATGCCGATGGACCAGATCTGAATGCCGTCGATGGGAGTCTCCAGCCGCTCCCAGCTTACTCCGCCGTCCTCGCTGCGAAAAAGGCCGGTATCGGAGCCGGCCAGGATGCGACGCGGGTCGTCGGGGTACGCCGCCAGCGCTCGAACGTTGCTCTCAGACTCCATGGGCTCCCTGAACCTGGACCAGGTCTGTCCGCCATCGGGACTGCGGGCGAGCCCGCCGCCGACGGATCCTACCAGTACGCTGAAGTCTCTAGCCATGGCTGTGTCCTCCTCCGACCGTAAGATGGGCGCCTTCGTCAGGGTCTAGCAATAAAATAGCTAAAGTCTTCAGGAAATGCAACTGTCCGGCCGGGTTGGTGTTGGACCCCGGGCACCTCGGGTGCACCGGTCCCGTTGACAGCCGGGTGGGCCCCGGTTAGACTCGGACTTGCTCCACGTCCGGCCGGTTCGGTGCGCTCGTGTGGACTGGCGGAAGGCTAAGCCTAAAAATGGGAGGCGACAGCATGAAGCATGGATTCGCGGAAACGCCCGAGGGTCAGGTCCACTATATAACCGAGGGAGAGGGCGAGCCGCTGCTGTTGTTGCACCAGAGCCCCCGCTCTTCCCGGATGTACGTGGAGCTTATGCCGCTCCTGTCAAAGCAGTACAGGGTCATCGCTATGGACATGTTCGGCTACGGCACGTCCGGACGGCTTCCCCAGACCCTTCCCACCGACGGTGTGGTCTTCCTGGCTCAGAACGTGGTCCACGTCCTCGACTACTTCGGCCTGGACAAAGTCCACCTGTTCGGCCTACATACCGGTGCCGGCATCTCGGGGGAAGTGGGCGCGGGCTGGTCCAATCGGCTGGCGAGCCTCAGCCTGTTCGGGTTCCCGCTGCTGATCAGCGACGACGAGCGGAACGACTACTTCTCCAAGCGGGACAGAGGTTGGTCCTTCACTCCCTCGGCGTCGACGGCGCCTGACGGCACCTATCTGGGCAAGCTGTGGCTACGGGCGTACAGCGAGGTCCTTAGGCTGTGGCTTCACACCGCCAATGCCCCCTCCGAGACTCTGGATCCCAATCCCATGCAGTCGCCCCATGAGTTCATGACTCCAGCCCACCTGGAGTTCCTGGAGCGGTGGGTCATGGACGTGCTGGAGACATCCAAAAACCTGGGCCTCGTAGTATCGGACCTCTTCAGCTACGACTTCGCGCCCCGCCTGCCCCTGATCTCGGTTCCCACGTACCACATGGAGCCGGACAGCCCCTACGAGAACTACTTCTGCCGGCGCGGCGAGATGTTCAAGGATCTGGTCCCCAACTGCGAGATCGCGGTGATGCCCGGATCCGACGACAACGCGGCCGAGTTCAAGGCACCTGAGCTGGCGGCGATGATCCTGGAGTGGCTCAAGAAGCATCCGATGTGAGCTCCCGGCCGGCGGGTACCTGCCGGCCATGACGGGATCGCAGCCCTTCCCGGTGTCCTGATTTTGGTGTCCGCCGTCACCTGTCTATGCTAGGTAGCACACGGCAAAGCAAGCTGGCCCGCTCGATCCCGTTCTACTATGGATGGGTGGTGTTCGGCGTCTCCGCCAGCACCAGCTACTCCTCCCGCCCGCTGATGGCGGTGGCCACCCTCTCGGTGTTCCTGATTCCCATGACCGACGACCTGGGGTGGTCCCGCGGGCTGTTTTCCGGCGCCGTGAGCCTGGGCGGCATCTGCGCCGTGGTGATATCCCCCCTGGTCGGCTGGTCGGTGGACCGCTACGGCTCCAGCGCGGTGGTGGCGGCGGGAGGTGCCCTGGCCGGGGCATGCGCAGTGGGCCTGTCCCAGATCGCCCAGTCCTGGGCCTTCTACCTGCTCTACGTGCCGGGACGAATGGCCTTCGCCAGTCCGCTGGAGCTGGGCACCTCTACGGCCGTCAGCAACTGGTTCATCCGTCGGCGGGCCTTCGTTCTCGGGCTGCTGAACGTGACCCAGGGTATGGGGCTGGCGCTGATGCCGCTCGCGGCCTACGCGATCATCAGCGGCTGGAACTGGCGCACGGCCTGGGCCTCCCTGGGAATCTACACCCTCTCGGTCTCGGTGGTGCCTGCGCTGTTGCTGCTCGCCAGGAGGCCCGAGGACCTGGGGTTGGAGCCCGACCCTCTTCCTGGCGCCTCTCGGACTTATCGAGAAGAAGGGCACTCAACGGAAAATGGTGGTGGAGGCATTGGCTATCTGCTAGAGCCGATGTACACGTTGCGCCAGGCATTGAACACCCGCGCCTTCTGGCTCCTCGCCGGATTCGCCGCCGCGGGCTACATGGTGCAGGCCGGGGTGAGCCTGCATCAGTACTCTCACTATGTGCAGCAGGACCTGTCGGGGTCCAGTGCCGCCATCATCGTCAGCGTCTTCGCGATTTCCCAGGTGCCCGGGGGATTGTTCTGGGCCTTCGTGTCCCAACGGGTCCCGATCCGGGTGCTTCTGTTCTTTTCAGGGCTGTGTCTGGCCGCCGGAGCCGCCGGCACAACCTTCACGGGCTCCCTCGCTGGAGGGGTCGCCGTGGCTTCGGCCCTGGGAATCGGCGTCGGCGGCCTCCACGTACTGCTGAGGTTGGCCTGGGCGGACTACTACGGCCGCCACCACCTGGGCAGCATCAGGGGCGTCACGCTGCCCGTGCAGCTGGCGGGACAGGCCATGGGTCCGATCATAGCGGGGTTCATATACGACGCCCGAGACAGCTACGACCTGCCGTTCCTCTTCTTCGCGGGCGCCGTCTGCGTGGGAGCAGTGACGGTGCTGGGCGCCATACCTCCAGGGGTACGGGAGCCGGCCCCGGCCATACCCTGAAGCCGTAGAGCCGTGAGGTCGCTTGCTCGGTAGCGGAGTCCCCCTATATACTTACGCCCATCCACCCCGGCCCGAACGATACTAAGCGTATGTGAGGAGATGTATGATGGACCTGGCCACCGTCGACCACCTGCTTACCACCACCCGCTCGGTAAAGAGGCGCCTGGATCTGACACGCCCGGTGGAGCCCGAGGTGATCCGGCGATGCATCGAGATAGCGCTCCAGGCTCCCACGGGATCCAACTACCAGGGCTGGCACTTCATGGTGGTGACCGACCCCGGCAAGCGCGCGGCCCTGGCCGAGCTGTATCGCAACGGACTCAAGGCCTATGCCGACCTGCGAGGGGACAAGGGTCCTCTGTGGAAATCCGACGACGTCCGCAACGTGCAAAGGGAGAAGGTTTACGACGCCAGCGTTCGGCTAGAAGAGCGCCTTCAGGACGTGCCGGTACACATCATCCCGTGTATAGAAACCAGCATGGAGGAGGTCCCGTTTCCCCTGTACGGCCAGAAGTCCTTCGAGTCCTTCTACTATGCGTCGCTGTACGGGTCCATCCTGCAGGCGGGGTGGTCGCTGATGCTGGCCCTGCGCGCCCGCGGGGTAGGCTCCGCCTGGACCACCATCCACCTGGTGTACGAGAAGGAGGCGGCGTCCATCCTGGGGATTCCCGACAACGTGACTCAGACGGCCCTGCTGCCGGTGGCCTACTACGAGGGTACCGACTTCAAGCCCGCCAGACGCGTGCCCGCCGAGACCCTGACCCACTGGGACACCTGGGGAAACAAGGGTTAAGCTGGCCCAAAGGCCAGGCTAGCTGGCTATCGCCACGCATGTGACGGTACGCACCACCCCGGCGATGGCGTGGATCTCCCGCTCCAGCACCTGGCCTATGGTGTTTATGTCCGGGGCCTCGATCACGGCGATAACGTCGAAGGGACCGGTCACAACGTCCGCCGACCGTATGGCTTCCACTTTCCTGATGGTGTTGGCCACTTCCTTGGTTTGTCCCACGGCGGTCTCTATAAGAACGAAGACTTTGGTGGGCATGCCGCCTCCCATCACGCTGAGTATCCCCTGGAAGGGCTTCCAGTATAGCGGGCTCCTATCACCATGACCAGGGGTGCCGGTGCGCGGGACCAGAGCGGCGTCAGATCGAGAGGAGGAGCACATGGTGGACCTGAACTCCATGGCGGAATCGGTGGGAGCGCTGCTGAAGCAACTGGGGCAGACCATCGCCGTGGCCGAGTCGGCGGCGGGAGGGCTGATATCGGCCTCTCTGGTGGCCGTCCCCGGCGCTTCGGCATATTACCTGGGAGGCGCAGTGGTCTATACCCATCAGGCCCGAGGGGGATTGCTCGGGGTCCCCGACGACGCCATGGCCGGCATCCGGGCGAGCACCGAGCCCTACGCCCTGCTGAAAGCCAGGACTGTACGGGAATCCCTGGGGACCACTTGGGGACTGAGTGAGACCGGAGCTAGCGGCCCCACCGGCAACCGCTATGGCGATGCAGCGGGCCACGCCTGCATAGCTGTGGCCGGCCCCATCGAGCGAGTGATCACCATGGAAACTGGCGAGGCAGACCGGGTTGCCAACATGTGGACCTTCGCCAGGACAGCGCTGGATTTCCTGGAGCAATGTATGCGAGAGGAGGCATCCTCGGGATGACCGTAATGTCTTTAGAGGGGCCCTCACCCCCTGTAAGCCGATGGAAACCGTATTAGAGATCGCGGTAGTGCCCTGCGGAAGTTGTGATGACGCGAAGCGTGGTTTAGAATAGGGGCGTCGCCGCGAAGTGGCGATGTTGGAGGCTCTTGCATGCCTGAGTACGACCTGGTTATCCGAGGCGGCACGATCGTGGACGGGACGGGGATCCCCCGGTTCAAGGCAGACCTGGCGGTCAAGGACGGCAGGGTCGCCAGAATCAGCGGCCGCATCCCCTCCGGCGGCGCCAGGGAGGTCGACGCCGACGGCTGCATCGTCGCTCCGGGCGCCATCGACCTGCACACCCACTACGACGCCCAGCTCAACTGGGACCCCTACGCCTCCCTGTCGGGATGGTTCGGGGTGACGTCCCTGACCATCGGGCAATGCGGCTTCGGCTTCGCGCCCACCAGGCCCGAGGACCGGGACCTAAACATGCGCATGATGAACCGGATCGAGGCCATCCCCCTGGAGTCCATGCGCCTGGGAATACGCTGGGATTGGGAGACGTACCCCGAGTTCCTCGACAGCCTGGACCGCCAGGGATTGGGTCTAAACATCGGGTCGGTGTTCCCCTTCTCCGCGATGAGGGGCTACGTGCTAGGAATGATGCCCGCCCGGGAGCGGACCTCGGTCACGGAGGCGGAGCTGAATCGAATGAAGCAGCTCTTCCATGAGGGGATGCAGGCGGGAGCTTTCGGTTTCTCTCTGAACAAGAACATGGAAGACCACGCCGAGGACGGTGGCCTGCTGCCCAGCCACGTTGCTTCCAACGAGGAGTTTCTGGGGCTGGCCGAGGTGCTGTCGGAGTTCGGTGCCGGGCACATCGGGCTTTCCCTGGGCGTGGGCCTCACGCCGGAGCAGCATCGAGACGGACGGGAGCTATGCCGCCAGATGGCCAGGATCAGCGGCCGTCCTGTCCAGCTGATCGACAACCAGCCCGGCGAGGACCCAACCTGGGTCCCGTCGGCCCAGGCGGAGGGGCTGCCAATATTCTTACAGAAGTCGGCCCACGCTTCAGGAACCCAGTTCACGCTGGCCGAGTTCAACATGTTCGACTATATGTCCAGCTGGGTTCAGCCGCTGGTGGGGACCCCGGAGGAGCGGGCCGCCAAGCTGCGGGACACCGCACAGCGCGACGCTATGAAGCGGGATGTCGATCGCTGGCCCAATGCCAGGACCGATTGGAGCACGGTGTTCGTGCTACAGGTGGCCCATCCCCGGAACGAAGAGTACGAAGGCCTGACCATCAACGAGCTTGCTCGCGCGACCGGGAAGGAGCCGGTGGACGCCCTGCTGGACCTGGCCCTGGACGAGGGGCTTGAGACCGAGTTCGAGATACCGTCGGTCATCACCGGAGACCATGTTCTCAGTCGTGCGGGCCAGCTCAAGGACCCGTACGGTCACATCTCCGTGTCCGACGGCGGGGCCCATACCAGGTTCCTCACCCTCAGCTGCTGGCCGGTGTTCTGGCTGTCCTTCTGGATCCGCGACCAGGAGCTCATGTCCCTGGAGCAGGCCCACTACAAGATGAGCGCACTTCCCGCCTGGCTGGCCGACTTTAGAGGCCGTGGTACGCTCCGAGTAGGAGACTGGGCTGACATTATCGTCTACAACCTGGACGAGCTGGGGTTCGTGTACGACAGGCCAGTGTTCGCCAACGACTTTCCCGGAGGGGAGCGGCGCATCATCCAGAAACACCGGGGACTACGCTACACCATAGTGAACGGAACCGTTACCTTCGAAGGCAATGACTGCACCGGGGCCCTGCCAGGCAGGCTGTTGCGTAGCTACGATCCGGCATAGGCCGGGGAGTACGAAGGGGCGGCCTTAGTCCCTGTCGGAAGACCGCGGTATGGACATCCAGCCTCTTACGATACAGGTCCCGGATTCCGTCCTCGACGACCTGCGGCAACGCCTGGCCCTCACCCGCTGGCCCGACGAGATACTTGGCTCCGGCTGGGACTACGGCGCGAACCTGGCCTACATGAAAGAGCTGGTGGACTACTGGAGGTTGGGTTTCGACTGGCGGGCCCGGGAGGCGCACCTCAACACCTTCGCCCACTACAAGGCCGACATTGATGGATTGGGCATCCACTTTGTCCACGAGCGCGGCAAAGGCCCCGATCCAATACCCATCGTCATTACCCACAGATGGCCTGGCCTGTTCCTGGAAGAGTTGAAGGCAATACCTCTGCTGACCGATCCCGGGGCTCACGGCGGAGACCCCAGGGACTCCTTTGACGTTGTCGTTCCATCCCTGCTGGGCTATGGGTTCTCCGACCCGCCCACACAGCGAGGAGTGAACCACTCATGCATCGCCCGGCTGTGGTCGGAGCTCATGGTGGATGGCCTGGGTTATCAACGCTTCGCCGCCTTCGGCAGCGACTGGGGTGCCAGCGTCACCTCTCATCTCGGCTACGACTTCCCCGAGCAGCTGATAGGCATCCACCTGACCTCCGTGGGTGGTCCTCAGCCATATCTAGGGCTCGGCGCGCGAGAGCTTTCCGAAAGGGAGCAGGAGTATATCGAGGAGCGGGATACCTGGCAACTTTACGAAGGCGGATACAACCATCTTCAGAGGACCAAGCCCCAGACCCTCTCCTACGGGCTGAACGATTCGCCGGCGGGGCTGGCCGCCTGGCTGGTGGATCGGATACGCACCTGGGACTCTGACGACGACGCGGTCGAGCGACGTCGTCCCTACACCATGGACGAGATCCTCTCCAACATCACCGTATTCTGGGCGACCCAGACCGTAGGGTCGTCCTGTCGCCTCTACTACGAGACGCGTCAGAGTCCCTGGGATCTTGCGCAGGGGGACAGGATTCTCCCGCCCTGCGCCGTGGCTATCATGAAAAAAGACCAGGTCCATCCGCCCAGGGAGTGGGCCGAGCGCAGCTTCAACGTGCAGCGGTGGACGGAGCTCCCCGACGGGGGCCATTTCCCCGCCTGGGAGGAGCCGGAGATGCTGGTGTAGGAGCTACGAGCCTTCTTCCGCCAGTTCAGGAAATAGGTGCGGGCCTGGAGGAGTCCTAGATCCGCTCGATGGCTGCGAGGAAGTCCGCGGACTCGATAACCGTGGCCTGCATGGGGAACACCTTCTTTAAAAGGACCCGGTGCACCTCTTCATCCGAGTCGGCGCAGCAGTCTTCCAGCACCACGATAGCGTAGTCCAGGTCGGCCGCGTAGCGTAAGGTGGACAGAACCGTTCCCTGGGTGTTTATTCCCATCATGACGAGGGTAGTGATGTCGTTGGACCTCAGCACCGTCTCCAGGTCCGACCCGATGAAGGCGCTCACCCGCCTCCCGACCACCACCACGTCTCCGGGCTGCGGCGCCAATCCCGGGTGGATCGCGGAGCCTTCGGTCCCTTCCTGGATGCGGCCCGCTTCCTTGAGGTAGCTGAACACCTTGTTTCTGGGACTCACGTCCGAGCAGTCCTGTCGCAACAAGGCCATGACGTTGACCACGCCGATCCCGGCTCGTCGGCAGCCGTCAAGAACGGCGGCGGCCCTCTTGACCAGCTCGGCTCCGACCTCCTGGTCGATGCCGGAGGTCACACCTTTCACGATGTCGTTCTGGCAGTGGAGCACGAGGACGGCGGTGTGCGCGGGATCTATGCTGAGCTTGGTCGCCATGCTTTTGTTCCCTTCGTGATCCAGTAGGTTAGACCTACCGGGAATCTAGCATGGCGCGACTATGGAGTCAACCGCGGCCTAGTTTTCGTCGCAGGGGGCGAGTCCCGGCCTGGGTTCGACGGAAAGGGAATCGATGGTAGTCCCGTCTACGTTGATCGCTTCTATTCCCATGCTATCGCCCACCACCTCGACCAGCAGGAAGTGCAGCTCTGATCTGCTCACGACGGTAAAGTCGCTGGACCCGACGCCCCTTAGCTTGGCGCCACCGCCAGTGACTATATGCACGATGCCCTCCTGGGGAGTCGTGCGCTCGTAGTTGTGGTCGTGCCCTGCGAGCAGTACATCCGCGCCGCCCCGGACCAGGACAGGCTCGAGAACCTCCCTCAGGCCCCTGTCGGAGCCGTGTTTCCCTGAGGAGTAGATGGGATGGTGGAGATAGGCCACCTGCCATTGGCGGTCGGAGCAGGTCAGACCCTTCTCCAGCCAGGCGAGCTGGTCGCCATCCATGTGGTTGGAGTCCAGCGCGAAAAAGTCCACGGGTCCGTCGGAGAAATGGTAGTAGCGGTGGGGCATGCCGAGGCCCGCGAGCGTTCTGGGAAGCTTGCCGTCCTCGACGTCGTGGTTACCCAGGGACGGCCGGAAGCTCACGCCGGCGTCGAAAAGGGGTTTGTAGGGTTTGTCGATCACCTCCGCGGCCCGCTGGGCCACGGTGCCGCCGTAGACGTTGTCGCCCACCGTCAGCAGGTGCTCGTAGGGTTGCTCTTGGTAGGCATGGGCCATCCGGGCGGCCACCCGAAACTGGTCCCTGCGACCCGTTCCGAAGTCCCCTATGACGGCGAAGGTCACGGTATTGGGACCATCGGGCCAGGCCGAGGGGGTAAGAACGGCCAGGGGCAGGGAGAATGAGGCTTCTTCTCCCTGCCCCGAAAATCGGAACCCTAACCATCCGGCAAGGGCCAGGACGATGACGGCGGCTGACGCTATCCCCAGGGCTTTCTTGTTGAGGCTCATCTACCTGGATGCAGCCGCTACTGGTAAAGTCCCGGTCCTAGTCGTCGTTGTCGTTATCATCGTTGTCGTTCTCGTCGTCGGCTTCCTGGCCGAGGACGGCGCCGTTCTCGGCGTCAACCGGCACATCAAAGAAACCGATGTCCACGTTGAAGACCAATCGTCCCTGATACTGCTCGAGGTCGATCTCGCCGACGGCTCCCTCCACAGCTCCCTGGGCGGCGGCTATCGCCTCTTCCAGGGTGATGGTCGCCTGGTCCAGGAACTCGGCGCCATCATCGATCTGACCGGCGCCGTCATGACCGGAGGCGCCGTTTGACGCTCCAGCGCCCGATGACAGTAGTGCTCCTGTTGTGGCAAGTGCCGCAATCAGCACCAGGCCCATGATCCAGTAGATGGGTTTTCGGATTGTTATGGTCATGTTTCCTCCTCCTAAGTTATTTCTTGATACGTTTAGCTTACGATGCCGACATGAAGCCGGGGTTAAGTCACCATTAAGATTAGACAACCGTTGGGTAGAAAGTCGAACCGCCTCTAGACGCTGTCCAAGGCCGTTCGAGTCTTCCGGAACCTACCCCGTCCTCAAGCGTCTGTGACGCCAGATCAGGGCCAACCCGATCAGGGCGGGCATGGCGATGGATAACGGCAAAACTCCCTGGGGATTGAAGCTTCGTCGTTCGTCGACGTGTACGGGAACTCCGTTGGACACAGCTAGTGTCCCCGGCTCGACCCCGGCGTCGGCGTCCACGGCTACCACGTAGAGGAGGTAGTCGCCCCCCTGGATGGGTGTGATGGTCCAGGATTCTGTTGTCTGCTCCCCGGGCCCCAGCGATCCCTGTAAACGGGTCAGGGTCGGGGTCCAGTCCTCCGGGTCCACCGAGTTGGCCGTCCGTGGGTCCGTGACGTCCAGGTGGGTCGCCAACTCCTGGATTGGCTCCGATGTCCCGTTGACCAGCGTGACCGTCACATCCACCGGCTCACCCACCGACGTCGACACCCGGTCTGGTGTCACTATTACCTGGACCTGGTCGGCCACGACTTCCGGCGAAGCCGACGCGGTTGTCACCCCTACAAGCCCGAGGAGACGAACGATAACGGAGATGGTGGCGATGTAGCGTTTCATCGGTTGCCTCCCAGTCCGACCTTGCGAGAGCTGGCCACGGCGATGGCCGTAAGGACCACTGACGCTACCGCCGGCGAAATTAGCAGCTTCCACTGGTTGGCCCAGCTTGCCTGATCGACGATCACCTTACCGGCGAGCTTGAGGCCGGCTGAAACCGGATTCGCCAGGATGAGGAAATCCCCCACGGCGCCCCGGGTGGCGGAGCCGGGCAGCTGGCTGGGGGCGGCCAGGGCCAGCAGTATCACGATGGCGATGATGAGGCTCGACCGGTTGGACCGCGTTACGGAGCTTACGGCCATTCCAAAGGACGTGAGCGCCATCGCCATTAGCGTGCCCGCGCCTAACAGGACCAGGAGGGCGTCTCCAGCAATTCCCGGCCCGCGAGAGATAACCACGACGTAGGGCACGGCCACTGCGAAGGCGGCCAGCCACACCGACGTGGCGGCGAGGAGCTTTCCCACCACCAGGTCGCGGCGTCGGACCGAAGTGAGCAGCAGATTCTCGATAGTCCCGCGCTCCCGCTCACCGCTGATGGCATCGGCGCTGATGATCAACGCCGCCAGGGTCCCCAGCGCCAGAGAGACCCTGACGAACAGGCCCACGGATTCTCGGGCGTCCAGCAGGTTCAGCTCGGCGTTCCCGGCTACCATGAACGCCAGCACACTCAACACAGCGCTGTAGCCCAGGATCATCATGAGTCCCCGGGTTCCGAGCCACAGATCTCGTAGCTCTTGTGCCGCAACCACGGCCCAGCCGTGGCGGGGACCCGACCCGATAAAGGATCGTACGGTTTGGATATCGCTGGTAGCTTCCATCACTCGTCCGTTCCAGCCGTCAGCCGAAGGAAGGCGTCGTTCAGGGTCGCTCCCTCAACCTCCAGCGACAGTATGGGGATGCCTGCTGAGATCAGCGCCGCGGCCACCGGGTTTACGCCGGCGGCCTTTTCCTGGGGCACCTCCACGCGTATCTCTCCCGGCCGGGAATCCACTTTCTGAACCGTGGCGATCTCGGGCACCTGGGACAGCCGAGAGACAGTCCTTTCAACGTCCGCCGGAAACACCCGCACCTGGACCGACCGGGCTAATCCGGCTTGTAATGCAACCTCGTGTACGCTGCCTTCGGACACCACTCGGCCTTTGCTCATGATCACGACCCGGTCGTCTCGAGCTCCCCGAGCCTGCTGTTAATACCCTCTGCCTCCAACGACAACCTCTCCCACTCCTCCCAGAGCGATTGCGCTTCCTCTTTGAGCACTCGGTACTGCTCTGCCGATGTGGCTAGCTGAGCCGCGTCTTCAAACCGGTCCGGGTGGGAGAATAGCGTTTCCAACTGCGCAATGCGGGCCTCCTGGGATACCAGGCTAGCATTGATTTCATCTATACGCTTGGCCAAACTTCGGGCCTCTCTGCTGAGGGCCCGGCGCAGCTCCTCTTCGGAACTCCGCGGCCGTCCGGGGCGTCCCCTGGTGGGTTTGTTGTCGGCAGAGCCTGGCTTCGAGCCGTCATTGCCCACCCCGTTGGCGATAGTACGGGTGCTGCCTCGCGAGGTTTCTACCTGCTTCCGATACAGGTAGCTGTCGTAGTCGCCGGGAAAGAGCATGGGCCGGCCGCCATCGACCTCAACAATTTTGTTGGCGATCTGCCGTATTAGGGTGCGGTCGTGGGTTATGAAGCAGATAGTGCCGCGATAGTCGCTGAGGGCGTCGGCGAGAATCTCTCTGGAAGCAATGTCCAGATGGTTGGTTGGCTCGTCCATCAGCAACAGGTTACTTCGTTGGATCAGCAGCTTGGCCAGGGCGACGCGCGCCTTTTCTCCGCCCGACAGCACGGATATGGGCTTGCGGACATCGTTTCCGCTGAATAGAAACCCACCGAGGATGTTCCGGAGGTTCTGGTCCGATTCCTCGGGCGCAGCTTGCTGGAGCTCCTCGATGAGGGTGTTGCCAGGGTTGAGGAGCTCCAGCACATGCTGAGCATAGTAGGCTGTGATCACGTTGTGGCCGGTCTTCCGCTCGCCCTCCTCGAAAGGAAGGACACCTGCAAGAATCTTCAGCATCGTGGTCTTGCCGGCACCGTTAGGGCCAACCAGGGCGGCCCGGTCACCGCGCATCAGCGCCAGGTTCAAACCCCGGTAAACTTCGTGATCGCCATAGGACTTGCTCACGTTGGTAAGACAGATTGCTTCTGCACCGCTTCGTGGCGGCTCTGGGAAAGAATAATGGACCCTCTTGGTCGCCCTGGGCAGCTGAATTTGCTTTACCTTCTCGAGCTGTTTCAATCGACTCTGGACCTGAGAGGCTTTTCGGGCCTTGGAGCGAAAGCGCTCGACAAAGCGCATTTGCTTCTGGATCTCGCGTTCCTGCCTGGCCGCCGCGGCCTGTTTGACCTGAAGGGAGCGCTCGCTGGCGATAAGGTAATTGTCGTAGTTCCCCCTGAGGAGCACGGCCTCGTCCGGTGTGATAGCCAGCACCATGGTTGCTACCTGGTTCAGGAAAGCCCGGTCGTGAGAGGTGACGACTACCGCTCCACGGAAGGATGACAGGTACCTCTCAAACCACAGGTTGGCATTAAGGTCCAGGTGATTGGTTGGCTCGTCCAGGAGCAACACATCCGGTTTCATGAAAAGCAGCTTGCCTAGCACCGCGCGCATAACCCAACCGCCGCTGAACTCGCCGAGGGGTCTGAGGAAGTCATCTTGCTTAAAGCCTAGCCCGGAGAGGATCACCTTGGCCTCGTGCTCCCTGGGGATCACATCAGCCGCCTCCAACGCCGATTCAAGCTGGCTGAGTTGTCGTAGGAGCTCACCTTGGTTGTCTGAGCAAGTCTGTAATGAAAGAGACTGGTGAATGGCGGCAATCCGGTCTCTAAGAGCTGTCACTTCAGAAGATCCCTCAAGTACCTCTTCTATCAAGGTCTTGCCGGAGAACCAGGGGTTCTCCTGTTTGAGGTAGCCTATGGTGACGTTCCGCTGCCTGGAAACGTTCCCGGTATCCGGCGATATGTCGCCGGCCAGGATGTCCATGAGAGTGGTCTTGCCCGAACCGTTGGCGCCAATCAGCGCGATGCGCTCTCCGGCTGCCACGTTGAGGGTTAGACCACTGAACAGAATCCGGTCCCCGTAGGCCATGCTAACGTTGGCGGCACTTAGCATTTTGAACTGTGCGATTCAAGTGGGCAGATTGGGAGCCCCTCCATTACGCTAGATCGGCGAGGCCCTGAGTGCGCCCGACTGGGGGCCCGTGGGACCAGTCGCTTTTCTGTATGCGGGCATCTTGTTAATTGTACGCCCCTAGCAAACCCAGTGTTCCTGGAATAAGACACAGGCTGGGTCAGTTGTCTGTCCTGAGTCGATCATACGGTCCATCGTTCACTTACGCCTTCATTGTTAGGGAAATCCTCTTGCGCTCCAGGTCTACCTCCAGCACGCTGACCCACACCTGCTGCTGCACTTTGACAACATCCAGGGGATTTCTGACGAAGCGGTTGGCCAGCTGGCTGATGTGAACCAGCCCGTCCTGGTGCACTCCCACATCTACAAAGGCGCCGAAATCGGTCACGTTGGTTACCACCCCCGGCAGTCTCATCCCCACCGCCAGGTCCTCGATTCTGTTTATGCCATCGGCGAAGTAGAAGGGCTCGAACTCCTGACGTGGGTCACGTCCGGGCCGGGCCAGCTCTTCGACTATGTCATTCAATGTGGGTAGTCCCACTTTGTCGCCAACGTAGCGCTGGGGATCGATCTGACCGGATATACTGGCGTCGCCCACCAATCGGTCCAGCGGATGTCCCAGGTCTTTGGCGATGGCCTCCACCACCCCGTAGGATTCGGGATGCACGGCGCTGGCGTCCAGTGGATGGTTGCCCCCTCTGATTCGCAGAAACCCTGCTGCTTGCTCGAAGGCCTTGGCACCCAGGCGCGGGACTCTTTTCAGGGATTCCCGGGAGGCGAAGGGACCGTAACTGTTCCGATACTCCACTACTGCTTTGGCCAAACGAGGACCCAGGCCCGAAACGTAAGAGAGCAGCTCTCCGCTGGCGGTGTTCAACTCCACCCCAACACTGTTGACGCAACTGCCTACGACATCGTCCAGACGTCCCTTCAGGGCTTTCTGATCGACGTCGTGCTGGTACTGGCCCACCCCGATGGCTTTGGGGTCTATCTTGACCAGCTCTGCCAGGGGGTCCATGAGACGGCGACCGATGGAAACAGCCCCCCGGACCGTAATGTCCTCATCCGGAAACTCGGTCCGCGCCACCGCTGAGGCTGAGTAGACCGACGCCCCGCTTTCGTTGACCATCACCACGGAAATTCGGGGGCCCAACTCCAGGCCCCTGAGAAAGGCTTCGGTCTCACGGCCACCGGTGCCATTCCCCACGGCGATAGCTTCAACCTGGTACTGCACGCACAGTTGGGCTACCTTCTTGGCCGCCTCCTGCTCTCTCTGTCCACTCAGGATGGGATAGACGGTATCGTGGTGCAGCAACCGGCCCTGCCGGTCCAGGCATACCAATTTGCAGCCTGTGCGGAATCCGGGATCCAGGGCCAGGACGGTCTTCTGACCCAGGGCCGGGGCCAGAAGCAGCCCTCGCATGTTGTCGGCGAATACTTCGATGGCGGCGTATTCGGCCCGAACTCTAGTCTCTTTGCGGATCTCCCTTTCCATGGAGGCTTCCAACAACCGGTTGTATCCGTCCTGAACCGCCAGCCGGACCTGTTGGGAGGCCCCTCCTTCAGCGGAAGGACCGGTGACGAAGATCCCCTCCAGGATCGAAATGGCCTGCACGGCGGGCGGGGTAATACTGATCGACAATAGACCCTCTCTCTCACCCCGTAGCATCGCCAGCACCCTGTGGGAGGGCACACCAGCCACCGGTTCCTCCCACTGGAAGTAGTCCCGGTACTTGGATGCTTCGGAGTGCTTGCCTTCAACCACTTTGGAAGAGAAGGTACCTTGTGACCGGAACAGCTTCCGCATTTCTCCCCGAGCGGTGCTGTCTTCGCTGACCCACTCGGCGATGATGTCTCTGACTCCACTCAGGGCATCTTCGACCGTCTCTACCCCTAGGTCCGGATTGATGTACTCGATAGCGGCGAGATTGACGTCGTTAACCTCCTGGTCCCAGAGGTGCAGTGCCAGGGGTTCCAGTCCCTTTTCCCGGGCGATGGTGGCCCTAGTGCGCCTCCTGGGTCGGTAGGGCAGATAGATGTCCTCCAGGGCCGCCATGGTTTCGGCGGAGAGGACATCTTTCCTTAGTTCATCGGTCAGGAGCCCCCGCTCTTCCAAGGAGCCCAGGATGGCCTCCCGCCGGTCCCGGAGGTCACGAAGCTGGGACAATCGGTCCCGAATGCTGGTGATAGCCACCTCATCCAGGCTGCCGGTCGCCTCCTTGCGGTACCGGGCAATAAAGGGCACTGTGGCTCCATCGTTCAGTAAGCCTACGGTGGCCTGTACCCGGCCCTGAGCCAAATGGAGCTCTTGGGCGATCTGGGGAATCGCTAAGTCAATAATGGTCACCCCGTTTCCGTTTTGGCGATCCGCGGTCAGCACAGTCTCTCTCTGTCAGATAATTACGGATCCCGGCCTGCCACCGAACGTACCCGGTTCCACCAAGCTGGTTGTACGACATCTTGGAAGCTAGCCCGAGATGGTTCCTTGTCAATGGTGCTCCCGTAGGTAACTGACGATCTCCATCATCACCTTGCAATCAACCTCATTGTAACGCCGGACCTCTCGCATCAACTCGGTTTCGATAAGCTTGACGCCCTTCTCTTTCGCCTCTTCGTCGCACCACCATGCGCCTGTCATCGCGCCAAGGCCGTCGACCTTTGTGTCGCCCCACGAAGTCTGAATCAGGCCATGGGAGTGCAGGGCCCGAGCAAAGGACTTGAGGCCGAAGTTCAGCGCACCACGCACCACAACCGGTTCCCTGCGGACGACCCCGGCCCAGAGATCGAACCAGTTCCCGGTCGGCCAGCCTTTCTCCGGGTGCCGCTCCCTTGCCGAGTTGTAAGCGTCCTCGTAGTTGACCGGTTCCGCGTAAGACCAATGAACGATCCGCGGGGTCTCCTCTACTCCGAGACGCCGCCCGATGTCTGACATATGGCCCAGCCATCCATCAATGATCCTGGCTTCGTTGTCCTCGGTCAGCCGATCCACGGTAAAGCACCGAAAGGCCCACCCGCCATCCTGCACATGGCCGCAGCCGATCATAAAGATCAGGTTCCGACCATTCTGGTCCGGGACCTTCGAGAAGTCGTCGTTGACGCTGTTGACGGTCTCAAAGTCCGCGTAAAACTCTAGCCTTGGCACTGGCCTCCATTCGTCCTCCGCCGCATGCACGTGTGCGGGTCTGACCGGAGGCCCATCTTGCCCCTGGTTAATGGCAAGGATCGCCTGGAGGGTCGGGCCAGTCGTCTGCCCCGTAACATCGAGGGACGAAGCTGTCGCCCCGAGGTCCTTCCAGGAGGTTATGCCCTTCGTATGGGCCTTGTCTCGTTTGTCCGGCCCGACGTACCAAAGCAGGGTGAGCTCGTTGAGCTCCCGGGCGATGCGGCTCGTTGCGTCGTGCCAGGGCCATGCACTCTCACCAACATTCGGCCAGAGCTCGGGAACGCTGGGGGAGGGCAGCGGCGACCAGTCGGCTCCATCCATACGCATCCGGCGGAGCCAGGTGCAGGCGCCCTTGACCTGCACCTTGATATCGTCACCCATAGCTACCGGGCCCAGCTGTTCCATCGCGTTGAAGCCACGGCCCTTGATTCCCTTGGCGGCCTGCCCCCATCCCCGGCCCAGGAGAAAGGCCGTCCCTGGTGTGTAGCCCTGGAGCCGGCCAAGTGCCCGGTTGTAGATGTAGAGCTGGGCTTTGTATGCCGGGCTTGATCCGCCATTTCCGAGGTAGCCCGAGACCAGGAGCTCGAGGGTCGTGAACTTGGCGTCGACTACTACGTAATGCCAGGGATTGTCGCCAAGGTCTGGGGCAGCAACCGCAGCCTTTTCCGAAGTAATGTGTCCTGGGAACAGCTCGGCGAAGATGTCGGATCTGATCAGAAAGTCCGCAGCCCCGTAGGTTCTGGTCTCGGCATCTCTGAGCACCGCCTGGTGCACCATAGGCGTTCCTTCACAAAGGGCCTGGAACGTCTTCTCGGCCGCAGCCAGGTCACGGACATCTTCGGGTCCTTGGGCTATAGAGATCAACGGCGCCAGCGTACCGAGATGCGTCGCGGTGGCCGCCTCGAATTCCTGCCCCTTCTGCATGATAAACGGGACGAACTCTAAGCGCTCATCGTACCCTGCGAGGTCCGTATCGCGCGTGAAGCCCTTCTCTTCGCCATACCGGTCGAGCCAGTCAACGAGGGGGTTACGAAGGACGTAGGCACGGGTCCGGGTTGCCGAGACCCAATGCTCCCAGCCGTTCTCGTCTTTCGGAATAACCGGCATTCCGCTGCGCCCGACAGTTATAGCCTTAAGCGCCAAAGCTTCGCCCTTCAGTCGTTTTCGAAGGTATTACATAGTCGCCAGAGGGCTCGACCAATCGAACCTGTCACCGGTGTCCTAGACCCCATGGGGGGAGTACACCTTGTTCCCGACCCTATGGAGAACACGCCGTGGGTAAACGCTCCCATATAAGTTAACATACACCGATGTAGCCGCCTAGCCACATCTAGAGACATCCCCTGGAGTTGGCGGAACCGGGTGATTTAACAACATCGGTCCTGTCCGTCTCCGTATCCGGCGAGACCCAGCCCATGCAGGGCTGTCGTGTGGACCGGCAGCTCAAGATGCTTGACGGCACAAGTCCGTGGGCGTACGGTAAGCCTCAGCAATGAGAGGGCCTGCAGAACTTCAGACAGTTGGGCGGAGAGAGCAGCTTGAGCAGATCCTCCGTTTGCTGGCGGAGGGCGCCCAAAGCCGGGGTGGAGTTGTCCTCCTAGAGGCCGAGACCGGCATGGGCAAGACCTCGCTGGTACGAGGAGCGGAGGCGCGATGCCGCCAGCACCCGGGCCTGGAGGAGGTCCAGTTCGTCTGGACCAGGTGCGATATGTACCATGGTGCTATGAACCCATTCCAGCCTTTCGCCGATCTGTTGGGCGAGATAGCCAGCCTTGAGAAGCCCCCCAACCTGCTGAACAGGGTTCTTGGCAAAATGGGCAGGAATAGGTCTACCATCGTGGAACTTGCGCAGGAGATGGCCAACATCGTCCCAACGGTGGGGCCTGCCGCCAAGCTTGCCATAAAGACCGGAAACATAGCGGCCACCTGGCTGGCATCCGATGATCAATCACGTTCGGCGCCGGCGCAGTCTCTGGTGAAGCGGTACGTCGATACGATCCTCCAGTCCTGTACGTCCTACACGCCCCTTGTGATGGTGGTTGAAGACGCTCACTGGATGGACGAGATGTCCTGTCAGCTGCTGTGGTCCCTGGGCAGGGCCATCCAGAACAGGCCCATCGTGCTGTTGGTCTCCTATCGGCCGACGAGCCTCTCGGAGAAGCACCCGCTCCGGGAAGTGAGCAGGCAGCTCAAAATCGAAAGGCTTGCCCGTGAAATCGTGCTCCATCCCTTTAACGAGGACGATATCAAGGAGTACATGCGCCTTCGGTACAACAGGGTGGCCGGCCACGGATCAGTGGCCAGGCTGCACCAGCTTACCGGCGGCAGTCCGATGGTGCTGGAGGAATACCTCAAGCTGCTGGAGGAGAAGGGCGTCATACCGGGCTCCAATGGGGGTGGTACTGTGCTCGGGGAGCCGCCAGGCACCGCAGCGGACTGGGATCTCACCGAATTCCTGACTGAAACCTCGGTGCCTCCCACGGTCCAAGCTCTGCTGGAGTCCCGTATCGAAGCCATGGAGTCCGAATACAAGGCCATGCTGCAGCGGGCGGCCGTCCAGGGCCCGCGGTTTATCGCGTACCCCCTGGCGGAACAGGAGAAGCTGGACCAGATCGATGTCCTCGCCAAGCTCCGAGAGGTCGAGCAGCGCCACCGGGTCATCTCGTACTCTGCTCCTGAGGATTGGGGAGGCAAGAAGTACGACGGGTATGCCTTCGAGCACCTCCTGATGCATCATTCTTTTTACGATAGCCTCAGCCCTGGAGAACGACGAGAGCATCACAGAGTCCTGGCCCAGATACTGGCAGAGGCCGCAGGAGAGAATGCGCTGCCACGCAAGCTCATCCTGGAAATAGCGAGGCACAATGAGGCGGCGGAGGAGTACCTGGCCGCGGCGAGGTACTCCTTTGAGGCAGCCTACTCCGCTTTCCTGGGCGGTGCCCTGGTCGAAGCCGAGGGCCTGGCCTGGCGTGCGCTGGATAGCCACAAAAAAGTGGCGGAAAGTTCGGTGGAGACCGATGAGCTCCTGGCCCAGGTCGTGTACCTCATCCTCGCCGCTTCCGAAACCCGGTGGCGGGTCCGCACATCCAGCGAGGACAGGGAGGCGTTGTTGTCGCTTGTCCATGAGGCCGAGGAGGCCGCCCATCGTGTGGGGGACTCGGCTCTCCTCGCCCAGATAAAGTTGGGCAAGGGCAAGCTCTTCATGAGCACGGGGACCATGCTAGAGTCCTTGAGCACCATGGCAGAGGCGCTGGAACATGCCGTCGCTTCTGGCGACCCGTTCACAGAGTTTCTGGTCAAAGCGGCATACGGCCACCACCTGGTCAAGGAAGACATACAGGGTGGGCTGAAGCTCCAGTACGAGGCCCTTGAGCTACACCGCCAGAAGTTAGCACACTCCCCTGCTCCCTATGACCGGCGGGCCATAGACCGAGCTGGCCACCGTATCATTGGCTTCATTGGCGTGGGGGAGTTCGATCGGGGTGACTACGGAGCAGCGTATGAGCGGCTCAACGAAGGACTCTCAGGACTTTTGAGGCTCAAGCTGGATCAGGACGTAGTGGTCCTGTCCAACTGTAGGCCGTCAGCGATAATGGGACACATCGGAGGGTAAGAAAACCCGAGAGTTTGGAGGGTGGCGAGAGCTCCTGAAGTGAGGGTAGAGTTACCCACAGAAAGCAACTGTCTTGAAAGTCAAGAGGAATGACCGGCGACTGCCGGAGTCAGGTCGCGCCAGGGTGAGCGATGCTTGAGCATGGAGTTGAGGATAACGAGCAGCTTGCGCATGCAGGCTGTGAGGGCCAGCTTCTTGGGCTTACCAGCGGCCAGCAGCCGCTGGTAGAAGTCCCTGATAACAGGGTTGAAGCGACTGGCAACCAGCGCTCCCATGTACAGGGCGGCGCGGATGCGGGCGCGTCCACCCCAGACGGTGCGTTTGCCCCGCAGGGTGCCGCTGTCCCGGTTGAAGGGAGCCACCCCTACCAGGGCGGCGATCTGCCGGCGGTCCAGCGTGCCCAGCTCCGGCAGATAGGCCAGGAGAGAGATGGAGACTTGTTCTCCCACGCCGGGAACGGTGCGCAGGAGGTCATCCTTCTCTCGCCATACGGGACTCTGGCGGAGAGTCTGCCGCAGTCCCTCATCCAGGTCGTCCAGCTCTCGCTCCAGCCATGCAATGTGGGCCTCGATGCGGGGACGGACGGCGATGGCGGCGGCGCTCAAGCGGTTCTTCTCCGAGACCAGCATGGTCATCACCTGGTGCCTGCGGGCAGCCAGGGAGTTAAGGGCCTGGGTCTCGGCGTCTCGCAGAGGGCGCACGGGTGGACGAACCGCTTCGGCGAAGTGAGCCAGAACCGCCGCGTCCAGAGCGTCGGTCTTGGCCAGCTTCCCGGTGGCCCTGGCGAAGTCCCGCACCTGGCGGGGGTTGACGACGACCACAGGCACCGCGTCGGCTGCCAAGGCAGCCACCAGCGGCACTTCCAAGCCGCCCGAAGCCTCCAGCAACACCATGACCGGTTCAAGGGCCTTCAGCTGGGAGACCAGCTGCCGGACTCCTGTCTCGTCATGGGAAACCTCCCATCTGTCGTCCGTAGGACGGACTGCGACGTCCACCTGGGCCTTGGCTACATCAATGCCTACGTAGATCGATTCTTGCTCCACGAGCACCTCCTGCGAATTATTGGCCCGTCCTTGCAAGATGCGGGCTTGGTTGGCCCAGGCAACTGTTCGGGCTCTATTCGGAAGGGGTGCGGCGACCCTCGCTTTCTGGCGGTCTTCCATAACCAAGGAGAAACCGGTCTGCCGCACCCCGATCCACCTAAGTGAAGTGATTGTTACACACCCAAACCAAGATACAAGGAGGTGAAGGCCAAAACCATCCAAAACCGCAGACGCTATAACAGGGCCCTCAGAGAGCTCACCAGACCCCCATCCAGCACCTGATCTCTCGGGTCCCAATGTGTCCCACTTTTGCTGGTTGCTAACACTTGGCTTCGATGAAGCAGGGAAGCGGCGACGGAAGTTCGTCAACGTCAAGGGCAGCAAGGCCGATGCCCAGAAGAAGCTTCGGGAGATGCTCTCTGCCCTGGACAAGGGGATGCCCCTGGACATCTCGAAAGCTACTGTTGGGGAGTTCTTAGATCAGTGGCTGTACATTTACGCTGAAACGAATACGTCCCCGAGAACCGTGGAGGGGTACAGGGAGCGGATACATCGTTACATTATACCCCGCCTGGGACACGTACCCCTGGTCAAGCTTGCCCCAGCGCAGATCCAGAGCGTCTATTCTGACATGCTTGACCGCGGTCTGTCGGCCCGAACGGCCCTTGGTGCGCATCGTGTCCTGCGCGAAGCTCTTGGACATGGGGTTAGGTGGGGCCTGTTAGCCCGCAATGTTTGTGATGCCGTGGACCCGCCGAGGCCCGCTCGCAAGGAGATGGCATCCTTGGACGCCGACGATGTCCAGAGATTCCTCGATGCAGCATCCCATTCACATTACGGTCCTCTCTTCTTCCTGGCCGTATATACCGGTATGAGGCGCAGTGAGCTACTGGGCTTGAGGTGGTCAGCTGTCGACTTGGATACGAGAACGATAGCCGTAACCGAAACTCTTCAACGGGTCCGGGGCAAGGGTCTCATTGTCATGCAGCCGAAGACCGCTCGGTCGCGGCGCTCGGTTAGCCTTCCGCCCAGCGCAGTGGCGCTATTGGCTGGACTGAAGGTAAAGCAGAGGGAACAGAGGAGTGCAATGGGTTTCGAGTGGGGTAATACCGACTATGTGTTCTCCCATCCCGATGGCAGCCCAATGTATCCGAATACTGTGAGCCGCAGGTTCGCTGAGATAGTCCGACGCGCAGGTATTCCACCTGTCCGTCTCCACGATCTCCGACACACCCACGCCACATTGATGTTGAAACAAGGGGTCCATCCGAAGATCGTAAGCGAGCGGCTCGGCCATGCGAGCATCACCATCACCCTTGACACCTATTCTCACGTTCTGCCTGGGCTTCAGGAAGCTGCAGCCCTCAAATTTGAAGAGGGCTTGAGGGAAGCGGGGGAAGTCAGAGACGGGCACGGGGATCCAGATGGATAATGTCGGCAAAATGTCGGCAATTCTGTTGTGGGAGTGGGAGCTGCGACCCTGCCATCGGCCCGTTTGGTATCTGAAAATGGCGGAGAGGGTGGGATTCGAACCCACGATACCCGGAGGGTATACCGCTTTTCGAGAGCGGCGCCTTCAACCACTCGGCCACCTCTCCTACGTAGGTAATTGTATCTGAAACGGAGAAGGTTGACCATCCCGAGAGGCGGGCGGTGTCTGGGGGTCACGGGGTTCGTCTACGTGGTCACTACGGATTGGCGCTAAGCTGTTCGATGCGCTGCTGGATAGCGGCAATCTCCTCGGCCGTCCTGCTAACTCCAGAGATCCTAACGGCCTCCACGACGGCGTCCACCCGCTCCCCTCGGCCGGTGGACGAGTCGTCCCGGAAGAAGATCGCCTGGGACGGCGGCGCGGTGAAGCTGGCGTTGGTCGATCCCAGCAGAGCGCCCTGGAAATACACATCCACCTGGTCGGGGGCCGTCGAAACGAAGGCTATGTAGTGAAGCTGCCCGGCCTGCGCCTGACCGCCCAAGCCCGGGTTGGGATAAGCTCGGATTCCACCACTACTGTAGTACCATCCGTTATCGCTGGAATCGTCGAAGCTGAACAGCTTCTTGAAGCCGGACGTACTGGCCGGCGTCAGCACCATCTCCACGGTGTAGGGGTGGGAGAGCAGGCCCGCGTACGGGCTCCAATCGATGCCCAGCGGGTCGTCGGGGCCCACGTGCAGGCCGGTGCCCAGGGCCGTGTCGACGAACTGGCCGCCGATGAGGGTAGCGTGCCTCTCGTTTCCGCTGGAGTCCCGAAGGTCTCCGTTCAGCTCCAGCCTGGCCAGTACGCCCTCATCTATGGGGAAAATGACATCCTCCAGGAGAACGTCTCCGACGTCGGTAACGCCCCCCGGCACGGGAGCCACCGGCGAAGAGCGTCCGTCTACGACGGTGCCATCTATCTTGCCTCGTACGAAGACGATTACATCGCCCAGCACCGTGGGTACGTCGGGTATGGCGAAAGTCCCGTCGGCGCCGCTGACCGATGCGAGGCCGAAAACCTCCACATCCGCACCTACTACTATGCCCTGCTCGTCTATCACTCTACCGACCACGATGGTCAAGGGGTCGGGGATGACGTTGACGACTAAGGTCTGGGCCACACCGACGTTGCCCCCCAGGTCAGTCGCCCTGGCGCCGATGGTGAGGCTGATGGGTCCGGTCGGTACCGTGAAATCGACTCGATATGGCGGCGATAGGTCACGAGCGATCACCTGCCCGTCGACGAGGAACTCCACCGAGGCGACCGCGACGTCGTCTGCGGCGGCCACCCGGATAGGTACTGAAGCGCCCTCGACGAACGTCTCCCCGGGCGTCGGCGAAGCGATGAAGACCGTGGGGGCGACTCCCAGCTCATCGGCAGGCACCAACCTGAGGATGGCATCCCAGTCGTTGAGGAAGTTCCCTCCGATGGTCTGGACGACGATGGGTTTGTCCGAGCCGATGCGATGGAGAGCATCGGGCAGAAGGTCTATGAACTGCTCCGCATCAAGGACGGTGACCTCTCCATCGATGTCCACCGTGGTACCGTCTTTGTAGGCGAACACGAAGGCACCAAAGGACTGGGTGTGTATCAGGATATCCCTCCCCGCCGCCCCCACGTTCATGGTGAGGTCGTCGCCCATCCATCTAATGGAATCGCCGGCTTCGGTATCGCCGGCCCATACCCCGATCTTGCCCGTGCTGATCAACCGGAACTTGTTGCTCCCCAGGCCGCCGATGTAGGCGAACTCCCCGGAAACCAGGGTGCGGGCGAAAGCCTCTGTCCCCGACTCGATGTTGATTCCGGTCACGGTGGCGTCTTCGTAGGCGAAGATAGCGACGGCCCCTCTCTCCCAACCGTGAGTCCCCAGCAGGAACACGGTGCCTACGTCGGTGCCGTTGCCCGATGGCACCGACGTGTTACCGTTCTGCGCGTTGCTCATGATGGAGATCCTGCCGCTAGACTCCACGCTGTAGACCGTGAAGGGATCGAGGGGGGCGCGCGTCGTGGCGTAGAAGCCGCCGGCGGGGATGGTCTGAGTAGTTGCGATGGCTCTCGCGGTGTCACGTAAGGTGATTATGCTGTTTTCGTAGGCGAAGATAATGATCTCGTTGTTGCCAGCCAGCACCGGAGTGCGAATGATGAACTCCCGCCCGATCATGAGCCTTCCATCGAGGGCAGGATAGAAGTAGTTGGCGCCTTGACTAAATGAGTCTGCGCCGAGGATGGCCAGCAGGGGCGCGTTGGACCGTAGCTTGAAGTGGCGCACCTCTTCCATCGGCACACTGGCCGTCCCGAACCGGCCCAGCGTGCCCGACTTGAAGGTGCTCCGGTTGTCCAGGTCGACGATCTCGTAGGTCGTGCCGTTCTGCCAGCCCACCAGCTCCAGAATTCCACCGTTGTTGGGGTTGTAGCCGAAATAGACGACCTCGGGGACGAGGATAAACCGGATAACCCGGTCCTCCGTTCCCAGAGGATTCCCTGCCCTGTCCGTCACCTGGGACGAGGCTATTACCAGCTCGTATGTTCCCGGCGGCAGCGCCGCGTAGGTTAGCTGGAGGAACCGGTCGTTCTTGCGCAGCTTGACGTTGACGGGAGCAACGAGCTCGCCCTGGAGGCGGCGCATCCGGAAGTTCGCAGGAGTCATGGTGTCGGCCGCCATGGGCTCGGAGAACCTGACCCTGGCAGCCCGAAGGCCGCCGCCCAGGGCCTGTCCGTTACCCGGCGACGTACCGACGATGGTGGGAGCGATGGTGTCTGGAACCAGCTCGAAGACGAGGATGTTGGAGAGGGCCGAGTTGCCGCCGGTGTCATTGGCCTTCGCGCGGACCTCTATCGCGGTGGGCGCAGGCACTTCGCCCAGCGCGAGGGCGGTCAGCTCGAAGGGGAAGGAGACATCGTTGGCCACCACCTCGCCATCCACCAGCAGCTCGACGTTGGCGGTCTGAACGTCGTCGGTTACGTCGGCGAAGATCGGGATGGAGGTCCCTTCGATCACCTGGACGCCCGGAGTGTCCGGGTCCACGTCGGCTACGGGACTGCTTATGTTGACCTGGGGAGGCTGCCCCTGATTGTCGAAGGCCAGATAGTTGATGACCTGAAGGCCGGCGGAGCCGTCGGCTACGTAGGCTATGCCGCTGGCCAGGACCACGGCATTGGGGGACACGGGCAGATCGAAGCGGGTCACGAAGACGTTCGTCTTCGCCGGGTCGGACACGTCCATGACGTTGAGCAGGTGGGACTCGGTATTGGAGGGTGTGCCTCCCGCCAGGCCGAGACCGGAGCCGTTGGCCACGAAGGCTGTTTTGGGTGCTCATTCGGTGGAGGGCACGTCCGACCCGCTGATCAGGGTGATCTCATCGGGATTGGAGACGTCAGCGGTGGCGAATCCCCCGCGGAAGTTGCTCTCCGCGACGGCGTAGGCGATGCCATTGCCCACGAAGAGCCTGCCCCCTCCGTCCGTCAGCGCCAGGGAGCCCCGGATCATCATATCGAACCCCGACAGGTCCACCGCCCTAAGGGTCCTGTCGGCGTCCATGGTGTACAACATAGCGTCTTCTCGCGCTATGTCGGTAAGCTGGGCTCCGCCCAGGCCCAATGCCTGCTCGAACTCCCCGGTCAGCAGGTCTATGCTGTGGACCGATGTGCCAGAGGCCACGTAGGCCAACCCATCGAACACCTCCACTCGTGCGGCTCCGTCAGGGAGCTCCACCGTCTGGAGAAGCGCCGGGGACACAGGGTCCGATACGTCGACGAGGTGGAGTCCTACCGCTCCTGCGGCCACCGCCGCGATTCCAACGGTCGCGTCGACGCCTACGTCCTCGGCCGTCCCGGGCAGGCCCAGCTGGCTGAGGAGGGTGGGCTTGTTGAACTGGGAGGCATCGACGATGGCCAGGCCTCCGGAGCCGTCGGCCACGTAGGCAATCTGTCCGGCCTCGCCCCGGGGCCGCCCTTCGACCACCAGGTCGCGAGCCTCGCCACGGAGCCTGACGTTGGCGATGATGCCCGTCGGGAAGGACCGGCCGCCCAGTGGGTCCAGGCCCTGCGCGACCTCCACGAAGTCGGAGAGCCCATCCCCGTCGGTGTCGGCTTTCGTTGCCGAAGTGCCGAGGGCGAACTCCACGTCGTCGGGAAGGCCGTCGGAGTCGCCGTCGGGCTCGACGCTGCCGGAGAATACGATGCTGGAGGTAAGATCGATGCCCTGGCCCGACCTGGCGGAGGTTCCGAAACTATGACTGACAAGCCCCGTCACCGGATCGAATATCACCATGTGGAAGGGCTCCTCGGAGGGAAGGAAGAGCTGGAAGTTGCCCTGATCGTCGCTTAGGTCGCGAAGGACCACGGACCCGGGCAGGTCCGGCGTCTCTATAGCTATGTAATCGTTACCCCAGTGGGGGTAAACGGTCTGGTCCAAGCCGGTGCCTACGGCGCTGATCCGGAGGTTTGGCCTGTCGGGATCGTTGGTCACCACCTGGATCAGGGCCCGCTCGATGCCCAGGCGATTGGGGTCGAATCCGACACCGAAGATGAAGCTCTCCCCCAGGGCTAGATTGATAGGGTTGGTGTTCATATCAGCGGGCAGGCCCAGCAACGAGAAGGGCCCGATGCCCTCGACCAGAGCGATGTCCGCTATCACCAGGGGCGCCACGCCCAGGTTGGTGATGGACGCTAGCTCGGCGACTTCGGCCGATCCACCGGCCACCGGCAGGCCTCCCAGGTTGTTGTTATCAAGGAGCTCCACGGCCGCCACGGGGTCGGGTGACAGTCCAGTTCCGGTGAGCCCGATGCTGAATGCCGGCGCCCCGCCGGAGTTGCTATTGATGGTGAGGGTGTCCTGGTGGCCGCCCACTCCAGCCGGGTTGAACTCCACCGTGACGACAGTGCTCTGCTCCAACCCCAGGGTGGTCCCGGGCGCCACGCCGGCCACTATAGAGAACCCGGCGGAGCCATCAGATAGGGACACTGAGTCAATGATGAGGGGAAGCTGTCCGTTGCTGGTGATAGTCAGGTCGATTTGAGTCGTGGCGCCGCCGGTCCCGTTGGAGGCGGCGACATCATCGAAGGTGACGACATCGTCGGGGAAGAGAGTTTCGCCCGCCGCGGAAACACCTATGCCGGGGGCCGGCTCGTCCAGCACGTCGCGAATCCCCGCCCTGCTATTGGGAAGGTTTATGTTGTCCCGATACATCTTCAGCTCGGCGGTGAGGGGCTTGTCGGCGTTGCGGTGGAATCCCAGGGCGGCCTTCAGCAGGTTCTGGTTCTGGGCGGAGAAGGTCAGGTCGGCGTCGGAGTCGCTGCCCGCGTTCATGATATCGTTGGCCGGGTTGATGTTGCCGTTACCGTTCAGGTAAGAGTCGTTGAGGCCAAAAGTATGGGCGATTTCGTGGCTGACCGTGTTGGCCATGAACTGAGCGAAGGTCGCCCCCGATGTCCACGACACGTTGATGGCAACCGAGAACTCGCCCTTGTTGACCACCTTCTGGTTCAACGCCTGGGCGAGGGCCCATTCCTTGGCCGCCGGACTGATCACGTCGTTGGTGATCAGCGGCTTCAGGAAAGTTTCGTCGGAATCGTAGTCGGCCGAGCCGTACAGTCTGCCGCCTAGGTCCTTCCAGCTCATGGTGACGTCGCCGCCGGAGTCCACGAACTGATAGCCCACCTCTGGCTTGTTGGCGGTGTCGTAGTCCGCCTTGATGGCTGCCTTCAGTGCATCGGCTTCGGACTGCATCTTTGCGTCCAGCTGGGCCTCGGTATACGCATCGCCCGGCATGAAACCGGCAAACTGGGTCTTGAACTTGTTGGAGACGAACTTCTTGGTGCTGTCGGGGAAGATATGGAAGATATCGCCGGTGGCGTCCTTCTGGAGTGCCTTGATAATCCTCTTCAGCTCGACCTTATATCCCTCGACGTTCACGTTGACGGTGGTGCGGTTGGTTGCCGTTCCCCGTGCTAGGATGCTGCCCACCTTCAGGCCATCGACCTTGACGTCGAAGCTGTCAGACCTCTCGCCGCTCAGAGTGGGGTCGAATAGCCAGAGCATCTCCTTGCCGCCGATCACCGTGTTACTAAGGACAAAGGGAGACCCAAGTAAGGGGCCGGTGAAGCTGGTCCTCACAGACTTCGGGAGGTGGGCGCCCACGGTCTTGGTGCGGTGGAACCCGTCGCTGCCGAAAATCGACGGGTCGGTCAGGGTGCGGTGAAAGGCCGCCGAATTGCCAGCCTTGCTCTTAGCCTCGGGAGCGTAGATGACGTTGACCCAACGATATGCATAGAAGGTAAAGATGTCCCGGGTCCTGGACCCGTCGGCCTCTCGGCGGACCTCTGTTATCTTGATCTTCGCCCCGTACAGATGGTCCCGGTTCAGGTTCTTGATGCCTCCGGCGCCGAACATCTCTTCATAGGTCTTGGCGTTGAAGACGAACTTTTTCACGTCGGTAGGCCCTGCTGTGAGGGTGAAGGACTGGTTGGTCAGGGGCAGATGCTCCGGCTCGGTCCCCTTTTTGGCGAACTCCGCCAGGGGACCGTCGATCTCGATGGTAACCGATATGAACGGGAGCTTCTGCTCTTCGTCGGGATCGTGCTCGGGCACACCACAGCCGGGCGCTTGTGCGGGCGGGCGTTTCCGGTCGGGTGGAGGGCTCGGAGAGACCCATGACATCGGCAGGAACCCCCAGCCACCGTTGTCTCCAAAAACCATATCCAGGGCTATGGCGTCGTGCTTGATCACCAGCTCTTCCGGAGAGGGCTCCGGCGGACGAGGCGGCGGTCCGCCGGAGCCGCCACAGCCGCCCGGCGGGGTCAGGCCGTGCCACCCCGGATGAGTTATGCCGGTGTCCGGGTCGGTGGTGACGAACAGACCGTCTGCGGACACCGTAGCCGTCCCCTCTATGACCAGGCGGCCGGTGGTGTGATCGAAGCTGAGGAAGTTGAGCTTGGTGCCCGGAGCAGCCCCGAAGACGTTGGGAAAGGTCATGGGCGCGGGCGTGGAGAAGTTGGAGATACCCGGCGCCTGGAGGGTGATGTCGAAGGTGTGCTGCAGGACCCCAGGAGGCAGCATGTCCCGGACCAGGTCCGGGGGCACGGTGCTGAGACCTACCTGCCCGCTCTCCAGACGGCCACCGTTGGCGTCCACCAGGCTCCCGGGTTGGATGTCTACCGACAAGAAATGCCTCTCCCCCGGCGGCAGGTCGGGAGCTGACACGTCGTCGGCCACGATCATGGTGGAGCCATCCCCGTCGACCTGCCGCAGTATCTCCGAGGGGAGACGTGGCAGGTATAGATGGGGCGTTCCCGCCATGGGGAAGTTCTCGATGGCCGGCTCGATGTTGACGTCGATCACCATCTCCGGGAAGTAGAGGCCGTCGGGCGGGGCTGCGGCCGTCATGCCATTCACGGCCAGCTTGACGTTCCCTACCGGCACACTGTCGAAGGTGAACCGGCCCTCGGGGCCGGTAATCCGCTTCTGCTCCTCCAGTCCCAGGAGGAATACCTCGACACCTTCGATGGGCAGCAGAAAGACGTCGTCGTCGGTGTGGAGGGTCTCATCGGGCCCGGGATCGACGTCATCCTCGGTCATGGGCTCCCGGTCGGGACCGGGGTCCACGATGATTCCGGTCAGTGACGTCTCCGGCAGCGGGACCACGCTGACCGTGGTGAAGCGGTAGGTCCTGACCCCTCCAGGCTCCCCGTCTCCGTTGGCGTCCAGGGGAGGGCCGCCGTCCAGCGGCAGGATGGTGGAGCCGTCGACGGTGACGGTCACGTGGGAGGCGTCGGCCATGGCCCCATTGAAAAACAGCCAGCCGAATCTGCCGTCGCCGGCCGGCACGATGGCAGCGGGGAACTTCTCGCCGCCGAAGGTGGCGAAGAAATTGTCCTCGTCAAGGCTGGGGGAATACACCGGCCTGGAGAAGAAGACCTGGGGCCGGAAGGTCACCCCCACATCTACCGCCCCATCCACCGGGGTGTGGTCGACCACTTCGACCAGCTCGTTGAGCTCGGATTCCTGGGGAGAGGCGCTGCCGAACCGGGATGCGACCCGGACCAGATCACTCAGACCTACATCGCCGCTGGAGTCCAGGTCGGCCCGCTGATCGAAGCCGTCGTCGCCCGGCCGCTTGAGGAAGGAGGAGGCGACGATTCGAAGGTCCTCGCCATCGATGCGGCCGTCGTCGTTGACGAGGCTGTCTCAGAAGTCAGGGACATGGTGAATGAACCCGTGTTAGGTGTACCTTAGAGGCGACATCAACGAAGGAGAGATGGAGATGCCGCTTCGAGATATGGACCGCGATCAGATGTGGCTGCTGCCGCCTTCTCTTGACGAACTGTTGCCGTTAGACCATCCAGCCCGATTCGTGGCCGAGTTTGTGGACGCACTGGATAGGGAAGGCTGGGCCGAGCTCGGCGTGGAGATAGACGGCGACCCGATGGGAGCGCCGGCCTACCATCCCCGCGCTTTGTTGAACGTGTGGTTGTACGGGTTCATGACCGGGGTGCGCTCCTGCCGCAAGTTGGAGGCGGCCTGTCGCGACCAGATACCGTACCTGTGGCTGACTGGGTGGCAGCATCCCGACCACAACACCCTGTGGCGGTTCTACAGGGATCATCGCCGAGCCATGAGGAAGCTGTTCGAGCGCACAGTGCGCACGGCGGTAACTATGAAACTGGTGAACCTGGCGGTTCAGGCGGTTGACGGAACTAAGGTGGGTGCCAATGCGGCCAGAGATAGGACCTACAATGCCGAGGAGTTGGGCCGGTTATTGAACAGGGTGGGGAAGGCGATAGCCGACCTTGAAGATCAGAACGAAGGAGGTGAGGATACCCCTGCCTTACATCTGCCGGAGGAGTTAGCCAACAAGAGAGTGCTGAGGGAGCAGATTCGTCATGCAATGGACGAGTTGGCTTCTGAGCAGAATCGCAAGCGCATCAACCTGACCGATTGGGACGCAAGACTTATGAAGACCCGTCAGGGATTCGTGCCCAGCTACAACGCCCAGGCTATGGTTTCACCGCTGGCATCCGGCGGAAAGACGACCGGCATGCTGCTGACCGCCGTGGACGTTGTGGACCAAACCAATGACGCCTTCCAGTTGACCCCGATGATGGAACAGGCAGAGGGTGTTACAGGAACCAGGACTCCGGTGACGTTGGCTGACGCCGGCTATTGTGGAGGCGGGCACCTGGAGGCGAGTCACCGTAAAGGTCAGCAAGTGGCAATGCCGGATATGGCCCGACCTCTGGACAACCCCTATCATAAGGACCGATTCACCTATGACGAGGATAACGACAGCTACATCTGTCCTCAGGGAAAGAGATTGCGCTTGTCCAGTTCGTCGACAAACAAAGGAATGCCGGTCCGGGTATACCGACCAGTCTCTGTCTCCGCCTGCCGCAACTGCCCCGCTTTTGGAGTCTGCACCAGGGACTACCAACGGGGACGCAAACTAGAAATCGGACCATACGACCGTGCACTGCGGGATCACAGAGAATGGATGTCTACCGAGGCAGCCAGGACGGCTTACAATCTGAGAAAGCAGTTGATCGAACCCGTCTTCGGAATCTTTAAGGAGCAACTGAGGGCACGGAGGTTCCTGTTGCGTGGCCTTGCCAACGTGAAGGCCGAATGGACGGTGCTTGCTATCGCCTTCAACCTCCGCACCCTCTGGAAGGCGTGGAGACCCCAAGCCTGCCTCTCCACTCAAGTATCCACGGCCTAGAGTCTCTCCCCACTCTCTGACAGCAACTGCTGTCACTACAGCAACCCTCACCCTTCAATCCAGCATTCCCCTAGCACTTCCCAGCCAGGGTCACAAAGCAAACCCTGGTCAAAGCGACATCTCCATCTCTTCGTTGATGTCGCCTCGGAAACACACCTAACGACTTAGCGCGGTTCTATTCACCACTTCCCACTTGTGGGACAGCCTCTTGACGTTCCCCGACCGCAGGGTCCCCATGTCCAGGATGAAGGCGCCGGCCCCGTCCAATGTGACGCTGCGCCGCGCGATCATCAGGGTGCCGAGGCTCTCGATTGTGACGTTGTAGATTCCGGGAGCCACATCGGGAAGGGTGAAGGAGGAAGTCCCGGAAGCGGCGTCGAAGATGGTCTCGGTTTCCACCACCCGCAGAGGCGTGTCGGCCAACACATCGGACCTGGCCGACACGTTGATCTGGAAGAGCTTGAGGGTTACGGGCTTCTCCCAACCCTCAGGCGCCGGCCGCTCCTCGGGAAACCTTACGATGCCCTGGGTGTCCACCGGCTCTTCCCCGGACTCCGTTAGGAGGAGGCCTCCGGCAACGGCGACGGCCGTGGTAAAGGATAGCAGGATCAAGACCAGAGGAATGACTCGAAGGGCCAGCACGTTCCCCCTACCGCCGATCTCATTAAGGGAGAAGAGGTCGAGCCAAAACTATATCATCGTCGATATACTAAGTCAAAAATATCCCGCCGCGGCATGGTACTCGGGAGGGATCGCGCGGATACCTCGGGGTGTATACTGTACCCGACCTGGTGCTATAAAGAAACCGGGTGACCGTGGCGGTCTCGATCTCTCCCTTATAGGTGGTCCTTGATGAAAGTTGGCATCCACACCTACTCCGCGGGATACTCGGTGGACCCCGCCGTGCTCGCCACCAGGGCAGAGGAGATGGGCTTCGAGTCCTTCTGGGTGCCCGAACATCCCATTATACCCGTGTCCATGCCGCCGGTTCCGTTTTTCGAAGACGGTGTCCTTCCCGACCACTACAGCGAGAACCTGGACCCCTTTGTCGCCCTGGGCAGGGCCTCGGCGGTGACCCAGAAGATAAAGCTGGGAATCGGCGTTTGTCTCGTCCCGGAGCGTAACCCCCTGGTCGTGGCCAAAGCGGCGGCTACGGTGGACCACTTGTCGGGAGGTAGGCTCATTCTGGGGGTCGGTGTGGGTTGGATCAGGGAGGAGACCGAGATCATGGGGGGCGACTTTCCCCATCGTTGGAGCCAGGCTTACGAGTTCATCCGAGTGCTCAAGGAGCTGTGGACCAAAGAGGAATCCGAGTACCACGGCAAGTACTATGACTTCCCTGCCGTCCGGTCCTTCCCCAAGCCGGCCCAAGTGCCCCACCTACCCATTTTCATGGGCAGCAACCGGCCTTACGCCCCTAGACGCGTGGTAGAGCTGGCCGACGGCTGGATGCCGGTAGGGTTCTCGCCAGAGAAGACAAATGAGGGTCGCGCCAAACTGGACCGGCTCGCCGAGAAGGCCGGGCGGGACCCGCGGTCCATCGAGCTCACCGTCTTCGGCTTGCCGGGACAGTACAGGGACAAGGCGCTGGTGGAGGCCCTCTTCGCAGCCGGCGCGGATCGGGTGATCATCCTGCTGACTCGGACAAAGGGCGACGAGGTCCTGGCGGAAATGGAAGAGGTCGCCGGGACCGTCCTCTGATCTCGCCGGGGAGCTATACAAACTGCAAGAGCCCCATCGTGCAGCGCCTATTACAAGACTGCTCTGAGTGTTGACCCTCTCAGACGGTGGTGCTAAACTCGGCCTATGCGGACAAAATAATGACATTAGAGGGGCCGCAGTTTCGCCTCGAAGACCGGCCTGATGCGGCAACCACGTCCTCCAGGTTAACTTGGTAGCGCTCCAACGGCGAAGGGAGGGAACCCATGTCATCCAGTGAGAGAGACCGTGTGCTGGTGGTGCTTTCGCTGTCCGGCGGGAACGACGGCCTGAACACCCTGATCCCCTACGGCCATCCTAAATACTATGACTACAGGCCGACCCTGGGGATCTCCGAAGACCAGGTGCTCCCCATCAACGGCGAGCTCGGGTACCATCCCAGCATGGTAGAGCACAAGAGGATGTACGACGAAGGCAACGTCGCCGTGATCCAGGGGGTCGGCTACCCCAATCCCAGCACCTCCCACTTCCGGTCCATGGATATCTGGCACACCTGCGAGCCCGACAAGGTGGGCACCGAGGGCTGGCTAGGCCGTGCCATCCGGGACCTGGACCCCAACGTGGAGAACGTGCTTACGGGGGTCAACTTTGGGCGGGGCCTGCCCCGGGCCCTGGTGGCTCCGGGCGTTCCCGTGTCCTCGGTGGGCAACCTGGAGACCTACGGCGTGCTTACCGGCATCGACGGCGAGTCGCAGCGGGCCCGGGCGATAGACGTCTTCTCCCGGATGTACTCTCCGGCCCTGGGATCGGGTCCTGTGACCGACTACATACGGGAGACGGGCATGTCCGCCCTCCAGGGCGCCGACATCCTTAAGACGGCGCCAGCCCAGTACTCTTCCACGGTGGAATATGGAGGCGATCCGATTGGTCAGGGATTGAGGCAGATAGCCCAGGTGCATCTGGCGGACCTGGGCTCTAGGATCCTGTATACTACCTCCCCCTACAACGGATTCGATACCCACGCCATGCAGGCGGGAGCCCACTCCCAGCTGCTGATGAACGTGTCGCGGGGAGTGGCCGATTTCTACGAGGACCTGCATGAGCACAACCGGGGCGAAGAGGTGCTGCTGTTCATGTTCAGCGAGTTCGGGCGCCGCGTCCATGACAACGGGGGTGGCACCGATCACGGAACAGGCGGCATCTGCTGGGTCGTCGGCGACCCGATCAAGGGCGGCCTGTACGCGGAGTACCCCTCTCTCAAGCCGGAGGAGCTGGAGGGAGGCGGTGATCTGCAGCACACCGTCGATTTCCGCTGCGTCTACGCGACCATTGTGGAGAAATGGCTGGGGCTGGACTCCACGACGATCGTTGGGGGCTCCTTCGAGCAGATCGATTTTCTCTAAGACCGCTCAAACAGAGAGGTGACCATGGCCAGCGTATTCTTTGGCATATCCACCCGCACATACCACTACGACCGCACCCTGGGCCGGGGCGACTTCTCCGGGGCGGGCTTCCGAAACCCAGCCGATCTGGCGCTGGGTTCCGAAGACCGCATCTATGTAGTCAGCCGTGGCTGGGAGTCTAGGCCCGACACAGTGCGGATCACCATAATGACCTACGAGGAAGACTATGTCGGCCAGTTCGGCCAGGGCGGGGAAGGACCCGGCGAGTTCATCGGGGCCACCTGTATCGCCCTGGACAGCGCCCAGAACGTCTACGTCACCGACGAGTGGCTCGATCGCGTCTCCGTCTTCGACAGGGACGGGGATTTCCTGGCTCACTGGGGTGTCTCCGGGTCCGGCGACGGCCAACTGAGCAGGCCCGCCGGCATCGTTTTCGACGCCGAAGACAAAGCATACGTGGCTGACGGCAGTAACAATCGGGTACAGGTGTTCACCAAGGACGGAAAGTTCCTGGCCAAATGGGGCCAGCTCGGCAGTGGCGAGGGCCAGTTCAACCTCCCGTGGGGCATGACTATCGACTCCAGGGGCGACGTCTACGTGGCCGACTGGCGCAACGACCGAGTCCAGAAGTTCGACGCCGACGGCCGGTTCCTGGCAGAGTTCGGGGAGAGCGGCAACCTCGTAGGGCAGTT
Source organism: Dehalococcoidia bacterium (assembly GCA_965248975.1). GTDB lineage: Bacteria > Chloroflexota > Dehalococcoidia > Lucifugimonadales > JAGWBF01 > CBDFKU01. The sequence continues at coordinate 54,980 of CBDFKU010000013.1, forward strand.
CAACCGGCCCACCGACGTGGCCGTCGACAAAGATGGCGACATCTATGTCTCCGATTGGCGCAACGACCGGGTCCAGGTACTCACCCCCGATGGCCGACACGTTACCACCTTCACTGGTGATGGCGATATCTCCAAGTGGGCACAGGAAAAGCTCAACGCCAACCCGGACATGATCAAGCAGCGCGCTATGATGAGGGACCTGGAGCCCGAGAGACGCCTGTGGCGTCCCAAGGGCCTGGAGGTAGATGGCCGGGGTAGGATCATCATAGTCGACAGTAATCGCGACCGCCTCCAGGTATACCAGAAGGACGAATCCTAACCCGGATACCACGACCCGGATACCACTACCCGGATACCACTACAAGGAGATCACGATGGCGGACAACGACATAGCCTTGATGGCCCACTTGATGCGTCGCGCCGGCTTCGGAGCGGCCCGAGACGAGCTGGAAGCGCGGGCCGCCGAAGGATATGAGGCCACGGTCGAGGAGTTGCTTCATCCGGACGACCAGCCGGACTTGGAAGATGACCTCATGGAGCGGTACCGGCCGGACTACTCCGAGCTCCTGGCTATTCCCTCCACCAAGGATGCCTGGGTGTACAGGATGATCAACACCAGGCGCCAGCTCCAGGAGAAGATGGTCCTCTTCTGGCACGGTATATTCCCCACCGGCTTTGCCAAGGTGAACAACGCCCTGATGATGAACGTCTACATCGGCATGTTTCGCCAGCATGGCATGGGCAACTTTCGGGACATGCTGGTGGAGCTTTCCCGGCACCCCGCCATGGTGTTCTATCTGGACAACACTGAGAACCATCGAGGCTCGATCAACGAGAACTACGGCAGGGAGCTGCTGGAGCTGTTCTCCATGGGCGTGGGCATGGACGGACATCTCAACTACAACGAGGATGACGTAAAGGCGGCCTCCCGCGCCTTCACCGGTTGGAATCTGGAGCCGACCATGCCGCTGTTCCCCTATGGCAGGGACATATGGCGTTTCCGCTACGACCCCACCGACCACGATAGCGGTGAGAAGACTTTCCTGGGCGAGACGGGCAAATGGAACGGGGAGGATATCATCGACATAATCCTCCGCCAACCCGCAACGGCCAGGTTCGTGGCACGGCACCTATACACCTTCTTCGTGGCCGACGAGCCCCAGGTGCCGGCGTGGAAGGACACGCCTCCCCGCGACATGGAGGCGACCAGCACCCTGGAGAATGTGCTCGTGGAGAACAACTACGAGCTGAAGCCGGTGCTGTATACCCTATTCAATTCCGACTTCTTCAAACAGGCCCGCTTCGCCAGGGTAAAGAGCCCAGCCGAAGTGGTGATTGGCACCATGCGGCTGGTCAAGGACCACACCGAGGTGAAGCCGGGCCTACACCCGATAACCGAAGAGTGCTCTTACATGGGCCAGGACTTGCTGAACCCGCCTTCGGTGGAGGGGTGGCATACCGGCAGGGAATGGATCGACAGCGGCACCCTGGTGGAGCGGGTCAACTTCATGGCCGACCAGGTTGGAAACCCGGACTTGCCGGGCGTCAGGTTGATCGTCGATCGGATGAGCACCGGAACCTCGGTTATGTCGGCGGAGGAGTTCGTCGACGGCTGCCTGGACCTGATCGGTCCGGTGGAGCTGGGCGCCGTGAGCCGGGAGGCGTTGATCGACCACATCAGGAGCGACGGTGAGCTGAGACGGTCGACTGAGGACGAGCGTGCCAGGTTCGCCGGCCGGGTGGTCGAGACTCTACAGCTCATCGTCGCTACACCGGAATACCAGTACGCCTGAGGAGTACAGACCGGGGCCCCTCAACGTTTCGTGGCTCCAGGCAAGGTCCGCACGGCCCCTCCCGTGGCCCTACAAAACTGTCGGTCACACAGTGCTTCCAGGCCTTGACATCTCCATAGCGTACTAATATGATTATGCGTGACCTCGTACACGGCAAGGTCACGTAATTGTTGTCATACGTTTCCAAGAGGCCGTTCCCTTTTAGGAAGATGCGCGAAGGAGGACCGATGAGGAGGCTTCTCAACAGTAAGCTATCGATCATAGCGCTAGTCGTTGGAGCCGTCGTTCTTGTAAGCGGTGTAGCATTAGCCGCGACCAGCACTGGCCCGAACTCCAGCGTTAGCGAACAGGAAGCGGGCGCGGTGGCCATCTTCTCGATCCCGCTGACCGTTCCGGTAGGCGGGGAGCTTAAGGTGGCGGGAGCCGGGTTCGAAGCAGGTGAGACCGTGCTCTTCCAGATCGTGACAGGCACCGGCCTCCCCATCTTCCTCCAGGGTGGGCAGGCAAACAACGCCGGGGCGTTCCTGGCCGATGCGTCGGCCAACTCCCCCTCTGGGGGGCTCCCAGAATCCCTGGAACCCGGTGTCTACACCATCAGGGCCCTCAGTGGGTTCGGTGATCACGTAGCCAGTGCGCCGCTGGTTATCTGCCTACCCGATCCCGACAGTGGGAAGTGCGAATAGGTTCTGCTGTAACGGAGTAGTCCACCAACTAGCTGACAATCGATGTAACGAACAAGAAGAGGAGCCTCGTACGAGGCTCCTCTTCTTTATTTCATGCTTCACACCGCTGCTTAATCCTCTTGCGGACCGCCTCCGACCCTGCTGAGCTTGACCTTGCGTATCCTTCTGCCCAGGACGGAGACCACCTCGAGTCGGAGCCCGTCGTAGAACACCGTGTCCCCTGGCTGTGGCACTTTACCCAACGCCGTGTATACCAGGCCTCCTACGGTGTCCACATTCTCTTCGACTACCGGCGCCGGAAAGAGCTCGGGCAGATCGTCCAATCCGACCCTGGCATCCGCAATCACATCGCCGTTGTCCAGGTGTGTGATGGGAGGTTCGATGGTGTGGGAGAACTCGTCCTCGATCTCTCCCACGATCTCCTCCAGCAGGTCCTCGAGGGTAACCAGCCCCTCGATGCCCCCGTACTCGTCCACCACCAGTGCAAGCTGGACCCGCTTTTCCTGCATCTCCTTGAGGAGCTCGTCCAGCCGTTTGGATTCGGGGATGAAGTAGGCGGGACGCAGGGTCCCCTCCAGGAGTGGGTACTCGTCGGCGGCACCCAGGAATGGGAGCAGATCGCGGGAGTGCACCACCCCTATCACGTCGTCGATAGCGGTGCGATAGACGGGGAGCCGGCTGTGGCCGGACTCCAGCATGCGGCTGGAAACCTTGGGCAGGGGAGTGTCGGCCTCGATGGCCACGATGTCCACTCTGGGTATCATTATCTCCCGGGCCGTAGTCTCGTCGAGCCTGAGGATGGAGCGAATCATCAGTCGCTCCCGGGCGTCGAGCTCCGCCTGTTCCTGCTCCGTTAAGACCGGCACGTCCTGGCCTGCCGGGTCCAGGCTGCCTTCGCCGCCGTCCCAGCCGTCGCCGGCTTCCGGCTCTCCGATCATGGTACCTTCGAGAGTCGACAGACGGGCCGGACGCATCAGGCTGATCAGGAAGGGGGCCGCCAGGAAGGACATGGCGGTGCTATTCCGCCCGGCGATGAGCTTTGCCACCAGATGAACGACCCCGACCACGGCCAGGGAATCGATGGCAATCACCGCTACGTAGCCTACGCTGGGGCCGCGCTGACCCAAAGCCAGGGATTCCGCGGAAAGCACGGCGGCTACGATGCACGCCAGCCGGAGAACGCGGAGGGTGCCCAGGGAGCGTCGTAGACGATCAGGGGGCCGCAGGTAGGTTACGCCGGGAGCGATGAGACCACGCACAAGGCTGAGGTAGGCAAAAGCTATCAGGAAAGCTGCCAGAGACAGACTTGATGCTAAACCGCTTGTATCCACGTCCTCGTATCCTCCCTGCTCCAACCGAAGGGACTGGGAGGCCTTAGGGCGACGGCTCCTTTACTGCCCGGCTTTTCTTCGACTCTACTATTTTAGCAGGTACCCCGACGGCCAGTCTATGGGGAGGCACGTCTTTTGTGACCACTGCGCCCGCACCGGTAACGGCTCCAGCCCCGATCTTCACCGGTGCCACGAACATGGTGTCGCATCCGATGAAAGCGCCCTCCTCCACCACCGTCCGATGTTTCTGTACGCCGTCGTAGTTGCACGTGACCAGGCCCGCACCCAGGTTCACCCCGGCGCCTATGGACGCGTCCCCGACGTAGCCGAAGTGGCCCATGGTCACGTCCCGGCCCAGCCGGCTGTTCTTTACCTCGGCGAAGTTGCCCAGGTGCACACCGGTCTCCAGGTATGCGCCGGGCCTGAGGTGGGCGAAGGGCCCCATGTCCACCGACTCTTCCATAACGGCCTCTTCCAGGACAGACGCCACCACTTTGCATCCGTCGCCGATATGCGAGTCCTGGATCAGCGTGCTAGGCCCTATGAGGCAATCGCTTCCTACCTGGGACCGGCCCAGTATCATCGTGTTGGGGTAGATCACCGTATCCTGTCCGATCACCGCCGACGCGTCCACGAAGGTGGAGGCGGGGTCGAGCATGGTTACTCCCTCCCGCATCCATCGGTCCCTGATGCGCTGTCGCATGGCCGCCTCGGCCCGGGCCAGCTGTCGACGGTCGTTGATTCCCAGCACCTCTTGGGCCTCCTGGGAAACAACCGCCTGCACCCCGGCTACCTGGGCAGCCGCCATCGACACCAGTGTGGTCAGGTAGAACTCCCCTACCGGGGCTTTCTCGACTCTGGGCAGGTTCTCCCATAGCCATTCGGCCCGGAAGCAGTAAGCCCCTCCATTGGCCTCGAACGTTTTCGTACCCTCATCTCCCGTCATATCCTTGGCTTCCACGATTCGGGTCACCTGGCCGTCACCGTCCCTTACGATCATGGCCATACCTTCGTCGGGCCAGCTTGGAGCCGAAAGGAGAGTTATCGCCGATCCCCCGGAGAGGTGCCGGGCGCAAAGGCTCTCCAACGTCTCCGGACGAACCAGGGGCGAGTCGCCGTTGAGCACCACGACGTGCTCCGCCTGTCCCCCCAGCAGGGGCGCCGCCTGGAGGAGGGCGTGCCCCGTCCCCAGGGGTCGGTCCTGCAGCGCGTACTGCACCGAGTCTCCCAACAGCGCCTTTATCCCCTCGACGTTATCCGAGGATACTACCACTACTACGCGCCCGATCCCGGCATCCTTGAGGGCCTCTACTGGAAAAGTCAGGAGCTCTCGGCCGCAGAGCTTGTGGAGCACCTTGGGGGTCTTGGACTTCATCCGGGTGCCGGCCCCGGCGGCCATCACTACTCCGGCCCAGACGTCCATGGAAGCACCTCCTCAATTGGAAAGCAGGCCACACTCCGGCCAGCAAATACCCCGTTCTCTCCTAAATGGTAAGGGGAGACCCCATTACCGTCAAGGTTCGTGAGAATCTGCAACCTGGAGATGCACAAAAGGATGCAACTATTTCCAATCCGAGAGATTTCTGCTAGCCGTCCGTGTTTTGACCTCATCCACACAGGTGGTATAATCGGCCACTGAGCTTGCCCCGGTACATCCCACATCCGAAGGGGGTCCATATTGCCCGCGGTGTTCGTTTCTGGGAGCGAAGATGAGCTAATCGACATCGTCACCCGGCTGGTGATCCAGATCGGGATCATCCTGCTGGCCGCCAGGCTGGGCGGAGAAGTGGCTCAAAGGTACCTCAGGATACCGGCGGTGATCGGAGAGCTGGCGATAGGGGTGGCAATCGGACCCTACGCCCTGGGCGGTGTAGAGATACTGGGGGCCGGCCCCTTATTTCCAGACCTGGACCGGGTCATCCCGGTATCCAACGAGCTCTGGTCGGTGGCCCAGATAGCCTCCATAGTGCTTCTTTTCGTCGTTGGACTGGAGACCGATCTGGGCCAGTTCCTCCGATACGCCGGGCCCGGTTTGGCCGTGGCTGCCGGGGGAGTGATCCTGCCCTTCGCGTTTGGCGTCGTGGTCACGGAGCTGATGGGGTTTGGCGGCGAGGACGGTTTCTGGTCCCCGGAAGCCCTTTTCATGGGGGCCATAATGACCGCCACTTCGGTGGGCATAACCGCGCGGGTCCTGGCGGACATGAGCAAGCTGGACTCCAGCGAAGGGGTCACGGTGATAGCAGCGGCCGTGGTGGACGACGTCCTGGCCATTCTGGTACTCACCGTGGTACTGGGTATCAGCGAGGGGGGCGGCATCAGCGCCGGCGGCGTAGGGTGGGTGGCTTTCAAGGCCATCGCCTTCTGGCTGGGCCTCACCGGCATCGGTATCCTGGTGGCGCCCTACGTGGTACGCTTCATTGCCAGCCTGCGGGTGACCGGTGCTGGCATAGCCATATTCCTCGCCATGGCCTTCCTGGCCGCTGGCCTGTCGGAGACCTTCGGCCTGGCCTTCATAATAGGCGCCTTCTCCATCGGCCTCGCCCTATCCCGCACGGATATGGCCCACACCCTGGAAGAGCCCCTCAATGCGGTATACAACGGCCTGGTGCCCATCTTCTTCGTGGTGATTGGTATGCTGGTGGACGTGACCGTAATGGGCGACGCCATCGTTTTGGGCGTGGTGATCACACTGCTGGCCATAGTTGGCAAGGTCGCCGGCGCCGGACTTCCCGCCTTGGCTACCGGGTTCAATCTCCGGGGAAGCACCAGGGTGGGTATCGGGATGCTGCCTCGGGGTGAGGTCGCCCTGATCATAGCCGGCACTGGCCTGGCCCAGGGCGTCATCAGGCAGGACCTGTTCGGTGTGAGTATCCTTATGACCCTGGTAACGACCCTGCTCGCCCCCATACTGCTCATCCCCCTCTTCACCCACGGGGGCTCGGGCCGAAAGCGGCCGGAGAAAGACCAACCCTCCTAATTCCCCTCGAAGCGCTCAGGGCCGACGCGAAGTCTCCCGATGTGGACTGCCAGGCTGGGTTGTACTATCATATCCTCATCTGAGTTGCGCACGGGTCGGCGCATATAAGATCGCGCGTCCCCGAGGCGAAGAATACTGCGTGGAGGTAAGCATGAAGGTTCTAAGGGTGGGCGAAATCCAGGAAGAGCCTGTCACCAGCCCGCTGATGATCGGAGGAACGGTGACACGGCAGAACCTGGTCCCCGGCGAGTCGTCCCAGAACTTCAATTGCTCCATAGTGAACTTCAGCCGCAGGGCCAGGAACAAGTTCCACGCCCACACCAGCGACCAGATCCTGGTGATAACCTCCGGCATTGGCATCGTGGCTACGGAGAAGGAGGAGCGGGAGGTGACGGTGGGCGACGTTGTCCACGTCCCGGCCGGAGAGAAGCACTGGCACGGCGCCAGGGCGGAGTCCTACATGTCCCATATAACCATCACGGGCAAGGACAGCGAAACGACCGTGCTGGAGGACTGATCCCGGCCCGGCGCCGCGTGGTTTTGGGGCGTACAGGGAGAGGTGGAGGCTATGTTCACCAAGCAGATTCGCACTGAGAGCCTGGGAAACTCATCGTACCTGGTGGGTTCCCAGGAGGCTAGGACGTGCGCGGTGGCACGACACATTCCTCTGCGACGCGATGCAACCTTTCATCCGGCTCGCCCCGCAGCGAACTTGTGATCTATAGCTTCTGAGAAGTAACCAGGTGTAGAGGAAAGAAGGCGACGGCATGTATTTCAAGCAGTTCCTTCATGACGACCTCGGCTGCTCGTCCTACTTCATCGCCTCCCGGGACTCGCGGGAGGCCGCGGTGATCGATCCTCATCGCGACGTGCAGCAGTACCTCGATCTGGCCGCCGAGCGCGGTTACAACATCGTCGCTGTCATTGACACCCATTTGCATGCCGACCACGTCTCAGGCAACCGGGACCTGGCCGCGGCGACGGGCGCACAACTCTACCTACACGAGGAGGCCGATACCCTCTTTCCCTTCCAGCCGCTGCAGGATGGTGACACGATTTCCCTCGGCCAGGTTGATCTCCAAGTAATTCACACGCCGGGGCATCGCCCCGAGGCGCTGTCGCTGCTCGTGGTCAATCCACCGCGAAGCCCCGAGCCGTCCATGGTGCTTAGTGGGGACGCACTGTTCGTGGGCGACGTGGGGCGGCCCGACTTCGGCGGACCAGAAGGGGCCAGCCAGCAGTATCAAAGCATCCAGAAGCTACTCCAGCTAGAGGACTACGTCGAAGTGTTTCCCGCCCACTTCGAAGGGTCGTGCGGCAAAGGCATGTGTGGTCGGCCCAGCAGTACTATAGGCTTCGAACGGCGCTTTAACCTAGCGTTGCAGCTTTCTGAGCAAGAATTCCTCCAATATGCCTCCCAGCCCCCGGCACAGCCCCTCAACATGACCTCCATCCTCGCGGCTAACCGTGGTGAGACCAGCTTTTCTTGGCCGCAGGTGGCGCACGACGTGGAAGTACCTAGCATCGAAGCCGGTGAAGCGTCAGCTTGGCTCCGGGAGCGCCAAGCCTGTGTCCTTGACGTGCGGGACCCGTGGGAATATGCGGAAGGCCGCATCCCGGGCGCACTTTCTGTCCCTCAATCGGATCTTGCACTGCGTCTGGCGGAGGTGCCAAAGGACCGTGACGTACTCGTCGTCTGCGCCTCAGGGAATCGTTCCTTGCGCTCGGCTGGCTTCCTGAAAGCCGTCGGCTACACCCGTGTCACCAACCTGGCTGGAGGCACCAAAGGTTGGATAGAAGCCGGCTATCCTGTCGAGAAGGGTGAGGAGTTGGTGCTTGGCAGGCAATAGGGTAGTAGTGGCGATGAGCGGCGGCGTCGACTCGTCGGTGGCCGCCCTGCTGCTGAAGCGGGCCGGCTACGACACCGTCGGCGTGACCATGAAGCTGTACAACGTCGATCAGTCGGACCTGCCCGAATACTATCGTGGCTGCTGCACCATCGACGACGTGGAAGACGCCCGGCGGGTGTGCAATCGCCTGGACATGCCCCACTATGTGTTCAATCTGCAGCGAGAGTTCCAGAGGTTCGTCATCGACTATTTCTGCGAGGAGTACCGCCGCGCCCGGACGCCTCATCCCTGCATAGCCTGCAACGACAAGATCAAGTTCAGCTTCCTTCTGCAGAGGGCCCGGTCCCTGGAAGCCGACACGGTGGCTACCGGCCACTATGCCCGGATCGAGCCCGGACCCAGAGGCCTGCGGCTGCTCAAGGGCCTGGACCACCGGAAGGACCAGTCATACGTCCTCTACGGTATGGGGCAGGAACAGCTGGCCCACACCCTCCTACCGGTGGGCGGGTACGAGAAGGAAGAGATCAGGGCGATGGCCCAGGAGGCCGGATTCCCCAACGCCGAGAAGCCGGACAGCCAGGACATCTGCTTCATCCCTTCCGGGGACTACCGAAAGTTCCTGCGAGAGCACGTGACCCCCAGGCCCGGCAGTATCATTGACCACGATGGCAACGTCCTGGGAGACCACCCCGGCGTGGAGAACTTCACCGTCGGCCAGAGGCGTGGCCTGGGAGTGGCGGGTGGTAGCCCGATGTACGTGACATCCATCGATCCCGACAGGTCCGAGGTCGTCGTGGGACCAGAGGAAGACCTGTACCGGGACACCCTGTGGGCCTCCGAGGTCAGCTATACGTCGAGCCGGCAACCGGAGGAGGACCTGGACGTTACCGTCAAGATTCGGTACAAGTCCCCTGAGGTCGAGGCCACGCTGGTGCCCCGGGGCAGCCGGGCCATGATAAGCTTCAGGCAGCCCCAGCGGGCCGTCACCCCGGGGCAGGCCGTGGTATTCTACCGAGGCGACGAGGTGCTGGGCGGGGGCAGGATCTGCGGCGGCCTGGACGGAAGCTCCGAATCCTGAGTGGGAGGCCGGACCGGTAAAAACGGGCCGGCTGGGAGGTGTGGTTGCCCAGCCTTGACCTCGAGAGAAACGTGCAGAGCCAGGGGTTCTCGCTGGTGGCGGGTGTGGACGAGGCCGGGCGTGGTCCCCTCGCCGGGCCGGTGGTGGCGGGGGCGGTGATCCTCTCTCCCGAGCTCTGTTCCAATGGAACCGACGCCTTCCCGGAATGGCTCCAGCTTGTCGACGACAGCAAGGCCCTGACCGCCCGCCAGCGACGTACGGTCTTGGTGGACATACGGGCCCATGCCGTGGCCGTCGGCCAGGGTATGGCCAGCCACGAGGAGATAGATTCGGTGGGCATCGTCCAGGCCACCCGCAGGGCCATGTTGAGGGCGATAGACGACCTTCGGCCTAGGCCCTCCTACCTGCTGATCGACTTCGTCAGGCTGCAGGACTGCGGGATACCCTTCCAGGCCATGGCTCACGGCGACAGCCTGTGCTACTCCATCGCGGCGGCATCCATCGTGGCCAAGGTGACTCGGGACCGGATGATGGTGGAAGCCGACGCCCTCTATCCCGGCTACGGCTTCGCCCGCCACAAGGGTTACGCTACCGAACAGCACCTGCGGCTCCTGTCCCTCAAGGGCCCTTCCCCGATCCACCGTCGCTCCTTCAGCCCCCTTCGACAGGCGATGCTGCCCGGAATGGCGCCCTACGACGCCGAAATCGAGTCCCCGGTCACGGTGCCGGAAAACGCCGGCTGAACATGTCCACCTCCAGGGGCCGGTTGGGTGTCTGGGGAGAGAAGGCGGCCAGGGAATACCTGGAAGCAAAAGGATACCGCATCGAGACCACCAATTTCCGTTGCTCTTGGGGAGAGGTGGATATCATCGCCTGGGACGGGGACCGGCTCGTCTTCGTGGAAGTGCGTACCCGCCGTGCCCCTGAGAACTACGGTTCGCCCCGGGAATCCCTCTCAGCACGGAAGAAGGAGAGGCTGGTTGCCACTGCCGAGACTTATCTCCAGGGATTGACCGCTCCGCCGGAGGAGTGGCGTATCGATCTCGTCGGGATCCGGATTAACGGCCAGGGAGACATGGAGCCTCCGGAGCACATCGAGAACGCCGTCCAGCTCGAGTGATATCTGCGTTGACTGAGCGCTCCAGCATCTCTACCTAGGCGGTCCATACAGTTCCCAGATGATCGTTGAGAGGACATTGTGAATGTTGCGCAGGGTAGGTGGAGTAGCACTCGTCTCTTGGATGGTTGTGGAGGTGACGTGGAGCGCAACTCTTGGCTATACAACGATCATCATCTATGAAGACGGGGAATTTATCGGCCCCCAATGGATGGCCATATATACCGCCCTGTTTGCTACAGGGGCTCTCACCGGAGTCGTAGCCGCCATACTAACGTTCATCGGGTCACGAGTAGCCCCCCCTATCTTCCTGATGGCCGGCACCTTGAGCCTCCTTTCGATTATCCCTGGCTATACCTTCTCGTGGACAGGATTCTCGGGGTTTGGGACTGCCTTCTTCGTAGGGTTCGTGCTCACCCCTTCAATCATCGCAACAACCATCCTATCCACCACAGCGGTCGTCCTTCTTCGATCCAGCCGAAGATAAAAGGGATATGCGTATGCTATCTGTGCCGGACCGGCGTATGCTAAAATTTGCTAAAGCTCTGTAAGGGACAACTATATGCCTCTGTACGAATATCGATGTCAGGACTGCCGCCGTCGCTCTACCGTCCTGGCCCGCACCATGTCCGGCACAGAAGAGCCCTCCTGCCAGCACTGCGGCGGCGGAAACCTGACCCGCCTGATCTCCAAGTTCTCCTTCCGCCGGTCATGGGGAGAGAGCCTCGACTGGGCGCCCGACTCCGGGTACCCCGACGAGGCAGACCAGGAAGACCCCAAGAAGATGGCTCAGTGGATGAGAAGGATGCAGAAGGAGATGGGTGACGAGGTGGGGCCTGAGTTCGACCAGATGGTGGACGAGCTGGAGTCGGAGGCGTCGGACCACGATCATGGAGACGGCATAGACGACGACTGAGCCCTTCGCGGGAGACACTTCGATGCCAATCTGGTACCATCCCTGCCCGCCCCTGAGCCAATACCCATGACTCTACCCTCTCCACTAGCGGAGGGGCAGGTCCAGGTCCTACGACAGGCCCTGCCGCCGCTTCTCGACACCTGCGTTGCCCTTCACATCGACGGCCCCGTCGTCGGCAGGCTCGGTGAGCTTCTCGGCCGCCTGGGCGTCTCCGATCAGGTTGCCGAGATGGCCACTCCATCCCCGTCGGCGCGACAGGCCCTGGACCTGGTCGCCGAGGCCGTGGGGTCGGCGAGCTTGCTGGTCTCCCTGGGGCACCGAGACGGAGCGGACCTCCTTCCTGTCCTAAACGAGGTCAAAAGTGCTCTGGGCCGAGAGCTTCGGAAGGGTCCCGGCGCCAGGGTTTACGGACTGTACGTGATCATCGATCCCGAGGTCACTGCTGGTCGCGACCCCCTGGAGGTCGCCCGAGGCGCGCTGAAGGGAGGGGCCAGGGTAGTTCAGCTGCGGGACAAGCTGACGGAGAAGGGCCAGACACTACCCCTGGCCAGGGCCCTGCGAGAGCTGTGCTCCGAGCGTAACGCCCTCTTCATCGTCAACGACCACGCCGACCTGGCCGTCCTGGTAGGAGCCGACGGCCTTCACGTTGGGCAGGGAGACCTGCCAGTGTCGGAGGCCAGGCGGATACTGAAGCCCGATCAGATCGTCGGACGCTCCAACCACCTGCTGGACGAGGTCGTGGAATCCCAACGCCAGGGCGCCGACCACGTAGCGCTGGGAGCCGTCTACCAGACCGCTACCAAGGCCAGTATCGTCGACCGGACCACACTGGGCCCCGAGGCCGTGGACCGGGCCCGAAAGGCTGTCGACGTGCCTTTGGTGGCGATAGGCGGGATAAGCGAGGGGAACTTGGAGCCCGTCGTGAAGGCCGGGGCCGACGCCATATGCGTGACCGCTGCCGTGGGGCTGTCAGCCGATCCCGAGGCGGCAGCCGGTCGGTTGGTTGAAGGAATCCTTCGAGCAGGAGGTAAGGCCTGATGGCCACATCCCACTCAGCAGACCTATCGTCGGTGGCGGAGCAGGCTTTGCGGGAGCTCTCCGCCAAGCACGAGGCAAGGGAGCGGGGGCTCCGGATATCCCGGGAGGTGATCCGCCTCTCGGCCAACGCCATCCGGGCCGTCCACCGCCAGGATTTCCAGGCGGCAAAGGATCTGATCGGCAAGGCCGATGCCAGCCTCAGGGAGTCCAGCGAGAATCTGAAAGAGTGGCCCGAGATCTACTACGCCGGCTTTCTCTCGGATGCGCGGAAGGAGTACACCGAGGCCTGCGTCACCCTGGCTCTCATATCCGAGCAGGGCATCCCTCGGTCGGGCGAGATCGGGGTCGAGATGGCGCCCTATCTCAACGGTATGGCCGAGGCCATTGGGGAGCTGCGTCGGTTTATCCTGGACTCCCTGCGGAGGAACGACGTCCAGCGATGCGAAGCGCTGATGGACGTGATGGACGAGATCTACGGCATCCTGGTAACGGTGGACTTTCCCGAGGGAGTCACCGGGGGCCTGAGGCGCAACACCGACGCGATGCGGGGTGTGCTGGAGAGGACCCGTGGAGACCTGACCATGGCTCTGAGGCAGCGGCAACTGGAGCAGAAGCTGGCCGCCCTGGACCGCAACGTCGGGGCGTAGGAAAGAGCTATGAGTTCAGCGAGATGCCCCACTTCTTAGCGAGGTCTTCTATCTTTTCCGGCGACATCGATGACAGTCCCTTTTTTCATAGCAAAGGCCATTCTTACTCGCTCTCACACTTATTCCTCGCTCGGCGCTCCCCAACCGCCTCCCCCTGGGGTCCGTATGCTGAGCACGTCGCCTGGCTCCACGTCAAGCACCTCCTTCCCAGACAGCACCACTTCTTCGTAGCCGCCGCGCAGCAGTACGTTCTGTCCTCGCTCTCCGGGATGTCCCCCGTTCAGGCCCGGAGGCGCGAACCGGCGCCGCTCGGACAGCACCGTGACTCTGGCCGGCGAGAGGAACTCCACGTCGCGGACTACCCCGTCCCCGCCGCGAAACTTCCCGGTCCCGCCGGTGCCCCGGCGTATGCCGTATCGCTGGAGGCGCATGGGGTAGACGAACTCCAGGGCCTCGACGGGTGTGTTCATGGTGTTGGTCATGTGGGTATGGATGCCCGAGACACCGTCCTTCGTAGGCCTGGCGCCCATCCCGCCGGCAATGGTCTCGTAGTATACGAAGGGCTTGTCCCTTACCGGGTCGTGGCCTCCGATCAGAAGGTTGTTCATAGTGCCCTGGCTGGAGGCCGGTATGAGCTCAGGCAGGGCCTGGGCCATGGCCCCAAACAGTACGTCGCAGAGACGCTGGGAAGTCTCCACGTTTCCCCCGGCCACACCTCGCTGAGGCCGGGGATTCACCAGCGACCCGTAAGGCGCCACCACCTTGACCGGGCGGAGGCACCCCTGATTGGGCGGTATGCCCGCCCCCACCACGCACTGGACGACGTATAGTACCGCCGATACTGTCACAGCCACCGGTGCGTTGATACAGCCGGGGCGTTCCTCGGAGGTACCAGTGAAGTCCACCTCCATGGAATCGCCTTCTATTGTGATGGCCGCCTGTATGGGCACGGGCTGGTCCGACAGACCGTCGTCGTCCATGTAGTCCAGATAGCGGTAGCAGCCGTCGGGTATGCGGCCGATGGCTGCCCTGGTCAGCCGCTCCGAGTAGCCCAGGAGGGAATCCATGTGCTCGTGGGCGGTCGCCAGGTCATACCTGGACACGATCTCCCTCAGCCTCTCCTCTCCTACCCGAATGGAGGCGAACTGGGCCGCCAGGTCTCCCTTGCGCTCGTCGGGAGTCCGGGAGTTGCGGCAGATGAGCTGCACGACCTCCCGGTTGAGCCTGCCCCGGCGGGCCAGCTTCAGGGGCGGGATGATGGTGCCCTCCTGGTAGAGCTCGGTGGACAGGGGCAGTGAGCCCGGGGTCATTCCACCGACGTCGGCATGGTGGCCGCGATTGGCGACGAAGCCCGCCAGTTTTCGCTCGCCGCTCCTGTCTACGAAAACGGGCGCCACGAGGGTGATGTCGGGGAGGTGTGTGCCGCCGAGGTAGGGATCGTTGAGGATCACCACGTCCCCGGGCCCGAAGGAGCCGGCGAAGTTGTCGATGGCTGCTTTCACCGAGGCGGGCATGGCCCCAAGGTGGACGGGCACGTGGGCGGCCTGGGCCACCATCTGGCCTTCGGGGTCGAAGAGGGCGCAGGAGAAGTCCCGGCGCTCCTTTATGTTTGGCGAGTAGGCGGTGCGCTGAAGGGCCACGCCCATCTCCTCGCATACGGAGATAAACAGGTTCTTGAACACCTCCAGGCTTATGGCGTCAACCATGGGTCATTCCTCCTTGCCTGGCGCACCGGCCCCATGGGTGATCATCAGGTTTCCCCAACGATCCACTTCCGCGACCCACCCGGGCGGGATCACCGTCGTGGAGTCCATCTGGAGCACCATGGCAGGGCCAGTCATCCTGTTACCGCATAGCAGCCGCTCCCGAAGGTAGGAGGGTGCCTCGACCGGACCCTCCGGAAACACAACCGTCGCATCGCCGACCCGGGCTGCCTCGGGGTCCTCTCCGCTCCGCTCCTGCGGCTCGGGAAGGGGCTTGTCCACGGGCATCACCATCTTCATCCGGAGGTTCACTACCTCCACGGGCTCGGACGGATCGGCGTAGCCGAAGCGCTGCCTGTGGGCCTTATGGAAGTCCCTTGAGATTCCCCGGCGCAAGTCCCGCCGGCCGGCGGGATAGTCCACCGTGAGCTCATAGGACTGGCCGACGTAGCGTACGTCCAGGGACCGCCTGGCGATGAACCTCTCAACTTCCAGCCCCTCACCGTTGATATCATCCCAGGCCTGCTGCTCCAGCCGGGCGAACTCCGCTTCCAGCCGCTCGCGGTCTACTTCCTGGTCCCTCACCATCACGGTCCTGGAGTAGTCCTTCACGATGTCGGCGATAGCCACTCCCACGGCCGACATGATGCCCGGGTTGGGAGGGACCAGGACCCTGGGTATGCCAAGCTCCCTGGCCAGCTCGCAGCTGTGCATGGGGCCGGCGCCACCGAAGGGCACCAGGGTGAACTCTCTTGGGTCGTAGCCGCGCTCCAGGGATATGGCCCTGATGGCCCGCTCCATACTGGCATTCACCACCCGAATGATGCCCAGGGCCGTTTCCCGCGTCCCGGCCCCGATCTTGTTTGCCAGCGCTCCCATTAGCTCTTCGGCTCGTCCGTAATCCAGGGCCAGGCGTCCTCCCAAGAAGTGCTCGGGCTGCAACCTCCCCAGGACCAGATTCGCGTCGGTCACCGTTATCTCCTGGCCCTTGCCATAGCAGGCCGGGCCTGGATCGGCGCCCGCGGATTGGGGGCCTACCAGCAGGGCGCCTCCTTCATCCATTCGGGCTACGGAGCCGCCACCGGCGCCGACGCTGTGGATCTCGATCATCGGGACGCTGACGGAAGACCCCCCCAGATTCGACGAGGTGGTCTCCTTGATCCTTCCGGGGCACAGCGAAACGTCGGTGGAGGTGCCACCCATATCCAGGGTGATGATCTGGTCGTAACCCGCCAGGGAGCCGGCGTGAAACGCACCTACCACCCCACCGGCGGGTCCACTGAGGACGGTGCGCACGGGTTGGTTCCCCGCCAGCGACGCTGTGATGCTTCCTCCGGAGGACTGCATCACCCTCAAGCCCTTGCCCAAGGCGTCCTCCAGATGGCCAAGGTATCTGGACATCAGTGGGCCGACGTAGGCGTTCACCGCTACCGTGCTGGTCCGCTCGTATTCGCGGAACTCAGGAAGCACCTGGCTCGATACGGACAGGAAGGGCCTTGGATCGAGGTTTTCAAGGGCCTCCCGCAGCATCTCCTCATGGAGGGGGTTGAGGAAGGAGAACAGCAGGGACACCGCCACCGACTCCACTTTCGCCTCGGCGATGGACGCCGCCAGTTCCGCCAGGTCCTCTTGCGATGGCCCCTGCAGGACAGTCCCGGTGTAGTCCACCCGCTCCTTGAGCCCGAACCGAAGCTCCCTGGGCACCAGAGCCGGCGGGCGCTCCAGCATCAGGTCGTACAGGTCGTCCCTGGCCTGCCGGCCTATCTCCAGGGTATCTTCGAAGCCCCGGGTTGTAACGAGGGCTGTCCGCCCTCCCCGGCGCTCCAGCAGTGCGTTGGTGGCCACCGTGGACCCGTGGACGAAGGTGGCGTCCTTGACCCCCAGCTCCCGGATCCCATCGAGGATGCTCCGGGACGGATCGTCAGGGGTGGATGGCAGCTTGTATACTTCCAACCGGCCGTTCTTCAGGACGGCGAAGTCCGTGAAGGTGCCACCCACGTCGACGCCGACTATGATCTCCGCCATCTGCGCGCCTACCTTAAATCGTAAAGCCCGGAGGCCCGGTCTATTATAGCACCGGCTCCGACAGCCATTACCTCAACGATTGTGTCGGGCCCGAGTCTACCGTATAATACACAGTGGCGTTGATGCCGCCCATAAAGTCAAAACCAGATCAGCCACAGGAGGGACCGAGATGGCACAGTCCAACCAGACAGAAGAGAAGTGCTCCCTGTGCGGCGGAACGGGACAGTACTCCAGTAGCCAGTGTCGCGCTTGTGGAGGCGCCGGGGCCGTGCTGGTCATGGTGCCGGCCACCAAGTGCTCGTTCTGCAGGGGCGAAGGCAAGAACGGCAACGACCGCTGTTGGCGCTGCTCGGGGTCCGGCTGGGCCCATGCCCGCAAGAAGGTAGCGGCATAGCCAGTCCGGTACGAAGACCGGCGCTCACAGGTGGGCTGGAAGGTAATATCGGGCCGGTATCGTGAACAGACGGACTGGTCTGGACGACATGAAAGCGGCTCTCTGGCTTGACACCCCGGTGGGCTGCTATTAGTATATCCGTGGACAAAAAATCACATAGGTTTTGACCCACCTTATCCAGAGAGGCTGAGGGAACGGCCCTGCGAAGCCGAGCAACCTGTCGGCGCCACCGTAGGAGCTAGGGTGGCCCGGTGAGGTGCTAATTCCGGCCCCGTGGTTCGGGGAAAGATGAGGGGGCTTGTAGCATCAAGCTGAGCTTCTCTTGCCCGAGAAGCTCTTTCTTTGTCCCCATCCGGAGGAGACCATCTCGTGACCCAGGTAAAGACCATCGAGTGGGCGGACGATAAGCTCAAGCTTGTTGACCAGACCAGGCTACCTCTGGAGAGCGTTATCCTGGAGCTGGTCCGCTACTGCGAAGTGGTAGACGCCATAAAGGAGATGCGGATCCGGGGTGCTCCCGCCATAGGGGTCGCCGCCGCCTACGCCGTTGCCATGGCCTCCCGGGAGATCGGGGCTGTAGACCGCGGTGAGTTCCTGGACCTGCTGACGGAGGCCGGACGGGAGATCGAGTCGGCCCGGCCGACGGCGGTGAACATAACCTGGGGCGTCAACCGTATGCTGGATGTGGCCCGAGCCGAGCCCGAAGTGGACCGAATTCGAGGCCGTCTGCTGGACGAGGCTCTAAGGGTACAAGCGGAGGACGAGGAGACAAATCGGCTCATCGGCAGACACGGCAGGGACCTGATGCCCGACGGCGGCACCGTGATGACCCACTGCAATGCCGGTGCTCTGGCCACGGCGGGCTACGGCACAGCCCTGGGCGTGATAAGGGCCGGTTGGGAGAGCGGGAAACGGTTTCACGTCTTCGCCAACGAGACCCGCCCCTTTCTTCAGGGTGCCCGTCTGACGGCCTGGGAGCTGGTCCAGATGGGGATACCGTCGACCCTCATCGTGGACTCCTCGGCGGGCCTGATGATGAGTCAGGGCGAGATTGACTGCGTCATCGTAGGGGCCGACCGCATCGCCGCTAACGGGGACGTGGCCAACAAGATCGGCACCTACTCACTGGCGGTGCTGGCCCGAGAGAACGGCATACCCTTCTACGTGGCCGCACCCATAAGCACCGTGGACCTGACCGTCTCCTCGGGGGACGAGATACCTATTGAAGAGCGGCGGCCGGAAGAGGTGACCCGGTTCGCCGGGATCCAGATAGCTCCCGAGGGCATCGGGGTCCGCAATCCCGCCTTCGACATAACGCCCCATCGATACATCGCCGCCATTGTCACCGAGAAGGGCCTGGTAAGGGAACCGTACACGGAAGGCCTGCTGCTGGCCTCCGGACAGGAATAGGAGCGTAATCAAGGTACCGAGATGGCTGAGGCTCGAGTCGGCATAATAGGAGGCAGTGGCCTCTACGAAATGGAAGGCATGTCCGAGGTGCGGGAGGTCGTCGTGGACACCCCGTTCGGCGAGCCCAGCGATTCCATCGTGGTCGGGGTCCTCGAGGGAGTGAAGGTCGCCTTCCTGCCCAGGCATGGAAAGGGCCACCGCATCAGCCCCACTCGGCTCCCTGTGAAGGCCAACATCTATGCCCTGAAGACCCTTGGGGTGGACTGGATTGTATCGGTCAGCGCCGTGGGTAGCCTGCGGGAGGAGTTGAAGCCGCTGGACTTGGTGGTACCCGATCAGCTCATAGACCGGACCCGTCAGCGGTCCAGCACCTTCTTCGAAGACGGGCTGGTGGCTCACGTCGGCTTCGCCGATCCCTTCTGTCCCGTGCTCAGCGGCATCCTGCATCAGGTTGCCCAATCTTCCGACGCGGCTGCTCACCGTGGAGGCACATACGTAGTCATGGAGGGACCCGCATTCTCCACGAGAGCCGAATGCGACCTCTATCGCTCTTGGGGCGCTGACATTATCGGGATGACGGCCCTCCCCGAGGCCAAGCTGGCCCGGGAGGCGGAGATATGCTACGCCACCCTGGCCTGTGTCACCGACTACGACTGCTGGCACGAGGCCACAGGAGTGGTGACGGTGGACATGGTGGTGGCCAACCTGATGAAGAATGTGTCCACCTCCAAAGATGTGCTGAGTGGCGTGCTGCCAAGGATGCCCGAGGAGCGCACCTGCCCCTGCGCCACGGCCCTTAAAGATGCCATCATCACCTCCAGGGACCGTGTCCCCGGGGAGATCATAGAGAAAATGCGGCCCATAGTCGGGAAATATCTGAACTAAGGAGAATGCAAAATGCCCAGGCAGGACCCTGGTGAACCATACTACCGCGTGGATTCTGACGAGGCCAGGCAGATCATAGACCGGGAAGGCGATGGCGTCCTGGTGGTGGATGTGCGTAGGGACGACGAGTGGGTGTCGGGCCACGTCACCGGCGCCGTGCACATCCCCGTCGATGACCTACTGGGCAGGATGCACGAGTTGCCCCAGGACAGGAAGCTGCTGTTCATCTGCGCCGCCGGTGTGCGCAGCGGGCTGGCCTGCGAGATGGCGTCTTCGATGGGATACTCCGCGGAGAACCTGTACAACATCGAAGATGGCACACCCACGTGGATCGAAAGGAACCACCCGACTTCCTTCGGCGACGCGCCATAGCGGAGAACCGGCTATGGGTCGCTCCGAGCCGTTGGCCCGAGCCGTTGGCCCGAGCCGTTGGCCCGAGCCGTTGGCCCGAGCCGTTGGCCCGAGCCGTTGGCCCGAGCCGTTGGCCCGAGCCGTTGGCCCGAGCCGTTGGCCCGAGCCGTTGGCCCGAGCCGTTGGCCCGAGCCGTTGGCCCGAGCCGTTGGCCCGAGCCGTTGGCCCGAGCCGTTGGCCCGAGCCGTTGGCCCGAGCCGTTGGCCCGAGCCGTTGGCCCGAGCCGTTGGCCCGAGCCGTTGGCCCGAGCCGTTGGCCCGAGCCGTTGGCCCGAGCCGTTGGCCCGAGCCGTTGGCCCGAGCCGTTGGCCCGAGCCGTTGGCCCGAGCCGTTGGCCCGAGCCGTTGGGATGAAGGCGACTGACTCGAATAGCTTGGCTAAGTGTATCTAAGCCACCGCCTGCACCGTGTCCGAAGGGAAGAGTGGGGATGTGGGTGGAAGTAATCGATAGAGGAGGACTTTGTTGGCAACAAAATCAACCCACGGAGACATCAAGGACCCCTCCCTGGCAAAGGGGGGTGTCAATCGCATCGAGTGGGCCGCAAGAGACATGCCGGTCATCGGGCTTATAAGGGAGAGGTTTTCCAGGGAGCAGCCGCTGAAGGGGCTCCGCATCTCCGGTTGCCTGCACATTACCACCGAGACGGCCAACCTGGCCCTGGCTCTGAAGGATGGGGGCGCAGAGGTCGCCATGTGCGCCAGCAACCCCCTTAGCACCCAGGACGACGTGGCGGCGGCCCTGGTGCAGGAGTACGGTATACCCACCTTCGCCATCAAAAGTGAGGACGGCGATACCTTCTATCGCCACATCCATGCGGTACTAGAGCACGGCCCGCAGGTTACTATGGACGACGGCGCCGACCTGGTCACCGTCCTGCATAAAGAGCGCCAGGAGCTCCTGAGCAATGTCCGGGGAGGCACCGAAGAGACCACCACCGGGGTCATCCGGTTGGATGCCATGGCGCGGGACGGGGCATTGAAATACCCCATCATCGCGGTGAACGACGCCAACACGAAACACTTCTTCGACAACCGATACGGCACCGGCCAGAGCACCCTGGACGGCATCACCCGCGCCACCAATATTCTCTGGGCCGGACGGAGGGTGGTCGTGGTCGGCTACGGCTGGTGTGGCCGGGGGGTCGCCTCCCGCGCCCGAGGCATGGGGTCCCACGTCACCGTGTGTGAGGTAGACCCGGTTAAGGCCCTCGAGGCGCTCATGGATGGTTTCTCCGTCATGCCTGGCCTCGAGGCGGCCAGAAAGGGTGAGGTGTTCATCACCGTGACCGGTGGGCTCAAGTCGATAGGCAAGGAACATCTTGACGTCATGCCCGACGGCGCCGTTATGGCCAACAGCGGCCACTTCAACGTGGAGATCGATATCCCGGCGCTGGAGGCCATGGCCACCGCGAGACGGGAGATTCGCCCCTTCGTGGAAGAGTACCGTCTGAAGGACGGCCGGAGGCTGTATCTCCTGGCCGACGGCCGGCTGATAAACCTGTCCGCGGCCGAAGGCCACCCCTCCAGCGTAATGGACATGAGCTTCGCCAACCAGGCACTCAGCGTCGAGCATTTGATTGCGGGAAAGGTAGACCTATCGCCCGGCGTTTACCCGGTTCCCAAGGAAATGGATGCTGAGATAGGCCGTCTCAAGCTTCGTTCGATGGGTGTCGAGATCGATACCCTCACTGCCGAGCAACAACACTATCTAGAGAGCTGGGAAGAGGGTACGTAGATTAAAGGAGGAACCGTAAATGGCGTTCAGTTTTAGTGACTCACCGCGCTATCTTCTGACTTCGGAGTCGGTGACCGAGGGACACCCGGACAAGCTGTGCGACCAGATCTCCGATGCAGTCCTAGATAGCGTACTGGAGAGGGACCCTGAGGGAAGGGTCGCCTGTGAGGCCTCGGTCACCAACGGGTTGGTGGTGGTGATGGGGGAGATAACCACCGATACCTACGTGGACATCCCTTTGTTGGTTCGTGAAACGCTGATGAAGGCGGGCTACTCCGACCCCGAATTCGGCATCGATTACAAGAGTTGCGGCGTAGTGGTATCGGTTCAGGAGCAGTCCAAAGACATCAGTGCCGGAGTATCCCGTTCCCTGGAGGTCAGGCAGACCGGTGTCGACGGCAGCAACCGGGAGGACATGGACCGCATAGGGGCCGGCGACCAGGGCATGATGGTGGGCTTTGCCTGCAACGAAACCCCCGAGCTGATGCCCCTTACTCACAGCCTCGCCCACAAGCTATGCCGGCGCCTGGCCCAGGTCAGGAAAGAGGGCCTGCTGCCCTACCTCCGGCCCGACGGCAAGTCCCAGGTGACGGTGGAGTACAGCTATGGTGTCCCCAAGAGGGTCCACACCGTGGTTATCAGCGCCCAACACGGGCCCGATGTCGAAATGGAAGACATGAACCGGGACATCATGAAGCACGTGATAGGGGAAGTGGTGCCCAAGGAGCTAATGGACTCCCAGACCAGGTACTACATCAACCCCAGCGGCAGGTTCGCCATCGGAGGGCCCATGGGGGATACCGGGCTGACGGGGAGGAAGATCCTGGTCGACACCTACGGAGGCATAGCGCGGCACGGCGGCGGCGCCTTCTCCGGCAAAGATCCCACGAAGGTAGACCGCTCGGGCGCTTACGCCGCCAGATACGTGGCAAAGAACCTAGTGGCCGCCGGCTTGGCCGACCGGGCCGAGCTCCTGGTGTCCTATGCCATCGGAGTCGCCCAGCCCATCTCCATAAGCGTGGAGACCTTCGGCACCGGTAAGGTAGAAGACGGACTGATTCAAGAGCTGGCCACCAAGCACTTCGACCTGAGGCCGGCGGCCATCATTGAGGACCTTCGCCTGAGGAGACCGATATACAAGAGCGTCGCTGCCTACGGACACTTCGGCCGCGACGACCTGGATCTCTCCTGGGAGAAGACGGACAAGGTGGCCGACCTCCGAGCCGCGGCGGGCCTCCGCTAAAGCTGGGAGAGGACCCGGCACAGGGCCGGCGTCACAGGAGCCCATGCATGGCGAATATCCGGTTTGGCACCGATGGATGGCGCGGCCTTATCGCCAGGGACTTTACCTTCGACAACGTGGCCCTTTGCGCCCAGGGGGTGGCAAACTACCTGCGCCAGGAAGGCCTGGCCGACCGGGGGCTCATGGTGGGCTATGATACCCGCTTCGCCTCTGCGGAGTTCGCCGAGCGGGTCGCGGAGGTGCTGGCGGGTAACGGCATCCCGGTCTACCTGTCCACCACGGCGGCTCCGACCCCTGTGGTCAGCTATAATATCCTGCACCAGAACGCCGGCGGCGCCGCCATCATCACGGCCAGCCACAACGGTTCTTTGTGGAACGGGTTAAAGTTCAAACCCGACTTCGCTGGAAGCGCACCTCCGGAAGTAACCGACCGGCTGGAGCGAGAGATTGAGTCCGCCGAAGTGACGGGAGTGTCCTCTCTGACCCTGGACCGGGCACGGGACCAGGGGCTGGTGCGCGACATCGATCCGCGGCCGACGTACCTGGAGCACCTGTCCCGGCTTGTGGATCTTAAGGCCATCGCGGCGACGGGCCTCACGGTTCAGGTGGATGCCATGCACGGGGCCGGAGCGGGCTACCTACCCACCCTTTTACAGCCCAACGGTCCGTCTAAGTCCCAGGATGGCATCCGGCTTAGCGAGATGCGGGCCGAGCGTAATCCAGCCTTTCCGGGCATGGAGCAGCCCGAGCCGATAGCGCCGAACCTTCCCGACCTGAGCCGCCTGGTGGTGGACGATGGGGCCGACGTCGGAATCGCCTTCGACGGTGACGCCGATAGGGTGGGGATAGTCGACGAGAGGGGCTCGTTCATCACCCCCCTACAGACCTTCGCCCTTCTGGCCCTCTACCTCCTGGAGGTCAGAGGGGAACGGGGGGCCCTGGTGAAGTCCCTTACTACCACCAGCATGGTGTACGGGCTGGGCGAAAAATACGGCGTTCCGGTCTTCGAGACGCCGGTGGGCTTCAAGTACATCTGCCCCATCATGTTGAAGGAGAACGCCCTCATCGGTGGCGAAGAGAGCGGCGGGTTCGGCTTCAGGGGCCATATCCCCGAGCGCGATGGCATCCTGAGCGGCCTGATCCTCTTGGAGTACATGGCCAGGACGGGGAAGCGGCCGACAGAGCTGCTTGAGCACCTGTACAGCGTGGTCGGCCCCCATCACTACCGGCGTCGGGACGTTGTCTTTCCTTCGGAAGACCGGGGAAAGCTCCGTACCAGGCTCGAGGGCGCAGAGCCGGGCGAGGTAGCAGGGATGCCGGTGCTGTCCAGTGACAGTATAGATGGACGCCGGTTCCGCTTCCCTTCAGGTGCCTGGCTGCTGGCCCGCTTCTCGGGAACGGAGCCCTTATTGCGGGTTTACGCCGAAGCGGAAAGCCCGGAGATGGCCGAGGCGCTGCTGGACGGCGCCGAGGGCTTCCTCGGCATATAGCGCCAACCGCAGTTCGACGCGGCACCCGGACAACCTCCACGGGAGCTTATGAGATAACATGGTCGCCGGAGAAGGTCCTCAGGCATCCCGTCAAGCCCGTATCCTGGACCAACCCCCGACGTATCCTAACGTGGACCCAACGAGGCTCAGAGACCGCCTGAGAACATTCCCGGATCAGTGCCGCGGAGCCTGGCTGGAGGCCAGCGGCTTCCGGCTGCCCCCCGAGTACGCCGACGTTCGTGCCGTGGTTATTGCCGGCATGGGAGGCTCGGCCATAGGCGGGGACCTGCTGGCCGACCTGGCCTCCCTGGAGATCTCGCTGCCAATAGCCGTCGTCCGGGACTACAGCTTGCCGCCCTACGTAGACGCAAGCACCCTGGTCCTGGCTTGCAGCTACTCCGGCGAAACAGAGGAGACCGTTTCCTGCTTCCGCCAGGCCCTGTCCAGGGGAGCGAAGGTGGCTGCCGTGACCGGCGGAGGAACCCTGGCCTCCGAGGCGACGGAGGCCGGTGCGCCACTGTTCCGGATAAGCTACCGGGGTGAGCCACGGAGCGCCCTGGGCTACAGCTTCATCGTCCCTATGGTCGTTTTGACGAACCTGGTCCTTATCTCCGATAAGACCAATGATATGAAAGAGGCGCTGTCGCTGCTCGAAGGAGTGTCAGCCGAGCTGAACGAGGAGTCCCCGTCAGAGAAGAATCCGGCCAAGCGGATGGCTGCCGAGCTACTGGGCCGGCTGATCGTGATCTACGGCTCCGGCAGCTTCAGCTGCGTGGCCAGGAGATGGAAGACCCAACTCAACGAGAACTCCAAGACCTGGGCGTTCTTCGAGCAGCTACCCGAAGCAAACCATAACGCCGTGGTGGGGTACTCGCTGCCGGCAGAAGTAAGGCGGCTCGCCACCGCCATACTGCTGCGTCCTGGAAACCTGCATCCCAGGACAGGCCTCGGGCACGAGGTGGTCCAAGAGCTTCTGAAGAGGGAGTCGATTCCGTACTTGACCGTCGAAGGTCGAGGGGAGAGTGCCTTGAGCCAGATCCTCAGCACCGTGCTGCTGGGCGACTACGTGAGCTACTACCTGGCAGTCCTCCAGGGGATCGACCCAGGCCCGGTTCCCGCCATCGACTTCGTCAAGGAGCGGATGACCTACGGGTCTTGAGAGGAGCCATAGTGCCGGCCCACTGTCGCCAGGTCCAACACGTCAACCCGGCCGTCGCCGTTGATGTCACCATCGAGGTGGTCCGAGGCATCCGTACCCAGGTATCCCAGCACTGTGAGCAGGTCCACATCGTTGACGGACCCATCGCGGTTAAGGTCCGATTCGAGGAACCCCGAGGACTGTACATCCGCCGATTCGCCGTCCCGGGCTATCACCACGAAGCTCACCGGCAGATCACGGGTCCTTTGCACCGCAGCGCTCACCACTGAGGCCACCAGTAAGGTGGCGGCCAGGGCGGCTACCGCGATCAGTGCTGCTTTGCGAGTGTCCACGGCTCAGATCCCTGGGGGTTACCCTTGACCCTCGTCTCGATTATGCCCATCGACCAGGATCGTAATGCTCTTGGGTCCCAGGGAAGTACCTAAATCTACGCTTAGCAATACCCGGACGCCGATGGAGTGCCCCGGCGCTGCGACCAGGGAGTTACCGCCACGATCGGCGCCAACGACGAAACAGAAGCTACCGATACCCGGAACCTCGACGCTCTGGCCAGCCCATTGCCTAGCGTCGGGCCGGACATTCGTAGCATCGTCGGGGTCTTGGAGGCGATCCTGCCAGACGCCGGCTATTTCGTCGTGGAATTTCTCGTCCACCTCTACCTTTTCGGCGGTGTCCAGGTCCCCGATCCTGTCGTGGAAGGCCTGGTGCTTCCTCCGAAGAGCGAGAACATCGTCTGCGTCTGTCCCAGGCTTCACGACGTCGCGCTTGTCGGAACCCCGTGGGTGACAGCGTCCGGTAGGCTCAAAGACCTGGGATCCGTCACCTTCGGTCCTGACGCGGAACCCGATCTTCGTTCCCGTATTGCCGCGGTTCTCGACGGCGAACCCTGCAACGGAGCCCTCTCCCTGGACTACCTCACCGAAGTTCAGCTCGGACAGGGCCTCTAGGTGGCCGTCGTGGACAAAGAGGTCATAGTTGGCTTCCACCACCGTGAAGACGCCAGCCACCTCACCGGTGGTCTGGATGGTCGCGTAGGCTATCGATCCGCCGGCTATCAGCGCGGCCACCATCAGCGCCGCTCCCATCTTCCCTAGAATCAGGCGTCTCATCATCCCGAGAGGACCTCCCTATCGCTTGGTGTATTGAGGGGCGCGGCGGGCTCGCTTCAGCCCGTACTTCTTGCTTTCCTTGATGCGGGAGTCCCTGGTAAGCAGCCCATGCTTACGTAACGTCGGCTTGAAGGTCTCGTCGTAGACCACAAGGGCGCGGGCTATACCATGCCGCACCGCCTGGCTCTGGGCGGACACGCCACCCCCGATAACTTTGACGACGACGCTGAACCTGTCCAGGGAGTCGGTGGCCCGGAGCGGCTCCTGTACGGCCGCCTGCCACGACGCCCAGGGGAAGGCCTCTTCCAGGGGTTTTCCGTTGACCTGAATACGGCTGGCCGGCCCGGGCGAGGCCGGTCCGGCGCCCGCGTATAACCTCACCCTGGCTATGGCGGTCTTACGCTTACCTGTTCCGTAGTAATATTGCTGATCGGCTTGTTGCTGCAAGTTCGCCTTACCTCCCTTTTAGCCGGCCTGATCCACGGCCGGCCGGCTGTGAGCCAGCTGAGCCTGATGCGGGTGGGTCTCTCCGCTATATACCCTTAGCCGCTTCGCCATGTCTCTGCCCCGCTTCGTCTTGGGCAGCATGCCGGTCACGGCCAGCTCCAACACCCGCTCGGGGTGAGTTTTAAGCATATCCTTAAGCAGGATGCTCCTCAGGTTGCCCACATAGCCGCTGTGGCGATAGTAGATCTTCTGCGTCACCTTGCGTCCTGTAATCCGCACCTTGGACGCGTTGACCACCACCACGCAGTCGCCGGTCAGAACGTGGGGAGTGTATATAGGCTTGTCTTTGCCCTGAAGTGTCCGGGATATCCGTGAGGCGAGCCTGCCCAATGTCTGACCGGTGGCGTCTATGAGAAGCCAATCGGGCTCGACCTCTGATCCCTTGGCCATGAAAGTCCTTTTACGCTTCATAATCGACTTCGTTCCTGAACAGAGGATTTGGATAGCTTACGCTCATCAGACACAGCCCCTTCGCCGGTAATGAAGGGCTGCTCGCATGCTCGTCAACGGCGCCGTTCAGTATTTCTTCTAACGCCCTCACCGGCATGCGCCCCATCCCGACCTCTACGAGAATCCCGTTAGTCCTACGGATCTGGCGTGGCAGGAAGCCGTTTGCCTCGGACTCGATGGCCACCGACTCTCCCTCTCGCCAAATTTCCCATCTCTTCACCTGCCGGACTCCGCTCTTTCCGGGTGGAAGTCCCGCCGCCAGCACCGAGAAATCGTGGGCCCCGAGGAGACAAGTAGCCGCCTGCCTCATTTTGCCCAGGTCAAGATGCGACCGGACCCAATGCGAGAAGTCCCTCTTTAGGGCTGGGGGAGTGCGGCGGTTCACAATCGTGTACCTGTACACCCTGCCGACGGCGGCTTTTCTTGAGTTGAACTCCGGAGGGACCTCCCTCGCTTCTCTAATCCTTATATCGGGGGGAAGATACCAGTTCAGCGCCTTCACGACGGTCTCCTCCGGGTAGAGGTTCCTGGTCAGGAAGTCTACTACCTGGCCACGGGCATGGGCCCCGGAGTCGGTCCGGCTGGCGCCTCTTATACGGATCAGCTCGCCCGTCAGGCGCCTTATCGCCTTCTCCAGCTCCGCCTGTACCGTGGAGGCGTCGGCCTGCAACTGGAATCCCTTGTACCTGGTCCCGTCGTACTCCACCAACAGGGCCAGCCTGCTCGGTATGCCCTCCTCGGGTGATGTGACCACGTCGCTGCTCCCAGCGGCGGTATCCACCTGCGACGTTACACGAGTTCGATGAGGGCCATGGGCGCCGCGTCCCCTTTGCGGTAGCCCAGTTTGATGATGCGGGTGTAGCCTCCGGCCCGGTCGACGTATCTGGGAGCCAGCACGTCGAAGACCTTGCCTATCACCTCCTTGTTGGGTAGCCGGGCCATTGCCAGCCGTCTGTGGTGGAGAGAGCCCTTTTTACCGTAGGTGATCAGGGATTCCACTACCCTCCTGGTCTCCGAGGCCTTGGCCCTGGTTGTAATCACCCTTTCATGGCGAATGACTTCGCCAGCCAGCGATCGCAGCAGCGCGATGCGTTGGGCTGTGGGTCGTCCTAGCTTTTTACCGGCTATACGATGCTCTACCAAGGCAGGTCTTACTCCTCTTCCTCGTCGTCGGCGTCATCCAGAAGCGCATCGGCGTCGTCATCATCGTCGTACAGGTCCCCGTCGTCTTCGACCTCGAACCTAGGGGCTGGCCGACGGCTTACCGGGCGGATCTCATCATCGTCGCCCTGGACCTCGGCTTCGGCCTCGGCGTCTACGACAACGATCCCCTGGAGTAGCGCGACTCCGTCCTCGTCCTCGAGGGAGGCTTCATAGCTTTCCATCCTGTTGGACCATTCCTGCTCGCTGAGCAGACCCTGGTCCCGCAGCTTCGACATCAGCTCCTGGAGGGACTTCTCGCCGAAGTTCCGTATCTTCAGGAGCTCGCTGTTGCTCATCTCCAGGACTTGGCCAACCTTGCCGATGTGGGCCCTCTTCAGACAGTTTAGGGTTCTCGGTGAGAGCTCCAGCTTTTCGATGGAGGTCTGGTACACCTCGGGGGACACCATGATAGACGGCCGGTCCGGTCCTCCTCTGCCTTCATGTCCCACGTTGCTGAAGAGGAAGAAATGATTTACTAGCACCTCCGAAGAGCCCCTAAGGGCTTCTACCGGGGTCAAAGTGCCGTCCGTCCAGACTTCCAGGACGAGTCGCTCGTAGTCGGTGACCTGGCCAACCCGGGTCCGTTCGATGGAGTAGTTGACCTTCCTGACCGGGTTGAAGATAGCGTCCACCGGCAGAACGCCCATGAGCGGGCCAGACAGTCCGTCGCCGTGGGCTACGGGCTGGTAGCCCTTGCCGTTCTCGACGTTGAACTCCACCGAGAAGGTGGCGTCCTCTGAGTCCAGGGTTGCCAGGTGCAACTCGGGGTTGACGATCTCGAAGTCGGCCGAGGTTGCCACGTCCCCGGCACAAATCCGGCCTTCTCCAGTGATGTCCAGGCGCATTTTGCCGGGTCTACCGGTCACCGACCGTATGCGAATGCCCTTTACGTTGATGAGGAACTCCATTACCTCCTCTTTGACGTGGGGGATGCTGGAGTACTCATGCAAGATGCCATCGATCTTTACCCAGGTGATGGCGGCTCCTTCGATGGAGCTGAGCAGGGTTCGGCGTATCGGATTCCCGATGGTTATTCCGTACCCCCGCTCCAGTGGCTCGATGGCGAAAACACCGTGGGTGCCATCCGCCTCGATTATCTTTATCTCCGGTCTTACCGGCTCGGTCCCTAGTTGGCTGATCCCAGCCGGGATGATAGAGGTTTCCAACATATTCGACGTTACCTCGAGTAGAACTCTACGATGAGACGAGTGTCTATAGCCGATTCCAGGTCGACTTCCGTGGGGAGGCTGGACACGGTTCCGGTCATGGTGTTGGGGTCCAGGCTAAGCCACTGGGGGACGGGCCTCTTGGGGATGTCCTCGCTAATGGCCTTGAAGAACTCCCTTTGCGTTCGGGACTCGTTCCAGGCGATCACTTCCCCGGGCCTCAACAGGTAGGACGGTATGGTCGTCTTACGGCCGTTCACGGTCAGGTGGCCGTGTAAGACCAGCTGTCTTGCCTGCCGACGGGAATCGGCGAAGCCTAATCTGAACGCGGCGTTATCCAGCCGCCTTTCCAGCAGCTCCAGGAGGTACTGGCCGGTAACTCCGGGCTCCTTGAACGCCTGGCTCATGTACTTCCTGAACTGGCTTTCCATAATACCGTAGATATAACGGGCCTTTTGCTTCTCGCGAAGCTGAATGCCGTGGTCGGAGACCCGCCTCTGGCGACGGCTTAAGTGGTTCCCCGGCGCCGCACGCCTGCGCTCCACCGCGCATCGGGGCGAGAAACAGCGTTCGCCCTTGAGGAAAAGCTTCTCGCCCACCCTTCGGCAAAGCCTGCAAACCGGTCCTGTGTATCTTCCCATGTACTCTTACACCCTTCTGCGCTTTGGCGGCCGGCAACCGTTGTGGGGTATGGGGGTAACGTCCCTGATGCTGATTATGATCAGTCCCGCTGCCTGCAGGGAGCGTATGGCCGCCTCCCTCCCAGCCCCCGGCCCCTTGATGAGCACGTCTACCTGCCTGAGTCCCTGGTCCATGCCTTTTCGGGCCGCCTGTTCCGCGGCCCTCTGGGCGGCGAAGGCGGTACCCTTACGCGAGCCCTTGAAGCCCGACACTCCCGCACTGGACGACGCCAGCACGCCACCCTGGGGGTCCGTCAGGGTGACCAGAGTATTGTTGAAGGTGGATCGGATGTAGGCCCGCCCCCTTGGTACGACCCTTTTCTCTCTTCGGCGAGTCCTGGGTTTAGCCATGTGCCTCCTTTACTTCTTGGCCCCGGTGCGCCGTCCGCGGCCCGCAACGGTCCTTCTCGGGCCTTTCCGGGTCCTGGCGTTCGTCCGGGTCCGCTGGCCTCGGAGGGGCAATCCGCGCCTGTGCCGAAGCCCCCGGTATGAGCCGATGTCGATGAGCCGTCGGATGTTCATGGAGATCTCGCGGCGGAGGTCACCTTCCACTTTGAAGTCTTTGTCGACGATCTCCCGGATCTTGTCGATCTGCGCTTCCGACAACTCCATGACTCTGGGCTTGGGGTAAGCGTCGATGGAAGCCCTCTGCAGGATGTCCTCGGCGATGTAGGGTCCTACTCCGTAGATGCTGCGCAAGGCAACGTCCACCCGCTTTCGATCGGGTATGTCTACGCCGGCGACACGTACCATTGTTTATCCCTCCTGGCTCTAGCCTTGTCTCTGGGCGTGCCTGGCAATGGAGCAGATGATACGCACCGCTCCATTGCGCTTGATAACCCTGCATTTATCGCAGCGTGGCTTGACTGAGGCCCTTACTTTCATCTTCGCTTCCTACTTGAACCTGTACGTAATGCGCCCCCGACCCAGGTCGTAGGGCGAGAGCTCCACCAGCACCGAGTCGCCCGGCAACACACGAATGAAATGGAGTCGTATCTTGCCTGACACATGGGCCAGCACTTTGTGGTCGTTGGGCAACTCCACCCGGAACATGCCATTTGGCAGGGCCTCCACGACCTTCGCTTCTACTTCTATACCTTCTTTCTTAGCCATCACCTCTCCTTAGCGGGTCATCGCCTCGGGACAGACCTGTCAGTGTCTGGTCAGCACCTCAGGCTCCCCATCTGTTATTACGATCGTATGCTCGAAGTGGGACGAAAGGCTCCCATCGGCCGTTACGACGGTCCACTGGTCGTCCAGCAGCCTGGTATGCCAGTCGCCTATGTTAACCATGGGCTCGATGGCCAGGGTCATGCTCCGACGGAGAAGTGGTCCCTTGCCTCCGGGGCCGTAGTTGGGCACCTGGGGCTCTTCGTGCAAGAAGCGGCCCACTCCGTGCCCTACGTACTCTCTGACGACGCTGTATCCTCTGGATTCGGCGTAATCCTGCACTGCCGCTCCGATGTCGCTCACCCTGGCACCCTCTG
Organism: Dehalococcoidia bacterium; assembly: GCA_965248975.1. Taxonomy (GTDB): domain Bacteria; phylum Chloroflexota; class Dehalococcoidia; order Lucifugimonadales; family JAGWBF01; genus CBDFKU01. The sequence goes on from CBDFKU010000013.1 coordinate 87,466, forward strand.
TCGCGGCCTTTATTCCCGCTTCCAGTGACAGGCGGGTAACCTCGATGAGCTCCTCCGCTTCCGGGCTTATCTCGCCAACTCCTACGGTTATGGCGGCGTCGCCGATGAGGCCGTCAACGACGGCGCCGACATCCATCTTTATCAGACTGCCTTCCTGCAGCACCTTATCTCCGGGTATTCCGTGCACTATTTCGTCGTCCACGGAGGTGCATATGGTAGCTGGGAATCCCCGGTAGCCCTTGAAGGCTGGCTTACCGCCCAGCCTCTCGATCTCCCGGCTGGCGATGGTGTCCAGGTCCTGCGTGCTCATTCCCGGCTTGACGGACTCTCGTAGTAGAGACAGGGTCGCCCCGACGATGGCCCCGGCGCGACGCATGGACTCCAGTTCCTGGCTCGACTTGATGGTAATGCCTCCTGCATAAGGGGATGCCGAGTTTGACGCTGTCTCCATTTTCTTCATGTTCATACTCTTAGCTTAGGCCGGCCCCGAAAAACGCCACAAACCACCGCACCGCCAGATCTCGTGACAAAACGGAACTCGCGGTGGGTGTGTTCGACAAGGCCATTACCGATGGCGCTGAGTCTATTTTACGACAATCGGACCCGTTTTTGAACCCCATAAGACGGCTTGTAGGCACCCAATTTTTCAACGGTTCAGGCTTTCCATAAGCCGGTGCTGTACCTCTTTTACGGCCCCCTGCGCATCGACCTCATCCAGCGTTCCGGCCCGGCGGTAGTAATCCACCAGCGGCTGGGTCTCGTCTGTGTAGACCTGCAGACGCACTTGGACCGCTTCGGGAGCGTCGTCTTCCCGCTGGTATAGCTCACCGCCGCAATGGTCGCATATGTTGGGGCTCTTGGGGGGTGCGCTGTCTCCGTGGAAGGGAGACTGGCACTGGCGGCATACCAGCCGCCCGCTGAGCCTTTTAACGGCCTCTCCCAAGGGCAACCTCATGTAAATGACCCTGTCTATCCTCTGACCACGGCTCGCTAGGGCCTCGTCCAGGGCCTCCGCCTGGTTCAGATTTCTGGGGAAGCCGTCCAGCAGGTACGATCTCTTTCCCAGGGGTGGCAGGACCTGGTCCATCACCATCGCGATGGTGATCTCGTCGGGGACCAGTAGGCCCGCGGTCATGTACTCCAAGGCTTTGAGGCCCAGTGGAGTTCCCTGGCGTTGATGGTACCTGAAAAGGTCCCCAGAGGCGATGTGGGATATCCTCAGCTTCTCGGACAATACCTTGGCCTGGGTACCCTTGCCCGCTCCAGGCGGCCCCAACAGCACTGCGCGTATCGGGCTCGCCGGCCCATCTTCGTCTCCCCGGGATGCTACCGTAAGAATCCCTCGTAGTTGCGCATGAGAAGCTGAGCTTCCAGCTGCCGCAGGGTATCCAGGGCGACGCCCACCATGATGAGCAGGCTGAAGCTGGGGAGCAGCGTCGCCTGGACGTCGACGATGACAGAGGCCAGGAATGGGACTATCGCTATGAACCCCAGAAACAGGGCGCCGCCCCATGTCAGCCGCAATATGACACGGTTGAGGTAGTCCTGTGTGGGCTTCCCGGGTCGAATGCCCGGGACGAAACCACCGTTTCGTTGCAGATTTTCCGCCAGGCCCTGTTGTTGGAATACGATCAGCGTGTAGAAGAAGGTGAAGGCCACCACTAGTACAAAGGTAAACGCCCAGTACAGGAACTCGGTGGTGTTGAGGTGCCTGGCTAGCGTGTCGGCCAACGATCCGATCCAATCGTCCCGCACTCCCAGGAAGTTGGCTATCGTCAGCGGCAGCAGGGCAACCGACGACGCAAAGATCAATGGGATCATCCCCGCGGAGTTTATCCTGATGGGCAAATAGGTGGCGCCCGTCTGCCGGTACATCCTGCCGCCCCGAAAGATGCTCCGCCCGTACTGCACGGGTATCCGCCGGTGGGCCTCTGTGAAAACCACTATCAAGGCGATGACCAGGAGCCCTATGATCACCAGCCATATCATGCCGAGTGCGTCGGTCTGGTCCGAGGCCTGCTGCATCAGGCCGGGGAAGCCCGCGACGATGCCGGCGAAGATGATCAGCGATATACCGTTGCCGATTCCCCGCTCGGTGATCAGCTCGCCCACCCAGACCAGGAAGACGGTGCCTGCTGTCAGGGAGGCCAGCATGGCTATCGTCTCGACGAAGCTGCTGCCGTCGCCGGGCCACACCCCGCTGATTACGCCGCCCGCCTGGATAAGCTGCAGCGTCCCGTACCCCTGGGCGACGGCCACCGGTACTGTCATCCAGTGGATTATGCGGTTGATCTTCTGCCGGCCCTGCTCACCCTCCTTGGAGAGCTTTTGCAAGCTGGGGATGACCGGGACCAGTAGCTGCATCACGATGGAGGACGTTATATAGGGGTAGACGCCCAGGGCTGCCACGCTCATCAGCCCCAGGGCTCCGCCGCTGAACAGGTCCAGAAACCCCAGAAGCTGGTTGGAGTCGAACAGGTCGTCCAGCTGCCCCTGGTCTATGCCGGGGATAGGTACCTGGGCCATGAAGCGAAAGACCGCCAGCATGGCCAGGGTGAATAGGATCTTCCCTCTGAGGTCGGGGATGCGGAAGGAGTCGAGAGCCGCTTGAAGTAGTCGCGGTCTCCCTCCTTCCACCTCCTGGGTCATCATGGCTGGAGCACCTCCACCCTTCCTCCGGCCGCCTCGATCTTGATCAGGGCCGACTTGGTGAACCTGTGGGCGCTGACGTTCAACGACACCCCGATCTCGCCGTTCCCCAGCACCTTTACAGGGTGCTTCAGGCTTCTCAGCAACCCGCGTTCCACCAGGCTCTCTGGGGTCACCTCTGAGTCCGGGGCGAAGACGGCAGCCAGGGCCTCCACCTTCACCAGGTGGTACTGCTTCTTGAAAATATTGGTGAACCCGCGCTTCATGGGCAGGCCTTTGATCAGGGGTAGCTGGCCGCCTTCGAACCCGGGCCTGATACCCCTGCCCGAGCGCGACTTCTGGCCCTTCATGCCGCGGCCCGAGTAGCTGCCATGGCCGCTGGAGTCGCCACGGCCAACCCGCTTCCTGGCCTTTCTCGCACCCAGTGCAGGTGCCGTGTTATGGGACATCATGATCGGGCTTCCCTTTCCCTTGTGGCCGGTCCTTTGCGCTTGGCCATCTCCACGGCAGGGTCTTTCAGCTTCTGGAGGGCATCCAGGGTCGCATATACCACGTTGATCGGGTTGCGAGACCCCAGGGACTTTGCGACCGCGTCCTTAACTCCTGCCAGGTCCAGCACCGCTCGGACCACTCCGGCCGCAATAAGGCCGGTCCCCGGTGGCGCGGGCTTGATCAGCACCAGGGCCGCCCCTTTCTTGGAGGAGGTCTCCTGGGGAATCGTGCTTCCCTTCAGCGGGATTTTGATGAGGCTCTTCCTGGCTGTGGCGTTGCCCTTGCGGACCGCGTCGGGGATGGCCAGAGCCTTGCCAAGGCTCGCGCCGACAGTCCCCTCGCCGTCTCCGACAACCACCAGGGCATTGAACCTGAGATGCCGGCCTCCCTTCACCACCTTGGCTATGCGCCGCGTGAAGACGACCCTCTCGTTCAAGTTGAGGCCGGTAGCGTTCATGTCATCATAGGAGGGTCGGCGGAATGTTGATACCATCAGAAAACAAGACCTCCCTCACGTGCAGCGTCGGCCAGGCTCTTTACCCGGCCGTGGTATTTGTAGCCTCCCCGGTCGAAGACCACTAGTTTCGCGCCCTTCTCCAAGGCTCTTTTTGCAATGGCGGCGCCCACCAGCTTGGAAACCTCAGTTTTGGAGGCTTTTGTCGCCGGGGACGCTATTTCGGCCTCGAGGCTGGAAGCGGCGGCGATGGTGTGGCCGGTGGCATCGTCGATGACCTGGGCGTAGATCCTTCGAAGGCTGCGGAAGACGCAGAGCCTGGGCCGCTGGGGTGTGCCGGAAACCTTGGTTCTCACCCTGCGGTGTCTGACCTGCCTCAACCTTCGTGCTTCCCTGTCTCTAGGCATTTGTTTTGCACTCCACCATGGCTGACCTACTTCTTTCTCGCGGCCGCTTTACCCGGTTTGAGGCGCAATACCTCGCCCGCGTACTTGATCCCCTTCTCCTTGTACGCGTTGGGCCTCCTCACTCTGCGGATGGTCGCGGCCACCTGACCCACCTTCTGCTTGTCGGCTCCAGCGACGTGGACCCGGTTGTTACCCTCGACGGTGATAGTCACTCCTTCCAGGGGTTTGACGTCCACCGTGTGGCTATATCCTACGCTGAGGGTGACACCGTCTCCCGACTGCTGGGCCCTGTAGCCGACACCCATGAGCTCCAGGGTTTTCCGGTAGCCCTCCGAGGCGCCGGTTATCGCGTTGGCGACGAGGCTTCGGGTGAGGCCGTGCAGGGAGCGATGGAACTTGTCCGACGAGTATCGCTCCACCGCCACCGATCCGTCCTCCACCTTGACCACGACGTCCGGATGTATCGGCTGTACGATGGTGCCCTGGGGGCCTTTTACGGTCACCTCGGCGTATCCTACAGTGACCTCTACTCCCTTGGGCACCGGAACAGACTTGCGGCCTATTCTGGACAGGGTCTTCTCTTTATCTCCGTTGGATCCGTTACCAGACATAGCAGAGCAACTCCCCTCCGATGCCTTGACGCCAGGCGTCCTTGCCGGTCATGACGCCCTGGGATGTGGACAGGATCGAGATACCCAGGCCTCCGTAGACCCTGGGTATCTCTCCCTTGCCCACGTATACCCTGAGCCCGGGCTTGCTGACACGCTTGAGGCCGCTGACGGCCGGCTCTCGATTCTCCCGATAAGCCAGGTGGACTCGGAGAATTGGATGTGGTTGGCCCCTGAGGACATCGTAGTCCCTGATGAAGCCCTCTTCCTTCAGTATTTTGGCCACGGAAGCCTTTATCTTCGACACCGGCATCACCAGCGACTCATGTCTCATCGTCTGGGCGTTCCGTATCCGGGTCAGCATATCGGCGATAGGGTCGGTCACAGGCATCGGTCACACAACTCCAGAAACGTGGCTTTGCATCATTCTCATAAGTGAGCCTACCAACTGGCCTTCCGCACGCCGGGCAACGCACCCACCAGGCTCAGCTGACGGAAGCATATTCGGCACAGGCCCACATACCTGATATATGCCCTGGGCCGGCCGCATCGATGGCAGCGGTTGTACTCGCGGACGGCAAACTTCTTGGGCTTTTTCCACTTTTCGATTAGTGATTTCTTGGCCAATCTGCTCCTCTACTCCTGGCGTGCGAAGGGCATACCCATCAGCGCCAGGAGCCGCGACGCCTCTGCGTCGGTCCTGGCGGTGGTGGCGATGGTCACCTGGAAGCCCCGTATACGCTCTATCTGACCGTAGTCTATCTCGGGGAAGATGATCTGCTCCCTGATCCCTAGGGAGTAGTTGCCCCGGCCATCGAAGCTGGAGGGAGGCACTCCGCGAAAGTCCCTGATCCGCGGGAGGGCCATGTTGAGGAGGCGGTCCATAAAGTGGTACATCCTCACCCCTCGGAGCGTAACCGAAACGCCGATGGGGTTGCCCTCCCTAAGCTTGAACCCGGCGATGGACTTCCTGGCCCTGGTCACAACCGGCTTCTGGCCCGATATGATGGTCAGGTCCTGGGTGGCCGTTTCGATGGCCTTGGGATTGGTCAGCGCCTCTCCCAACCCTATGTTGAGCACCACTTTTACCAGCCGGGGTACCTGCATGACGTTGGTGTACTCGAACTCCGTCATCATGGCAGGCACGATCTGAGCTCTGTACTCTTCCAGGAGCCGGGGCTTCGGCATTTCCGGCTTTTCGGGTGCAACCGCGACGGCGGTTGCTGCCTCGCCGGACGCAGCCTCTGTCGGTGCCTTCGTGGCGGCGGCCCTGGGTTTTCGACCCGTGCCGGAGCCCTCTTTGCGGCGGGTCGTCCGCTTGGGGGCGCTTTCCGGCTGAGGAGACGGGGAGGCGGCGCCGTTGCTGTCGCCCGTTGCGCCCTCTAGTCGATCGTCTCCTGGCACTGTAGACATACCCTCACCTTCCTGCCGTCATCGAGAAAGCTGTCCCTGACCCGGGTCGGTTTGTTACACCGTGTACATATAATCATTACGTTGGAACCGTGGATCGGGGATTCCTGTTGTATCCTTCCGGCCTGGCGCATGTCGGGCCTGGGTTTGACGTGGCGGGTCACAAGGTTGAGTCCCTCCACGACCACCCTTCCCGTCGGCGCGATGACCCGGTCTACCTTGCCGCGGCGGCCCTTTTCCTTCCCGGCAATGACCAGCACCGTATCTCCCTTGCGGACGTTCATCACACCACCTCGGGAGCCAGCGAGACGATCCTCATGAATCCCCGGTCGCGGAGCTCACGGGCTACAGGACCGAAGATGCGGGTGCCTCGGGGATTTCGGTTCACTCGATCGCTGATTAGAACCGCGGCGTTGTCGTCGAAGCGAACGTAAGTGCCATCTGGCCTCCGGTGCGACTTCGCCGTCCTAACGATTACCGCTTGAACTACTTCCCCCTTCTTGACCGCCGCCTGTGGTGCCGCTACCTTCACTGACGCTACGATAATGTCGCCTATGTGGGCGTACCTCGTGCGGCTGTTTCCGGGAATGTTGATGCACATGATCTCTTTGGCTCCGCTGTTGTCAGCGACCACGAGACGGCTAAAAGTCTGGATCATGAGCGATTCTCCTTGCCGGCTTCCTCATCCGTTTCTTTGCCTTCCGCCTCTTCCTCGACTTCAGATTCTTCGTCTTCCTCCAGCTCCACGACGATGTCCGCCTCTGCCGCCCCGTCGTCCTCTATCTCTTCCATCTCGTCCGGCTCTTCCTCTTCTTCCAGCACCGCCATCAAGTCCGACTCTTCCGCCTTGTCTTCTATCTCTTCTAGCTCGTCGTCGGCTTCGTCCATCTCTTCGACCCGCTCGGCCTCTTCACTGAGAATCCCTTCATCTAGGTCGATGGGCTTCACGTCCGCTACTTCGCGGCGGTCCAGCAGGTCGATCACCCTCCAACGCTTCATGCGGGACAGCGGCCGGGTTTCCTCGATCCGGACCACGTCTCCCAGGCGGTACTGATTGTCCCCGTCATGGGCATAGAACTTTGTGATACGCCGCAGTCTCTTGCCGTAGATGCGATGTCGCTTGCTCCAGCTTACGGCCACCACGACTGTCTTGTCCATTTTGTCGCCGATGACCCGGCCGGTGCGGACCTTTCTGCGCTCCTTGGCCATGCTAGCTCGCTCCCAGCTGCCGCTCTCGGATGATGGTGTTCAGACGAGCGATCTTCTTTTTAACTGTGCGGAGCTGTGCGGTGTTGGCCAGTTGCTTGGTGGCCACTCTGAACCGCAAGTTCAACAGCTCTTTGTGGGAGCCTTCCAACTCGACTTGCAGGTCCTGGTCGCTGAGCTCCCTCACTTCGTGTACCTTCAACGGTGCCCTCCCTGGCAGGAATGCATTATCTAACCCTCTGATGAGCCGGTGGTTGCCAGGAGGTTACCCCTGTGCACGGCCTTGGTCGGAATCGGTAGCTTATGGGAAGCCAACCGCAGGGCCTCCATAGCTAGGTCTTCTCTCACGCCGCTGACCTCGAAGAGGATGCGGCCCGGCTTGACCACGGCCACCCAGTGATCGACCGCCGCCTTGCCGCCGCCCATCCTGGTCTCGGCGGCCTTCTTGCTCACGGCCTTGTCGGAGAAGATGCGCACCCAGACGTTGCCGCCCCTCTGCAGATGACGGGTGATAGCGATACGTGCTGCCTCTATCTGTCTGGCGGTGATCCAATGGTCCTGCATCGCCTTCAGCCCATAGGTGCCGAAGTCGACGCTGTTGCCCGACGTGGCCTTCCCCCTGCGATGGCCGCGGTGCACCTTGCGGTATTTAACTCGTTTCGGCTGTAACATCTGCGGTCTCTGTCTCCTCTGTCGGTATGGTTACCTCGATGGTATCCAGCTCGTCGAGGACCTCTTCGGGCGGAGGCGGCATCACGTCGCCGTTGTAGATCCAGACTTTGACGCCTACCCGACCCATGGCGGTGCGGGCCTCGGCGAGGCTGTAGTCTATGTCGGCCCGGAGGGTGTGCAGGGGGACCCTTCCATCCATCAGCTTCTCGCGGCGGGCGATCTCTGCCCCGGTGATGCGTCCCTTGATGATAATCTTTATGCCGTGGGCCCCGGCCTGCATCGCCCTCTGGGCGGCTTGGCGCATGGCCCTGCGATAGGAGACTCGACGCTCGATCTGGTCGGCGATGTTCCTGGCCACCAGGTAAGCGTTGAGCTCCGGCTGGGAGATTTCCAGGATGTTCAGCTGGATGCGCTTCTTGCTGGTGGCCTCTTCCAGCCTGGCCCTCAAGCGTTTCACCCGCTCCCCGTCGCGACCGATGAGGATTCCGGGCCGGGCCGAATGGACGTTCACCACGATGTCCTGGGTCCCCCTGTCGATCTCGACCCGGGCGATTCCGGCGTTGGAGAACCCCTCGTACTCGCTGTTGATGGCGTTCCTGATGCTCAGGTCTTCCAGGACCAGTTCACGGTACTGCCTGCCCCTGGGGGCATACCAGTGGGTCTGCCAGTCCTTTACGATTCCAAGCCGGAACCCAATCGGATGGGTTTTATGGCCCACTAGGACACCTCCCGTTCGTCCACCACGACCGTTATGTGGCTTGCCCGCTTGGTGATGCGGCCCATGCGTCCTCTGGCCCGCGGCCGAAACCGCTTCAGAGGCGCCGCGCCGTCGGCGACTATCGTGACGATCACCAGGTTGTCCGGGTCCATCAGCAGGTTGTTCTCTGCGTTGGCCGACGCCGACCGTACGACCTTGGCCACCGACTTCGCCCAGGGAGACGCCAGCAGGTTGAGGGTGTCCATGGCGTCGTTCACCCCACTGCCCCGGACCAGGTCCAGGATAGGCTTGAGCCTCTTGGGGGAGGCACCTATGTTTTTCGCGACAGCCTTGACCTCAGGCATCCGCTCTTCGCTTCCCTTCCTTACCGACCCCTGGGTACGGTGGTGCGTTCGGACCTGCCCACATGCCCACGGAAGGTGCGGGTGGGGGCGAACTCGCCCAGCTTGTGCCCTACCGTGTTCTCTGTGATGAAGACGGGCACGTGCCTGCGCCCGTCGTGGACGGCGATGGTTAGGCCCACCATTTCGGGCATGATGGTAGACGACCTGGACCAGGTGCGTATAACCGTCTTGGTTCCCGAGTTCTGGGCGACCATTACCTTCTTTATCAGCTTGGGATGGACGTAGGGCCCTTTCTTGATGGAACGGGACATCTAGCTCCTTCGCCTCATTATGAACTTGCCGCTGGACTTTTTCTTGTTTCTGGTCCTGTATCCCAACGCGGGCTTACCCCAGGGAGTCTTGGGGCCGGGCATACCCACCGGAGAGCGGCCCTCACCTCCGCCATGGGGATGGTCGTTGGGGTTCATGGCCACACCCCGCACCTGCGGCCGGCGGCCGCGGTACCGGGTCTTACCGGCCTTGCCCCACTTGATATTTTTGTGGTCTGTGTTGCCCACCTGCCCCACGGTGGCCCGACACTCCAATAGCACCCGGCGTATCTCGCCGGAGGGGAGGCGTATCAGCACGTAGGACTCTTCCCTGGACAGGACCTGGGCGCCCACTCCGGCTCCCCGGACCAGTTGTCCGCCCCTGCCGGGCCGGATCTCCAGGTTGTGCACTATGGTGCCGGCCGGGATATGCCTGAGGATAAGACAGTTCCCTGGCGCGATTTCCGCACGGGGCCCTGACTCTATCTTCGTTCCCACCTGCAGACCCACCGGGGCCAGGATATACCGCTTTTCTCCGTCGACGTAGTGGATCAGGGCGATGTGGGCTGATCGGTTGGGGTCATACTCGATGGATGCTACCTTGCCGGGCACGCCATCCTTGTCTCGCTTGAAGTCGACGAGGCGGTACATCCGCTTGCTACCGCCGCCCCTGTGCCTGGTTGTGATCTTGCCCCTGTTGTTTCTGCCCGCGTTGCTCTTCAGGGGGCGCAGCAGGGACTTCTCCGGTTTCTTCCTGGTGATATCCTCAAAGGAAGGCAGGGCCGCGTCCCTAGTGCCGGGAGTCTTTGGATTCGGTATCTTAAGGGGCATGGCTATACACCTTCGATGATCTGGATGCGGTCGCCCCTTTTTAGGGTGACCACCGCCTTTTTGATGTCAGGCATTTTCTTGAAGCGCGGGCCAAAGCGCTTCGACTTGCCCCTGTTCTTGGTGATGTTGACGTCCAACACGTCCACACCGAAAGCGGATTCCACGGCCTGCTTTATCTCTACTTTGTTGGCGTTGAGAGCCACCAGGAAGACGTATTTTCCGCTCTCCTGAAGGATGGTGCTCTTCTCAGTTATCATGGGCCGGATGATGGCCTCATGGGGATGCATTGCCCACCTCACCCTCATCAGCAGCTTCAACCGGGGCAGGCGTCGCTTCGGCGACGGTTTGCACCGCGCCGCCGCGCCTGGGCCGTTCCGTGGCCCAGAGCTCCTCGGCCCGTCGCGCCGCCTCAACGGTCATGACCACAGATTCTCGCTTCAACAGCTGCTCGGCGTTGATCAGAGACACCGGCAGGGTCCAGATCTTCTGGAGGTTATGCGCCGATAGCGCTACCTCCTGCTGGGGCCGAGCCGTCACGATCAGAGCCGAGCTGGCGATGCCCAGTCTGTTCAGAATCTCTTTCATCTCTTTGGTGCTGGGTGAGCTCAGCGACAGCTCGTCGACAAGGATCAGCCGGCCTTGGCGCGCCTTTGACGACAGGACGCACTTCAGCGCCAAGTGGCGCATCTTCTTGGGCATGTCCAGCCGGTAATCCCGGGGGTGAGGCCCGAACACCACGCCACCATGACGCCACTGGGGAGAGCGAATGCTCCCCTGGCGGGCCCGACCGGTGTATTTCTGCGCCCAGGGTTTTCGGCCGCCGCCCGACACTTGGGCCCTGGTCTTGGTGTTGTGTGTCCCCTGGCGCTTGTTCATCTCGTACATCACCAGGGCCTGGTGCACCAGGGCATCGTTCATGGGCACGTCGAAAAGGGCGTCGCTTAACTCGACGGTGTCCACGGGCTCACCCTTTATGTTTCTTACCTGAAGCTCCACGATACCTTCCTCACCCCTCAGTGAGCGACCTTACGGATCATCAACAGTCCGTTGGGCGCGCCTGGAACTCCGCCCTTCAGCAGGAGAAGGTTCCTCTCCGGGTCCACTTCCGCCACCTCGAGGTTCTTCACCGTGATTCTGGTGTTTCCCATGTGCCCAGCCATCTTTTTCCCCTTGAGCACTCTGGCCGGATAGGTAGTGGCGCCGATGGAGCCGGGGGCGCGGGCCCTGTCCGATTGGCCGTGGGTCCGGGGGCCGCCGTGAAAGCCGTGGCGCTTCATGGCCCCCTGAAAGCCCCGCCCCTTGGATGTGCCGATAACGTTCACCCGCTCACCGGCCTGAAACAGGTCCACCCCTATCTGTTGCCCCAACTCAATCCCGTCGAGGCTATCCACGGGGAGCTCCCGAAGGAACCGGAATAGGCCGTGGCGACCCAGGTGTCCCCTGAGGGCCTTGTTCAGCCGTTTCACGGGATCGAAACCCACCTGGACAGCCTCATAGCCGTCGGTGCTGTTGGTCTTGATCTGGGTGACTGTGCATGGGCCGGCCTGTATCGCGGTAACCGGCACCACCCGTCCGTCCTGACGGAAGATCTGTGTCATCCCGATTTTCTTTCCCAGCATTCCGCCGATCATGCAGAGACCTCTACAGCTTAATGGATATGTCCACGCCGGCCGGCAGGTTGAGCCGGGTCAGCGCGTCTATGGTCTTGGAGGTTGGGTCCAGGATGTCCAGCAATCGCTTGTGGGTTCGTATCTCGAAATGCTCCCGGGAGTCCTTGTCCACGTGGGGCGAGCGGATGACACAGAAACGCCGGATGTGGGTGGGCATAGGTATGGGGCCGGCCACCAACGCCCCCGTGCGCTCCGCCGTTTCCACTATCTGGCCCGCCGACAGGTCTAGGGACCTGTGGTCGAAGGCTCGCAGCACTATCCTGATTTTCTGTCGGGTGGTCATGGTTACCTCGTGCGGTGGGTGGCTTCACTGAGGATACTTGCGGGCACCGGCTCGTAAAAGCGGAACTCCATCGTATAGCTGGCGCGTCCCTGGGTCATCGACCGCAGGTCCGAGGTGTAGACAAAGGTCTCTGCCAGGGGTATCAGTGCCCTGACCACCTGAATCCCTTCCTGTCCCTCGATGTTCTGAATCTGTGCCCTCCTGGAGCTCAGGTCCCCCAGCACGTCACCGAGAAACTCTCCCGGGGTCACCACCTCCAGCTCCATTAGCGGCTCCAGCAGCACGGGTTTAGCCTTCTTTACGCCGTCCCTGAAAGCGATGGAGCCGGCTGCCCTGAAGGCGGGATCCGAGGAGTCCACCGGGTGGAAGCTCCCGTCTACTAGTGCAACCTTGATGTCTATCAACGGATACCCAGCCAAGGGTCCGTTGTCCAAGACGGACTTTACCCCGGCTTCCACCGAAGGGATGTACTCCCTGGGTATTACTCCGCCGACGATTTTATTCTCGAAAAGAAATCCCTCTCCCCGTTCCCTGGGCTCGATCTCCAGCCACACGTGCCCGTATTGTCCCCTGCCTCCGGTCTGTCGTACGAACCGTCCCTCGACGCGCACCGGAGCTGTGATTGCCTCGCGGTAGGCGACCTTTGGCCTGCCGACGTTGGCCTCCACGTTGAACTCCCGGCGGATCCGTTCCACCAGTACTTCCAGATGCAGCTCGCCCATGCCCGAGATCAGGGTTTGGCCGGTCTCATCGTTATAGCGCACTTCGAAGGTCGGGTCTTCTTCGGCCAGCTTTGTCATGGCGTCGGATAGCTTGTCCTGATCGGCCCTGGTCATGGGCTCAATCGACACCGACAACACGGGCGATGGGAACTGGGGTGGCTCCAGGATGACGGCCTGGTCTCTGCTGCAGATGGTGTCTCCGGTGAAGGTGTTTTTGAGGCCGACGGCGGCGCAGATGTTGCCCGCCACCACCTCCTGCACCTCTTCCCTCCGGTTGGCGTGCATCTGGAGGACCCGGCCCATGCGTTCGTTCAACTCCTTTGTGGAGTTGAAAACCAATGCGCCGGACTTGGCCGTGCCGGAGTAGACTCTCAGATAGACCAGCCTGCCGACGAAGGGGTCGGTGGTCACCTTGAAGGCCAGGGCAGACAGAGGGGCATCGTCCCGGGGTGGTCGGATCACTTCCTGCCCCGACTTGAGGTCGACCCCGGTCACCGGCGGGACGTCTATGGGGGCGGGAAGATAGTCGATTATGCCGTCTACCAGGAGAGGGATTCCCTTCCTGCCCAGGGCGCTGCCGCATAATACGGGGACCAGGTTGCCCCCGATGGTGGCCGCTCTGAGCGCCGCTCGAAGCTCCCTGGCTTCCAGGTCCTCGCCCTCCAGGTACTTGATCATCAGCCCGTCGTCGGTCTCCACGATCTTCTCGACCATGGCTTCTCGAAACCTCCGGAAGTCCTCCTGGTACTCCTCGGGGACAGGGCCTTCCTGGAAGGACATGTGGTCGTGGTCCTCGTAGATGAAAGCTCTGCTTTCCAGGAGGTCGGCCACTCCGGTGAAACCGTCCCCGTTCATCAGTGGTAGCTGCACGGGGACCGGGTTTCCCCTCAAACGATGTCGGATCGTGTCGACGGTGTGCTCGAAGTCGGCGCCGACCCGGTCCATCTTGTTCACGAAGCAGATACGTGGAACGCCGTATCTGTTGGCTTGCCGCCACACAGTCTCGGACTGGGGCTGTACTCCGGCCACCGCGTCCAGCACGACGATCCCGCCGTCCAGCACCCTCAGGCTCCGTTCCACCTCGGCGGTGAAGTCGACGTGGCCCGGGGTGTCGATGATATTTATCTTGTGCTCCTTCCAGAAGCAGGTGGTGGCGGCCGCGGTTATGGTGATGCCTCGTTCCTTCTCCTGGGGCATCCAGTCCATAGTAGTAGTGCCTTCGTCGACTCCTCCGACCCGGTGGATGCGGCCAGCCAGGTATAGCACCTGCTCGGTCACCGTCGTCTTGCCGGCGTCGATGTGGGCGATGAAGCCAATATTGCGCACTTTGCCTAAAGGAAAGTCATCGGACATAGTTCTATACCATTCTGGCAGAGCCAGGGGGTGATACCCCGCTTAGCCGGGCCGGGAGACCTTATATTCCTACCACCTGTAGTGCACGAAGGCCCGGTTGGCATCAGCCATGCGGTGCAACTCTTCGCGTCGCCTGACGGCGGCGCCCTCACCTCTGGCGGCATCCATAAGCTCGAGGGCCAATCGGCGGGACATGGGCATTCCCTTTCTGGCCCTGGCTCCTCTGATGATCCAGCGTATGGCGAGGGCTTCGCTCCGGGTGGGACGCAGTTCGGTGGGGACCTGGTAGGTCGCGCCGCCCACCCTTCTGGGCTTTACCTCCAGAAGGGGTGTGGCGTTCTTGAGCGCCTGTTGGAAAACCTCTAGTGGTTCCCTCTTCACGTCCTGCTGCACCGTGTCCAGCGCGCCGTACACAATGCGTTGGGCAGTGGTCTTCTTACCGCACTTCATAATGTTATTAATGAAGCGAGCGAGCTCGGTACTGTTGTATTTGGGGTCGGGAAGCAGATTACGCTTCTCGGCCCGCCTTCTTCGTGACATCTCTCTTCCGCTGTTTCCTAGACTTTCGTTACTTAGTCTACCTGGGAGCTCGGGGCCGCTCGGACCCGTACTTGCTGCGTCCCCTTCGCCTGTCCTGTACTCCTTCGCAGTCCAAGGCGCCTCGTACCACGTGGTAGCGAACCCCGGGCAGGTCCTTAACCCTGCCGCCCCGCAGCAGGACCACCGAGTGCTCCTGGAGGTTGTGTCCCTCTCCACCGATGTAGGCCGTGACCTCGAACCCGTTGGTGAGGCGCACCCTGGCAATCTTGCGAAGGGCCGAGTTAGGCTTCTTAGGGGTCATGGTGCGAACCTGGACACAGACTCCGCGTCTCTGGGGCGCTCCATCCCCCCACACCACCCGGTTCTTTAGGGAGTTCTGGATCCAGTGCATCGCCGGGGCCTTGGTCTTTCTCTTCAGGTTCTTCCTGCCATTCCGTACTAGCTGATTGACTGTGGGCACGATTCTACCTCCGGCGCATCTGGGAAACCAGCAAGATACTTTACCAACAAACCCGTCCGCATGTCAACCGCACTCGCCTATCTACCGTTACGGGTACGGTGAGACATACGCGCGCATCGTAGAGCAGGCCTCAGTCCGTCAGTCGGGAATGCTGGGATCCATCTCTCCCGTGGTTTCCGTTATGGTGTTTTTGAGGGGGATCTCTCGGAGGAACAGTGTGACCAGTACGGCGGCCAAGCCTATTCCCATCGCCAGGAGAAACACGTCGTGCATCGCCGCCGCCAAGGCGGACCGTAGACCTTGCTCGACGGCCTGAAAGGCCGCGCCGCCGCCCTCCGCTTCAGCCAGCTCCCTGATCCTGGACATGGCGCCCGGGTCCATCAGGGTGTTGGGGTTCCTGAGCTGGTCTGCCACCTCCGGAGGCAGCGAATCCAAGGCATCCTGCGGGGCCGAGACGGGAATCCACTCTCCCAGCCGGATGGTCAGGAAGGAACCCAGGAGAGCCGTTCCCACGGCTCCGCCGATATTACGGGAAAACTGTACTGAGGCAGTGACCACCCCCAACGAGTGATGTGGGAAGGCGTTCTGCACGCAGATCATAAAAGTGGGCAGGGTCAGCCCCAGGCCGGCGCCGGCCACCACCATGTATCGCATGGCGTCGGTGGTGGAGGAGTCGGCACCGAGGCGTGTGAACAGGTAAGCTCCGCCGGCCATCGCGGAGACGCCTATGACCGCGACAGCGTAGTAATGGCCGGTCCGCGAGATGATTTGTCCCGCCACGACGGCCGCCAGCACCCCGCTGAGCATCACCGGCATCAGCGCTAGTCCAGCGTCGGTGGCAGATGAGCCGATCACCCCTTGCACGAACAGGGGTATGAACATGATGCCGCCGAACATCAGGATGGCCGTGAGGAAGGTGGCCAGCACCGTGACGGTGAATATGGGATTGGCGAAAAGGAAGCCAGGGATTATCGGTTCCCTGGCCCTCCTTTCGGCAAGGATCAGTAGGGCCGCCATAAGTGCCGAGAAGGTCAAGAGGCCGATGATCTCTGGAGAGGCCCACGGAAACTCGGTGCCGGCCCAGGTGAGGGCCAACAACAATGGTACGACACAGGCGACCAGGGCCATCACCCCTCGATAGTCCACTCCCGCCTTGCCTCTGGGCAGCCTCACATCGGCCATCCCCAACAGTATCACCGCTATGGCGACTATGCCCAAGGGAAGGTTTACGAAGAAGATCCAACGCCAGCTCAGATGGTCTGTAAGGAACCCGCCCACCAAGGGTCCCGCCACGATCGCCAGGGCGAATACGCCACCGACGATGCCCATCCACTTTCCCCTCTGCGCGGGCGGCATGACGTCCCCGAAGACCGCGTAGGAGTTGGCGATGATGCTACCC
This sequence comes from Dehalococcoidia bacterium, assembly GCA_965248975.1. Classification (GTDB taxonomy): domain Bacteria; phylum Chloroflexota; class Dehalococcoidia; order Lucifugimonadales; family JAGWBF01; genus CBDFKU01. The sequence continues at coordinate 103,992 of CBDFKU010000013.1, forward strand.
GCGCCCAGCCCCTGGACGCCCCTGAAGACTATCAGCTGGAGCATGTCCTGGGCGCCGCCGGCCAGGCCCGAGCCCAGGACAAAGATGGCCACTCCGGCCACCAGCACCCGCTTCCTCCCGTACATGTCGGAGAGTTTGCCCATTATCGGGATGCTGGTGGTCGCCACCAACATGTAAGCGGTAAAGATCCATTGAAACTGGTCGAAGCCGCCCAGGTCGGACACCACTCTGGGGAGGGCGGTGGCCACGATGGTCTGGTCCAGGACCGCCATCAGCATGGCCAGCAGAACGCCCAGCACACTCACCAGGATACGCGTCATGGGCAACTGGGCGAGGCTCGTTAGTCGTACCTCTATCGCCGGAAGAGGTAGTTTATCGTGCAGGGGTCCCAACCTGTGACTTCCTCAAAGCTGGCGATATCTCTTCAAATTCTCTTGCCGTCGGTCCCGACCCACCCTCTGCTCCGCACAAGTGCACTGTCGGGACGCAGCTTCGGTCTAGTGTCCTACTCCGGGCCGCGCAGGTCAAGGGAAATGGTGGGCAATTCGTCAAATTCGTGGGGATCGCATCGACGTCCGTCTCCGGAGGCGCCCCAGGCCCAGCCTTCCCGGTGCCTTCGGTTTCGTGCTATTCTACCGAAAAGCCCGTCGCTGGAGATTCGTAGGAAGCCATGAGGGACCGAGGCATCACACGAAAGGATATCCGCCAGGGCGGCGGCACGGGAGAAGGCGTGGCTGCCGAGCACTTCGGCGAAATGATCGGCAGCATCGAGCTGTACATTTACCGGCACCCCAACCGCAAGATAAAGGGTTTCGAGGCGCTGAAGGTATTCCTGGAGTCAGAGGGGTGCGAGGTCGTGCACATCACCGATGCTCTGGCGCCTGTGGGTCAGAAGTACGAGACCATAAGGGTCACCAACCAGGGTCGGGAGATACTAGAGCCCTTATTGAGACGGGCCCATAGCTGGGCCCACCAGCGGAACCTGCTGCACATGTTCTACAAGAAGAGATAGACGTAGGGCGCGGGATCATGCTGGAAGGGCTAGGAGCAGGTCACAGCTCGATGACGTATCCATCGGGATCCGCGACGTAAGCGAAGGGGAGTCCCGGGGCGTGCTCGCCTCGCTCTACAAGGGAACCTCCCACTCCTAGAACTTGCTGAATAGCGGCCTAAAGGTCCTCTTTGTTTTGCAGACGAAATCCGAAGTGGGCGATCCCGCCGGCAGGGCCCACGGGCTCGCCCTCGTCGGCTTGTCTCAGAGTTATGGTGTCGGCGGAACCGGGGGTGTTGAGGAACACCATGGACGGGCCAGCCCAGAAGCGGACCTCCATCCCGAAGATGTGGGTGTAGAACTCGATGGACCGCTTCAGATCGGCCACCGCAAGTTGGATGTGAGTCAGGCCCTGGGTTTTGATCATGGCCAAACTCTAGTACTTGGAGACGTTGATCTCTTCCATCTTGCCGGTCACCAGGTACACCGCCCGCTCGGCGATGTTGGTGGCCCGGTCGGCGATGCGCTCCAGGTCGTGGGCCACCCACAGGAGATAGGTGGCCCGCTGGATGCTGTCTGGGTCGTTGATCATGTACGTCAGCAGGTCCCTGTACACCTGGTCGTACAGGGCGTCCACGTCGTCGTCGTCGTTGCAGACCTGGATGGCGGTGACGGTGTCCCTGTTCACCAGGGCGTCCAGGCTCCGGCGGACCATGCTGGTGGCCTTCACAGCCATTTCGGGTATGTCGATCAGGGGCTTCAGGGTGGGCTCATCGCCCATGAGCACGCTGATCCTGGCGATGCCTTCGGCGTAGTCTCCCATTCGCTCCAGCTCGACGGTAACGTGCAGCAGGGTCACCAGAAACCGCAGGTCCCGGGCCATGGGCTGCTGCGTCGCGATGAGGTCGATGCACTTCTCCTCTATCTCGAAGCGCATGCTATCTATGTAGTCGTCCTCTTTGATCACCTGCTCCGATGCTTCCAGGTCACGGCGGGTGAGGGCGTCCAGCGCACGGGCGATGGACTTCTCGACCATGCCGCCCATCGTCAACACCTGATCCTGGAGCATTCGTAGCTGGAGGTCCAGCCCCGATCTGACTCGCATGTGCCCTCCTTCTCACCTCAGGGGTCCGAAAAGGGACTTGTTTAGCCGAACCGCCCGGTGATGTAGGCCTCGGTACGTTCATCGGTGGGGTTGGTGAAAAGCTGGCGGGTGTTGCCGTGCTCTACGAGGTAACCCGCGCCGTCGGAGCCCACAGTGAGGAACGCCGTCTCGTCCGAGACCCGCGCCGCCTGCTGCATGTTGTGGGTTACTATTATAATCGTATATTGCCTGGAAAGCGAACGAATGAGGTCCTCGATGGCCAGGGTGGCTATCGGGTCCAGGGATGCGCAGGGCTCGTCCATGAGGATCACCTCCGGTTTCACTGACAGAGCCCTGGCGATGCACAGCCGTTGCTGCTGACCGCCGGAAAGGGTCAGAGCGCTCTTTTTCAGGCGGTCCTTCACCTCGTCCCAGAGGGCCGCTTGCTTGAGGGAGGCCTGCACCTGCTCGTCCATGTCCCCTGTGGAGCCGTTGATCCGGAGACCGAAAGCCACGTTGTCGTACACCGATTTGGGGAAGGGATTGGGCCTCTGAAACACCATCCCGATGCGGTACCGGATCTCGGTGGCGTCCACACCCGGCGAGTACAGGTCCATGTCGTTGAAGAGCACCTGCCCCTCGATCCGGGCGCCGGGGATGAGGTCGTTCATCCGGTTGAAGCACCGGAGAAGGGTGCTCTTGCCGCAGCCGGAGGGCCCGATAATGGCCGTGACCTTATTGGCGGGGAAGTTCAGACCGATCTGTTTCAAGGCCAGGGAGGAGCCGTACAGCACACTAAGATCGACGGTCCTCAGCTTTATCTGCTCGCTCCCGACCCCGGGCTCCGGGACACCCGGAGGCCCTTCCTGGCCCACGGCGATTCTGATCCTCTCCCCGACTTCGCCGCTTACCGGCACAGAAACCTCGCTGCCTGGATTCGGTCCTCCGGTAGCCGTTTCAACCACTAGCTTTCCGACCTCTTCTGGAATCGGTTACGCAGGAAAATGGCTACCCCATTCATAGCCAGCAGGACTACCAACAACACAATTATAGCGGCGGCGGCGATTTCTCGAAACTCCGCCTGTGGTCGGGAAGTCCAGTTGAAAATCTGAATGGGCAGGGCCACGAAGGGGTCCAGGGGACTGGCCGGGGTGAAGGCCACATATGTAAGGGCTCCCACCATGATCAGTGGCGCCGTCTCGCCGATGCCCCGAGACAGGGCCAGGATGGTTCCGGTAAGAATGCCGGGCAGCGACTGTGGGAGCACCACGTGCCAGACGGTCTGCCAACGGGTGGCTCCCAGGGCGTAGGACGCCTGCCGCATGGAATCGGGAACGGCCCGAAGGGCCTCCTGGGTGGTTATGATGATTATGGGCATGATAAGCAGGCTCATGGTAAGTGCGCCCGCCAGGACGCTGCGGTCCAGGGCCAGAGCCCGGACGAAGATGGCCAAGCCGAGGATGCCGTACACTATGGAAGGCACCCCCGCCAGGTTGGTGATGTTGATCTGTATCAGCCTGGTGAGCCAGTGCCGTGGCGCGTACTCCTCCAGGTAGAGGGCGGCTCCCACCCCAATGGGGAAGGAGAAAAGAACGGTGAAGGTCATCATCCAGATCGTACCCAGGAGGGCCACCTTGATTCCGGCAATGTGTGCGAATCTGGAAGAAGCGTTGGTCAGGAAGTGGGGGAAGTCGCTGAACAGTGCGCTTCCCCCCTCGGCGAGGATGGTGCCCAGCAAAACGAACAGCACTACGATTCCCAGGAGAGTTGCCGCCAGAAAAAGAACGTGGAAGGCGCTACCACGGAGCTTGCGACGGGACATGGTGCCGGAGCGGGGAGAGATTTCTTTCCGAGAGCCCATGCCGGCGGCGGCCATTAGTACACCCCCCGGTAGCGGCGTACTACGTAGTTGGCCAGTAACACCATGACAAAAGTCATCAGGAAGAGGGCCATGGCCACCGCGAAGAGAGTCCGGTATTCGGTGCTGCCCTGGGGCGTGTCGCCCAGACTAACCTGGGCGATGTAGGCGGTCATAGTCTGGATTCCTTCGAAAGGGTTGCCGCTCAGGTTGGGAGTGGATCCCGCCGCCAGGGTGACGATCATGGTTTCCCCGATGGCCCTGGAGATGGCCAGTATGAAGGAGGCCACGATTCCCGAAAGGGCCGCCGGCACGACCACGCGTGTGGCCGTCTCGAGCCTGGTGGCCCCCAGGGCGTAGGAGGCCTCCCGCAGGGAACGGGGCACCGCCACCATGGCGTCCTCGCTGAGGGAAGAGACCATCGGGATTATCATGATGCCCATGACGACGGACGCGCTCAAGGCGTTGAACACCTCCACCCCGGGGTAAAGGAATTGCAGGACCGGTGTGACGAAGGTGAGCGCGAAGTAGCCGTACACCACTGTAGGGATGCCCGCCAGCACCTCGAGGAGGGGCTTCATCGTCCTGCGCACTCGCTCCGGGGCGTACTCGCTGAGATAGATGGCGGTGGCTAGGCCCACTGGCAGGGCTAGCGCACAGGCCAGGGCGGTCACCAGCAGCGTGCCCACCACCAGTGGCCAGACGCCGAAACGTTGAGGGTCGAAGAGAGGCGCCCACGAGGTATCTCCGAAGAATTCGCTGATGGGGATTTCCTGGAAGAAGTTCACCGTCTCTGTTGTCAAGATGACTATGATCCCGACGGTGGTGCCCAAGGAAACCAGGCCGCACAGCAGCAGCAGCCCGTGAATGGCTCCTTCACCGAGCCTGCGCCGACGACGGCTAGCCGGAAAAGGTCCCGCAAGCCTCACTGTCGATCTCTTCCCGCGGGCATGAACGGGCAGCTCTTGACGGTCAAGGCACTATCCCTCACTCAGCACATCCTCGATGGACACACCTATCTGGGAACCCTTTCCTCCGAACACCGATCCGATGACCCGGCCTTCGAACCGCTGCTGGACCAGCTCGTAGATGTGCGGGGGGAACTCTATGTACCCCGCCTCCCGAAGGAAAGGCCCGCTCTCTGGACTGAGATAGAACCGCACGAACTCTTTCACCCTTGGCAGCAAGGCGGAGTCGCCGTTGACGTAGATGAAAAGAGGACGGCTGAGAGGGGCGTAGGTCCCGTTCGAGACTGTATCTCTGGAGGGGGCTACCGGGCCGGTGCCGGGATCTATAGGGACAGCCCGCAGACGGTCAGGGTTCTCCTCGAGGAAAGCGAAGCCCAGGTATCCCAGGGCGTACTTCTCGCCGGCGACGGCCCGGACCAACACATTGTCGTCGGACGAGGCGATGTAGTCAGGGCGAGAAGCGCCCTCTTTCCCGACGATCCCCTTCGTGAAGTAGTCGAAGGTCCCAGAGTCGGTGTCCGCGCCCACCAGCATTATGTCCTTGTCGGGCCAATGGGGTCGAACGTCGCTCCACTTATCCACCGTCGAGTCCGGACGCCAGATCTCCTCCAGCTCCTCCACGGTTAGGTGGTCGACCCAGTCGTTCTTCGGATTAACTATAACCGTCAAGCCGTCGTAGGCTACGGGAAGCTCGATGTAATCGACACCGCTCTTCGTACAGGCCTCGACTTCGATGGGTTTGATGGGCCGCGACGCACCACCGATATCTATCTCGCTGTTACAGAACTTCTTGAATCCCCCACCCGTACCCGAGACACCCACCGTGACCCGAAACTCGCCGAACTCCTGCTGGAACTCCTCGGCCATGGCCTCGGTGATGGGGAAGACCGTGCTGGAGCCGTCCACCTTGATGATAGCCGATGGTGAGCAGGCCCATGCCGCCAATAAAAGTGCGGCACCACCCATTCCCGCCATGACGCGCAGGGGTCTACTTGGGAACCGATGGTTCATACGCATCATCTCCCTCCCACTCGTCCGCACGTCGAAGGTCGCTTTTGTCCCCCGGAATTCGGGGGCGGTGTGAAATGATGCGGCATATTAAAAAGCCCTCCGTCTAACGGAGGGCTTAAATTTGGCGTCCAGTGGTCCGTTGGGGCAGCAATCGAGGAGCTTTAGCTTATCTCGCAACTGTCTGTTTGATAAACCCCTATAAAGTCGGCTCGATTTGAGCATGTCCAGGCCGTGCACGTTCTTGTTAGACCACATTATATCATGGGCCGATCCGGGCTAGTAAAGGGGCGCCGCAAAATTCCTTATAGCGATGACCCCTTCGGGATTGACAGCGCTGAGGACCGTTGCTACACTCCCTCGCATCGGGTCGGACGTGCATATCCAGGGTTGGAAGCGGGTCCAGCCGGCAACGGCGCTTCCCCACAGAAAGGAGATCCCACAATGCAGAACCCGCCCGCAGATGCCATCGCCCGCGCCAACGCTCAGGCGGCCGTGGCGGCTTCCGAGGACGTAGCCCAGTACTTCGGGTCCCTCTCTGGGGATGCCTGGAACAGCCCGACAGGCTGCTCCGATTGGAACATACGCCAGCTGGCCATACACATCGCCGCCGCCAACCAGATGTTCAGCACAGTAGTCGGGTCTATTGTCGAAGGGAAAGAGGTCCCTGCCTTCGGTGATGTCTTCTCCGGCGCGATGCAGCGGCTCGAGCCCCTCGAGGGCGGAAAGATCGGCGAGGACATAGCGGAGAAGGCCCAGCAGATACAGTCCCACTTCGCCAGGGCCACCGAAAGCCAGCTCCAGCAGACCGTGGCCTTCCCCTTCGGCGACGTTCCCGTCTGGCTGATATCTATGTTAACTCTACAGGAAGACGTCATCCACAACTGGGACAGCAGGATTGGCCGCAACCCCGAAGCTACTATTCAATCCGATTGGGCTACCCTGCTGGGGAGGGCCCTGGTGGAAGGGGTGCCACGGATGGCGGTGGGAGCCGCCGAGGCCCCCGGCACTTACCTGCTCCAGGTGGGAGACGGTATCGGACCCGTTACCGTGAACGCCAAAGAGGGGCAGCCCACCTCCGAGAACGCCGCCGTGGGCCAGCCCGACGTCACGGTCGACCTCACCGCCGACCAGTTCGTGCGATTGCTGTGGGGGCGCCTCCCTCTGGCTGAACCGATCAAGGCCGGCAAGATAGCGATCGTGGGTGAGCCAGGCACGGCGGCCCGGCTTAACACGGTGTTCAAGGGAATCTAGGGGTTCCGCCGGTCGCGACGCCTCACGAGGTCAGGCAAAAAGCAACTGTCTTGAAAGTCAAGAGGAATGACCGGCGACTGCCGGAGTCAGGTCGCGCCAGGGTGAGCGATGCTTGAGCATGGAGTTGAGGATAACGAGCAGCTTGCGCATGCAGGCTGTGAGGGCCAGCTTCTTGGGCTTACCAGCGGCCAGCAGCCGCTGGTAGAAGTCCCTGATAACAGGGTTGAAGCGACTGGCAACCAGCGCTCCCATGTACAGGGCGGCGCGGATGCGGGCGCGTCCACCCCAGACGGTGCGTTTGCCCCGCAGGGTGCCGCTGTCCCGGTTGAAGGGAGCCACCCCTACCAGGGCGGCGATCTGCCGGCGGTCCAGCGTGCCCAGCTCCGGCAGATAGGCCAGGAGAGAGATGGAGACTTGTTCTCCCACGCCGGGAACGGTGCGCAGGAGGTCATCCTTCTCTCGCCATACGGGACTCTGGCGGAGAGTCTGCCGCAGTCCCTCATCCAGGTCGTCCAGCTCTCGCTCCAGCCATGCAATGTGGGCCTCGATGCGGGGACGGACGGCGATGGCGGCGGCGCTCAAGCGGTTCTTCTCCGAGACCAGCATGGTCATCACCTGGTGCCTGCGGGCAGCCAGGGAGTTAAGGGCCTGGGTCTCGGCGTCTCGCAGAGGGCGCACGGGTGGACGAACCGCTTCGGCGAAGTGAGCCAGAACCGCCGCGTCCAGAGCGTCGGTCTTGGCCAGCTTCCCGGTGGCCCTGGCGAAGTCCCGCACCTGGCGGGGGTTGACGACGACCACAGGCACCGCGTCGGCTGCCAAGGCAGCCACCAGCGGCACTTCCAAGCCGCCCGAAGCCTCCAGCAACACCATGACCGGTTCAAGGGCCTTCAGCTGGGAGACCAGCTGCCGGACTCCTGTCTCGTCATGGGAAACCTCCCATCTGTCGTCCGTAGGACGGACTGCGACGTCCACCTGGGCCTTGGCTACATCAATGCCTACGTAGATCGATTCTTGCTCCACGAGCACCTCCTGCGAATTATTGGCCCGTCCTTGCAAGATGCGGGCTTGGTTGGCCCAGGCAACTGTTCGGGCTCTATTCGGAAGGGGTGCGGCGACCCTCGCTTTCTGGCGGTCTTCCATAACCAAGGAGAAACCGGTCTGCCGCACCCCGATCCACCTAAGTGAAGTGATTGTTACACACCCAAACCAAGATACAAGGAGAAGCATGAAATTGGGCCTTTTCGACATGCCCCTGCACCCCCCGGACAGGGACCTCACAGACACCTACGATATGAACCTGGACCTGATGAGGTACGCCGACAGCCTGGGATATGACGAGGCGTGGATCGGAGAGCATTTCACCATCGTCTGGGAGAACATGCCGGCCCCCGATCTCTTCATCGCCAGGGCCCTGGGCGAGACAGAGCGGATCGTCATGGCCACCGGCGTGGTGCTGCTGGCCTTCCACGATCCGGTCATGGTGGCGCATCGGATCGCGATGCTGGACCATCTGGCCAAGGGCCGCTTCTACATGGGCATCGGCTCCGGCGGCGTGGCCACCGACTTCGAGATATTCGGTATCGACAAGAGCGCGGGAAACCAGCGGGAGCGAATGGTGGAGTCCATGGACCTCATACTGAGGTTCTGGACCGAGGACGGTCCCTTCCAGCACCAGGGTACTTTCTACGAGAGGGTGTCTCCCGAGCCGATTCACCCGGTAGAGCTCTACTACCACATGAAGCCCTATCAAAAACCCCACCCGCCCATAGCCGTGGCCGGCAGCACCCCTGACTCGGGGACCCTGGAGATGGGGGGCGAGAGGGGTTGGTGGCCCATGAGCAGCACCTTCCTGCATTCCTCCGAGCTGGCCAGGAACTGGCAGGCCGTTGAGCGTGGGGCGGCAAGGTCGGGGATGGCGGCATCCCGCTCGGAGTGGCGCATCGCCCGGGAGATCCATGTGGCCGACACCAAGGAGCAGGCCCGGGAGGAGGCGCTCAACGGGCCGTTGGGGCGCTCCTTCACCAACTACTTTCAGCCTCTCATGGGGATGGGTGGGGGCGCAGGCTACGCAACCCTGAAGCATGGGCAGGAAGTCCCCAACGAGGAGATTACCGCCCAGTACATGCTGGACAACTTCTGGATCACCGGAGACCCCGACGACTGCATTCGGCAGCTTACCGACCTCTACCACCAGGTGGGAGGGTTCGGAGGTCTACTCCTGGTGTGCCACGACTGGGGCCGGGACACTGCCAAGTGGTACCACTCGCTGGAGCTGATGGCCAAGGAGGTCCTCCCGGCGCTCAACGAGCTGTCTCCATCTGGCTGAAGCCAGCATCACTGCCCTAAGGGAGGCGGCGATGGCCGTCGATGTTAAAGCCGAGGTAGTCATCAATCGGTCCAGGAACGAAGTGGCCGGCTATGCTATGAACCCCGACAATGATCCGGTGTGGATCAGCGGGATTACAGAGGCCCGCATGCTCACCGATCCCCCGGTCGGCCAGGGCACCCAGGTGGAGAGGATTGCCTACTTCATGGGCAAGCGCATCGAGTACGTGCTGGAGGTGGTGGAGCACGACCCCAACGCCCGCCTGGCCATGCGCTCGATCAAAGGGCCCCTCCCCATGGTGGTCGACTACGAGTTCGAGGAATCCAACGAGGGGACGCTGGCGAGGATTCGAGTCAGGGGCGAAGCTGGCGGGTTCTACAAGCTGGCGGGCCCGATGCTCTCGCGGGGCGTCAAACGGAACATCACCAAGGATCTCAAGATACTGAAGGGGCTTCTGGAGTCGCAGTCCGGCGAGAGACCCTAGTACACTGTCTGCTAAATGGCTTTACACTGACCAAGCCTGTGCCGATTAGCCTGCGTTAGCTGGATCCCGGCTACCGCCGGGATGACGCGGCTACGAGCTGTTTGCGAGACCGAGCCCTAGCGTCCCCTGCGGCCGATGAACTCCTTGAAGGCATCCTCCACCCCGGGCACCCTCATTCCCGTGGCCAGGTGATCCATTTCCGCTCGCCACGAGTCCTGCCAACCGGCGCCGATGTTCTCGATGAGCAGCTTCTTGATCCCCTGCACGGAATCGGGATGGTTCTCGGCGATGGCGGAGGTGATCTCCATCGCCTTGTCCATCAGCGTCTCTCCTGGCACAAGATGGTTCAGAAGGCCGATGTTGTAGGCCTCCTCGGCCTCCACCACCCGTCCGGTGAACAGCAGTTCCTTGGCCATGGGCCAGCCTACCTGTTGGGGTAGGGTCCAGGTGCTGTTGATACGGCCGTAGCTGGCCGCCAGGAAGCGAAAGCGTGTGCGCTCGCACCCCACCCGTATGTCCATGGCGGAAGCCAGGAAGCTGCCGCCGCCGTAGGCTAGGCCGTTTAGGGCGCCTATGGTCGGTTTCCGGCAGGTGGCGACGTGCCAGCTGCACTCGGCGCGACGGGCCCGGCGCTCCTGGTCTTCCTCAGGAGTGAGCTCCTTGGCGTCCCGACGTTGCTCGTGGATGTCCCCCCCGGCGGAGAAAGCGCGCTCGCCGTTGCCGGTTACTACGATGGCCATCACCTCGTTGTCCTCTTCGGCCTCGGTGATGGCCTGGTCCATCTCCTGGACCAGCTGCAGGTTCATGGCGTTTAGCACATCCGGCCGGTTGAGGGTGATGGTGACCGCACCGTCGCTTTTCGACACCAGGATCGTCTCGAATCCCATGGATACTCCTTCGTGTTAATCGTTCCCGTCTCCCTCGACGGGAAAGAATCCGGGGTTGATGGCTCCGGCCACTCTCTACCCGTCTCCCACCTCTACCGGGTGCGCGAATACCATATTATTGCCGTAGCCTATGCCGTCCCACTTGTTGGGAAACTCCATGGGCTGGGTCTCGCCCCGGTCGTTGGTGGCCCTGGACATCAGTGTGTAGCTGCCGGGAGCCGCAGGCTGCCAGGGATGCTCCCAGCGGTACCAGGAATAGCCGGTCCTTGGTTGTAGCCGGGCGTCGGCCCAGGTGGCCCCGCCGTCGGTGCTCACCTCGACCCTGACCACCTGGTCCTCGCCGGACCAGGCTGCGCCCGCCACCATGTAGCTGCCCACGGGCACGATCTCCCCAGGAGCCGGGCTGCTGATGATTGACTTGACCTTCATCCTGTTGAGATAGGTGTAAAAGGTGTCCGAGTCGGGTCCGTTTATGACCCTGTACCGCTCCCGCTGATAGAAGCCGTCGAAGGAATGGTCCAGGACGTGAATGCCCACCAGCCACTTGACCGAGTTCATTCCGTACCATCCGGGAACGACCAGCCGCAGCGGGTATCCGTGCAGGGGTTTCAGGGGCTCGCCGTTCATCTCATAGGCGAGCAAGGTGTCGGGGTGCATCGCCTTGGCCAGCGTCAGGCTCCTCTCGTAGGTAACCTCGGGCGGGTCGGCGGCCACCTCGTCGGGGCCATGGTCGGCGCCCTCGAACATCACCTCAACGGCAGAGGGCTTCACCCCGGCGGCCTCCAAGATATGGGACAGGCGCACCCCTGCCCACTCTGCGTTGCCCATGATGCCGTGGCCGGATACCCTCTCCATCACCGAGCGGGTCTGCTTGGCCCAGTACTCGGGCACTGGGCCGTTGCCGCAGCACTCGAAGGTCACCTGAAAGCGCATCTGGGGCATGGCAAGGATCTCGTCATAGCTCAGGTTGAGAGGCCGCTCAACCTCCCCGCCCACAGATAACCGGTACGTGGCGGTGTCGATGTCCGGCGCGCCCTTCCAGTGGTTACGGACATAGAACAGCTCGGTGGGAGTGATCTGGCTCTGCAGGGCGCCGGGTGGAGCGGCGAAGGAACGACTGCCTTCACCGGTAGGTATGAGCTGCATCTGCTCGGCGGTCCGAGTTCGGGTGGTAGCCATGTGCTCCTCCTCTTCCTGTTCCTGTCACCGAATGCAGGTTTGGCCTAGTCCAGGTACGTGGTCTCAGGATCGCTGGCGGGGTAGATGGCCAGCAGCCTGGCGGGCACCCAGGTGTTGTTCACCAGCCTGTGGGGCACGCCCGGCGGCGCCAGCAGCGTATATCCGGGTCGTACAGTACGGGTCTCGCCCCCGACCGTCATCTGGATGGATCCCTCCATCACCATGACGGCCACATCGCAGCTGTGGGTGTGCAGCCTGCCCTCGGATCCCGGATGGACCACCCCCTCCCTTATAGTGAGGGAGCTGGCGCCATCCTCGGAGCTAACCAGCGCCCGGATGCTCCTTTTATCCACCGGCTCGGGCATGGGCCGCGTGCTGTGATCTATTATCGGCACATCGCTCTCCCATCTGGAGTGAGACTTTACAACCATGGTTCGACAAGCTCACCATGAGCGGCGAAGAATCCGGTACACTACTTCGAGCGAGGAAGAACCCGGTGCATCTTCAGCCGTTTGCTTCATCTATCGCCGCGTTCGCTCATCCTGAGCCTGTCGAAGGATGAGCTTCTTTTTACATCAATCTGGCCTACCTGATGGTAACCTCGTTGGCCACGATGGCGCTGAAGTTCTTCCGCATGTTGTTGTAGCGGGGCTCAGTGGACTGGACGCGGCCTACCTCGTCGGTGGCCCTGGACATTATACTGTACGTCCCGGGCTCCGCGACGTCCCACAGGTAGGACCAGCGTACCCACATGAACCTGTCACGGGGCTCCTCCAGCCTGGCGGTATGCCAGGACCCCCCTCCGTCCACGCTGACCTCCACCTGGGTGATGGTCCCGGCGCCACTCCAGGCATACCCTCTGACGACGTGCAGCCCCCGCAGCAGGGTCCGGTCGTCGCCGTCGCCCGGGTGGGTCACGATGGACTTTACCCCGATGGTGGTTATCAGCTCCTTGTTGGGGTCGACCGGGGAGTCGCCGTAGTAGTAGAAATTGTAGTGGTACCAGCAGTCGGGCATGTGGTCCATCACCTGAAGTCGGCGTAGCCATTTCACCGACCAGTTCCCGGACCAGCCGGGAACCAGCAGCCGTACAGGAGCACCGTGGAGGTGCTCAAGAAGCTGCCCGTTCTGGGCCCAGGCCAGCAGTGTGTCGGGATGCAGCGCCTTCTCCACCGGCAGCCCCTTGTCGTAGAAAAAGGGCTCGGTTCTCGGGTCCGCCTGGGGTGGAAGCCCTTTGTCCCAGCCCTCGGCCCGCACGGCGACGGCCCTGCCGGTGAGGCCGGCTTCGTTGAGCACCGCCGCCAGGGAGGTCCCGGTCCACTCGCTGGCGCTGAGGATCATGCAGTCTTTGGCCCTGGAAGGCCTCGGGCCCTCCCCCTGGGCGTACTCGAAGAAGTCGGCGTCGCTCCCGGAGCACTCCATTATAGTGCGCACCGTGCGTCCCGGGAAGCGCCGTAGCGCCTCGAAGCTGAGCTTCAGAGGTTGCTTTACCTCGCCGTCGATGCTGAGCTCCCACCGTATCGCAGGCACCGGCTCGGGAACGTCAAAGTGCTGGACCACGTAGTGCAGGTCGGTGGGGGTGATCAGGCCTTCGCCGTCCATGACCGGGGTCCGCACCCTCATCAGGCGTCCCCGGTCGTCGTTTACAGTGGCGGCCTTGAGCCTGCTGGTGGGCCAGCCCAGCCAGGTTTCGGCGTCCTCCACAGCGGTCCCTGGAGCGCCGCCTTCCATGCCCCGGAATTCCGGGTTCGCGGTGTCCTCTTTTCGCTCGGTCGCCATGTTCAGTCCCCCTGCCCCGGGATTGGCTCAAGCGGCCTGAGGCGCCGCATGAGCGGTGGGGTGCCCTCTTAGATGCCCGATCTTAGGCACCAGACCATCATGAGCAGCTCCCCCGATTGGTGATCCCGTTTACTCTTCGTTGTCGTATTTCCCGGTGATGAAGGGGCTCACCCTGCCCGTTTCGGGGTCGTAGCGGCACCTGTCGAGGCCGCCCAGGTCTCGGCCGTAAACGTGGATCTCAACGGTGAGGCGATCGGTGTGGTTGTCCATCTGGTGGATCTCGTCCACGTCGGGTACCAGCAACGACACCTCGCCGGGCGTGAAGCTGCCGATCCGATCTCGCTCGAGCAGCGCGCGCTGGGGATCGGACCTGTCATCGAGCCGGCGGAATCGGGTCTCGGTGAGGGTGTTGTTGACCACGCCGATCATGCCCCAGGTATGGTGGTCATGCGGCGCGGCGTGGTCGCCCGGCCCCCAGACGACCGCGGTGACCAGGAGCCCGCTCTCGCCACGGTACAGCAGATAGGTGCCGTGGGTAGGACGTTTCCCTTTCCCTGATGGGACACGGTATTCGGCGGGGACGGCGTCCGGGCTGACGATCATTTGCTCCAGCCAGACCGATCCTCGATCGAAGATCCTTGCCTGGTCGGGTTGGCCGTCCAGCAGATCTTCCATGTCATGGACGAAGTTTTCCAGGGCATATCGGGCTGTAGCCATCTCGATCCGAGCCCCTTCTACAACGGCTGAACCCAGCAGAAGCCGCCGTGTATGAATACCAAGTTATTAGTTGCGGGAACAGTTGTCAAGGGACGCCCCAACCGGGAGGACCGACGGGTCGGCTGCAAGCTATGCCTTGTCCCGGAAATCCGTCTTTAGGACTACCCATGATCCGTCGGAAGGAGGATAAAATCACGGGGCCGCGCTGGTATCCTCGAGGACGACCGTTATCCGGTGAAATTGAGAGGCCGGGGTAGTTGTCACCGGGCCCGCCGGATAATAAGATTGGAGGAGCTATTAAGGAATCCGTAACCTCATCCTGTGGAGGGTAACATGGCAAGCAACGGCTCCCGTGGTGGTATTCTGTCCCCAGGGTCCCTGGCCCGAATGAGCGCCCGGCGCCCCTGGATCATCATCGGGATCTGGGTCCTGGTCATAATCATCTCGCTCGCCTTGAGAGCTATGCTCTTCGAAGATGCGATAACCACCGAGTTCGCCTTCACCAGCAATCCCGATTCCAAGCGGGCCGACGAGCTGCTGGAGGACCGCCTGCGTGGCCCGAAGGGCACCAGCGAAGTGGTCATCGTCCAATCCGACTCTATGACCGTTGATGCCCCGGCCTTCCAAGAGTTCGTACAAGGGGTATTCGGGGAAATCGCCTCCCTCGGCCCAGAAGTCATCAAGGAAAGGACTCTCACCAACTACTACCTGAGGCGAGACCCATTCCTCGTCTCCGAGGACCGGGGCACTACCATCATTCCCTTCACCATGGCGGGAGAGTTCGACGATGCCACCGACAACATCGGTAGCGTCATAAGCATCGTAGACCGGGCCCGGGAGGACCCCGGCTTCAAGGTCTTGATCACGGGCCAGGCTACCGTCTCGCAGGACTTTGAGGAGTTGGCCAAGGATGGCCTCCTCAAGGGCGAGGTCTTTGGCATTCCTATAGCGGTGATTATCCTGTTCCTGGTATTCGGCGCCGTGGTGGCGGCGTTGGTACCTATCATCCTGGCCGTCGCCTCCATAATCGTCGCTTTTGGAGCCGCCTCTGTGCTCGGCCAGGCGTTCGGTCTCTCCTTCTTCGTCGAAAACATGATCTTCATGATCGGCCTGGCCGTCGGCATCGACTACTCTCTCTTCATAGTGGCGCGCTACCGAGAGGAGCGTCGCTCCGGCCTGGAAAAGCTGGATGCCATCGGCAAGGCCGGGTCGACGGCGACCCGCGCGGTCACCTTCAGCGGGATGGCCGTTGTGCTGGGCCTCCTAGGTATGCTGCTGGTGCCATCCAACGTATTCATAACCATTGGCCTTGGCGCCATCTTCGTGGTCATCGCCGCCATCTTCGCCTCGCTCACCCTCCTGCCCGCCATCCTCAGCCTCATGGGTGATCGCATCAACAAACTCTCGATACCCTTGTTCGGCATGGCCCAGGTGAGGTCCGGCGAAACGAATCCCGGCGGCCCGTGGGACCGTATCTCTCGAGGAGTCATGCGGCAGCCGTTGGTTAGCCTGATATTGGCGGGAGGACTCCTCATCGCCGCCCTGGTGCCCTTCTTCGACATCAATACCGGGTCAGCGGGTGTCTCTTCGATGCCGGACGGCATCGCGGCCAAGGAGGGATTCCTGATCCTGGACGAGAAGTTCTCGGCCGGTGAGGCCACACCAGCGGAGATCGTCATCGACGCCGAAATCGATTCTCAGCCGGTGCAGTTGGGGATCGAACGATTGACTGCCGCCCTGGAGGCGGACAGCTTCTTCAGCCAGGCGCGCGAGCTCCAGGTAAATCCGCAGCGGGACCTGGCCCTGCTCTCGGTGCCGGTGGCAGGAGACGCCACCAGCCGGGCGACCCAGGACGCCATCAAGCGCCTCCGTAATACCCACATCCCAGCCGCTTTCGCAGGGGTTCAAGCTACGGTGCTGGTCACCGGTGAGACCGCGTTTAACATAGACTTCTTCAAGATCGCCGACGACGCCGCGCTCGTCGTGTTTCCTTTTGTCCTGGGCATGAGCTTCCTGCTGCTACTGGTGGTATTTCGGTCCATCGTCGTGCCGCTTAAAGCCATCATCCTCAATCTGCTCTCCGTGGGGTCCACCTACGGGATCCTGGTGCTCATCTTCCAAAAGGGAGTGGCCAACGAGGTCTTCGGCTTCGAGCAGGCAGAGACCATCGAGGCCTGGATTCCCATATTCCTCTTCGCGGTCCTGTTCGGTCTTTCCATGGACTACCACGTGTTCTTGCTGAGCCGGATCCGGGAGCGTTTCGACCAGACCCTCGACAACACCGAGTCGGTGGCCTTTGGGATCCGGTCCACCGGGCGGCTTATCACTGGTGCGGCCCTCATCATGGTCGCCGTGTTCTGGGGCTTTGCCGCTGGCGACCTGGTGGGGCTGCAACAGATGGGCTTCGGCCTGGGGCTGGCCGTGCTCCTTGACGCCTCCATCGTCCGGATGGTCATGGTGCCGGCCAGCATGAGGCTCCTGGGTAAGTGGAACTGGTACTTCCCCAGGTGGCTGGAGTGGCTACCCGACCTGCGGGTCGAGGGAGTCAGGGAAGAGCTGGTGCCGCCCCTAGCCAAAGAAGAGGCTGGGTCCGACAACTAGCGCTTCCACGGACCTTCACCCCTCTCTAACTCT
This sequence comes from Dehalococcoidia bacterium, assembly GCA_965248975.1. Taxonomy (GTDB): domain Bacteria; phylum Chloroflexota; class Dehalococcoidia; order Lucifugimonadales; family JAGWBF01; genus CBDFKU01. The sequence goes on from CBDFKU010000013.1 coordinate 121,161, forward strand.
CGCCCGTCAATGGGGAGAGGATGGTCCCTTCCCCCGGTCGAGGGGGAAGGTCAGGATGGGGATGGGCTCTCCGCCCGTTGACCTAGTCTGGCGGTATGGCTACAATCCTGGTGTCCAGCTATCCGGTTCCCTTAACCACTGGGGAACCCACGGAAGGGAGGGACCATGGCCATCGTCCATCGCAGAGTCTTCTTCGGCAAGTCCGGGACCGGAGACCAGATTGTCAGCGTCCTCCAGGAGGGAGAGGCCCTACTACGGCAGTCAGGGGCCGGCTTCAAGACCCGCATCCTCACCGACCACATGAGCGGACGCACCGGCCGGGTGGTGGCGGAGTGGGAGGTCAACGATATGGGAGAGCTGGAGGCCGCCATGGGTACGATGATGGCCAACGAGCAGGTTCAGGCCTCCTTCAGGACATGGATACAAAAACTGGAAAGCTTGATCCACTATGCCGAGGTGGAGAACTGGTCCATCCGCTAGGCCGGGCCGAGGGGAGCCGCCTATGACATCGCCGCAGGGACGCCGGCTGCTGGCCGTGCTGGCCCACCCCGACGACGAGACCTTCGGCTGCGGAGGCCTGCTGGCCAGATACGCCGCCGAGGGCGTCCAGGTTGCACTGGTGTGTGCCACACGGGGCGAGGTGGGAGAGATCAGCGACCCCGCGCTGGCCACTCCCGACGACCTGGGTAGCGTGAGGGAAGCAGAGCTGCGGGCCGCCTGCGAAGCGTTGGGGATACAGCAGCTCTACTTGCTGGAGTACCGGGATTCGGGCATGGCCGGTACTCCCGACAACGATCACCCCCGGGCCCTCCATAAGGCGGACCAGGAAGAGCTGACGGGTCGGGTTGTGGAGATCGTCCGGCGGACCAGGCCCCAGGTCATAATCACCTTCGACCCAAACGGCAGTTACGGCCATCCCGACCACATCGCCATGCACCACGCCGCTCGAAAGGCCTTTCAGGCGGCCGGCAGCGCGACCAGCTACCCCGAGCAGCTAACCGACGGAACCGGGCCCCATCAACCCGACAGGCTTTACTACATCGCCCTGCCGAGGAGCATGATTCGGGCTTTCCGGGACGCGATAGCGGCGTCGGGAGTCGAGTCCGACTTCAGCGAGATGGATCCCGAGTCCGTCGGCACCCCCGACGAGGAGATCACCACGGTGGTGGACGTGTCCAGGTACTCGGCCCAGAAAGAGCGGGCCGCCGCCTGCCACCGTACCCAGATTGGGGGTGACGATCCCTTCGGCTGGATCCCCGAAGCGGTAAAGACCAGGTTTCTCTCGTCCGAGCATCTGGTCAGGGCCCAGCCTCCCCTGGACCCGGCGAAGGGCCCTGAAGAAGTGGACCTATTTGACTAGATTTCCAAAGCTGTATTCTTGGTCGGAACAGGGAAACATGGAAGGTGAACCATGAGCTCTTTACACGACCCAAACGACCTGTTGAAACTTTGTCAGAGTCTCGGACTGTCTCTAGAAGAACTGAGTTCCCGAACCTAGAGAGTAACGCTGCTGCGGGACTGGAAACGCTCGATATCGGAGGAACCAAATGACAGATAAAGAGAGGGTAGCCTACCTTAACGGGCACATAATCCCGGAGAGCCAGGCCTCCATCCCCATTCGGGACCGGGGGTTCATCTATGGCGACGCCGTCTTCGATGTCTCCCGCACCTTCAACGGCCGGCCCTTCAGGCAGCAGGACCACATCGAGCGGCTCTACGCTTCTTGCAGGTACCTGCGCCTGGACCCGGGTATCGAGCCCGGTCGGATGATGGAGCTCACCATGGACGTGGTGACGCAGAACGTGCCCCTCCTGAGACCCAACGAAGACTACTGGGTCGCCCACCGCATCACCCGGGGCGTCGACCCGACCTACCCGGGCGAGGAGGTGGGCCCTACCGTGCTCATCGACTGCCGGCCCCTTCCACTGGCTTCACGGGCCCGCTACTACCAGACAGGGGTACCCCTGGTGACCCCCTCAGTCCGCCGCATTCCGCCGGAGTACATGAGCCCCAGGGCCAAGACCCACAACTACCTCAACCTGATCATGGGCGACCTTGAGGTCCACGAGAAGGACCCCGACGGTTGGGCCCTCTTGCTGGACCAGCAAGGCAACCTGGCCGAGAGCCGGGGCTCCAACGTGTTCGTGGTGAAGGACGGGGTCCTGGCCACCCCAAAGGAGCAGTTCGTGCTGGCCGGAATAACCAGGCAGGTGGTGATGGAGCTGGCCGCCAACCTGAACATACCTGTGGAAGAACGGGATATCGATCTGTACGACGCTTATGTCGCCGATGAGGCCTTCCTTACCTCCACCAGCCTGTGCATCTGCCCCGTCGCCTCGATAAACGGCGCGGCCCTGGGCGAGTCTGAGGTGCCCGGCCCGGTGACGGGACGCCTCATGGCTGCCTTTAGCGACCTGGTGGGGCTGGACTACGTGGCCCAGTACCTGGCACACCTGAGGTAGGTGACTCCAGATCCGGAAAACAGAGGAGCCACGGCCAGACCGGCCGTGGCTCCCTTTCTTTCTGAAGAGAGTTTCGGTTTAGATGCCGTAAACCCTGGCCGTGTTGGCGCCGGCGATCTTCGCCTTCTCTTCCTCGGTGCAGCCCGCCAGGATTTCCTCGATGATCTCCTGGCTTCGTGGGAAGGTGGACTCGGTGTGGGGGTAGTCGGAGCCCCACTGTATGTTGTTCACTCCGATCGTCTCTCGGTCCCTTATCCCCATCCAGTCTTCTTGGAAGCCGGCGAAACAGTTGCTGTACCAGAAGTCGCTGGGCATCATTTCGTTCTTGAACCGCACGCTTCTCTCGATACCCCTCTGGGTATAGTTGAAGTCGATGCGGTCCAGGAAGTGGGGAATCCAGGCCAGCTCGAACTCCACCACACCCACCTGAAGCTTGGGGTAGCGCTCGAACACGCCGCTGTAGATCATCTCCCCAAGGGAGACACGGGCGTAGTGGTCCATGTTGGCGACCCGGGAGTTCATGGTGACCACCGAAGCCTTATCCACGCCGTTTATTTCCGTGGAGGCGTAAGCATTGGTGGCGGCGTGAAGGTTGACGGGTACTTGCATGTCCTGGGCCATCGCCCACAGACGGTCGTAGTCCGGGGAGTCGTAGGTCCGGAACTTGGGCGGGTAGCAGGTGATCATGACACCGGCCAACCCCATCTTCCGGGAGCGCTCCACTTCCCTCAGGGCCTCGTCTAGATCCTCGATGTTGATCATGGCGATGCCCCCGAGGCGCTTTGGATGGGCGTTGCAGAAGTCGGCCAGGTAGTCGTTGTAGGCCCGGAAGACGGCGGACCGCAGGTCGCAGTCCGCGATCCGGAAGTTCATGAACCCGATTGTAGGGAACATGAGGCAGGCATCGACACCGTCGATGTCCAGGTCCTTCACCGCCGCGTCGGGGTCGTAGCCACCGGCGCGGACGTTCTCGTAGACCTCGCTGGTGGTGATGTCATCGGGGTTTTCGAAGCGCTTCCCGACATTGGAGCCCTGCTCCGGACCCTGCTCGGTGACGTTCTCGCAGTGCCATTTCAGGCCGCCGTCAGTTGAGGTCAACCTGGGGCACCGGTCCTTGAACTCGGCGTCGATCCGTGTGATCCACAAGTTCGGCGGCTCGATGATGTGGTTGTCCGACGAAACGATTCTATAGCTCATAGGATGAACCTCCTGCCGGTTCCTTTATGGTCACATATTATACACTAGAGCTGAGTTGCCGCCAGCGATCTTGGCCTTCTCTTCCTCGGTGCACTCCGCCAGTATGTCCTCGATGATCTCCCGGCTCCTAGGCCAGGTGGACTCGGTGTGGGGATAGTCGGAGCCCCACAGGAGGTTGTCCACGCCGATGACGTGGCGCTCCTTTATGCCTAGGGAATCTTCTTGGAAGCCGGCGAAGCAGTTGCGGTACCAGAAGTCGCTGGGCAGCATGTCGTTCTTGAACCGCACGGTGCCCTTCAGGCCTCGCTGGTTGTAGTTGAAGTCGATGCGGTCCAGGAAGTGGGGGATCCATCCCAGCTCGAACTCGACAGCCCCCACCCGGAGCCGGGGGAACCGCTCGAACACCCCGCTGTAGATCATCTCGGCAAGGGACACCCGCCCGTAGTGGTCCATGTTGGCCGTGCGGGACAGGCCGGTAGTGGCGGTCACCTTGTCCCTGCCGTTGATCTCCGCCGATCCCGCCGAGTTGGTGGCCGCGTGCAGACTGATGGGAACCTCCAGGTCCTGGGCTGCCGCCCAGAGGACGTCGTACTCGGGAGAGTCGTAGGTCCTGAACAGCGGGGCGTAGCAGGCGATCATGATCCCCACCATACCTATCTTGCGGCACCGCTCCACCTCTCGTTCGGCGCTGGGGATATCCTCGATGTTTATCATGGCGATGCCGCCCAGCCGCTTGGGGTGGGCGGAGCAGAAGTCGGCCAGGTAGTCGTTGTATGCCCGGAAGATGTCCGACCGGAGCTCGCTGTCTCCGACCCGGAAGTGGCCGAACCCCACGGTGGGATATAGGATGCCCACCTCCACTCCGTCTATGTCCATGTCCTTGACGGCCTCGTCGGGGTCGTGGCCCCCGGGACGAACGTGCTCGTACACATCTTCCCGAGTGATCTCGTCGGGGGCGTCGAACCTCTTGCCCACGTTGGAGCCCTGCTCGGGGCCGGTCTCGGTGATGTTCCCGCAGTTCCACCGCAGGCCATCATCGGTAGGCACCAGCTTTGGGCAGCGGTCCCTGTACTTGGACTCGATCCTGCCGATCCACAGATCCGGCGGCTCGATGATGTGGCTGTCCGACGATATGAGCCTATAACCGGCCATTGTGGTGCTCCCGAAACCGCGACATCGCTATAGCTTGTACACCCTGGCGGCGTTGCCGCCGGCGATCTTGGCCCTCTCCTCTTCGGTGCAACCCACCAGGATATCGTCCAGGATCTCCTGGCTTCTGGGAAAGGTGGTCTCGGCGTGGGGATAGTCGGAGCCCCACTGGATGTTGTCGACCCCTATGATATGGCGGAGGCTGATGCCCAGGGAATCTTCCTGGAAGCCCGCGAAGACGTTGCGATGGAAGAAATCGCTGGGGAGCATGTCGTCCTTGAACTTGGACCCGGTAATGTCCGGGCCCCTCTGAGTGTAGTTGAAGTCCAGCCGGTCCAGGAAGTGGGGGATCCAGGACAGCTCGTGCTCGACGGTGCCCACCTTCAGCTTAGGGTACCGCTCGAACACGCCGCAGTAGATCATGTCCGCCAGAGACATGCGTACACCGTAGTCCATGTTGACCAACTCGGCAGGCCGGCCTGCCGAGCGGTCCTGAAAGTGCTCCCCCGACCCCCAGCGGTTGGAGGCGGCATGGAGGCTCAAGGGGATGTCCAGGTCCTGGGCCAGCGCCCACAGTGGCTCGTATTCCTGCGAGCTATATCTCCTGCCCTCGGGAGGATAGACTGTGATCATTGCCCCGATGAAACCCATCTTTCTACACCGCTCGATCTCTTTCAACCCTACCTGGACGTCGTCCAGATTGATCACCGCGATCCCGCCCAACCGGCTGGGATTCGTGCTACAGAACTCGGCAAGCCAGTCGTTGTACACCTTGAAGGTGGCGGAGAGGAGGTCCCCGTCCCTGACGTGGTTGTAGAGGATGACGCTGACGGTCGGGTAGATCAGGGCTACGTCAATTCCGTCGGCGTCCAGGTCCTTCAGATATCCCTCTGGGACGTAGCTCTCCGGCCTCACGTTCTCGAACTCGTCCATCAGCCTGATCTTCTCCGGCTCGTCGAACCGCCTGCCGACGTTGCTGCCCTGCCCCAGGATCTGGCCGATGGTGTCGTCGCATGTCCAGATGTAGCTGCCCTGGAAAGGCACTATCTGAGGGCATCGATCCCGGTACTTGTGGTCGATCCTGCTGGTCCAGAGGTCGGCGGGCTCGTAGATATGGTTGTCGGACGAAACTACCCGGTATCCCGGCATGGTTGCCTCCCACCCTCTATGAAGGGTTGCCGACTCAAGGTCCATCTTCCGGAAAGAGAAGTGGCCATTACCAACACCGTGGAACACAGGAAAAGTTGAAATGAATTATAGTTTGGGCTCAATACAGCGTCAAGGCAGGAACCCTCTGGACCGCAGGCACCTTCTCACGCCGGCCGTTCGATCGGCTGGGCTACCCCTTCAGGTGATCACCCCTGGAGAGTTTCTAAAGCAGATGATCCTTCAAGATAACTGATCTGGCTTACTCAGGACCGCCGACTCGACACTACCTCTGCTCCTGTCGGAGTTGCTGGGTCGCCTCCCGGTCCGGTTGCAGGGTTTCCGAGTCTAGGACGACTCCGTACTCTTGCCTGGCATGGTCCGGTGTGACCTTGCCCTGCCGGGCGTCCTCGGCGACCGCCTGGGGGTCCCGCAGTAGGGGGTCGCCGTGGCCACCGCCACCGGCCAGCTCGGCGCTGACCACGTCGCCCTTCTTTAGCTCCATGAGCCACTTGGATGGCATCAGCTTTCTGTCGGTATCGGGATTCAAGTAAATGTTGCAGGAGGTGCCCGGCTTTCCTCCCTGGAGGCCGTAGGGCCGATAGTGTCGGCGGTCGGAGCGCACCTGGACCGTGGCTTCCTCGGCGAGGATGCGGTACTTGCGCACCAGCCCCAGGGCGCCTCGATGCTCTCCCGGGCCGCCGGTGTCAGGCAGGAGTCCGTACTCCTCCACCAGGAAGGGTTGCTCGGCCTCCATCAGCTCGATGGGAGTGTTGGCCAGGTTGAGTACCGGAATGGGGCCGCCGTCAACGCCGTCGTTGTCGGGGCCGCCCCCGGTGCCCGTTACGTTGTGGAACTCCAGAAAGACGAAGGGCTTGCGGTCCGGGTAGTAGCCTGCGATGCTGATGCCCAGCTCGCCGCTGCCCCAGCAGGCCGGGACCCGGTCTGGGTTGAGCTTGGCGAGGGCGCCGAACACCGTCTGCATCACCCGGAAGCCCCCCAAACCACGAGCGGCCACCGGGCCGGGATGAACGGGATTCACGAAGGTGCCCTCGGGCGCATATACCTTGATGGGCCGGAAGTAGCCGGCGTTGTTGGGCAGCTCGGGGCTGAGGAGGCAGCGCACGGCGGCGTACACTCCCGACTGGCTGAAGGCGAAGTTGGGGTTGATGGACCCTTTGGCCTGGGGCGAGGTGCCGGTGAAGTCGGCATGCACCTCGTCTCCGGTGAAGGTAAGCTTCACGTGGATGCGTATCGGCCCGGGATCCAGACCGTCGTCGTCGATGTAGTCGGTGAACTCGGCCTCCCCGGTGGGCAGTGTCGCCAGCTCGGCCCTTGTGAGGCGTTCGGAGTAGTCCATGAGCTCGTCCATGTGGCCCCGGAGCTCCTCCACGCCGTGCTCCTGGGCCAGCTTGAGCAGCTCCCGCTCGCCGCCGTGCACCGCGGCTATCTGGGCCCAGAGATCTCCCATCACTACCTCGGGGACCCGCACGTTCTGACGGATGAGGCGCAGCAGGGTCTGGTTGGCCTCCCCCTCTTCGAACAGCTTCAGGGGCGGGATGCGCAACCCTTCCTGGTATATCTCGGTGTTGTCACAGGCGTTGCCTCCCGCGACCCTCCCGCCGATGTCCGTGTGGTGGGCGATTACGGCCAGGTAGCCCAGGAGGGCCTCTCCGACGAACACCGGCTTGAACAGGAAGATGTCGGGCAGGTGGCTGGCCCCCTCGTAGGGGTCGTTGTTAATGAAGATGTCGCCCGGCCGGACGTCATCCCCGTAGACCTTGAGCACGCCCTGTAGGGCAGGCATGATGGCGCCCAGGTGGAGGGGCAGGGACAGCCCTTGGCTTACCATGTCGCCCTTGAGGTCGCAGATGGCGGTGGAGAAGTCCATGGACTGCTTGACCACCTGGGACCGGGCGGTGCGCACCACGGTGACCACCATGTTGTCGGCGATGGTGGCCAGGGCGTTCTTCACCAGCTCCTGGGTGATGGGGTCGGGTCGCATGGGACGCCTCCTCTTTGAGCCGCATAGTTCTCCCTCCCCTTGTGGGAGGGAGCTAGAACGGGGGGGTTACCCTCTCCCAAAGGGAGAGGGAATCATGTGACCTCGATAACGATGTTGCTCCACTCGTCCAGCCGGGCCCGGCAGCCCGGCGGCACTACCGTGGTGGAGTCGTACTCCTCTACGATGATGGGCCCCACCGACGGGCCCGCCGTCAGCGTATCGCGAGCTATGACGGGCGTATCCAGCCATCCGTCTTTGGGGCCGAAGTAGACCCTGCGGTCGCTCCTGGTGGCGCCGCCGCTCTGGGCGGCCATGTTCAGCCGCTCGGGCAAGCGGGGCGACGCCGAAATGCCCTTGCCCACCACCTTCAGTGACACGAGCTGCAGCGGCTCGCCGTCGGACCGGTAGCCGTAGGTGCGTTCGTGCTCTAGGGCGAACTCCTCGCCCAGGGCGGCCAGTACGTCCCGGGTAACGGGCCGGCCGGGAACCGGCACGGTCAGGGCGGTGTTCTGGCCCGCGTACTGGACGTCGGCGTAGGCGGAGATTTCCCGGCTGGCTTCGTCGAAGCTTTCGCTCGACAGGATGTCCTCTGCCTGCTTGTCCAGGCCATCGAGCCGGTTGTTCACCTCGTCCATGTCGACCTCGGCGACCCTACGGAAGAAGGCATGGACCAGGTGGTGCTCGACGTCGGCGAACAGTAGGCCCAGGGAGCTGAACAGGCCGGCCAGCGGCGGGACCACCACGGTGGACATGCCCAGCGCGCCGGCCATGGCCGCGGCATGGACCGGACCGCTGCCGCCGAAGGCGAACAGGTCGAAGCGCCTAGGGTCGCGACCTCTCTCCGTCGACACGCTGCGAAGAGCCCTAATCATGTTCGAGTTGACGATGGCGTGGATGCCGTGGGCGGTGTCCGCCGCCGACAGACCTATGGCAACACCCAGGCGCCCGATGGCCTCCTCGGACTTCTGGGCGTCGATCTTGAGGCTGCCGGCCAGCAGATGCTCCCGGTTGAGGTATCCCAGGACGACGTTGGCGTCGGTGACGGTGGGCTCGTCGCCGCCAAGGCCGTAGCAGATGGGTCCCGGTGAGGCGCCGGCGCTCCTGGGTCCCACCTGAAGGGCGCCGCCTTTGTCCAGCCAGGCTATGCTGCCGCCCCCGGCTCCTACCTCGGCGATGTCTATGGTAGGCACCCGCACGATGTATCCGGCCCCCTTCATCAGGCGGTGGCCGGTGTTCATTCCACCGCCCACCTCGTACTCCTGGGTCATGGTGAGCTGGCTGTCTTCAATGATGGACACCTTGGCGGTGGTGCCGCCCATGTCGAAGGTGATGAAGTTGTCCCGCTTCAGCCTCTCCGACAGGCGTAGGGCCCCGGTGACTCCGGCGGCCGGGCCCGACTCGATGATGTAGATGGGGGTCTCGGTTGCCGCCCGGGCCGGCATGACACCGCCGTTGGACTGCATGATCAGCAGCGGAGCCTCGATGCCCATTCTGGTCAGCTCGTCCTGAAGCGCGCCCACGTAGCGCTCAAGGACCGGTCGGATGTAGGCGTTGATGACCACGGTACTGGTGCGCTCGTACTCCTGCATCTGGGGGAGCACTTCCGATGAGATGCAAACGGAAAGCTCGGGCGACGTTGCCGCCAAACGTTCGGCGATGGCTATCTCATGGGCGGGATTTGCATAGGCATGAAGGAGGCAGACGGCCACCGACTCTACTCCGTCGGAGGCGATCTCCCGGCAGACCTGCTCCACCGCAGCCAGGTCCAGGGGCACGAGCTCCTCTCCGCGGTGGTTCAGACGCTCCGGGACCTCGAAGCGGCGCCGGCGCTCAACCAGCGGTTCCGGCTTTCGCCAGGTGAGATCGTACAGCCTTGGCAGCCGATACCGGCCCAGCTCCAGAACGTCCCGGAAGCCCTTGGTGGTGATGAGGGCGGTCTCCGGACCCTTGCGCTCGATGATGGTATTGGTGGCCACGGTGGTGCCGTGGCCCACCTCTCCGATGGTGGCTGCGGCGACCCCAGCCGTCTCGATGAGCTCCCTTATAGCGCCTACGATGGCCCGGCTGTAGTCGTCTGGTGTGGAGGAAGCCTTTCTGGTCAGGAGGGTGCCGTCATCCCCCAACAGCACCAGGTCTGTGAAGGTCCCGCCTACGTCTATACCCAGCCTGTAGCCGGCCATATGGCGACTCCCGACAGAGTAATCGGCCCTCACTCTGGCCCGCCGGCCAGAGTGAGGGCCTTTTTCATCTCCCTAACGTGTCACCGGTTAAGGAACGTGTTAGCCGAAGATGGCCTCAGGTAGCAGGGCGGTGGCCGTCACGTTGGGCAGGTCCACTGCGTTGCCGATCCTCAGGTCCACGGCGACGCTGCAGATCACGTATGCCTGCTCCCGTGTGAAGCCCCGCTCTTGGAGGAGGTCGATCATGTTCAGGATGGCGTTACGAGCGGCCATGGTCAGGTTCTCCCCGTCGTTGGAGCCGTCCCCGGCGACGGGCATGCCCATCGTGGCGACGAAGTTGCGGGGCGCGGCCCACTCCGGCGCGTTGAAGTAGCCCGGGTGAGAGAACCTGGGCCACCGGATGTTGTTTCGCGCCGCCTGCCCTTCGTGCACCTTGAAGCGCACCGCCGCCGTAGCGCTCATCTCCACAGCGGCTATGCACACCTCGCCGTCGCCCTGGGCAAAGTGGGCGTCGCCGGTGGAGAACAGGGCGCCGTCAACGGCAACCCGGAGGAACAGCTTGGAGCCCTTGGTGAGCTGCTTGATGTCTACGTTGCCGCAGTTCTCCCGGGGCGGCCCCGTGCGCAGACCCTCGCTGGCCATGGGTTCGGCTCGCGGTATTGCGTAATCCTTGGTGGGCGGGTGGGCGATGCCCCCGCTGGCCCGCAGGTCTGCCTCGCGGCTGGTCCAACCCACCAGCTGCTCACGGGAAGGGGCGATCCCAGACACTCCCATGAAGGAGCCGTCGGGTATGCGGACGCCGGCGATCTGGGGCGAGGTGGCCCAGCCGTCCTTTAGGTCCCAGTGCACCAGGTAGGGTTCTGGGAAGTAGTCCCGCAGGAAGCCGCTGCCCGGCCGGAAGAAGGTCCAGGCATATGACTCGGGGATGATGTCCAGGAACTCTACCTCCAGCATGTCCCCGGGCTTGGCGCCCTTGACCCATACCGGGCCCGTCAGTGCGTGGGCGGCCCCGCCCTCCATGTATTGCAGGTCTTCTCCCGTCATGCCGGGCGTTATCTGGTTGTCCAGAGCGTCGCGGGTCTGGAACACCACCTCATCGTCCTGGTCCACTTCCAGCACCGCCGGTATGTCTGGGTGCCAACGGTTATGGCCCTTCTCCGGCTCCTGCTGGAGCCGCTTGCTGCGGTCGATCTCGATACTTTTCATCGGACCATCCTTAACGTCGAAGATGGTGGTAGAGGGGTTCCGGTCCGTTCCTAGCCGAAGATGGCCTCGGGCAGCAGGGCGGTGGCGGTGACGTTGGGCAGGTCCACCACGTTCCCGATCCTGAGGTCGACGATCACGCTGCAGATGACGTAGGACTGCTCACGGGTGAAGCCCCGCTCCTGGAGCAGGTCGATCATGTTCATCATGGCGTTGCGGGCCGCCAGGGTGAGGTTCTCGCCATCGTTGGAGCCGTCCTCCCGGATGGGCATGCCCATGGTGGCGATGAAGTTATACGGCGCCGCCCACTCCGGTGCGTTGAAATAGCCCGAGTGGGAAAACCTGGGCCAGGTAATGTTGTGCCGGGCCGCCTCACCATCCAGCACCTTGAAGCGTACTGCCGCGGTGGCGCTCATCTCCACGGCAGCGATGCACACCTCGCCGTCGCCCTGGGAAAAGTGGGCGTCGCCCGTGGAAAACAGGGCGCCATCCACGTTCACCGGAAGGAACAGCTTGGAGCCCTTGGTAAGCTGCTTGATGTCCACGTTGCCGCAGTTCTCCCGGGGCGGCCCGGTGCGCAGCCCCTCACTGGCTACGGGCTCTCTGCTGGGTACCGCCGAGTCGGCCGTCGGCGGGCCGGATATGCCTCCCCGGCCTCGCAGCTCGGTCTCTCGCCGGCTGTACTCCTGCATCTGGGCGTGGGAGGGCGCGATACCGGACACCCCCATGAAGGAGCCGTTGGGGATGCGCACACCGGGGATCTGGGCGGAAGTGGCCCAGCCGTCCTTGATGGTCCAGTGCACCAGGTACGGCTCCTGGAAGAAGTCCCGCAGGAAGCCGATCCCGGGCACGAAGAAGGTCCACGCGGTGGCTTCGGGGATGACGTCCAGGAACTCCACCTCAAGGAGGTCTCCCGGCTTGGCTCCCTTGACGTAGGCGGGACCGGTCAGGGCGTGGGCCGCCCCGGTCTGCATCTTACCCAGGTCTTCGGACGTCCAGTTGGGGAGTATCTGGCAGTCTAGGGCGTCCCTGGTCTGGAAGACTACCTCCTCGCCCTGATCCACCTCTATGACGGGCTGGATGTCCGGGTGCCAGCGGTTGTGGCCCTTCTCGGGCTCCTCAACCAGTCGTTTGTTGCGGTCTATCTCGATGCTTTTCATGGGACTCTCCTAGCGGCTCTCGAAGTGGGGCTGAGGTACTCCGGTACGCGCCCCTCTGCCACGGCGAGTGTACTCAGGAGGCTATGCCGTGTCAACCCCGATCGCGGGTTCCAGACACATTTCGGCCCACCCTTTGACACCCTTTTGGATGGTGCTTATTATATATAGGGTCAGGGACAGACAAAGGAGAACCCGAGAACCGTCGTGAGAGGAGAGCAGTTTCATGGCTGATAGCGATATCGCCCTCATAGCTCATCTTATGCGCCGGGCTGGTTTTGGGGCGACCCGGGACGAGCTGGAACAGTACGCGGCCAAGGGCTACGAGGCAATGGTGGAAGAGCTCCTGAACCCGGAGAAGGCTCCAGCTGACTTGGAGGACGAGGACCTCATTCGCCGCTATCATGTGGACTATAACACCTATCTCTTGGTCATGGGTGCCGCGGGGTACTGGATGTACCGCATGATTAACACGAGGCGCCCGTTGGAAGAGAAGATAGCCCTCTTCTGGCACGGTATCTTCGCCACCGGATACACCAAACTTAATCAGCCCAAGGCCATCGCCAACCAGATACGGATGTTCCGCCGCGACGGTCTGGGGAGCTTCCGAACCTTGCTGGCAGGGATTTCCAGAGACCCGGCCATGATGTTCTGGCTTGACAACATCGACAACCACAGGGAAGGGGTGAACGAGAACTTCGGTCGGGAGCTCCTGGAGCTCTTCTCCATGGGAGTGGGTAACTACACCGAGGACGATGTGAGACAGGCCTCCCGTGCCTTCACCGGCTGGACCATCCGCAACCCCGAGTACATGGCCGCCAGGGCGGCGGTGTGCTCTACTTACCCCTACGCCCGTCTGGACTGGCAGTTCGAGTACATGGGAGACGACCACGACGATGGCGAGAAGACCTTCTTGGGACACACCGGCCGGTTCAACGGCGAAGACATCGTCGACATAATCGTGCAGCAGGAAGCCACGGCCCGATTCATTTCCAGGCACCTCTACACCTTCTTTGTGGCAGACGAGCCCCAGGTCCCCGCCTGGGAGACGGTGCCTCCCAGAGACCCACAGGCGATCCAGTCCCTGGTCGACGAGTACTTTCGGAGCAACTACGATATTCGCTCGGTGCTCCGGGTTCTCTTCAAATCCGACTTCTTCAAGCAGGCTACCTTCGCCAAGATCAAGAGCCCAACGGAGCTGATAACCGGGGCCGCCCGGATCGCTGGAACCCACCGACAGCCCAACTTGAACCATAGCGTTCTGTCGGTGGCAGGTTTCAACATGGGCCAACAGCTCATGGACCCCCCCAGCGTCGAGGGCTGGCACACCGGTAATGAGTGGCTCACAACCGGAAGCCTGGTGGAGCGGGTCAATTTCGCCGCCGATCAGTTCGGAACGATAGACAACCCGGGAGTGGCATTCATCGTGAACAGGATCAAAGGCCAGGGCACGCAGCTAACCGCCGAAGGGCTGGTGGACTCGTGCCTCGACCTGATGGGACCGCTGTCGGTCTCGGATACCACCAGGCAAGAGTTGGTGGCTCAGGCAGGGGCCGGCGGAGCGATCTCCTTCGGGTCCGAGGAGGAAAGCCGGGCCGGGGCGGAGAAGATCAAGGGAATACTTCAGCTGATAGTGTCCACGCGGGAGTACCAGCTGGCCTGATGAGGGGTCCAGCTGGCTGGCGCGGTAGTCACCCGCCCAGGAAACGCGGAGGGAGAAACGTAGATGAGTACACAAGGGCCATTGCGGTACAGCCACTCCATCGGAAAATTCGATATATTCGGCGGCAACGGCTTCTACAACCCGCTGGACATAGCTTTCGTCGGCGACACCATATACGTGGTGAGCCGCGGCGGCTCGGCCTCCGCGGAGGGGAACACAACCACCCGGGTCACAATGTGCACACTGGAAGGGAACTACGTGGGCGAGTTCAGCGGCACGGGCGCCCGTGAAGGCCTGCTGGCGTGGCCGGTTTCCATCGCCAGCGACGGCGAAGGGAACGTCTACATCTCCGACGAGGCCATCCACGGCATCTCGGTGTTCAGCAAGAACGGGGAGTTCCTCACCAGGTGGGGGGCCCAGGGAAGCGGAGACGGCGAGTTCGACCGGCCTGCCGGAATTGCCTTCGATTCCAGCGGTAACCTCCTGGTGGTGGACAGCGGAAACAACCGGGTACAGAAGTACACCAAAGAGGGGAAGTACCTCACCGCCTGGGGCCGGGCAGGCGCCGGCGACGGCCAGTTCAACTTGCCTTGGGGCCTATCCATCGATGCTTCCGAAAACGTCTACGTGGCCGACTGGCGCAACGACCGGATCCAGAAGTTCGATGCCTCGGGCAACCACCTGGCCACCTGGGGTAAGCCGGGCCGGGGCGAAGGCGAGTTCACTAGGCCGGCTTGGGCCACGGCCGACGACGGGCTGGTCTACATCAGTGACTGGGGCAACGAGCGGCTACAGGTGCTCGGCGCAGATGGGACGTTCAAAGCCAACTACCGTGGCGAGTCCGGGGTCTCCCGGTGGGGGCAGGATTACCTGGACACCAACGTCGACGAGTACGAGGCGAGGAAGCGTTCCGACCTGGAGCCCGATTTGGACCTGCTGCCCGACGATTACCTTCGGGACGAGTCGGCGGCCATCGAAAAGCTCTTCTGGGGCCCCACATCGGTGAAGCTTGATTCGGCGGGAAGGGTCTACGTGGTAGACAGCTGCCGCCATCGGATCCAGGTGTACCAGAAGCCCGGGTGAGGTTTAGTCTAGAAGCCAGGGTGGGAGCTAAACCGTAGCGGCCTTCCCGGTGTTGGGGGTCCACTTTCCCTGAACCGGGTAAGCTTCCCCTTTGCCGGGCCAGGGCGGCATTGTGGCCCCGACGGCCGCCAGCGGCTCGTCCCCAAGGGCGCGAAACTGGAAGTGCGTGCCCACGGGGATGGTGATACAGACGCCGGCCTCTACTGTCACGACCTCTTCTTGATCGTGCAGTCTCCTCCACATCTCGCCACGCCCGCCCAGGAAGAACCAGATCTCCTCGATCGTGTGGTGGGCGACCGCCACAGACGTCCGGCCGGCCGCCAGCTCGAAGTGGGCCAGTCCGCCGTCGCCAAGACCCAGCAGCACCCGCACGTCCGACCCGTCCAGAGCGACGGCGTCGGGTCGGTCCGGAAGCCTCATGGTCGCGAAGCGATCTAATGGGTCCAATGTCCGGCCTTCCTGAGGCTGGAGATGGTCGTCATTGCGTCCCTAACCACACCTCAGACGACCGAGTCTTCCTTCAGGCGGTCTACGTCGTCGGGCCCCAGCCCCAGCAGCTTGCCAAACACCCGCTCGTTGTCGTAGCCCAGGGGAACCGACCCCCGCCATATCTTCCCGGGAGTATCCGAGAACTTGGGGGCGATGCCGGTGCCCTTGACCTTTCTTCCCAGGTTGATGTCGTCCCACTCCATGTGTACGTTACGGGCCTTGTAGTGGGGGTTCTCGGCGGTGTCGGCCGCCGTCATGATGGGGCAACACCCCACCTGGGCGGCGTTCATGATCTCCACGACCTGGCTCACTGTGCGTTCCTGGGCCCAGCCCCTTAGAATGGCGTCGAACTCGATCCCGCCGATGGACTCCAGGTCCCTGTGGGCCTGCCGCCATTGGTCTTCGGTGGGGTCCAGGCCCAGAACCCGGCAGACACGGTCGAACACCGTTCCGACGGCGGCGACGATAACCCAGCCGTCGCTGGCCTCATAGGTGTCGTAGGGCTGGAACATCCCCGCCGCGTTGCCATTCCGCCCCCTGACCAACCCCAGCTCGTAGTAGGCCACCGTCGTGCCGGCCATGACGTGGTGGACCGCCTCGTACTGGGCCAGGTCGATGACCTGGCCCTTCCCGGTGCGTTGGGCGTTGATGTACCCGGCTAAGGAGGACCAGAGACAGAAGAGCGCGGTGATGTAGTCGGCGGTCCACGGGGTCGCCTTGACGGGAGGGTCGGGCTCTGGGAAGCCCGTCACGTTCATCATCCCGCCGAAGGCCTGGCCGATGAAGTCGTAAGACGCCCGGCCCAGGTAGTCGGGGTGGCCGTCCTGGCCGTATCCGGACACGTGGGCGATGACGATACGGGGGTTCCTCTTCAGGACCGTTTCGTCGTCCAGCCCCCACTCATTGTAGGTGCCCGGTATGGAAGACTCCATCCAGATGTCGCATTGCTCAATCAGGCGGAGGAAGATGTCTTTGCCCTCGGGGGTGCTCAGGTTGAGGGTCACGTGGAACATGTTCCGCCGGTCCTGGACCCAGCCGGCGGCGACACTGGACCCATCCTCGGCTTTGATGGGAAACTCCAGGTTCCTCCAAACGCCGTCGCCGACCCCGGGCCGTTCGATCTGGATGACTTCGGCGCCCATCTCGGCGGCCATCTCCGCCGCGAAGGGTTGGGCGATGATGGTCCCGCTGGAGAGGATGCGGATGCCCTGAAGGGGCCCGAACTGCTCCGGAAGCAGCGAATCTCTGGTGGACTCCATGCCGTTCCTCCTTCCCCGACTTCGGCCACCAGTATACCCATTGACCTCTAAAAACGGAAGAACAGGGCACCGAGGCTTCCCATCGGGGATGCTGCCCGGTATCATTAGGAAAATCCCGCCGGAGGTGACGCATGGCGCCGAAGGGAATACCCTCTTACAGACCGGCCTTCAGGGCCACCGAGCACATGGTAGTCTCCGGACATTACCTGGCCGCCGCCGCGGGCTTTCGCATCCTGGAGGAGGGCGGCAACGCCATCGACGCCGGCGTGGCGTCAGGCATCGGCATCAACGTCACCCTGCCCGGAGCCACCAGCTTCGCGGGGGTTGCGCCGATACTGGTGTACCTGGCCGACCGAAACGAGGTGGTCAGCATCAGCGGGCTGGGCCGCTGGCCCAGGGCAGCCAACCTGGACGACTACACCAAAAGGTACGGCGGCGACATTCCCGTGGGCATCCCCAGGAGCGTGGTCCCGTCGGCCTGCGACGCCTGGCTGACCGCCCTGGAACGCTACGGCACCATGAGCTTCGAGCAGGTGATCGCGCCCAACCTGGAGCTGACCGAGAAGGGATTCCCCGTTTCCGACAGCCTGGCCGAGGCCATCGAAGGTAGCCATGATTACGTCGCGCGATGCCCCGGCACCGCCGAGGTGTTCATGCCCCGTGGGGTTCCACTCCGGGTGGGTGAGATCGTGGTCCAGAAAGACCTGGCCCGGGTGTTCCGGCAGATGGTGGAGGTCGAGCGGGCCAATGCCCATCTAGGCCGGGAGGCAGCCATCAGGGCCGCCCGGGACTTCTTCTATAAAGGCGAGGTGGCCGAGAAGATGGTTGCCTTCAGCCAGCAGGAGGGCGGCCTCCTAACCATGGACGACTTCGCCCAGTTCAGCGTCGAGGTAGAGGCGCCCCAGTCCGGCACCTACAAGGACCATACCCTGTACACCTGCGGACCGTGGTGCCAGGGCCCGTCACTCATCCAGATCCTCAATATCCTGGAGGGGTTCGACCTGAAGGCCATGGGCCTGGGTTCAGCCACCTACATCCACACCCTCGCGGAAGCGATCAAGCTGGCCTTCGCCGACCGCCATCAGTTCTACGGCGATCCTGACTTCGTGGAAGTGCCGATGGCTGGCTTGAACTCCAAGGCTTACGCCGAGGAGCGCCGGAACGCCGTGGACCCAGGCAGGGCGTGGCCGGAGATGCCCGCTCCCGGCGATCCCTGGCCACATGAAGGTAAGCTGGGAGGTCGCCCTGTAGTTGCGGCTGCCGGAGGGCCGGGCACTGTGGAGCCGGACACCAGCTACACCTGCGTCGTCGACAGGTGGGGCAACGCCTTCTCGGGGACACCCAGCGACGGCTTCGGCACCACTCCCATCGTGCCCGGTCTGGGCATGATTATCTCCTCCCGGGGAACGCAAACCTGGTTGGACCCCGATCATCCCTGCGCTCTGGCTCCCTGGAAGAGGCCCCGTCTCACGCCCAACCCGGCCATGGCCTTCAAGGACGGAAGGCTGATGATGCCCTTTGGGACACCGGGCGGCGATGCCCAGGTTCAGGCCATGGTCCAGATGTTCCTGAACATGGTGGAGCACGGGATGGACCCCCAGCAGGCCGTCGAGGAGCCCCGCATCCGCTCGGACAGCTTCCCTAATTCTTTCTGGCCCCACGTCTATCACCCGGGGCGCCTGAGCATGGAAGGCCGGATCGACGGCGACGTGGCGGCGCAGCTGGAGGGCCTGGGGCACCGGGTCAACCGCCTGGACGATTGGACCATGGGAGCCGGTGGCCTCTGCGGAATCCTGGTGGACAACGAGCGGGGCGCGCTCGTAGGCGGAGCCGACCCTCGCAGGGACAGCTACGCCATGGGCCGCTAACGCGCGGGCACGTCCTTGGATCGCCCGATCCTTCAACAAGCTCAGGACCACCCCTCTCCCGGTGGGAGAGGGGCCGGGGGTGAGGGCTAACCGGAAGGCACAGCCCAACCGCCCGCTGCCGAAGCTCCGAGTACTTGACACTGTCATCCGCCAGGCGTCA
The DNA here is from genome assembly GCA_965248975.1 of Dehalococcoidia bacterium. GTDB lineage: Bacteria > Chloroflexota > Dehalococcoidia > Lucifugimonadales > JAGWBF01 > CBDFKU01. The sequence goes on from CBDFKU010000013.1 coordinate 140,182, forward strand.
CCATGGTGTGTAACGACTTTCGACGGCGGTGCGCGGGCGACCCATGAAGCGTCGAGGCCTTCTAATCTTTATCGTTCTGGCCGTTGCCGTGTTCGCCGGCCTGGCCCTCTACGGCGACCTTTCCGAGGTCGTCGGGCAGATCTCTTCCTTCCCGGTGGCCTACTGGTTCGGCGCCCTGGGCCTGGCCCTGGCCAACTACCTGTTCCGGCTGGCCCGCTGGCACTACTACCTCAGGGTCGTGGGAGTCAGGATCGGCCTGTGGGCCAGCGCAGCCATCTTTGTGTCCGGTCTCAGCATGGTGGTGAGCCCGGGCCGAGTGGGAGAGTTGGCCAAGTCCTACTTCCTGAAAGACAAGATGGACGTCCCCGTGGCCGTGTCCTCCTCCGTGGTGGTGGCCGAGCGGGTCACGGACCTGGTCTCGGTGCTGCTGCTCAGCCTGTGGGGCCTGACCCTCATCTCCTACGGGTGGGTGGTAGGCGTGGTGCTTCTGGCCCTGTTCGGCCTGTTCCTGCTGCTCCTCGTCTCGCGCTGGGGCAGCCAGAGGTTGCTGCGGCTTCCCATGCCGGTACGATGGAGGTCCTTCCTTACTACGTCCACCGAATCCTTCAGGCGGCTCTACTCGCCCCGTCCGCTGACGGTGGCGATGCTGTTGAGCCTGCTGGCATGGTTCGCCGAGGGATGCGGCCTGTGGCTGGTCCTCCGTGGGTTGGACGCCTCGCTGCCCCTGGGTGAGGCGGTCTCGATCTACTGCGTGGCCACGGTGCTGGGCGCCATCACCATGCTTCCGGGCGGCCTGGTGGGGACGGAAGTGGGTATGGTAGCATTGCTACGGCAGCGGGAGCTGACCAGCATTCAAGCGTCGACGGCTACCTTCATCATCAGAATCTGCACCCTCTGGTTTGCCGTGGTGATTGGCCTCGTGGCGCTGATGGTCGTGCAGATGTACCTGCCCAGAAAAGCTTCGCGGGAAGCCGAGGCGACGGCGCCCGTACCGGGCCAGGCAGCGATGCAGGAGGAGTAGGAACCCAATGGCGGGCGAGGACCGGGCGATGCCCCCGGACGACTTCAAGAGCAAGGGCCTGCTTTCCAACGGCGCCCTGGTGCCCGCCAGGGCGGCCTTCCGCTCAATGCGCCCCATCCAGTGGAGCAAGAATGTCCTGGTGTTCCTGCCCCTGGCCTTCTCGATAGAAGAGCGGTGGTCCTTCGACGACCTGGAGCTGGGGGAGCTGTTCCTGAGGGCGATGGTGGGGGCGGTAATTTTCTGCGCGCTGTCGGGGGCCATCTACATCGTCAACGACATATTCGACCGGGAGCGGGACAGGACCCATCCCCGGAAGCGGACGAGGCCCATCGCCTCTGGTGAGCTGCCCCTTCCAGCGGCCCAAACCGTTGTGGTGCTGTTGGCGGCCGTGTCCCTGGCCGGCGCATTCCTGCTGGGGACCGGCTTCGGCATTGTCTGCCTGGCCTACATCGCGATGAACCTGGCCTACTCGTCCTTTTTGAAGAACATCATCATCCTGGACGTGATGATCGTGGGCGCCGGCTACCTGCTGCGGGTCGTGGCGGGGGCGCTAATCATCGACGTCAGCATCTCGCCCTGGCTATATACCACCATTGGGTTGGGCGCCCTCTTCATAGCCCTGGGGAAGAGGTTCAGCGAGCTCAAGGCGGCGGGCAACGAAGCCTCCGGCCAGCGAGCGGTCCTAGAGGAGTACAGCCAGGCGTTCCTCGGCCAGCTCATCAGTATCACGGGAACCGCCGCCCTGGTAGGCTACGCCCTCTACACTTTTACCGCTAGCAACGTGCCCGAGAATCACAGCATGATGCTGACGGTGCCCTTCGTGATCTTCGGGTTGTTCCGCTACCTCTACCTCATTAACCACACAGACCAGGCCGAAAGCCCCGAGCTGGTGATAATCAGGGACGTGCCCCTGGTGGTGGCCGTGGTGGCCTGGGCGGTGACGGCCATCGTAGTTCTGGCCGTGAGCCGGTAGCCCGGCAACGACTCTTACCCCCAAGTCGTTCGCGGTCCGTTGACAGCCTCTCGGGCCCTACCTATACTCAACTACCTGAGCGCCGCGAGCGGGAGCCGCCCCGTGAAACTCCACCTGGTCGACGGGACTTACGAGCTGTTTCGGGCCTACTTCGCCATGCCGCCACTGACCTCTCCGGACGGGCGGCCGGTCGGGGCGGTGCGAGGACTGATCCAGACTCTGCTGGTGCTGCTCCGCCAAGATGACGTGACCTATGTAGCTTGCGCCTTCGATCACGTCATCGAGTCCTTCAGGAACGATCTCTTCGCCGGATACAAGACAGGCCACGGGGTGCCGGAAGACCTGCTGAGTCAGTTCGACTTGGCCGAGCGAGCGACCCACTCGTTGGGCATCGTGACGTGGCCAATGATCGAGTACGAAGCCGACGACGCCATGGCAACGGCCGCCCACCGCTGGTGGGACGCCCCGGAGGTGCACCAGGTCGTAATCTGCTCGCCGGACAAGGACTTGAGTCAGATGGTGCGGAGCGATCGGGTGGTCTGCCTCGATCGTCGCAGGAGCGTAACACTGGATGAGGCCGGGGTGAAGGAGAAGTTCGGGGTCCCGCCCGGCTCCATCCCGGATTACCTGGCCCTGGTGGGGGACGCCGCCGATGGCATCCCCGGCATACCCCGCTGGGGAGCCAAGACGGCGGGCCAGGTGTTGCGGAGGTACTGTCATATAGAAAGCATCCCGGACGACCACTCCCAATGGGATATCGAGCTGAGGGGAGCCGGGGCCGTCGCCAAAAGCCTGGCGGGGCTGCGGCAGGAGGCGATGCTCTACAAGGAGTTGGCCACGCTGCGGGTCGACGTACCCATCGGCGATGACCTGGATGGCCTGCGATGGCGTGGCGTCCGCAGGAAGGACCTGGATGGGCTTTACGAGGACCTGGGCTTCGAGGGCCTGATAGAGCTTCCGGACAGAGGGTCAGAATGAACATGAACGACACACCGGTGAACATCTTCGAGTACGAATCTCGGGCCAGAGAGCTGCTGCCCAGGCACGAGTACGACTTCATCGCCGGGGGAGCCACCGACGAGATCACCCTGAACAGAACCCGCGACGCCTTCGACTCCATCGCTCTGCGGCCACGCATGCTGGTGGACGTCAGCCGGAGGGACCTGGCCACCACCGTCCTCGGACAGAAAATCGATCTGCCCATCATGCTGGCGCCTGCGGGTGGACACGGCCGAGCCCATCCCGAGGCCGAGGCGCCCACCGCCCGGGCGGCAGGAGCGGCCGGAACGGTCATGGTGGTCAGCTCGGGGTCGACCATTACCCTGGAGGAGATCGCCGGAGCGTCCACGGGTCCCATCTGGTACCAGCAGTACCTCTTCAACGACCGAGACCTGACCCTGTCCATGGCGCGTCGCGCCGCGGAGGCCGGGTACACCGCCCTGTGCTTGACCCTGGACGCCACGGTGCGGGCCAAGCGGGAGCGCAACATCCGCAACGACTACCGGATTGCGCCGTCGGCCAACTACGTGGGGCTGGGTCTCCAGGACCAGGCTTACAGCGGAGGTGACACCGACGCCCCTCGGGGGATTCTCACCCTCCTGGACCGCTCGGCAACCTGGTCAGAGGTGGAGCGCTTGGCGGCCAACACGTCCTTGCCGCTGCTGGTGAAGGGCATAATGACCGCCGAGGATGCCCGCCTATGTGTCGAGCACGGGGTAAAGGCGCTGGTCGTCTCCAATCACGGCGCACGCCAGCTGGACACCACCTTCGCCACGATCGAGGTCCTCCCAGAGGTGGTGGACGCGGTGCAGGGCCGCCTGGAGGTCTACCTGGACGGGGGAATCCGGCGTGGCACCGACGTGCTGAAGGCCCTGGCGCTGGGGGCCCGGGCAGTGCTCATCGGCCGGCCCCTCTTCTGGGGCCTGGCGGTCGGTGGGGAAGCAGGGGTGGTGTCGGTGCTACGGATGCTCGGTGAGGAGCTGGAGGCGGCCATGAGCATGTGCGGCTGCCCTACCCTCGCCGATATAGACCCCAGTGTCATCGGGGCGGTCTCTTCCGTCGCGTCCCCGTTGTTCCCGCCCGGAGGCATCGGTCTGCCGCCGATATCCCGAGCCTAATACCCCCTCGCCTCGGCGACTCGGAACACGTCCGCACCGCCGTGGACCCGGCCGGTGTCGTGGTCCACCAGGATGCTGAGGGGCGTGGCGAAGTTGATGTCCGCCGCGGTTTCCTCCACCACCGCTATCCTGTGGCCCATGGCCGAAAGCGCGGCCAGGGCGGCCTCGTCCAGACGGATGTCCGCCAGGGTATCGTTGGCGCTGGCGTCCACCCTGGGCTGGGTGATGGCTTCCTGGATTCCCATGCCGAACTCGGCGACGTTGAGGAACACCTGGACGTTGGCGTTGATGATGCGGCGGCCTCCCGGGGAGCCGATGCTCAGGTAGGGCCGTCCTTCCTTCAGCACGATAATGGTGGCCATGTTGGTCAGGGGCCGTTTCCAGGGGGCGATGGAGTTGGCCGTCCCTGGCTTAGGGTTGAGCCAGATCATGCCGTTGTTCCACAGCACCCCAAGGCCCGCCGTCATCATCTTGGACCCGAACGCGCTAACTGCCGTCTGGGTGCAGGACACCAGGTTGCGCTCCCGGTCCACCACGCCGAAGTGGGTGGTGCAATCCCCGTCGCCCGGAGGTGATGTGGGATAAGCGGCGGTCCTCTGACGCCCCTCGTGGGCCCAGGGATCGTGCAACGCGTCGGCCGAATAGCGTACCCACGGCTCGGGGTCTCCGTCCGACCAGCTACCCGCATGGCGCCCGTCGATGAGCCCCGCCAGCTCCCGGGCGTACTCCCTGGAGAGGATGCCTTTCATCGGCACGTCCACCATATCCGCGTCGCCCAGGTAGTGGTACCGGTCGGCGAAGGCGTGGCGAGCCGCCTCGACGAATGTATGCAGGTATTCGGGCGAGTTGTGGCCTTTGAAGCGCAGGTCCAAGCCTTCTAGGATGTTCAGCGTCTGGAGCAAGGTAGTGCCGCCATGATGTACGTCCGCGGCCAGCACCTGTAGGCCTCGATAAGTGATGGTAGCCGGGTCTCTAGCTACGGCCCGGTAGGACGCCAGGTCGTCTCGGGTGATCAGGCCTCCGTTGGCCGCCATGTCTTCCTCGATGGCCGCGGCCACCTCACCTCCGTAGAAGCCTTCCGCGCCCTTGGCGGCGATGAGCCTCAGGACACGGCCCAGGTCCTTCTGGACCAGCACCTCGGCCGGGGCGGGAGAGTGCTTGAGGGGACGCCCGTCCGGGAGGAATACCTCGGCCGCTGCCGGCGACCTTCGTATGACGTCCATAGCGTTGGCGATGCATAGGGACAGGTACCATGAGACGGGGAAGCCCTCTTCCGCCAGGGCTATCGCCGGCTCCATCACCTGTTGCAGCGGCAGCTTCCCGGACATCGTGTGGGCCAGGCACAGCCCTGAAACCGTGCCCGGCACCGCGATGGAGCGGTAGCCCTCCACGTTCTCGTTGCCCTCCACGTCGTAGATAGCGATGCCGGTGCCGGCGCCGTCCAGGACACGGTACATGTCGGGCCTCGCGGCTTTAGGGGCCCGGGGCGGGTACTCTACCACCGTGCTCTTACCCAGGGAGGCCAGGTGGATCACCATGAACCCGGTGCCGGCCACGCAGCTCATCATCGGCTCCACCACGCTGATGGCGAAACCCGTGGCCACGGCGGCGTCTATGGCGTTGCCGCCCTCCTTCAGGATGTCGATTCCAGCCTGGGCCGCCAAGGGATGTTTGGCTACCACCATACCCTGCTCGGCCACCGCTTCCTCTTTGGACGGTAACCATCGGCTGCGTAGCGTCATATTGCCCTCCCAGCGGACGGACTTGCGATGTCGCGATTGTAGGGTCGGCACGCGGGGAGCGTCAAGCGCGTCGGCTGCAGCGGCCCGGACGGTGTTGTAGAATAGCGTGGTCGGAGTCGGAATCGTGACTCAGGAGGGTGCGTGATGATAACGAAGTTCGGTACCGTGTACGCAGGCCACGTGGACATGGACAACATCGGGCTGGAAGGTACGCCGGCAAACGACCGATGGCTGTCCGATGACCTCCTGTCCTCCGTGTTCCACAAGTTCGAGGCCATGGCCCGTCTGATGGACCGGCTGGGCTACGAGGCAATCTGGGGAGCGGAGCACCATTTCCAGCGCGAGGGGTACGAGTGCATCCCCAACCTCATGATGCTTTTCGTCCACCTGGCCCAGGTCACCGAGAAGCTCAAGTTCGGTTGCGCCTTCAACATCGCGCCCATGTGGAATCCCCTGCGACTGGCAGAGGACTACGCCACCGCCGACATCCTGACCGATGGTCGGGTGATCTTCGGCGTGGGGCGGGGCTACCACACCCGTGAGGTGGAGACCTTCGGCGCCCCGATGATCGATGGTGACGCCAACCGGGACCTGTTCGAGGAGCAGGTGGAGATCGTCTTCAAGGCCTTCAACGAGCCCGCCTTCTCCCATCACGGAAAGCACTACGACCTGCCGCCACAATTGCCCTATCGCGGCTATGAGTTGGAGGAGCTCACCCTGGTGCCCCGGCCCAAGCACCTACCGGTGGAGTGCTGGCAGCCCATCGTCAGCGCCACCCAGCGTGGCCTGGACTTCATGGTGAAGCATGGCATCAAGGGCATCATCGGCGGAGGAGCGGCGGCGGGAGGCGCCGCCGAGGGGATGGTGCAGGCCTGGCAGGACGCCCTGAGGAGGGGCGGCCGGGAGACCGAGCTAGGCACCGACCTGATCATCGGGTACTCTGTCCACATCGCCGATACCGAGAAGAAGGCGATGGACGATGTCAGGAGCTACTTCGAGGAGAACATGAAGATGTTCGCGCCGCTGGGGTTCGTGCGGGGCCTTGACGACGCACAAATTCGAGCCCTGGGTGACCCCCGCACGGCGCGGCAGCCGGGCCTGCCCACCATCGAGAGGGCGGTGGAACAGCGGTCGTGGCTGTGCGGGCCTCCGGAGCTGGTCACCGAGAGGCTGATGGAGATCCAGGAGAGGTACCCCGGCCTGGATCAGGTGAACGTGCAGTGCACCACCATGGGCACCCCCCTGGAGGTGACCCTGGAGCAGCTGGAGCGTTTCGGCAAAGAGGTGATGCCCGCCTTCAAGAGCCAGGCCAAGGCCCCGGCAGCAGCCGGCGGTTAGCGACCGGAAGGGATGCAAAACCGCTACGTAGGCGACGTCGGGGACTTCGGGAAGTACGCGCTGCTGAAGGCGTTGTGCTCGCCCGACAGTCCTCCGGATGGGCCGACTCTGTCCCTGGGAGTCGTATGGTACCTCTTCCCCGACGAGGCCGGAACCGGGGATGGCAAGTACACCGGGTACCTGGACGACTCGCATCGGAACAGGTCTGAATACCGGAGCTGCGACCCTTCTCTGTATGATGCGCTGCGGGAGATCGTGTGCCATGAGCGGGGCAGAACGGTCGAGGCTGTTCGCCGGCGCGGTATCCTGCCCCCTGGTGCGGTGAGCTACGAGGCGTCCCTGACCTTCGACGGCCTCTCAGGCAGGGGGCCGGCAGCCAGGGCCGCACGCCTCGACCATCGGTGTCGCTGGGCTCAGAATGCTCTGGATGCCATGGCCGGCTGCGACCTGGTGTTCATCGACCCGGACAACGGGCTGGAGACCCGCAGCACCGCCCGACACCACGTTCGCGGTCCCAAGTACGCCACCTTCGACGAGCTCCAGCCCTACGTGGAACGGGGGCAGAGTCTGATCGTCTACCATCACATCGGCCGCCGAGGGATAGCCGACAGCCAGGTCCGGACGAAGCTCGCACAGCTCGAGGAGCGGCTGGAAGGTTGTGACCGACCCTTCGCCCTGATGTATCGCCGGGGTACGTCGAGGGCATATCTTATGGTCCCGGCTCCGGCGCACCGGGAGGTGCTCCTGGACAGGTCCAGCAGGTTTGCCCGTGGACCCTGGACCCGGCACTTCGACGAGGTTTCCACCGCAGCAAGGACCTAGCAGCCCGTCCGAGGATTATCTAACGGTGCTTGCGGGTCAGCGCCAATGGATCGCGACAACTAATTTTGCCGGTTGCCCCGGCCGGCCCCCAGATAGCTTTGGGAATAGCGCCGTGCTCAACTACCTCGGCAAAGTTCCTGATGCGTTGGGCTGGCCCATCGACCCGTGCTTTCCTGTGCAGATTGACCCCAAAGCGGAACAGTTTGAGCAGGTTGTGGCTGGTGCATATCAGCGACCATTCGCCGTTCACCTTCTCCAGTCCCCGCAGCAGGAACTGCCGGAATCCCCGGCCCTGCTTGATCTGGCCGAATACCGGCTCCACAGTTTGCATCCGCAAAGCGTAGCGCTGCCGACCCCGCCTGGTCTGTAACTTCCGTCGCATCCGGTCCCTGGGAGACAGATGGCTGGGTATGCGACCTCGGGGCGCGGGTGGCACAACCCGGCCGTGGCGGGTCTGCTCCGGCGCGACGAACGGGTCCACGCCCAGAGCATAGAGCTCGTCGACTGCCTTTGCCGAGTAATAGCCAGCATCGGCGGATACTTCCCTGGGGACTGCACCGACGTTGTCGATGGTCTCCTCCATCATCGCCGCAGCCTGTTGCTTATCCGAAGTCTGGTTGGTGGCCCACGCCGCCACGATCACCTGGTGAGCGCTGTCCACCACCGCCTGACAGTTGTACGCTTGCAGGAAGTCCTTTCCTCCAGGTGCGGGCATGATGCGCTACTCGGTATCGGTGAAGTTACGCTGGGCCTTGTCGTCGGGCACCCCCGGGTGCTTACCACCTTCGGCCTCGGCCTGTTCGCCAGCCGCCTGCGCCTCGGCTTCCAGCGCCGCCATGGCTTCCCATATCTTCTCCAACCGAGCCTCTCGAAAGGCCAACTCCTCAGGCAACTCATCTCCACGCTTGTCTTTGCCGTACCGCCGGTCTTCCTCATCATCCGCTGCCTGGGCCTGTCGCAACAACTCCGCTACCTCCGCCGCCAACTGCGCTGCCTTCTCCTTCATCCGTTGGTAACTCATCGCCTTATGCTTCGATGCGTTGGCCTTGACCTTCGTGCCGTCCAGCGCCACGTGCCCCAGCTTCACCAGACCCGCCTGCTGGCACAACGCCAGTATCTGTACGAACAGGCCCGACAGCGCATCCACATGATCCTTGCGAAAGTCGGAGATGGTCCGGAAGTCCGGTGTGTTGTTCGCCGCCAACACCCTGAAGGCGATGTCCTCGTGGAGACGCTGGGCGATGCGGCGTGAGGACGCCACCCCCACGCAGTAGCCGTAGAGCAACACCTTGACCATCATCCGTGGATGATACGGTGGCCCGCCACGCCGTTCCCGCTCGTAGCGAGCGGTGACCTTCGACATGTCCAACTGGTCCACCACGTCGGATATGAAGTAGGCCAGATGGTCGTCAGGCAGCCACTCCTGCAACGCCGCTGGCAACAGCAACTGCTGGTCGGGTTCGTAGGAAAGGTAGGTCTTGCTCATCAACGACTCCCCGCTACTGGGCTGGGCCCATCATACCACCAAACACTCGCCAACCGTGTTTCTCGGACGGGCTCCTAGGTGGACAAACCCGCCGGGCCGTGGGAAAATAGGCCCTACACGCACGATGAGGAGGAGAAATGGCCAAGAACGGCTTCAAGATCCTGGACAGCGACATTCACTGCATGGAGCCGGCGGACCTCTGGGACAGGTACCTTGATCCTCCTTTCAGGGGGCGGGTCAAAGGTTTCTACGACTTCGCCCTGGACATGCGCATTGAGATCGACGGCCAGGTGGTCCCCACGGTGCTCGGCACCAAGGAGAGGTTGGCCACCAAGGAGATGATCCGCACCGAGGAGGTCTACCGAAAGTACCGGGACGGCGGCTGGACCTCCCAACTCCACCTGGAAGCGATGGACACCGAGGGCGTCGACGTGGCGGTGATCTACCCCTCCCGGGGCCTGTGCGGAGTGGCCATCGACGGGATGGACCCCAAGCTGGCCACCTCCATCGCCAGAGCGTATAACAACTGGCTGTACGATTACTGCCAGGCGGACCCCCAGAGGATGCTGGGGTCGGCCATGGTGTCGCCCTTCGATATCGAGGAGGCGGTGCTGGAGGCCCGGAGGGCTGTGAAGGAGCTGGGCTTCAAGGCGGTCTTCCTGCGGCCCAACCTGGTCGGCGGCCGAAACTGGTACGATCCCTACTATGAACCCCTGTGGGACACCATAGACGAGTTGGGAGTGCCCCTGGGCTTCCACGAGAGCCAGGGCGCTCGCCTGCCCCAGGTGGGCAGTCGGTTCGGCGACAACGCCATGCTGCGCCACGCCGCCTCCCACTCCTTCGAGCAGGCGCTGGCCCTCATGGCCTTCTGTGGCAGCAGTGTTCTGGAACGCCATCCCAACCTGAAGGTGGGCTTCCTGGAGGGGAACTGCAGCTGGGTCCCCTTCGTGCTGTGGCGTCTGGACGAGCACTGGCAGCGGTTGGGCGGAGTCTATGCACCCGAGCTGAAGATGGCCCCCAGCGAGTACTTCAAGCGGCAGTGCTTCGTCTCCATCGAGTGCGACGAGGTGCCGGCCAAGTACGCCATCGACTACCTGGGCGATAACCAGATAGTCTTCTCCACCGACTTCCCTCACCCCGACTCCAAGTTCCCCGACGCGGTGGACGCCTTCATGCAGCTTCCCATTACAGAAGAGAACAAGCGGAAGCTGCTGTGGGACAATTGCGCCTCCTACTACGGCCTCTAGTGAGTGGCGGCTGGACGAACGATCGGAACCAGTAGGGAAGGGGCCTCAGCCCCTTCCCTAAATGGTCGGGGACCATTCCAGACTGAACCCGGTCCGATCTCGCGCGGGCGGAGGTAAGTAAGTGGCGAGCTCCAAGCCCAAGGTCCGCATCCTGGGCACCGGCGGCACGATATCTGGCATTGGACCGGACCGTCTGGACTTCTTCCTTTACGTCGAGGTCGGGCGGTTCATGCCCATAGAGGAGTTGCTGGACCGCGTCCCGGAAGTGCACGACGTCGCGGAGATACGGGCGGAGAACCTGGTGACGGAGCGTAGCCATCACCTGGGCAGCCAGTACTGGATCACGATGGCCCAGCGCATAAACCAGATCTTTCGAGACGAGCCCGACGTGGACGGCATCGTGGTCACCCACGGCACGGCGACCTTGGAGGAAGCGGCCTTTTTCCTGCACCTGACGGTGAAGTCGCGGAAGCCCGTGGTGGTGACCGGGGCCATGCGTCCGGCCTCGGCCATAAGCACCGACGCCGACATCAACCTGCTGGACGCGGTACGCATCGCCGTTTCCCCGGATGCAGCAGGCAAGGGCGTGCTGACGGTGCTGAACAACGAGATCCACAGCGCTCGGGACGTGGCCAAGTCCAACACCTTCCGGACCGAGGCCTTCCGTCCCAATGAGCTGGGCTTCCTGGGATACGCCGACTCCGACGGCCAGGTGGTCTTCTACCGTGCTCCCCTGAGGAAGCACACCGCGGACACGCCCTTCGACGTCGACGGTATCCAGAGTTTGCCCCGAGTGGACATGGTGTACGCCTACGTCGACGCCGACGGCCTCCTGGTGGACGCCGTGCGCCAGAACAAATCTCAGGGCCTGGTGCTCACCGGGTTCGGGGCGGGTCTGGCGCCCCCGGCGGTGTGGGAGGCTGGAGCGCAAGCCGTGAAGGACGGCATACCGGTCGTGCTGGCGTCCCGGGTCACTGCAGGCCGGATAGTGCTTACTCCGCTCATGGACGAGCTGGGGTTCATCGTCTGCGACAACCTGCTGGCCCAGAAGGCCCGCATTCTGCTGGCGCTGGCCCTGACCGTGACCCGCGACCGCCAGCAGATCCAGCAGATGTTCTACGAGCACTAGCGGGAAAGCTTCTAAGTCTCGAACCGGCTGCCGATTTACATAACCTGGAGGAGGGACACCCCTTTGATCAAGTTCGGAATCATGGCGATGCCCCAGCATCCGACCTCCGACTCGCCAGTCAAGAGGCTTCGGGAGACCGTGGAGCTGACCCGCATCGCTCGGGACGCGGGCCTCGACTCCATCTCGGCCGGGCACCACTATCTATCACCCCCATATCAGAACATCCAGAACGTTCCTCTACTGGCCCGCCTTGCGGCCGACTCGGGGGACATGCAGGTGATCCTCTCGGTGCTGCTGCTGCCCCTGTTCAGCCCTGTGCAGGTGGCGGAGGACGTGGCCAGCCTGGACGTCATCACCGAAGGCAGGCTGGTTTTCGGCATCGGCGTGGGATACCGGGACATCGAGTACGAGGCCTTCAACGTCGAGCGCCGACACCGTGTACCACGTTTCATGGAGTCCCTTGACCTGGTCAGGCGGCTGTGGACCGAGGACCAGGTCACTTACGAGGGCGCCCACTTCAATCTGAAGGAAGCTACGTGTACCATCCGGCCGGTGCAGAAGCCCCATCCTCCCATCTGGATAGCGGCCAACCAGGACTCGGTGGTCAAGCGGGCCGGCCGCCTGGGGTACGCCTGGTTCGTCAACCCCCATGCTACCCTGGAGACCCTGGCCCGACAGATGGACCTGTACCGTGAGGGTCTGGCCGAGGGCGGCAAAGACATGCCCGAGGACATGCCCCTGATGAAGGAGATGCACGTCGCCAGGACCCACGACGAGGCGGTGGACGTGGCTCAACCCTATCTCCAGGGGAAGTACTCCGCCTACGCCGACTGGGGCCAGCACAAGGCCCTTCCCGGCCAGGACAACTTCCGGGCCGCCTTCGAGTTCCTGGCCCGGGACCGCTTCATCGTGGGCGATGTTGATGAGGTGATACAGCAGATCGAGGAACATCACCATCGCCTCGGCGCCAACCACTTCATCTTCCGCATCTGGTGGCCCGGTATGGAGATCCACCACGCCTACCGCGTGGTGGAGACCATGGGCGAGCACATCGTGCCCTACTTCCGGAAGAAGTACGGTGCGGCGGCCGGTTGATTTTCGAGACCGCTCCTTGTACGACCTATTCGCTAGAGATCGAGAGGAAACCGTGTCATGACTGTTGACAGCCTTCGCCGCAAACTCCGAACATGGTGGACGCTCGCGGTTTCAGGAATAGCCACGGCGGGTATCATAACCGTCCTTCTGGTATCCCCGGCCGGTGCTGACCCGGTTCAGATATCAGGAAACGTATCTGATCAGCAGGGTGTCGGGATCGCTAACGCCGAAGTCAGGGTCCTCACTCCGGTCATCGTTGGCGGCTACGGCTACGGCACTGCCGGCGGAGACCTCGTCGCCTCCACCGTCACCGATAGCAGCGGTGACTATGTCACGGATATCACCTCCGACATTTATGACATCCAGGTCATCCCCCCGGCCGGAAGTGACTTCCAGGGAACAACCCTCGAAAATGTTTCCATATCCCAGAATACCGTCATAGATTTTGACCTGCTGCGTGGTGTTTTTCTACACTACAGCTTCGACGGACCCATCGGCCAGGTGCTGAACGGCTTCGTCTTCTCCGACGATTCGGGCAACGACAATGACGGCACTCTAATCGATGTAGGTGTACAGGACCACCAGATCATAACCTCGCCGGCCGGCGGGTTCGGCCAGGCAGTGAGTGATCTCAAGTTGGGGGGAAACCATCCTACCCGTTTCGAGCCGGACCGCATCGGTTTCACCACCGCTTTCGCTCCTGGGCCGGACCAGGCGTGGTCGATTGCCTTCAGGTACGACATGTGGCAATGCCCCTATTTTTCTACGCCGGTACGAATAACACATTCCGGGTTCGCGCCGATGTCGCGAAGGTAGTGGAGCTGAGGATTGCCGGCCAGACGACTCTGACCTGGGATACGCTGGGGATCATCTCCCAATCGAGCTTCGCCCACTACGCCATCGTAGCCGACCCGGACGGCATTGCCGGGGTCGACCTGGACGGCGTATCCGGAAACGATACGATTGCCCTCTATGTGGACGGCAACCTGCTCACTCCAGACGCGGGACAGGATCTCACCAACTACGCTACCAACGTGACTGCGGACAACTTCGGCGACGGCAGTGCGTTAGACACTGGTCCTGCCGGCCCGTTCTCTAATGCGGGTGGGGTTGCGGACGAGCTGTGGATCTTCCAGGGCGAGGCGCTGACAGCAGCTCAAATCGATGCGCTGATAACCGACAACACGGTTCCCTTAGACGACGGTGACGTCGATGGCCTCAAAGATGCTGTGGACCTGTTGCCTGCCACCCCCATGAGCTGCAGTATCTGCACCAATAGCGGTTTCAGTGACGCCAACTCCGGTGGGATAACCTCAGGGGAGGTTATCACGAAAGACCCGGGCGTGGTTCTTACCATACAGGATGAGGCTCCAAATCCGGCCAAGGGGATCCGGGTGATAGCCACCGGTGCTGGACAGACAGAGATCGAGTTGCCCAGCGGCGGCTTCGAGGTGAACGGCACCCTCCTGTCTGGTGCCACCTATACCTTCAGCGCGCCTGCCAATTTCGTGCTGACCAAGACCAATAGCGCCCTGTTGGAAGTGGACCAAGGCACCGTTCAGGTGGCCTTCGAGGCGCTGGACACCGTGGCGACCGTGGCGGAAGGGGAAAGCATCGAAGTCTCCGAGACCTCCGTCACAGAGATAGTGGTAACTGCTGTGGAAGGAGAGCCTGTGGTGGAGTTGGAGGGGGTCGAAGCAACCGTCTCCCTCGGCACCGACGGAAGCATCGAGATCCTACAGGAATCCCCTGACGACCCCGTGGTGCTAACGGCCGTAGCCGGCACACCCACTGTAACCGTCGATGGAGAGGAGATTACGCTGGAGCCGGGAGAGAGTGTAGTCACCAACGTCCCGCCTTCGGTGGCCGCCGACAACGCCACGGTTACGATCAACGAGGGGCAATCGGCAGCCAATTCCGGCACTTTCTCCGACCAGAGTGATGACATCGTCACTGTGAGTGCTTCCATCGGCACGGTGACCCAGATCGGCACGGAGAGCGGCACCTGGTCCTGGGAGTTCGACTCCACGGACGGGCCCGACGACGGCCAGACGGTGATCATCACCGCCACCGACGACGACGGCGACTTCAGCACCACGTCGTTCCTCCTCGTGGTGGACAACGTGGCGCCCGACGTGGCCGCCGACAACGCCACGGTCACGATCAACGAGGAGCAGACGGCGGCCAACTCTGGCAGCTTCTCCGACCCCGGCGACGACGTGGTTACCGTGAGCGCATCGGTGGGGACGGTGAGCCAGGTTGGGACCCAGAGCGGCAGCTGGTTCTGGGAGTTCGATTCCACCGACGGCCCCGAGGACGGGCAGACGGTGGTGGTCACCGCCACCGACAGCGACAGTGACGACAATACCACTTCCTTCGTCTTGGTGGTGAACAACGTAGCGCCCGACGTGGCCGCCGACAACACCACGGTGACGATCAATGAGGGTCAGACGGCGGCCAACTTTGGCAGCTTCTCGGACCCCGGCGACGACGTGGTCACCGTGAGCGCCTCGGTGGGGACGGTGAGCCAGGTTGGGACCCAAAGCGGCACCTGGTCCTGGGAGTTCGACTCCACCGACGGTCCCGAGGACGGGCAGACGGTGGTCGTCACCGCCACAGACAGCGACGGTGACGACAACACCACCTCCTTCGTGCTGGTGGTCGACAACGTCGCTCCCGACGTGGTCCTGGATATATCTCTGGCCGTGGACCTGACCGGAGGCCAGGCCTTCCTCGGTCGCAAAGGAGTCGAACAGTCCCATACCGCCTCCGCCACCGATCCCGGTGACGATGATCTCACCTTCGACTGGAGCTTTGGCGCTCTTACCACCTACCCCGCCGACGGGTCTCCTCCCTCCGAGGCTACCGACACGGCAACCGTGACCTTCTCCGCACCGGGCGTTTACACCGTGGAAGTGGTGGTCACCGACGACGGAGATTCCGACTCGGAGAGTCTGACCAAGCTGGTCGTCGACGACTGCGACTGCACCAAGAGCCAGGGCTTCTGGAAGCACGAGTTCAAGACCAGGAAAGAAAAGGACCTGAAGAAGGTCGAAAAGGGCAAGCTCATCAGCGAAGAGATCCTGGAGTCCTATCTGGATATCATCCGCTTCTCCAGCAGCCACTTTGGCGGTGTCGATGCCGCCGTGCCCCTGGATTCCTTCGAGGATGCCAGTCTGATCCTCAATGGCAGCAAGGGCAACACCGGATCGGGCAACGGCAGCAGTAACGGCTCGAACCAAGCCCTGGACACCGGAAGCAACAACAAGAAGAAGAAAAAGAAGAAGGGAGATTCCGGTTCCGGCTCAGGTGCCGGATCCAAGACCAAGGACGATGATAGCAGCGACAACAATGGGTCCAATGCCAATGACGATAGCGACGACAGCGCCACCAAGATAGCCAAGACGCGGGAGAAGGCCGTCAGGCAGACCCTGGCGGCATGGCTGAACTTCGCCAAGGGTGCGGTGGAGCTGGACGAAGACATCGTTGTCGAGCCCGGTGAGTCCGGCAGCGGCACCGGGGCCAACGCCCCCACGCCGCCGGTGACCAAGACCTTCGAGGAGATCATAGTGGAGATCGAGGCCATCCTGAACAACCCCGACGCGACCAAGGCGGAGTTGGAGCGGGCCAAGGACCTGGCTGAGGCCATCAACCTGCACGATAAGGACAATCCAGACTGCACGGATAGCGGCTCCGGGTCAGGGTCGAACAGCTAGGGACGAAGTGGCGAGGTACCGGTATGCCGTCCTATATCGTCATGGCCGCCATGAAGGGCAGGTTCTTTTCCGACGGCGGGAACGTCTACGACAACTTCCAGATGATGGGGTACGTCGAGGCGGGTAACCCCACCGACGCCGTGATCGCCTTCTTCGAGCAGCCAGCCTTTCCTATCATCTGGGAGGACGTCCAGTACCTGTGGGCAGAGGGTCTCACCGACGACCCGGCCAACGGGCATCATGGCGACTATGGACGGGTCTACGTGGAGGACCTGAAGCGCCGCTGGCAGGTGGGTGATCCGGCGTCTGGTGATCGTTGACAGCCGGTGGGCCCCCCATTATACTGCCCCTTGCCTTGGCTACCATGAGTTGCCTTATTTATTGATAAGAGGATGCTAGCATGTATGTGCTTCGGAGAATCGCCAGAACCCAACCCGGCAAGCAGTGGGAGGTGGCAGGCTATCTGTCCAAGGTTTGCCAGGCCTACGAGGCGGCGGGCCGCAATAAGGCCCAAATCTACATAGAGGGCTCGGGACTTCCCGGGGCCTCCAGCGCGGTCTACGCCCAGTGGACCCAGGAGCGCATCGAGCCCACCGACATTGAGACCGTAACCGAAGACGTGCGTACCTACGGCGCGAAGATGCTGCCCCTGCTGACCGAGTACTCCATCGAGTTCTACGAGCTGGTCACTCCCGAGAAGCTGGAGAAGAGGGGCCTGGGCCAGGGAGCTTAGCAATTCTCTCGTAGATTTATTGCGAGGAGAGGTGCTGGAGTGGTCGAACAGGCGCGCCTGGAAAGCGCGTAGGGGCCTCAAGCCTCTCGTGGGTTCGAATCCCACCCTCTCCGCCATGCCCAACGTAGGCTCACGACACCCCGCCGATCCTTTCCACGCCCCTGCATCGACCTGGTCCAATGGTCGCTATATACTTTTTCATGCGATCTTCGCCATGGCGGCGTTGTTACAGGTTTTGGCCTTGTGCTAGAATCTGATAGTCATGGTAGATGTAAAATACTGGGTGGCCTTTGGCCGCATCCCCAGTTTAGGCCCCGCAAGGTTCCGTCTCCTGGAGCGCCACTTCGGCTCCATGGAAGACGCCTGGCTTGCCGGCCCGAGCGAATTCAAGGCCGCGGGCATCGACGCAGGACGGTGCGGGCTGTAACGTCCCACCGTACGACGATCTCCCCCGACGCCGAGATGGAGAAGTTGGAGAGAGCCGGCGTCCTGGCGCAGACCTGGAACGACCCGGCTTACCCTCGCAGGCTGAAGGAGATACACGATCCGCCACCGGTGCTCTACTTGCGCGGCAACATCCTGCCACAGGACGAGCGGTCGGTGGCAGTGGTAGGCACCCGCAAGGCCACGGCCTACGGGAGGGAGGTAGCCGGCGCTCTGGCGGGGGACCTGGCCCGCAGCGGGGTCACCGTGATAAGCGGCCTGGCCAGGGGCATCGACTCCATTGCGCACAAGGCTGCCCTCGAAGCCGGCGGACGCACCGTCGCGGTTTTCGGCAGCGGCTTGGACGTGGTGTATCCAGCCGAGCACGCCAGGCTGGCCCGGGAGGTGGAGGATTCCGGCGCCCTGGTGAGCGAGTATCCCCTGGGAACGAGGCCTATGTCCAGCCACTTCCCGATGCGCAACCGCGTTATTAGTGGCATGACCCTGGGGACGCTGGTGGTGGAGGCGCCCGACAAGAGCGGCGCACTTCTGACCGTGAAACACGCCCTGGAGCAGGACAGGGAAGTTTTCTGTGTGCCCGGGAGCATTTTCTCTCCCACAAGCGTGGGGACAAACGCCTTAATCCAGCAGGGCGCGAAGCTGGTGATGAACCATGAGGATATACTGGAGGAGTTGAACCTGACGGTGGCGGTCCGGCAGATAGAGATGCAGGGCATCGCCGATCCCCTGAGTGATGGTGAGCTGCTTCTGCTGAACCACCTCTCTTACGAGCCGGCGCATATCGACGACATCGGGCGACAGGCGCGGGTCCCCATCAACGAGGTCAGCAGCACCCTGCAGATGATGGAGATCAAGGGACTGGTGAGGCAGGTTGGGGGAATGCATTATACGAGGGTCCGGGAGGTACAAGCCGAGTATGGTAGCCAAGTCTCCAGGTAAGAAAGCTACGAGGGCGAAGGCCCCTAAAGATAAGAATAATGGGTCGGACGTGGGCGCAAAGGGTAAAGGTAATGGCAGGTCGAGATCGCTGGTGGTGGTCGAGTCCCCCGCAAAGGCCAGGACCATCGAGAGGATCCTGGGCGGCAAGTTCGTCGTAAAGGCGTCCCAGGGACACGTGCGTGACCTGCCCAAGGGCAAGCTGGGCGTTAATGTCGAAATGGACTTTGCCCCATCCTACTCCCTGATAGGCGACAAAAAGACCGTAGTCCAGGAGCTTAAAAGCTTGGGAGAGCGGGCCCCTTCGATCTATCTGGCCACCGACCCCGACCGGGAGGGGGAGGCCATCTCCTGGCACCTTGTGGAAGCCGCGAATTGGAACCAGGCGAAAGTCCCGATCCATCGCGTGGTATTTCACGAGATAACCGAGGATGCCGTACAGGAAGCCTTCCGGCACCCCCGAGAAATTGACATGGAACTGGTAAACGCCCAGCAGGCCCGGCGTGTGCTGGACCGGCTGGTGGGCTACCAGATCAGCCCCCTTCTCTGGCGGAAGGTCCAGCGAGGCCTCTCGGCGGGGCGGGTCCAGTCCGTGGCCCTGCGCATGGTGTCGGACCGGGAGAAGGAAGTCCGCGCCTTTGTGGCCAGGGAGTACTGGACCATCGAGGTGCAGCTGCAGAAGGCCGGCCGCAAGAAACCGGCCGCCGGAGAGCCCTTCACGGCAGTGCTACACTCGCTGAAGGGCCACAAAGGGAAGCTAGAAATCCCCGACGAGGCCGCCGCAAAGGGGATCGAGGGAGACCTTCAGGGTGCCGAATACAAGCTGGCGGAGGTCAAGAAACGTTCGGTCAAGCAGTCCCCTTCCCCTCCCTTCATTACCAGCACTCTGCAGCAGGAGGCCGGACGCAAGCTGCGTTTCTCGGCCAAGAGGACCATGGTGGCTGCCCAGCAGCTTTACGAGGGGCTGTCCATTGGAGACGGAGGCTCGATGGGCCTCATCACCTATATGCGCACCGACTCCACCACCGTGGCAGCGTCGGCCCTTCAGGAGGCCCGGGAGTACATCCAGCAGAAGTTCGGCGACGATTACTTGCCGCGCCAGGCCAGGGTGTTCAGGAAGAAGTCCAAGGGAGCTCAGGAGGCCCACGAGGCCATCAGGCCCACGGCCATATCCCGTGAGCCCCAGCAGCTGAAGCCTTTCCTCAGCTCGGACCAATACAGGCTTTACGAGCTCATATGGCGGCGGATGCTGGCCAGCCAGATGGCCGATGCCTTATCCGACGCTACGACCCTTGATACGGAGGCCAAGTGCAAGGCCGCTCCCAAAGTCTACGTTTTCCGGGCCACCGGCTCCGTGCTCAAGTTCCCTGGCTTCCGCACCCTTTACCTGGAGAGTAGGGACGACGATGAGGAGGACGCCGGGAAGCGCCCCCTGCCGGAGCTTTCTCAGGGCGACCTTTTGGACTGCCGGAAACTCGAGCCGATCCAGCACTTCACCCAGCCTCCTCCCCGCTTCACGGAGGCGAGCCTGATCAAGATGCTGGAGGAGAAGGGCATCGGCAGGCCCAGCACCTACGCCCCCACCATCTCGACTATCATCGACCGGCATTACGTCGTGAAAGAGGAAGGCAAGCTCAAGCCCACCGAGTTGGGTACGACCGTGTCGGACCTGCTTACGGTCCATTTCTCGGACATCATGGACACCGGCTTCACCGCCAGGATGGAGGAGGAGCTGGACGAGGTGGCCCGAGGGGAGCGGCAGTGGGTTCCCATGCTCCACGGTTTTTACGGCCCTTTCCAGAAGTCGTTGGAAGCGGCCACCGAAGCCATGCCCCGCGTGAATGTGGAGGAAGCCACCGAGGAGGTGTGCGAGAAGTGCAGCCAGCCAATGGTGATAAAGACGGGGCGTTTCGGCAGGTTCCTGGCCTGCTCCGACTACCCCAAATGCAAGAACACCAGGCCCGTGCCGGTCGACGGATCCTCGGGGGCCAACGGCGGCCAGGAGGCCGCCCGCCCTGCCGACGAGGCGACCGACGAGATGTGCGAGAAGTGCGGCAAACCCATGGTGATAAAGGCTGGGCGCTTCGGCAGGTTCCTGGCCTGCTCCGATTACCCGCAATGCAAGAACAGCAAGCCTCTGAAAGTGGGCGTGCCCTGTCCCCGATGCGGAGGCGATCTGGTCCAGAGGAGGTCCAGGGGCAAGGGCCGCGTCTTCTACGGCTGCGCCCGGTACCCTGAATGCGACTTCTTGGTAAACCAGCGGCCGATGCCAGACCCATGTCCGGAGTGTGGTGGTCTGATGGTCGCCTCGGGGCGGAACGGAATAAAGTGCACGGTCTGCTCCTGGAAGGGAGACGTCCCTGAAGAACAGCTGGCCACCGCCGAGGTATGAAGGATCGGGGCGCCATGAGTAGCGGGGCTGTCCTTGAGGAAGGGCATCCAGAGGCGGATCTGCTTCGGCGCTTCCGCGGGCATCTGACCGGCCAGAAGGGTCGTTCCGAGAACACGGTCCGGGTATACACCACTGACCTCCTCCCTTTCTTCAGGTTCTTAAAGGAGGAGGGAGTAACCTCAGAGGTGCTGGACAGGAGCCTCCTGCGCCGGTACCTCGCATGGCTGTCCACCTCGGCCCGTGGAAGGCAGGGCGGATATGCCCGGGTGAGCGTGGCCCGCAAGCTGGTGGTCCTCCGGAGCTTCTACCGTTTCCTGGTACAGGAGGGCGTCATCCCTTCTAACCCCATCCCAAAGGGGCGGAGCTTCAACATCAAGGTGGCGAAACGCCTGCCGACGTTCCTGGCGCAGGACGAGATTACACGCGTCCTGGAGGAGCCTGCCCGACCACGACCCCGGGTCAAGGGAGCGAACAACGAGGAGGTGGAGGGGACCCTGGCCATCAGGGACCAGGCTATTCTGGAGGTGCTGTACTCCTCGGGGTTGAGGGTCTCCGAGCTGCACGGACTGGACGAAGATAACATCGACCTGCGGATCGGAGAGGTACGGGTTATAGGCAAGGGCTCCAAGGAGCGAGTAGTGCCTTTGGGAAAGCCAGCCGTGGATTCACTCCAGCGCTATCTGGGTGCTTGCCGGCCCAGGCTTCTCAAGGGCGAAACCGGCGCTCTCTTCCTCAACCGCTATGGCGGCCGGCTCTCCCGCAAGAGCGTGCAGGAGATCGTGAGCCGCTATGCCTTGCTGGCGGGAACCCGTCCCGGGGTGCATCCCCATACCCTGAGGCATACCTTCGCCACCCACCTGATGGAAGGCGGAGCCGACCTGCGGGTGGTCCAGGAGCTGTTGGGGCATTCCAGCCCGGCCACCACCCAGATCTACACTCACGTTACCCGCCAGGAGGCGCGAGAGAAATACATGAGTAGCCATCCCATGGCTCGGGAAAAAGAGGACGCCGAGGCATCCGGAGCGGAGCGAGATGGCTAGGTTCCTGGTCATCAATGGGCCTAACCTGAACACGCTGGGGAAACGAGACCCCGGCGTTTACGGGACGCTGACTCTGGCGGAAATAGAGGCCCGGGTCGCCCGAAAGGCCGAAGAGCTGGGGGTGCAGGTGGACTTCTTTCAGTCCAACAGCGAGGGCGCCATCGTGGACTACGTCCAGGGCAACGCGGGAGAGGCCCAGGGGATAATCATTAATCCGGGAGCCTTGACACACTACGGCTACTCCCTGCGCGAGGCCCTGGTGGATTCGCGCCTGCCCGTGATTGAGGTACACATGAGCAATATCCATGCCAGAGAGGAGTGGCGGCGCCATTCGGTGGTGGCCGACATAGCACTGGGACAGGTAGCCGGCTTCGGCTGGATGGGCTACATCGCCGCGCTGGAGATGCTGGCAGCTTTGGTCAGAGAAGAGGAGGCGAAGTGAAAGACCGTCTGGCGGGTCTACGAGAGAGGCTCCAGGAGAAGGATCTGGACGCCTTCCTCATATCCACTCCGGAGAACCGGCGTTACGTTTCGGGATTCACCGGCTCGGTGGGATACCTGGTGGTCTCGGAGAAGGAGGCCACTCTGGCCACCGACTTCCGCTATACCGAGCAGGCAGAGAACCAGTCCCCCCATTTCCAGGTGATCAAAGCGGGTGCCGACTGGACCTGGCTCCTGGAGCACCTGAAGGCGACCGGGGTCAAGAAGCTGGGGTTCGAGAGCCACCAGATGACCGTCGCCGCTTACAAGCAGATCACCGATGCCCTCAAAGAGATGTCTTCCTCCGACAGGCCCAAGATGGTGGCCACGACCGGCATAGTGGAGGCCCTCAGGAGAGTGAAGGACGAGGAAGAGTTCAGACTGCTTCAGAGGGCCATCGACGTGGCCGACGCGGCGATGGAGGCCGTTTCTCCAGCCATCCAGCCAGGCGAGACGGAGCGGGAGGTGGCCTGGCGCATGGAGAAGGCCATGCGCGAGCTGGGGGCCGACTCCATCAGCTTCGACACCATCGTGGCCGCCGGACCCAACGGCGCCATGCCCCATCACCGGCCCTCCGAGAGGCCCATAGCCGCCGGAGAGCCGGTGGTCATCGACATGGGGGCTCGGGTAGGCGGCTACTGCAGCGACATCACCCGCACGGTGTGCATCGGAGAGCAGGACGAGACCTTCCGCAAAGTCTACGATATCGTATTGGGAGCCCAGCTCACAGCCATCGCCACGGTGCGGGCCGGGATGACCGCCGGGGATGCCGACGACCTCTCCAGGAAGGTGATCGCGGAGGCCGGCTATGGCGAGAACTTCGGCCACAGCCTCGGCCACGGGGTGGGCCTGGTCGTCCACGAGTATCCACGGGTAGGCCCCAAGTCCGACAATGTCCTGGAAGAGGGGATGGTGTTCACCGTGGAGCCGGGGATCTACCTGTCGGGATGGGGCGGCGTCAGGATCGAGGACGTGGTGCTCCTGGAAAAGGAGGGCGCCAGGGTGTTGAGCAAGGCGGGGAAATAGCGGCCTGGAGATTTTCATGGAGGAATGTCGATGTTGACCGGTTTGGCTAACGTCTCCATACCGATAGCCGATTACGACGAAGCCATTCGTTGGTACACGGAGACATTGGGCCTCGAGCTCCGCATGGACGGGTCCATGGGTGGAGACTACCGCTTTGTGACCGTGGGAGTGAGTGGACAAAACGACGTGTCCATCGTGCTTCACAAGGCCCCCCAGCAGTTGTCCAGCCTCCCCTCGCTCCTGTTCCACCTGGACGACTGTCGTGGTGAGGTGGAGCGGTTGAGGACGCTGGGAGTCCGGGTGACCCTAGAGCCCGAGGGGCAACCATGGGGCACCCAGGCGGTGATCGAGGACCCTTGCGGCAACTCCATTGCTATGCTGGAGCCCAGTCCCATGGCCCTGGGGTAGAATCCCGGATAGCGTCGCTTGGCGGCGTCCGAGAGGGATGCCCGGCCGCCGGCACGCCATACCTTATCAAGGAGATTCGGATGACCATCAACTTCGGGGACCTGCGAAGAGGCGTGGCTATCGAGGTGGACGGCCAGCCCTTCGAGGTAATGGACTACGAACGACAGAAGATGCAGCAGCGGGCACCCGTCACCCGCCTCAAACTGAGGAACCTGCGGGACGGCCACGTGATCGAGCGCACATTCCAGAGCTACACCACCGAGTTCTCGCTGGCCCAGGTGGAGGAGCGCCCCGCCCAATACCTCTACACCGACGGCCGCTTCTATAATTTCATGGACATGGAGAGCTACGAGCAGTATCAGCTCACCGCGGATCAGCTTGGGGAGGTGGTCCGGTACCTGAAGGAAGAGACGGTCGTGGACCTGATCTACTTCAAGGACGACATGATCAACATCCGGCTGCCTACCTTCGTGGACCTGAAGGTGGCCGATACGCCTCCCGGGTTCAAGGGCGACACCGCCCAGGGAGGGACCAAGCCCGCTACTCTTGAGACGGGTTTGATCGTTCAGGTGCCCATGTTCATCACCAACGGAGAGAAGGTGCGGGTGGATACCCGCAACGGGGACTACATCGAGCGCGCGGAGTAGTATGCCCGACGATTTGGTAAGGCGAGCGCGCATGGACCTTCAGCACACCGTAAAGGCCGTTGTACGGAGAGAGGATGCTTACTACGTGGCCGAGTGTTTCGAGATCGCGGTGGTGACCCAGGGCAAGACTCTCGAAGAGACCCTGACAAATCTCCAAGAAGCTGTAGCTCTGCACCTGGAGGGCGAGGACCTGGCGGAGATGGGCTTGGTCGCCAATCCTTCCATCCGCGTAACGATGGAGCTTGAAATGGCGCATGCCTAGTTTGAGACGGCTATCCGGACCCGAGGTTATCGCCGTTTTAGAAGGCTTTGGATTCGGGATTCACTCTCAACGAGGGAGCCACATTCACTGCGGACAGACAAGTTTAAGCCCTGACCGTCCCCAGGCATCGAGAGTTGGACACCGGAACGCTTCGTGCGATTTTCAGACAGGCCTCTCGTTTCATCCCTGAGGATGAGATGAGCTTCACTTTTATACCGCCTGAGGGAGCCACCGATAGATGACATGCCCGTTTTCACCGTAAGCCAGGTCACCCGGTATCTCAGGGAGTCCCTGGAGCAAGACCCCCTCTTGAGTGACGTGTGGGTCAGCGGGGAGGTCTCCAACCTTCGCCCGTCCCAGGCAGGGCACAGCTACTTCACCATCAAGGACTCCGGCGGCCAGCTGCGCTCCGTGGTGTTCAGAAACGGACATGGTGCGGACCTGCTTCTGGATGGACGGCAGATCATCGCCCACGGCCGAATCACGTTCTACGACGTCCGAGGTGACGTACAACTCATTGCGGACCTGGTCATGCCCGAGGGCTCTGGGCCCCAGCATCTCGAGCTGGAGAAGCTGAAGATGCAGCTGGAACAGGAGGGCCTGTTCGATCCCTCACGGAAGCGGGCCCTTCCCGGGTTCCCCCGGGTGGTGGGGCTGGTGACATCTCCGTCGGGAGCGGTTTTACACGATGTTCAGAACGTCATCGCGCGGCGCTATCCCCTGGCCGAGGTGCTGCTGGCTCCGACTCAAGTGCAGGGAGACAGGGCCGCACACGGCATCGTGGCTGCCCTTCGTGCACTGAACGACGATGCCCGGGCCAACGTCATAATCCTGGCTCGTGGCGGCGGGTCCCTGGAAGAGCTGTGGCCCTTCAACCAGGAGGCCGTGGCCCGGGCGATCCACGCCAGCCACATACCCGTGGTCAGCGCGGTGGGCCACGAGACGGACTTCACCATCGCCGACTACGTGGCGGACCTTAGGGCGCCCACACCGTCCGCGGCGGCGGAGCTGGTGGTGCCCTCGGTGACCGCCCTGCTGCAGGACGTTCGGGCAAGGAGGGAGGGCCTCGGCCGGGCCATGTTCCATCTGGCCTCGACCCGACGGCAGGGTGTGGAGACCCTGGGCAGACGCTTGAAGAGCCGGGCACCGGACATCGACACACTGCGTCGCCGGGTTGATGACCTGTCCAGGCTGGCCGCCACGGCCCTGTCCAACCGTCTTTCCATAGATCAGGAACGCCTCAGAGGGCTGGAGATGCGGCTCCAGGCCCTGAACCCCGGCGGCATTCTGTCCCGGGGATATGCCATCGTCCAGAAAGGACCTGACCGGGAGGTAGTGTCTCAAAAAAGTCAGGTGAGCCCCGGCGAGGGCCTGGAAGTGACGGTGAGCGACGGCTCCTTTGGGGTCACGGCCGACGGATCTCCCAGGGCGGCGCGTCGGGTTCGAGCACCCGCGGTCAGGGCGGGCGCCCGCCTCTTGTAGCCTCGCGATGATGCTCGTTTTGGAATTGACTCTGAGTTTCGATATATCGGTGGAAAGGCCGTTGGGATGAGGCCACAGTATTGCGTTCAATGCGGTCAGAGCCTCCAGCGGGAGGGGCGCTTTTGCACGTCGTGTGGCGCGCCGGTAGCGACGGAGACGGCATCCGGCTGCCCAGGGTGCGGTCGGTCCGACGTTGGCGACGGCCTGTTCTGCCGCTGGTGCCAGCGCCTTCTTCGTGGAGGGGAAGGACCCCTGGAAAAGGCAAGCCCAGCCAGGAGATTCGTGGCCCTGATCCTGGACGATATACTCGTGATCGTTACTTTGATCATCGGGTATCTGATATGGTGGCTGATAGTGCTGGGTCGGGGCCAGACTCCTGGGAAGCAGCTTCTGGGCATCTGGGCGATCAAGACCACCGGTGAGCGGTCCGGATGGAGCAACACCTTCCTTCGGGAGTTCGTGTTCAAGGGGTTGGTTTTCGGATGGCTGGGCGCTATAACCGGATACGTGGCTTACGCGCTGGACTATCTGTGGGCCCTATGGGACCGGGATACCCAGACGCTCCACGATAAGCTCGCCGACACAGTGGTGGTGCGGGGCGTGTCACGGCCCTGCGTCCTGAAGTCTGAGGGAACGAGATGACCATGGCGGCCGGAGATAACTTAGAAGAAGATGGAGGCGGACTCTCCTTCGAGGAGGCGTTCAGCCGGTTGGGCGAGACGGTGCAGGCCCTGGAGTCAGGGGGGCTGACCCTGGAGGCCGCCACAGGCCTGTACGAGGAAGGGATGCGCCTGGTGGAGCTGTGTAACCGGCTTCTGAGCACTGCCGAGCTCCGGGTCAACCGCCTGAAAGAGGCCTATGGCGAGTACCTGGCCCAAGGGCCGCTGGAGGACGAGGAGTAGGGTGCTAAAGGTAGACCTGCACATGCACACCCACTTCTCCCACGACTCTGGAGCGCCGTCGCAGTCCATCGTCGACCGCTGCGTCAAGACGGGTCTGAACTACATCGCGGTAACCGACCACAACACCATCAAGGGCGCCCTGGAGGTCCGCAGCATCGCCCCGTTTCCCGTCATCATCGGCGAGGAGGTCAAGAGCTCGGCGGGGGACATCATCGGGCTGTTCCTCACTGAAGAGGTGCCCAAGGGGCTTCCTCCCATGGACACGGTGGACGCTATAAGGTCCCAGGGGGGGCTGGTCTTGGTGCCCCATCCCTTCGACCGGCTCCGCCCATCGGCCATCAAGCACGACGCCCTGCGCCAGATCCTGCCCCAGGTGGACATCGTCGAGGCGTTCAACGCCCACGACCTGCTCATGCGGGATAACGACCGGGCCGCCGCCTTTACCCAAGAGTATGGCCTCGTAGCCGCCGCCGTCAGCGACTCCCATACCCCGAGGGAGCTGGGACGCACCTATATGGAGGTCCCCGAGTTCGACGGCACCCCCGAAGGCTTCAAGGACGCCCTGTCCGGGGCCCGTCTGATCACCAGACGGGCAAACCAGGTCCTGCGGCTGACCACCGTTTACATCAAACTGAAGAGGAAGTTTCGCTGACATGCTGGAGATGGGTTGGTTCTCAACGGGCAGAGGCGAGGGCTCGCTGGGGCTCCTGAACTTCATACAAGGGCGCATCCTCAGGGGGGAGCTGGACGCCCGCATCCGTTTCGTGTTCAGCAACCGGGAGGCGGGGGAGGCAGAGGGCAGCGACCGCTTCTTTCGTCAAGTGGAAAGCTACGGAATCCCGCTGGTCAACTATTCATCCCAGAGGTTCCGCAAGGCGGTGGGTGGACGACTCGCCGACCATCGCTTAGAGTACGATCGCGAGGTGATGGCCCGGCTAACCGATTTCACCCCCGACGTATGCGTCCTGGCGGGCTACATGCTCATCGCCGGGGGCGAGATGTGCCGCTGGCGCACCATGCTGAACCTCCATCCCGCCCTGCCTGACGGCCCAAAAGGCACCTGGCAGGAGGTCATCTGGAGCCTGATCGAGTCCCGTGCGGACAAGACAGGAGCCATGGTGCACCTGGTTACGGAGGACGTGGACCGGGGGCCCGTGGTGTCCTACTTTACGGTGCCGATAGTAAGCGGCCCCTTCGACGTCCACTGGAAGGAGATTCAGGGAAAGCCGCTGGCGGAGATCAGGGAGACTCAGGGCGAGGAGCTTGCCCTATTCCGTTTGATCAGGCAAGAGGAATACCGGCGCGAGCCCTATCTTTTGGGAGCTACTCTGAAAGCCCTGGCCCGTGGCGAGGCCACGGTGAGTTCGGGAAAAGTCCTGGGGCCGGATGGCGCTGCCATAGTGGAGGGACTGTGTCTGGACGAGGAGATCGAGGCGGCGCTGGCTTCCGGCTAGGCTAAGCCGATCGCCTGAACTGGATGGGTATCTCGATGGGGTCTCCCGAGGTGGCCAGGAGTGTTGGAGGGGCCTTGCACAGGATAGTGTCGCCGTCAACTACGCAGCGCTCCACACCGGTCAGGGAAGGCAGTTCGTACATCACGTCCAGCAGGGTTTCCTCGATGATGCTGCGAAGGCCTCGCGCCCCCGTCTTCCGCTTTACGGCCTCAGCGGCGGCCCCCTCGAGGGCTTTTGGTGTGAACACCAGCTCCACGTCCTCCATGCTGAAGAGCCTCTGATACTGCTTGGTAATAGCGTTTCGCGGCTCGGTAAGCACCTTTATCAGGGCCCCTTCGTCCAGCGCGTCCAGGTATGCCGCCACCGGCAGCCTGCCGACGAACTCTGGTATGAAGCCGTAAGTCAGAAGGTCCTCGGGGATCATGTACTGCAAGGCGCTGCCCCCGTTGGCGTCTCCGGACGACCCATCCACCGCCGGCGACGGATTGGGCTTGAACCCTAGCCGGGTGTTGCCCCTGGCGAGGCGGCGTTCTACGATCTCTTCCAGTCCGTCGAAGGCCCCGCCGCAGATGAAGAGGATGTTGTCCGTCTTGATCTGGAGAAACTCCTGGTAAGGGTGTTTGCGTCCACCCTGGGGCGGGACGTGGGCCACGCACCCCTCTACTATCTTCAGTAGCTCCTGCTGCACACCTTCCCCGGACACGTCCCTGGTGATGGAGCGGTTGGGGCCCTCTTTGCGGGCTATCTTGTCGATCTCGTCGATGTAGATGATCCCCTGCTCCGCCTTGGATATGTCCCAATCGGCGGCCTGGATAAGCCTGAGGAGAATGTTCTCTACGTCCTCACCGACGTAACCAGACTCGGTGAGGGAGGTGGCGTCGGCGATGGCGAAGGGGACGTCCAGGATCCGGGCCAGGGTCTGGGCCAGAAGGGTCTTGCCACACCCGGTCGGGCCCATGAGGATCACGTTGCTCTTGTGGATCTCGACCTCTGATTCCCGGGCGCCGTTCCAGACCCGCTTGTACTGGTTGTACAGGGCTACGCTGAGGATCTTCTTCGCCCGAGCCTGGCCTATCACGTAGTTATCCAGGGACTCGTTGATCTCCCTGGGAGCGGGTGGTTTTCTGTGCCGGATCGCGACCGGTTTGGGGGCAGCCGGGGCGTTCTGGTCGATGACCTGCTTGCAGGCTCGGACGCACTCGTAGCAGATAAATACTCGGCCTGGGCCGGCCACGAGCCGATTCGTTTCCGTCTCGCCCTTCCTACAGAAGGAACACAGATAGACTCTGGAGCTGCCCCTGCTATTGGGCATGCGCTACTCCACGACGGATTTAGCTCTGTTTCTGTTTCGCCTCGGCTGCGGCGTCGGCCTGGTCTGCGGCGTCGGCCTGGTCTGCGGCGTCGGCCTGGTCTGCGGCGTCGGCCTGGTCTCCACCGAGTACCTCGTCTATGATACCATATTCCAGCGCCTGATCTGCGGCGAGGTAGTAGTCGCGGTCGGTGTCCCGGGCCACCTTGTCGTAGGCCTGCCCCGTGTGTGCGGACAGTATCTGGCGGATCTTGTCCTGCATCCGGATGATCTCCCGGGCGGCTATCTCGATGTCGGAGGCCTGCCCCTGGGCGCCTCCCATGGGCTGGTGCATGTGGACGGTAGCGTTGGGGAGGGCGTACCTCTTTCCCTTTTGACCGCCGCTAAGGAGAACGGTGGCCATGCTGGCGGCCATGCCCACGCATATGGTGGACACCTCGGGGCGCACGAGGCGGATGGTGTCGTAGATAGCCAGGCCGGAGCTGATGACTCCTCCGGGGCTGTTAATGTACAGGTTGATATCCCTTTCGGGGTCCTCTCGCTCCAGGAAGAGCAGCTGGGCGACGATCACGTTCGCCACGTGATCGCTAATCGGTGTCCCCAGGAAGACAATCCTCTCCTTCAGCAACAGGGAGTATATGTCAAAGGCCCGCTCTCCGCGCGGGCTGCTCTCGATAACCATCGGTATGATGTTATTCGGGTTGATCAGCGTCATCGGGTTCCGCTCCTTCTTCGTGGGGTTCGTCTCCGGCCTCATCGGTCGCCGGGGCCGCGCCCTCCGTTTCGTCACTTTCGTCTGCCGGTTCGGGACCTTCCGTCGCGGCCGCGTCTTCTACCTCGGCCGGCTCCTCGTCCTCGGCCTGGACCAGAGCGGCAAGCCGGTCGAGCACCTTCCTGGTCAGCAGGGTATTGCCGATGGAGCTCCTGGCGTCCTCGGAGGAAAACAGCCGCCGTAGCTCGTCGCTGTTGTTGGCAGAGCCCGATACCATGCTGTCCACCTCCGCATCGATCTCCTCGGAGGTGACGTCAATGTCCTCGTCCTTCGCCAGGGTCCGCAGCACTATTGCACGGGTCAGCCGTTCCTGGGCGACGGGCCGGAGCTCCTCTCTGAGCTCCTCCTGGGTCTTCCCTACGCTCTTGAGGTAGGTGTCCATGTCAATGCGGGACCCCTCCAGGGCCCGTGTGCGGTCCTCCATCAGATGGTCTATCTCCCTGGTGGCGGTGAGTTCGGAGAACTCGATCGAGGCCCCCTCGATGACCTGCAGCAGCACCTTCTCCTGGAAGGCGCGTCGGGTCGTACTCTCGGCCTGTTGAGTCATCTGCTCCAGCACGCTGGCGCGAAGGGCGTCGACGCTCTCGTGACCGTCCCCCACGCCCTTGGCGAACTCGTCGTTCAACTCGGGAAGCTGCTTCTCCTTGATCTCCGAGACCTTGACCTTGAAGCGGGCCTCCTTCCCGGCTATGCTGGCGTCGCGATAATCTTCGGGCACGGCCAGGGTGAACTCCTTGGACTCCCCGTGGCCGATGCCTTCCAGATGTATCGAGAACCCTGGAAAGGGTATTTCGTTATCCTGGGCTGGAAGGAACTCGGCGCCCTGGACGTCCACCACGCTGTTCCCTTCGATGGTCCCATCTACGTCCAGGGTCAGCAGGTCGCCGAATTTTACCGGTCGTTCGACGGGCTCCCATGGGGCCGAATCGTAGCGCATGCCCTCGATGGAGGCATCCAGCTCTTCGTCGGTGACCTCGACGGGATCGGGGGTAAGTCGGAGGCTGCGGAAGCTCCCCAGGTCCACCGCGGGCTCCAGGGGGACCACCGCCTTGAAGGAAAGGGGCTCGATCTCCACCAGCTCGACGTCGGGCTCCCCCATGGTTTCGAGGTTCTCTTCCTTGATGGCCTTGTCCAACGACTCCTGCAGGATCAGGTCCAGGCTCTCTCGTACCATGGCTTCCTTGCCCATGAAGGTCTGCACTATGTAACGGGGGGCCTTGCCGGGGCGGAAGCCGGGGATCTGGACCTTGTTGACGACGCGTTTGTAGGACCTCTCGAGGTAAGGTTCGATGTCGTCGGACTCAAGCTCGATATTGAGGGAGACCTGAAGCTGGGAAGAGTCTTCCCGGGTGATCTTCAACCGCGCTCACTCCAAGGAGGTCGTTTAAAGCCGATTATATCACAACGGCGAGTTTGTGAAAAGTTTCGCTCGCCGGAGCGGAATTCGTAGGCCCGGGCCGGTCCCGCCCACGGACTGACCTGCGACCCTTCCTGAACCTTTGGTGGGTTCACTCCTCAGGGACGGTAGTTTCAGCGGGTTTTCAGGCATCGGTCAGCTGAGGAGCCTCAGGTTCAGGTCTCGAAGCTGTTCGGAGCTGACGGGGGCCGGAGTGTCGAAGAGGAGATCGGTGCCGCTCTGGGTCTTGGGGAAGGCGATAACGTCCCTGATGGAAGGGGCGCCCGCCAGGATGGCCACCAGACGGTCTACCCCGGCCCCGATGCCTCCGTGAGGCGGGGCGCCGTACTCCAGGGCCTCCAAGAGCTGTCCGAATCGTTCCCGGGCCTCTTCGGGACCGATGCCGAGGATGCCGAATACCTTCTCCTGCAGCTCCCTGCTGTGGATACGGATGCTCCCGCTAAAAAGCTCGGAGCCGTTGCACACCATGTCGTAGGCCCGCGATTTTACTGACGCCAGATCGATATCGGCATCGCCCTCTTTGCCGGAATAGGAGGCGATGGCGTCCATCCACTCAGTCCCAGGAGAGGTGAAGGGGTGGTGGGTCGAGTCCCACCGCCCCAGATTGGCGTTCCACTCGAAGAGGGGGAAGTCCACGACGAAGGCGAAGGACAGCACGTCGGGGTCGGCCAACTCCAGCCGCCGCCCCATCTCGTTGCGCAGGGCGTTCAGCGGCGGGTTTATCTCCTGGGGGTTGCCTGCCAGCAGCAGGATGAGGTCTCCGGGCCCCGCACCCGTCTTCATGGCCAGCTGTCGGGCCACATCGGGCTCCATCTTCAGCCCGGGAGACGAGGCAACGTCACCTTCGGTAAGCTCTTCCAACGGGTGTGTGGTGCTGATCCGGATGTGGCTGAGACCCTTGGCGCCGTTGTCCCGGGCGAGCTGCTCAAGCTGGCCCAGCACGGCGAGGCTATATCCCGCCTGTCCCGGGGCAGCGAAACCCTTCACGACGCCGCCACCTTTGATTACGCTGTGGAATATCCTGAAGTCGGTCTTGAGGGCGATGTAGTTGACCTCCGCCATAGGCATCCCCAGACGCAGGTCGGGCTTGTCGGAGGCGTACCTTGACATGGCTTCGTCGTATGTGAGCCTTGGGAAGGGCCTGGTCAGCTTTTTGTCGGGGGTCACGGTCTCGACCATGGATGTGTACAGCTCTTCGGTGAGGGAGAGCACGTCGTTCTCGTCCACGAAGCTCATCTCCAGGTCCAGCTGGGTGAACTCCGGCTGCCGGTCCGCCCGGAAGTCCTCGTCCCTGAAGCAACGGGCGATCTGGAAGTACCGCTCCACTCCGGCCACCATCAGCAGCTGCTTGAGCTGCTGGGGCGACTGGGGTAGGGCGTAGAAGCTGCCTTTCTGCAAGCGGCTTGGGACCAGGAAGTCCCTGGCTCCCTCCGGGGTGCTCTTGAGCAGGATAGGAGTCTCCACCTCCAGGAATCCCCGCTGGTCCAGGAAGTCCCTGATGAACTTGATCAAGCGGTGGCGCAGTATCAGGTTCTCTTGCATCCTGGGCTTGCGCAGGTCGAGATAGCGGTACTTAAGTCGCAGGCTCTCGTCTACCTCGGAATCTTCGTTGATGTAAAAGGGAGGCGTGGGTGAGCTGTTGAGGACCTCGGCTTCCTGGGCGATCACCTCCACTAACCCGGTGGGCATGTTGGGATTCAAGGACTCCGGTGGCCTGCGGGTCACCTCTCCTTCGACGCGTAGCACCCATTCGGAGCGGACCTCGCCGGCGACGCGGTGGGGCTCGGGGTACAGCTCCGGATTGAGGACGACCTGTACCAGCCCCGACCGGTCCCGCAGGTCGATGAATATGATGCCGCCGTGATCCCTGCGGCGGTGCACCCACCCGGCCAGGGATACCCGGTTGCCTATGTCCTTTTCTCCAAGGTGTCCACAGCTGACACTTTTGAGCACGCGCAGAGTCTCCTTATCGTATGGTGGAACGGAGTCCCTTCCAGCCGTCAGAGCGACCGGTGGGAAGTGGGCAGTCCCTATCGCTCAAGCTGGAGGTCCAGAAAGGGTATGTCGTCCAGGGTTTGGAAGGCGCCCGTCTTTGGCGTGCCGGAATCTAGAAACTCCGCCACCGCCGCGTGGAGGTCGTCCGGGTCGCGTACGGGGGGCAGGCACACGGTATTCAGGCATACGTAGGCCTGAGCCTCGGCGCCGGGCCAGTAGCCAGCCGTCGAAACCCGCCCCTCGTCTCCTGCGTCCAGGAGTTTGACGGCCGTATGGGGGTAGGGGAGGGTGCTGGCTGCGGTGAGCATGGCCCCGGTCCCGGGGTCACCCGGCTCTCCCACCACGACCACCTCAATCGGAGGGAAAAGGAACCGATGGACCGCCAGGGCGTAGCCGGACGCGGCCTCCTGGTGGCCATGGTGGCTGGATGCGAAAGTCTTGAGGGTGGCTTCGCCCGTCTCCCTGTACTCTTTTTTTAGGGTGGCGTTGAACAGCCCGGTGAAAGCCTCGGCGGCGGGACCGTTGTCGGCGAGGGGCTTCCCCCGCACTCTCAGGTTGCCCTGGGCGTGGGGGTCGTCGGGGATGTCGAAGAAGCCTCCATTATCGGTGTCCCAGAAGATGGATCGCATATCTTCGGCCACGCTCCTGGCCTCGTCCAGATAACCGGCCTGGTAAGTCTGATGGTAGGCATCCAGCAGCGCCAGGGCGAGGTGGGCGTGATCGGCCAACAGGGCCGGTATACCTTTCGCCTGCCGGGGCGAGTAGCTGTGGCACAGAGGCCCTTCCCGACGCCGCTCGATCAGGTAGTCCAGGACGCCCAGGGCCTGGTCCTCCAGCCGGCGGTCGGACAGGGCAACCGAGGCGACCAGATAGGCCGAGGCGGTCCGAGCGTTCATGCCGGTGTAGAAGGTCGGGTCCACCATCGGAGCCTGCAATGCCCGCCGCTCCTCCAGCGGCCGCGAATAATACTCTTCCGAGGCATCCTGGCTTCCGTAGAAGACCTCCGACGCCGGATCGAAGAGGTGAGAGCCGAGGTAGCCGATGATCCCGGAGGCCACGTTGACATACCCCTGGTTTCCCGTTGCCAGGTGGGCGTTGGCGTAGAGCCGGAGGAGGGATACGTTGTCCTCCAGCATCTTCTCGTAGTGAGGCACGGACCAGTCCCTGGTGGTTGAGTAGCGGAAGAAGCCCCCCTCTTGCTGGTCGTACAGGCCACCGCTCATCATGTTGTCCAGGGTGGTCTCGACCATGAGCCGGTAAGAGGACTCGGCGGTGACCCGGTACATGTGGAGCAGAAGCTCTAAAGAAGTGGTCATGGGAAACTTGGGCTGACTGCCAAACCCTCCGTGGTGGGAATCGTAGGCGGAGACCACCTCGTGCGAAACCTGATCCACGATAGAGGCGTCCAGGTCAGGCCCATCAGAGGGTTTTGCCGGCCGTGTCTTGCGCCTACTACGGATATCGTCGGCCCTGCGCAGGATGGCGTCCTTGCGCTCACGATATGCCGCTGAAACTCCGGCCAGGGCCTGATGGAGGTCGTCCGGGGGCATATAGGTCCCCCCGGAGATCACGTCCCCCTGGGGTGTGAGGAAGGCGGTGCTGGGCCAACCGCCCATGTTGTATCGGGAGTTGATGTCCGGCCGCTGGTCGTTATCGACCCTGATGGGCACGAACAGCTCGTTTATCAGGCCGATGACACGGGGATCGGAGTAGGAGGTCTCGTCCATCACATGGCACCAGTGGCACCAGACGGCGGAGATCGACAACAGGATGGGCCTGTCCTCTTCCCGTGCCTTGAGGAATGCGTCCTCGCTCCACTCCTGCCAGTGGATCTCGTGGGCCCTGTTGGACCTGGGGGAGAAACGGATGCCGGTCACCGAACGCTCCGTGTTTTTGATCTTGCTACGGCTTTCCCCGCATCTGGAAGGGCGTAGGCCGATTTTCCCGAGAGTAGCACACAGCACAGGTGTTTTCAAGGATACATTGTGAGTGAGTCCCATACCTGCTGGAACCGACGAGGTACGTTCCTGTACACTGTCCACACGACCGAGGTGACCGTCGAAGTGAAGCGTCCGGAGCTGAACATCGTAGTTTGCACTGATGACAGTCAGTGCGCCATCCTGTCTTCAGAGGGACGGAATCCCTACGTAGTTCTCGATGGCCTCCGGAAAGCGGTCAGAGCTCAGGGTCTGGAAGATACGGTGCAAGTCACCCATTGTCGCTGCATATTCGGCTGCACCTACGGCCCCAGGATCGACGTGTCCCGACGCTGGTCTGGAGAGAAAGTGCTGTACGGTACCGTCGAAGGCGAGGTGACAATCTCGGTACGAGGGCGTGTTAAGATGCGGAGGATCCCGTCGGAGCTGCTGGATATTTTGACGGACAATCTTTCCGACGAGGTACCCGCCACTTCCACTGATTGACCGGAAGGTGGCTGCAAGCTAACATCTCGTCGGAGAGACGTCTGACCGGCTGAAAAGGAAGATGACATGGACCTGGGGCTGCAGGGCAAAGTCGCCATGGTTACCGGTGGCAGCATGGGCATCGGGAAGGCTGTCGCCTTGGCCCTCTGCGGGGAGGGAGTGGACGTAGCCATTTGCGCCCGGGGCGTCGAGGCCCTGGAAGAGGCCGCCTGCGAGATTCGGGCCGCCACCGGCCGGAGGGTCGTGCCGATCCGCACAGACACTACCAGCCTGGAGGACATCAAGGGTTTCGTGGCCTCTACCGTCGCGGAGCTTGGCGGGGTGGATATCCTGGTGAATAATGCCGTGAACTCGGTGGCGGCTCCCTTCATGGACCTGCCGGACGAAGCCTGGCGGAACCATATCGACGTCAAGGTCATGGGGTACGTGCGCTGTGCTCGGGAGGTGATCCCCCACATGCGAAACCGCGGCGGCGGTCGTATCGTAAGCATCGGGGGCGTGGCCGCAAGGTCCGTGGGCGCCCTGGCCATGACTAACGGAGTCACCAACGCGGCCGTGTCCAACTTTACCAAGAACCTCTCCGACACGGTGGCCCGGGACGGGATCCTGGTCAACTGTGTCCATCCCGGCGCTGTCAGGACCAGCCGCATGGCCCAAGTGATGGAGGCCCGGGCCCAGGCTGCCAGCATTACTATGGAAGAAGAGGAGCAGGATATGGTGGCTAACACTCCCATCGGGCGGCTGATAGAGCCCGAGGAGATAGCCAACCTGGTGCTGTTCCTGGCCTCGGACAAGGCTGCCGCCATCACGGGGGAGACCATGGCGGTGGACGGTGGGGCCGTACGAGGAATCTACTATTGAGCCCACGGTGCCGGACCGCTGCAAACCGGTTGCCCTGCCGGGCCGTATAGTGGACCGAATGGCTCACGCACGCTCCTACATCCTAGTGGCGCTCCTGTCCTTAGTCCCCCTGGCCGTGGCGGCCTGTTCCGGGGGAGGTGAAGAATCGGCTCCCGAAACCGGTGACACCGGCCCTCAGCTGATCGCTACCGTGATATCCACCGACCTTAGCAGGGGCGTCAACAGGTTGGTGTTTGCCCTGAGAGAGACGAACGTTATTATCAGCGAGCCCGAGGTGGATGTTTCGATACACTACGAGGGAGCCAGGGACGCGGCGGCTACCGGGATAGCCCGCTTTCAGCAATGGCCAGTAGGGGGGCTCGGTGTCTACAGCACGAAGCTGGACTTCGACCGGCCGGGGCCATGGGATCTGCGAATCGAGGTCGCAGGCCCCGACGGGTCTACCAGGAAGGCTCGGGCCCTGTTCGAGGTGGCCGAGCGGAGCGTTACCCCGGCTATAGGTGCCGCCGCCCCCCTCAGCGAAACCAAGACCGTCCGCGATGTCCAGGCCCTGGAAGAGCTTACCACGGCTCAACCGCCCAATCCTGAGCTCTACTCCATGAGCATTGCCGAGGCGGTCTCCAGCGGCACGCCTTCAGTGGTGGTGTTCGCCACGCCGCTCTACTGCGAGACCTTCACCTGCGGTCCTCAGCTAGAGGTGATCGAGGGGATCAAGGACCGTTACGAAGGCCGGGCCAACTTCATCCACGTAGAGATATTCGACAAACCTCACCTGATACAAGGGAATCCCCGGCAGGCACCGGTCGTGCCCGCTGTCGCCGATTGGGGGCTTCCCAGCGAGCCCTGGACCTTCATCGTGGACGGCGAAGGGCGTATCGCGGCCAAGTTCGAGGCCTTCACCACCGCCAGGGAGATAGAAGAGGAGCTGGAGAGGGTGCTGTAGCCGTCTGCAGGTCAGTCGGTCACTTCGACGACCAGCAACACCCCATCTTCCGTCTCGGTGTAGTGCACGGAAACCGCCTGTCCGAAGGCCTGGTGCTCTCTGAGGTGGGCCGGTGTGAAGCCCACGAAATCTTCGGCCGTGAAGCTCCATAGCCTGCCTTCATCGTCCTGAACCGTCAGCGACGCCAGCTCGGTCAGGGAGGCGGCCTCCACCTCTAACACCTGCCCTCGGACCGTCGCGACAGTGGGCCCACCGCCGGTCCCATCAGGCCCGATTTCCTCGCCGCCACAGGCTGCAGCCGGTAGGTGCAGCAACGCTATGACGAGAATTGTGATCCAGGGCCATCCCATGGGAAAAGGATACAGGCAACGACCTACGGCCGCCAACTACATCGGAGGCTGAAAATAAAAGAGGGTCAGGCCATCGGCCTGACCCTCTTGACGATCGCTGTGCCTGCCCAGAATGGGGTGTGATGGAGTCTACCAGGTGGGCTGGGTGTCGTTGTTGTTATTGTTGGTGAGCCTGACCTGGTTGTCCCCGTCGGCGTTCATGGCGATGATCTCGCCGGTGCCGTACACGTAAGAGACGAAGGCGATCCTGTTCCCCTGGGGTGACCATACCGGGGTCTCGTCGGGTGCGCTGTTGTAGGTGAGGCGGATCTGGGACGAGCCATCCACGTTCATCACATAGATCTCGGCGTTGCCGTCTCGGTCGGAGACAAAGGTCAGCATGCTGCCGTCGGGGGACCAGGAAGGCTGGTGGTCAAGGGAGGTGTTGTGGGTCAGGCGGGTCTGGCCCGAGCCGTCGGAGTTCATGATGTAGATTTCCCTGTTGCCGTCCCGGTCTGATACGAACAGGATCCTCGACCCGTCCGGAGACCAGACTGCATCCCGGTCCTCCCGGGCGGTGGTAAGGCTCCTTATGTTCACACCATCGGGGTTGCGGGTGGTGATCCCCGGCTCTGCGATCTTGTCCAGGGTGAAGGCGATCCACTGGCCATCGGGAGACCAGCCGCTGAGACTCGGCTGCGAGGGATCGAAGGTAACTCTGGTCAGATTTGCGCCGCTGGCGTCCATCAAGTAGATCTCTGGTTGGCCGTCTCTGTTGGAGACGAAGGCAATCCTGCTGCCGTCGGGAGACCATTTGTGCATCTCGTCGGCCCCTGGGCTGTGGGTGAGCCGTTCGGAGGCCAGCTCCTTGTCCCCTAGCCTGACCAGGTTGATCTCTCGATCGCCCGACTCTTCCGAGACGAAGGCCACCCATCTCCTATCGGGAGACAGACGAGGCTCTTCGTCTACGCCGCCATTGATGGTCAGAGGCGTCTGGTTGGCCCCGCTCTCGTCCATCATGTAGATGTCCGGATCGCCGTCGCGGTCGGAGACGAACACGATCTTGTCCCCACCGTTGTCTCCGCCGGAGCAGCCCAAAGCGACCAGGAGGGCCAGAGCCGCCGCGAGGCCGGTCACGAAACGGACCGGCGTGGCCCGGTTTCCGATGAAACGGCCGAGAAGACCAAGTCTAAAATTTATACTGGTTTGAGAATTATACTGAAACACCTTACACCCTCACCACATGATAATGAGGATATTATATCAGATTGGAAGTTTGGTTTAGACTTGGAAAATTATCAAATTTTGGCGAACATTGACGGTCGGAGGGTACCCGAGGTGCATCCAGAGGGTTGGTGAAGCTAAGGGCGGCTGGCCGTGGCGGCGAGGATGGGGTTGGCGAGCTGGAGGGTCTTGGCCAGGATTGGGTGACCCAGCAGCTTGCCGATGACACCGCTGTGCCAGTCGAAGGAGGCGGCCGCCGAGTCCACCAGCTCCTGGTGGAAGCCGGTCCTGGCGATGGTGTGCATCACGAAGTCGATCTGGCAGTCCCTGGTGAGCTCGAAGAGGCGTCTTGCCGAGTAGCCCACCTCGATCTCCCGGGACAGCAGCGCCTTCCAGCTCTTTTCGTAGCGGCTCAGCCGGGAGGCCGACAGGTCCCCCTCACGCAGGGAGGAGTGTAGGGTGTCGGCGGCTATCTCGCTGGCCAGCAGGGCGTAGTAGATGCCCCCGCCGGTGGTGGGCTTGACCTGTCCCGCAGCGTCTCCCACGGCCAGCACCCTGGGGCTGGGGCCGTAGGTCCGGGGCAGGGGTCTCAGTGGTATTCCCCAGCGGGAGGGGGCCTTGGTGACCCCGGTGACCACCCCCTAGGCCTGCAGCCTGAGCAGCAGATTCTCCAGGTGGGCGTGTCCCCGATGCCGGCAGAGCAGACCCACCAGGGCCCGGCCCTCCCGGGTGGGCACCAGCCAGGCGAAGGACCCCGGAGCTGTGTCCCGGCCGAAGTAGACGTGGATGCGGTCCACCTCGGGGGCCATCACCTCGGCCTGCACCGCGGTGGCGAAGTCCCCCACCTTGCCCAGGCCCATCTGCCCCGTAAGATCGGACCCGAAGCCGCTGGCCAGCACCAGGGCCCTGGCCCTCAGGGTGCGCCGGCCCTCGCCATCGCTGACCTGGACGCTGGCCCCATCATCGTCGGTGGACACCTCCAGGACGCGCTGGCCCAGCATGTACTGGGCTCCGGCCCTGATGGCCCTGATGGCCCTGCGGGCGAAGGAGGCCACGTAGGAGACCCGGTCCAGGACGTGGGCCTGGACGTCGTCCCTGACGAAGTCCAGGGCCTTTCCGTCGGGGGCCACCAGCCGAGCTCCCCTGGCGTCCCGGTAGACGGTGGAGCCGTCCAGGGGGAAGCGCTGCAGGCACTCCTTGCCGACGATGCCGGTGCACAGCTTGTCCCCGATGCGCTCCCTCGAGTCGACCACGGTGACGCCGTGGCCCAGGGAGGCAAGCTCCAGGGCCAGGTTGTTGCCGGCGGGCCCGGCTCCCACCACTATCACATCCTGCAAGTCCAGGCACCTCCTGAAGGGTAGCCGTGAGTACACGCCCCCTGGGGCTTTCAGAAGCATGATTATACTATGCGTCCCCCATTATTAACCAGGGCAAAGGGCTCCGAGGTGTGACGAAAAGCGGAGTATCAGGGGGGTTCAATGGTGGGAGAGGACTGTTAGGAGGCGGCCGGGGCTAGCCTTGCTGGAGCTCTTCGGCCAGTCTTTCATGCTCGGAGGCTCGTTCCTCATCTCCCAGGGAACGGTAAACCTCTGCCAATTGCAAGTGAACGTTGGCTGCCAATGGTCCGGCTTCGTCCGCCACGAGGCTCTGCTCGAAGGAATCTATAGCCCTTTGCGGCTCATCCAGCTCCTGGTAGGCCTGGCCCTGGAGATATAGGGCGGTGGCGGACTCGGCGGGCGTCTGGTCGACGGCCAGGGACTTCTCCAGGGCCTCCAGTGCTTGACCGAACTGGCCCTGTTCGATGTGGAAGTTGGCCAGAGTATTGTGGGCGTCAATGAGCCGCACCCGGAGCTCGTTGGAGTCGGCACTGTCGCCGGCCAGCGCAAGACCTCGTTGGAACGACTCTATGGCCTCGGGCAGGTGCTCCATCTGGCGGTGCGCGATCCCCTGAAGCAGCAACGCTTGGGTAGCCTCCGATGTTTCGCCGGTGAGGGCAAGGGAGCTCTGCAAGGGCGCCAGCGACTCCTGGAGGAGCCCCAGGCGGAGATACGCCGAGGCCAGAAAATTTCGAAGCTGCCACGACGACGGAAGCATCAATGGGAGCTCTTCGAAGTAGCGGATAGCCTCGGCGGCCCTCCCCTCGTAGTTCAGCAGGGCAAGAGGCAGAGTCGAGTTGGCCAGCTCTAGCTTGACCTGGGGAGAGTTGGGGTTCTTCTTGAACGCCTCCACATTCGCCAGGTATGCTTCTTCTACGCATCTAGTGAACAGCTCCGCTCCTCCAACGGGGTCTTCTCTGGGAGCGAACTCAAAGACATCCTCGCAGGACCTCAGCTGCCTGTCGGGGTTGGCCACCGCGAACCGTCTGTAGGCCCCGTAGATTCCCGCCAGGTTGTGGTGGTAGTTGGGGACGTTGGGAGCTTTGGAGGATGCCTGGCTCATCAGACGGCTGCTTTCCGTGAGGTCACCCCCGTCGAAACTGTCCCGCGCTTCTGCCGCCAGCACGGCGGCCCAGGCATAGTCCACGTTCTTGTCCCAGGTCAGCCAGCCAATGAAGACAACCACCGCGGCCACGACCACCATGCCGGTCGCGCGAAAGGTTCCTGCGGGCAAGGCGGGCCCGGACCTGGCTTCCCGGGACCGCCTACCTTCGGCCCGTCGCTCCCGCCTGGTTGTAGGGCGGGGCGGTGGGTCTTGCGGTGCGGGAGTTGCCGTCTCAACCTTGGGAGCGGGGTTCATCACCGACGGCAGGACCACGAAGATCGCAAGAAGGATCCACACGGTCACCAGGTCGGACTCCCGGGCCACCCCGACCAGCATCTCCACAACGCGGCCGGCCAGAGTCGCTATCACGGTAATGAGGACCCACTTGTGGGAGGTGGAATAAGTATCGCGGTTGCGCCACAGTGTGATCAGGCCCACTAGGAAGAGGGGCACGAAGAGCCCCACGGAGCTGAAGAGTCCCAGGACCCCTTGCTCGACCCAGTGGTGCAGGAAGAAGTTGTGGGCCTGGCTTAGAAGGCCTCCCAGCGGGCTCTCTAAGGGGAAAGTGTACTTGAACATCTCCGGTCCGTATCCCACCAGCGGTCGAAGATAGGAGAGGGAGAGGGGTTCGTACTCGAACCATGGTCGGTTGATTATCAGGCCCATCGAGCTGTCCCAAATGTCGGTACGAAAGCTGACTCCCCCTCGCTCGGCCGTCGAGGTTATGGACGAGAGCCGTCCTTCGACCTGTCCGACGCCACCGGTGGCAATGTCGGCATCCCTTAGAGAGACATCGGAGGGGGAGGGGGTCAGGGCGACCACCGCCAGGGCCACCAACAGTCCCAGGCCCATGACCATGTAGGCCTTAGCGAAGCTCCCTCCCAGGAATTCGAGCCGATCCGGCAACAATAAGCGCCTGATGCTGAGTACCGCCAGCACTCCAAAGGCCACCAGCACCACTACCAGTATGGGTATACCAGGTAAGTCGATCTGGTCCAGCAACAGCAGCTGTCCGATGAGGACCAATACGCCAAGCAGCACGATTATCCCGAAGACACCCACAAGCCCTGTTCGATTCGTGGCCATCGCATCCCGGGTGTTGGCCAAGGCGAGGAGGGCGAGGAAGGCCAACAAACCCGCCGGCAACCCGAGAAGGAAGGCCCCGCGGCTGCCGGTCCAGAAGGTCACCATGAGCTGGGCGGCGATAAGCATGACCCAAAGCGCGACGCGTATGACATTCCAGCCCATCCTGTCCAGGACGAGAAGCCCTACTCCGATGGTCATCATGGTGGTCATGACCATGGCAGCTCCCGTGAACACCGGGTTTGCCATCGTAGACGTTACGCGGGAGCTACCCGTCTCCCCCAGGTTCAGTGGGTCTAGCCCGTAGTGCTGCACCATGCCGTAGAGGGCTACCAGAGCCCCGGTTGCGACGATCACTCCCAGCAGGCGCCAGAGCTGTTCGCGGGTCTTGAGATGAGTGGCTATCACCGCGAACAGTACGAAGTAGGACACCAGGGTGTAAGCGGAGTAACCGAACTGGCCCGGCACCTCGCCCCACACACTGGTCCAGAAGGCGGTAGAGAGGGCAGTGGTGACGATGGCGACCACGACGTAGAAGCAGGCTCCGACGACTACCCAGCGGGTGGGCTGTTCGCCCAACCAGTTGTTGAGCCTGGTGAGATAGTGGGCGATTGAGTACCGTCGTTGCAGTCCCCCCTTGAGCACCCATTCTGCCATCCACAGAATGGCCATGATGCCCACCAGGGTCCTGAAGACCGTGGTCTTGGGGATCTCCACGTAGGCGTTTACCGCCTCCGACAGCATGTAGTCCTGGGGCACGAAAATCAGCGGTACTGCGGCGGCAGTCAAAAGCCACAGTACCTCGAGGCTATGCCCCAGGTACCTGACCGACTGGGCGGTGATGTCAGTTGTCTCTCTGGCTGGGTTCCTCATCCCGACTTTCGACCTGCTGGCCCCGGCTTACGATATCTTAGACCGACAATCCCGGTGGCTCGCGTTGTGCTGTTACCCAATATCCTCAATCAGCGACTCTAAGGTCAAGGGCAATCCTGCACGAAGTTTGCCTGTCCGTCAACCTCGATGCAAATAGAAAGCCTACCCTGATCAGGGTAGGCTTTCTATGACATTCACGAAGGCTGCCGCGCTCTGGATGGACGTTTTCCGGGTCAACCGCTGGGCTGGGGCCGGTCCCAGCCGC
Source organism: Dehalococcoidia bacterium (assembly GCA_965248975.1). Lineage (GTDB taxonomy): Bacteria > Chloroflexota > Dehalococcoidia > Lucifugimonadales > JAGWBF01 > CBDFKU01. The sequence goes on from CBDFKU010000013.1 coordinate 185,049, forward strand.
CACCTCTGACGTGTTCAATGGAGTGGTTGGCGCTGAAAGCCAGCCGTTTGCGGCGGTCGAGGTACTCTGGTATCGGGTCGTCGCCTTGAATCTCCTCCCGAAGGCTTACCAGGTGGTCTACGATACGTTTGCTGGTGTGCCCATCCCCGAGGATGTGTTGCCAGGTCCTGGGTACGGCCGCCACGGCCTCGGCAGCCTCCACGATGTGTCGGGGCTCCGTGCCCGACAGTACGCATCCTCCCACCTGGATCGTCTCGGGACGCTCTGTGCTGCGCCGCGCCACTACACAGGGCACCTGGAGGATGCTGGCCTCCTCTTGGACGGTGCCGCTGTCGGTCACGATCAGAGTCGCATCCTGCTCCGTTTTGAGAAAATCGATGAAGCCCAGGGGGTCGGAGCGCCGGATCGTGTCGGGCATCTGTATTCCCAGCTCTTCTATGCGTCTCTGTGTTCGGTACGACATCGGGTAGTATACGGGCAACCCCAGCTTGTGGGCCACCAGGTCCAGCCCATCTATCAGCCCTTTGAGCACCTTAGGGTCATCGACGTTCTCTTGCCGGTGAAGGGTGACCAGCACGTACTTTCCGCTGGCAAGGCCCATGGATTCCAGGATGCCTGATTCTGACGCCGCCTTTTGGCGGTACATGTTCACGATGTCGACGATGGGGTTACCCACCACGAATATCTTGTGACTCGGGATGCCTTCGAGGAGGGCATGCTCTTTGTATCTGTGGGTATAGACGTAGACGTAGTCCGAGATGTGGTCCACGATGATCCGGTTCTTCTCCTCCGGCATCCTCCAGTCGAAGCTGCGCATTCCGCCTTCGATACGGGCCACCTTTACGTCGGCCTTTGCGGCGGAGATGGCCGCCAGCGAAGGATTGGCGTCCCCCAGGAACAGGCAGAGGTCTGGCCGTTCGCTCAGTATCAGCTTCTCCGACTCAATGAGAAGCCGCCCCGTCTGCTCACCGTGGGTCCCGCTCCCCACACCGCAGTTGTGGTCCGGCTCCCGGATCCCCATCTCCCGGAAGAACACCTGGTCCATCGAGTAGCTATAGTGCTGTCCGGTGTGGACAAGGATATGGTCTACCACGGGGGACTCGTCCAACCCCTTGATGATTTGACTCATGCGAATGAAATCGGGCCTGATGCCCAGGATAGTCATTACCTTCAAATTTGCTGTCACTCGGCCTAACTTCGCCCCGACCTGACCGGCAACGCCTGTCGGTATTGGGCGTCCTCCGCGGCCATCTCCGCGATCATCTCTTCCATCCCGGGTACGGGAATGCCCAGCTCCCCGAAGGGCTTCGCCACCAAACTGCGGTCGTTGTAGAAGTCCTCGTATTTGTGGATGGTCAGTCCCAGGCCGAAGTATCTGTCCACCAATTTCAGAAGGTCGTACTTGTTCACCCGTTCCCCGGCGACGTGGAGTAGGCCCTGGGCCGTTTCGATCTCCGACAACGATTTCAGGACCCGGCTCAGGACTCGGGTGGTAAGGCCGGTGAACCACGCGTTTATGAACCCGTTTACATCGCCTTTCTGGCTCAAGATCCACTCGATCAAACTGAACCTGCTACCCAGCTCCCTCCCCACTATGGAAGTACGTATAGTCAGATGGGGAGCGTAAGTCACCTCGCCAAGCACCTTCGTGCGACCGTACAGGTCCTCCGGATCCGGCATGCTCTCCTCGGTGTAATATCCGTCCCTGCCGGAGAAGACGCAGTCAGTGCTTACCTGAATCATGCGGGCGCCGGCGAGGTCGCAGTACCGGGCCAGCCTGTTGGGGAAAAGGGCGTTTAGCTCAACAGTGGGTAGAGGATCCTTGGCCAGGGGCTTGATTACCCCGATGCAGTTTATCACCGTTTCCGGCCGAACTTTCTGGAATGCTCCCTCCACGGTCTCCGGAATCCTGGCATTAATCCCCTCGATGATGTTGGCAGGATCGAGGCCGTACTCTTCCAGGTCGCGGGCTGTCTTCCTGACGGTCCCGTATACTTCGTGTCCGCTATCCCCGAAGGTCTGGTAGACTTTGTGCCCCAGCATGCCGGAGGCACCCATTACCAGGACTCTCATTTCACTACTCCCAACATGACGGCGCTGGTTGACGAAGGATGGTGTAGGCGCCGAGCTCGACCTTTCGAAGCCTTTCCGGTATCAGTGTTGAGCAAGCTCTTCCTTAATCATGCCGATTAACTGTCCGCGCTCCATGGGTCGGTAATCTTCCAGCAGGTAATCCCGTGGTTCGACGGGTTCAGCGCCCTCCAGATTCAACTCGCGCCCCAGATTGTTTACGACAAAGATGTCACCGTATCGCACGGCACGGGAGCTCTCCTCCTCTGACAGGAGTGCGGTGTCCACCTTCTCGCCGGGACGCCCGTCGTGCTCCCGCACCTCCAGACTTCCCTTCCCCATCACCTCGATCATCGCCTCTCCCAGGTCCACGATGGACACCGGCTGAGACTCTTTGATATAGGTTTCCCCTCCCACGGAATGCTCGAAGGCGAAGACACAGAGGTCGATCACCTCTTTCTGGGTCAGAAGGAACCGCCGCATGCGGGGGTCGAACACGGTTATGGTGTCCCCGCTCAGAAGTCGCTCTCGAAAAACCTCGAACACCGACCCGCGGCTGGCCATCACGTTGCTGTACCTCAGGTTGGCGAAGCGGACGCTGGCCCGCCGGCTCCCTTCGGAGAACAACCTTTCCGACAGGAGTTTGGTGGCCCCGTAAACCGACGTGGAGTACAGAGCTTTGTCGGCGCTCAGGTTGATGGCGCAGTCAACCCCGGCCGCGACGGCGGCGTTAACCACGTTGGCCGTGCCGATCACGTTGGTTTTCACAGCTTCTTCGACGTTCTCCTCGCAGCTGGGCACCTGCTTCATCGCAGCCGCGTGAAGCAGATAGTCGACCCCGCGGCAGGCGTTCTCCAGGTGCCGGCCGTCCCTCACGTCGCCCAGGACGTACCGGATGCGGGCGTCGTTTCCCAGGGCTCGCCTCATCTGGAAATGCTTGTACTCGTCGCGGCTGTAGATGGTGAGCTGCCCAATGCCCAACGATAGAAAGTGGGGCACAGCTCTCATCCCCAGGGAACCGGTTCCACCGGTCATTAGTAGGTGCCTTCCCCTCATCTCGAGGTCCCGTCCGCGCTGGGGAAATGGGGCAGACCTTTGAGGAACTCCTGGTTGGAGTAACGCGGATCGGAGATATCTTTTATGCGCTTGGTGCTCATCAGATTGTGTATCTCTTCGATCCCCTGGTCGACTGTGTACGCCGGTCGAAAACCGAAGGTCTTCTGCGCCTTTTCGCTGGAGACCCGGTAGTTCCTGTTGTCCTGGAACTTCATGTCTGTCTTCTCGATGATCAGCTCCGGGAAGTGGGGCTTCAGTCGTTCGGCCAGGTCGATTATGGTTGTATTGACCGAGTGCAGGTTAAACAGGCCGATGTGCTCAGTCTCCAGGTTCTTGACGATGGCAGCGGCCACGTCTTTAACATGGAGAAGGGGTCTGTACTGTTCTCCGCCGAAAACCGTAATCTTTCCCAAGGAATAGGCGCGGGCCGTGATGTAGTTCACCACCAGGTCCATCCGGACCCTGGAGAAGTTATCTCCGACCCCGAATAACGTCCCCAGCCGGAAGACGAGTGCGTTTTCGTTGGCCAGGAGGTGGCGCTCCGCGTTCAGCTTGGTGCCGGCGTAGAGGGAGAGGGGGCTCACCTCGGACTCCTCGTCCAGCGTGTTCTCGTTGGCCCCGTAGGCCGAGCAGGTAGAAGTGAAAATGATTTTGCCGTCGAAGTGCTCGCAAAGCCAGCGGACAGAGTCTTCGTTAATGGCGACGGTATGCTCAGGATTGAGAGCGCAGGCCCCGTCGCCGACGATGGCGGCCAGCCAGACTACCACGTCGGCCCAATCTATATGCTGCTCGAGGAGCTCCCGGTCGAGGACGTCTCCGAAGATGAAATCAAAGGGCTTGCGATAGGATTCTTCGTAGAGCAGGTTGTCGTAGACCCGTACCTCGTAATCCATGTCCCGAAGCTGGTCGGTTACGGCGCCGCCCACGTAACCGGCCCCACCCACGACTAACACTTTCTTCATCGTGTCGCTATTCCTCCTGCTCCATGGCCATCGGAAGTGCTACTGCCATTCCGGATTGCTCTGTCTCCAGGTAAGGTAGCTTTCCAGTCCGTCCCAGAATTTCACCATAGGGCAGAATTCCAGGCTCCGGGCCAGTGAGCTGTCCAAGACGAAGCCGGGCACTTCAAGAAACTTTCACTCCGGTTCCACAGCGCCGTGGTTTCCCCTGGCGACCTCCAGGAGAAGTTCCTCATGGCGTTGAACCAGCACATCTTGGGAGTACTGTTCCAGAAAGGCCCGCCGCGCCGCCTTACCCAGGCCAACCCTTTCGTCCCGGGACATGCCGTGCAACCGTAGCACGGTTTTGGCCAGGGCATCGGGGTCCTGGGCCTGACATGTCAGCCCGGCACCGGCCCCGGTTACCAGGTCGGCGGCGTCGCCTGCGCTGGCCATCAAGACCGGGCGCTCGCAGGCCATGTAGTTGAACACCTTGCCAGGGATGCTGATCTCGAAGAGGGGGTCCCTCTTAAAGTGGGCCAGCAATACGTCCGCCAAGGCATATAGCCGGGGCATCTGTTCTGCCGGCTGCCTGCCCAGAAAACGCACGTTGGTCAGCCCCCTTTCCCTGGCTAGGACCTCCAACCTGGCCATATCCATGCCGTCGCCCGCAAAGACGAATTGAATGTCGGGGACGTGGGACACACGCTGGGCGGCCTCAATGACCGTATCCAGAGCTTGCGCCAGGCCCATGTTGCCCCCGAACAGGATGTTAAAGCGCCCGGCCATACTGGTTTCTTTTGCTAGGTCGCCGTCTGGTGGCAAGGGTTTGAAGACGGACTCGTTACCCCAGTCAGTGAGAACGTGAACTTTCTCCGCTGGAACACCTTTGCCGACCAGATTGCGCTTGAAACCGGGCGAGACCACACCGATGGCGGCGGCCCGGCGATAGACGAACCTTTCCAGCCGGGCCAGCCAATCCAACAGCCTCTTGCTCCCGAGCATCCCGGTGGCCGCTATGGCTTCGGGCCACAAGTCGTGGACGCCGTAGACGAAGGGCACACGCCTCATCAGGCTGATGATCCAGGCGCATACGCCTACGGTAAGAGGCGGATGCCATACGTACATGACGTCGGCACCGCCGCTTCCGGCGGGTCCCATTAACGACGCAGAGGCCATGAAGGAGGTGTAGTTGAGAATGCGGCGGACAGAGGAACGGCTGTGATCCGGGACAAGGGGCAGGCGGAGAATGGGGATACCATCCATAACCTCCCACCGCCACGGCCGGAGAGGATAGCCCTCGTAAAAGGAGCCGTGGGGGTAGTTGGGAAACGCCGTGATGGAGCGGACCTCGTGCCCCCTCTTCGCCAGCCCGACCGCCAACTCGTGGGGCTTCGGAATCGGCTCGGGCGCATAGAATTGGGAGAGGATGAGAATACGCATCTAAGCACCCTGTCGCTGGAAAGGAACGTTAATCGCCGGAAACCGAGACCACAGACTTGAATGCCGATTCCCTCTTTGCTTCCGACGAACTCAGATCGAAGTCCAGGGATAGGTGGTTGTCCCGGATAGCCATGTCGAAGAGGGTGGTCCCCGGAAAGGGCACTATGACGAAGAAAGATGCCGCAGACAGCCCTTCACCCACATGCTGCTTCGCCATTATGATGGTTTCCATCATCGCGTCGAAGGTCTCATCGGGATAACCGATGGTGTAGCTGCCCAGCGGTGCAATATCTACGTCCCGCAAGGCGTGGATCAGCTCCACGGTGTCCAGCTTATCGGTGCCACTTTCTCGAGGGGTATTTGTCGATGAACCAATAAGTCTGTTCGTACTACACCATTCCCGCTACGGGTGTTGGCAAGAGGTTGGCGTAGGCCGCCACGACCCGCGGTACTATCGCATCCCAGGTGTATCTGCGCTCCACCAGCGACCGGGCCTCCGTGCCCATTCTACCGGCCCGGGTGGGGTCCTCGATCAGACGCTCTATAGCCGCCATTAGTGACGGCGGCTCGGGCTCGACCTCGAAGCCGGCCCCGGCTTCCGCCGCTTCCGGAAAATTGCACTGGGGGGTGAGAATCACCGGCAGCCGCCAGGACATCGCCTCAAGGACGGCGATGCTGAAGCCCTCCGTGTAGGATGGTAGCACGAATACGTCCGCAGCAGAAAAGGCCTCCGACTTTCGGGCCCCGGTCACCAGACCGGTGAAGTTGACGCTACCGGATACCCCGTATTCTTTAGTCAGATTGGTAAGGACGTCGTAGTAACCACCTTCGTAGGGCCCAGCGACATCCAGCTGTACGTCGTGCCTTCGCCGCTGTAGCTCGGCCAGCGCTTTGATCAACGGTTCGAGCCCCTTATTAGGCACCACCCGACCCA